>NZ_JBHSDL010000005.1:0-289155 GCF_042650145.1 Nocardia halotolerans | reverse complement strand
AACCTGATGCCGATCACCGACAGTTGCCGCCACGGCGAACATGATGCCCGACCTGGCCATCTATCGGGCGAGAACCGAGAACTCGATTGGGAGACATGACCTAGGCAGGGTCCGGCGTCGGCGGGTAGGTGATCGTGGTGCCCGTGACGTGGGCGAAGCTGGTCATGGTGTGTTCCGGGGCGCGGGTGGGGGACATGATGTCGCGCACCTGTACGTCGCGGACCAGCAGCGCGTCGCCGACGAGGGAACGGTGGCAGCGCCACGGGACGGCTTCGGCGCACATGATCGCGGTGCGCCGCGCACCGGCCAGGTCGACGAGTTCGTCCATGCCCGCCGCGAATTCCGGGGTCTGCATGTAGTTGGCGTAGGAACGAAAGGAGGCATTGCGCCAACCGGCGTTCAGGTCACCGGCTTCGGTGTGGCGTAATCCGCCGAGTGCGGCGAGATATACGTAGTGGATGCCGGCCGCCGCCAAGGTTTCGGGGAGGGTTTCGCGACCGAACTGCGGATTGTGCCGGGATCGGGGGACGGTGCGGATGTCCACCAGTTGGGTCACGCCGTAATCGTGGAGCAGACCGACGAATTCGTCGGCGGTCCGCGTGGAGTGGCCGATGGTGTAGACAGTCAGCACGCCATGATCATAGGCGCATTGTTCACCGCTTCCGGTGTGGCTGTGCGGCGACCGATTTTGCTTGTGTGAGTATGTCTTCGATCATGGCCGGGGTGAGTCGTCCGGTGTAGGTGTTGTGCGGGCTCACGTGATAGCAGCCCAGTACTGTCACGGTGCGTCCGTCGGGGTGTGTGAGTATCACGTGGGCGCCGTGGGCGAAGCGGGGGCGTGGCCGTGGCACCGTCCAACCGCCTTCGGCGAGCACGCTGAACAGGGCCTGCCAGCCGAATGCGCCGAGGACCACGATCGCTTTCAGTGTGCCGGCGAGCAGTTCCATCTCCCGGCTGAGGAACGGCGCGCAGCGGTGCCGTTCTTCCTGGGTGGGTTTGTTCGCCGGTGGTGCGCAGTGCACCGGTGAGGTGAGCCGGGTGTTGACCAGTTCGATGCCGTCGTCGCGGCTCACCGGGTGCGTACCGGTCGAGAGGCCGACCGCGTGCAGGGCGGCGAAGAGTACGTTGCCGCTCGGATCGCCGGTGAACATGCGACCGGTGCGGTTTCCGCCGTTGGCGGCCGGTGCCAGGCCTACGACAAGGATCTGGGCGTCGTCGGGTCCGAAGCCGGGGACGGGCCGGCCCCAATACACTTCGTGCCGGAACGAGGCCCGCTTCACGAGGGCGACTTCTTCGCGCCACGCCACCAGGCGTGGGCAGGCCCGGCAGGTGGAGACGAGGAGATCCAGTTCGGGGACGGTGTGCGCGTTTCCCGCCGCCGCGGGCGCGTTTTCCGGGCCGTCGGGGTTGATCTCGGACGGTGAGGACGCCGGATCACTGGCCATCGGACCATTCTAGGTCGCGTCCCGGGCGGTGAAACTTCGCAACGCGAACCACCTGCGCGGTACCAGCGGTACCACGTACTGTGGGCAGATGATGCCCACCGAGATCGTGACCGCCGACGGAGTCGTGCGCGGTCGTGCGGGCCGTCGCGTACTCAGCTGGCGCGCTCTGCCCTACGCCGCCCCACCCACCGGAGAACTCAGGTTGCGGGCACCGCAACCGGTACACCCGTGGACGGGGGTGCGTGCGGCGACCGACTTCGGTTTCGCCGCCGTCCAGCACCCCAGCGGGTCGCGCATCGGGCCGCGCACCTGGCAACCCACCGACGAGGACTGCCTCACCCTCAACGTGACCGCCCCCGCGACACCGGCCCGGCAGCCGCGGCCGGTGCTGGTGTTCATCCACGGCGGCGGGTACCTCATCGGCACCTCGAGCATGTACTCCGGTGCGAGCCTGGCCGTACGCGGTGAGGTGGTCGTGGTGTCGGTGAACTACCGGCTCGGCGGGCTGGGCTATGTCGACTTCAGCGAGTTCGGCACCGCCGACAGACCGTTCGAGTCGAACCTGGGGTTGCGCGATCAGGTCGCGGCACTGGCCTGGGTGCGGCGCAATATCGCCGCCTTCGGCGGCGACCCGGACAACGTGACGATCTTCGGGGAATCGGCGGGCGCGCACGCGGTGGTCAGCCTGCTGGCCACACCCGCCGCGCACGGCCTGTTCCACCGCGCCATCGCCCAGAGCGCCCCCGCGGACTGGACCGCGACGTCCGAGCAGGCGCGCCGGTTCGCCCGTAGCTGCCTGGAGCGTCTCGGCGCCGACCCCGACGAAGCCGTGAACGCGCTGAGTACCGTGTCCGCGCGCGAGCTGTGCCGGGCGAGCGATCGCGCGCTGGGCCGGGCGCTGCGGGAGGAACCCGGCAGCTTCGCCTACGCGCCGGTCGCCGACGGCGATTTCCTGCCCGAGGCCCCGCTCGACGCGATCGTGGCGGGCCGGGCGGCACCGGTGCCGTTGATCATCGGCACCAACCGTGACGAGGCCACCCTGTTCCAGCGCTTCGCGAA
Source organism: Nocardia halotolerans (assembly GCF_042650145.1). Taxonomy (NCBI): domain Bacteria; kingdom Bacillati; phylum Actinomycetota; class Actinomycetes; order Mycobacteriales; family Nocardiaceae; genus Nocardia; species Nocardia halotolerans. Next base: position 286,651 of record NZ_JBHSDL010000005.1, on the reverse strand, counting down.
GTCGGTGCCGCACACCGCCGCCCAACTCGCCACCACCTTCCAACGGTGCGAACCGGGCGCGTTGGAGCGGGTCACGCAGTGCTACCCGGGCTATCCGAGCGCCAAGACCGCGGTCCGCATCGGCGGTGACTTCATGTTCCTGCGTCCCACCCTGGCCGTGCTCGAGGGGCACAGCCGGTACGCGCCCACCTATTCCTACCGCTACGACTTCGCCCCGCGCGCGGTGCGGTTGGCCGGTTTCGGTGCCACCCACGCGCTCGAGCTGCTCCCGGTGTTCGGCTGGGTCGACAGCCCGCTGGGCCGGATGATGACGGCCGCGGGCGGGCGGCGCGCGTTCCTGGCCGTGCAGGACACGATGCAGGAGAACTGGCTCAGCTTCGCCCGCACCGGCACACCGCTGCCGAAATGGACGCCCTACACCCCGCAGCGGCGCGCCACCTACGCCATCGACCATCCCGCACGTCTGCTGATCGACCCCGAACCCGCGAAACGTGAAGCCTGGCACGGGGTTCGGGTTTCTGTGGCCGACGGGGCGGATCGGGGTCGCGACGCATGAAGCCGGACTCTGGGCGGCTCGCGCAGCGCATCAAGACCCTCTACGCCGAGGACCCGCAGATACGGGCGGCCCGGCCCGCCGAGGATGTCCACGCCGCGGTCACCACTGCCGGGCTGGGTTTGGCCCGCATCATCGAGACCGCGATGACCGGCTACGCCGAGCGACCAGCCCTCGGGATGCGGCGCACCGAACTCGTCGAGGACCCGTCGACCGGTCGCGCCACCCGCCGGCTGCTGCCCGAATTCGAGCTGCTCACCTACCGTGAGGTGTGGCAACGGGCCCGCGCGGTGGCCGCCGCCTGGCACGCCGAGGGCATCCGGGCGGGCGACTTCGTGGCGATGCTCGGGTTCACCGGCGCCGACTACACGGTGCTCGACCTGGCCGCCGTCCACCTCGGGGCGGTGGCGGTGCCACTGCAGTCCGGTGCCGGGCAGGCACAGCTGCGTTCGATCCTCGACGAAACCGCACCCCGGGTGCTCGCGGTCGACACCGCGCACCTGAGCCTGGCCGTCGAGGCCGTCCTCGCGGGCCCGGCACCGCAGTCGCTGCTGGTGTTCGACCATTTCGGCGACGACGACGAGCACCGCACCGCGCTCGGTGCTGCCGGGCAACGTCTGACCGGTTCGCCGATCCGATTACGCACCCTCGCCGACACCCTCGTTCGCGGCCGCACCGCCGCGCCCGCACCGCAGGCCGTGCCCGCCGACGGCGAAGACGCGCTCGCTCTGCTGATCTACACCTCGGGCAGCACCGGCACACCCAAGGGCGCGATGTACACCCAACGCCTGGTCGCGGTGGGTTGGCAGCCCGCGCGGGCGCAGACGGTGATCAACGTGAACTTTCTGCCGATGAGCCACATCGCGGCCAGACTCACCCTCAACGCCACCCTCGCGCGCGGCGGCACCGCGTACTTCGCCGCCGCACCGGATCTGTCGACCCTGTTCGAGGATTTCGCGTTGGTGCGGCCCACCGAGATCTTCCTCGTGCCCCGGGTGTGCGAGATGTTGCAGCAGCACTTCCGCCGGGAGCTGGACCGCCGCCGCGACACCGGAACCGACCCGGCTGCTCTGGCCGAGAACGTCGAAACCGCGCTGCGCGAAGAACTCCTGGGCGGACGGTTGATGACGGTGCTGTGCGGCAGCGCACCGATCGCCCCGGACCTGCGCGCGTTCGTCGAATCGGTGCTGCAACTGCGCCTGCACGATGGTTACGGTTCCACCGAGACCGGCGGCGGCGTCATCTTCGACACCCGGGTGATGCGTCCACCGGTGCTGGACTACAAACTCCTCGATGTACCCGAACTCGGCTATTTCGGCACCGACAAACCGTATCCGCGCGGTGAGTTGCTGCTCAAGACCACCACCATGATCGCCGGTTACTACCGGCGTCCGGCGGCCACCGCCGAAGTGTTCGACGCCGACGGTTTCTGCCGCACCGGCGATGTGGTCGCCGAGCTCGCACCCGACCGGCTGGTCTATGTCGACCGGCGCAACAACGTGATCAAACTGTCCCAGGGCGAATTCGTGACGGTGTCGCGGCTGGAAGCGGTGTTCGCCGCGGCGGAACTGGTGCATCAGGTGTACGTGTACGGCAGCGGCGAGCGGGCGTATCTGCTCGCGGTCGTGGTCCCGGCACCCGGCGCGCCCACCGACGGTCTGCGTGCGGCACTGCAGGATTCACTGCACCGCGTCGCCCGCGCCGCCGACCTCGAGCCGTATGAGATCCCGCGTGACTTCCTGATCGAACCCGAACCGTTCACCGTCGGCAACGGGTTGCTGTCCGGGGTGGGCAAACTGTTGCGGCCCAAACTGAAACAACGCTACGGCGAGCAGCTCGAGAAGCTCTACGACGCACTGGACCGCCGCCAACAGGACGAACTGCACCGGCTGCGCCTGGACGCACCGAAACTGCCGGTGTACGACACGGTCGCCCGGGCGGTGCGCGCGGTCCTCGGCTGTGCCACCGAAGACCTGCGGCCCGACGCGCGATTCGGCGAGCTGGGCGGTGACTCGCTGGCCGCACTGTCGTACTCGACGCTGCTGGGTGAACTCTTCGACGTCGAGGTGCCCGTGGGCGTGCTGCTCGGGCCCGACAGCGACCTGACCCACATCAGCGACTACATCCGGCGTGCCCGCGAAACCGGCGCCCACACCGTCGATGTCGCCGCGGTGCACGGTGTCGACGCCACCGAGATCCGGGCCGCCGACTTGTCCCTCGACAAGTTCCTCGACCCCGCGAGCATCACCGCGGCGGCCGATCTTCCGGCCGCGGCCACCCCGGCGCGTACGGTGCTGATCACCGGGGCGAACGGCTACCTGGGCCGGTTCCTGCTGCTCACCTGGTTGCAGCGCCTGGCCCCGGTTGGTGGCACCGTGATCTGTGTGGTCCGGGGCTCCGATGCCGCCGCGGCGCGGGCCCGCCTGGACGCGGCATTCGGCACCGCCGACGCCGCGCTGACCGAGCGCTACCGCGCCCTGGCCGAAGGCTGCCTGGAAGTGCTGCCCGGCGACATCGGCGAACCGGACCTGGGCTTGGCACCACAGCAATGGCAACGACTGGCCGGTGCGGTCGACCTGATCGTGCACTCGGCGGCACTGGTCAACCATGTGCTGCCCTACACGCAGCTGTTCGGGCCGAATGTGGTGGGCACCGCGCAGATCATCCGATTGGCCTCGACCACCACCCGCAAACCCGTGAACTATCTGTCGACGGTCGCCGTCGCCGCCCAGGGCGACTGTTTCGCCGAGGACGGTGACGTGCGGGAGATGAGCCCGGTGCGGCGCATCGACGGCACCTACGCCAACGGGTACGGCAACAGCAAATGGGCCGGGGAGGTGCTGCTGCGTGCGGCCTCGCAGCGGTTCGGGCTGCCGGTCGCGGTGTTCCGTTCCGACATGATCCTGGCCCACAGCGAGTTCTCCGGTCAGCTCAATGTGCCCGACGTGTTCACCCGTTTGCTGCTGAGCGTGCTCGTCACCGGCCTGGCACCGAAGTCGTTCTACCGCACCGACGCCCACGGGCACCGCCGCCGCGCACACTACGACGGCCTGCCCGCCGACTTCGTCGCCACCGCCGTCACCACACTCGGTGCCGCGGCCACCACCGGTTACCGCACCTACGACGTGGTCAATCCGCATGACGACGGCATCAGCCTCGATGTGTTCATCGACTGGCTCGTCGAGGCGGGCCACCACATCGACCGCATCGACGACTACGACGACTGGTTCGACCGTTTCGCCACCGCCCTGCGCGCCCTGCCCGAACCACAACGCAAGCACACCCTGCTGCCGTTGCTGCACGCCTACCGCCACCCCGGCCGTCCGCTGCCGGGATCGGCTCTGCCGGCCGACGGGTTCCGGGCGGCGGTGCGCGCGGCCCGCATCGGCCCCGCCGCCGACATCCCGCACCTGAACCGGGAGCTGATCGCGAAGTACGTTGGTGATCTGACCCGTCTGGGCCTCCTGGCGCCACCAGGGCCGGACTGAATCGTCTACGCGAAGGAGAACAACTGGTGTCGGACTTCATGGCTGCGCTCGGTGCCCGCGTGTTGCGCACTCGTGCCCTGGCGCGTGCCCCGATCCGGCTCTACCGGGCCGGGCTGGGTTTCGTGTTCGGCAGCCGGCTGCTGATGCTCGAGCACATCGGGCGGCGCAGCGGTGCACACCGGTTCGTCGTGCTGGAAGTCGTCGACCGCCCCACGCCCGACGAGTATGTGATCGTGTCCGGCTTCGGCCGCACGTCCCAGTGGTACCGCAACATCGTCGCCGACGCCCACGTGTGGGTCTCCTGTGGTTTCCGGCGCCGCACTCCCGCTCTCGCGACGCCGATGAGCGACGACGAATCGGCGCGTGCCCTGGATCGCTACATCGAGCGGCACCCGCGCGCGTGGAAGAAGCTGCGCGCCACCATCGAACACGCGACCGGCGCGCCGGTCGACACGCTGCCGATGGTGCGATTGCGGGCGGCTTAGCGTCGGGCGGCTCGGGCGAAGGTGGGGTCGGGGGCGAACGAGGTCAGGCCGACATCGCGGTAGCGGGTGACCAGACGTTGGTAGGCGCGGCGGTTGCGGGCCATCGGGGAGTCGGTCAGCGCTGCGGGCAGCCGGTCGAAGGCCACCCGCAAAACCTTCGTGAGAGCCCGGAACTCGGTGTCGTGGCGGCGAGTCCAGGTGTAGGGCATGCGATCGCGCACATCGGGGTGCATGATGCCGCAGCCGAGGACCATCACCACATGGCTGAGTGCGGGCGCGGCCAACCACCACAGTGGTGTCGCGACAGCGGGCAGGAAGTCCGGGCGTGGTGCGTGCCGGACCGAGGTGGTGGCCGCGGCCAGCGCCGGGGTCGACCGGAGGTCGTCGGCGGCCGTGCGGGTGTAGTGGGCGACCAGCTCGGTGTAGTCCTCGATCGGCTGTGACCGGCCCGGCAGGTGCAGGCCCTGTGTCTTGGTGCGGTAGTGATCCCAGATCGCCTGGTTCTGTGCGGCGCAGGGTTCGGTACGGGTGAGCGCCAGGTAGGCGCCGCGCTGGACGAAGAACGCCGAGTAGAGAATCCAGTTCCATGCGGTGGGCTCGAGCGCGGAATACCGTTGCCCGTCGGGTGCGACACCTTTGACGTCGCGGTGCAGCCGCATCAGGCGCTGGGCCTCGGCGGCCCGGTCGGCGTCCTCGCCGTGGTAGATCAGTTGATCCGCGGCCGCGGTGCGCACCGCGCGCGCCCATGGTTGATACCGCGACCGCCCGGTGGCCTCCAGTGCCGCCGACACCGCGGGCAGCATCGGCTGGTCGAACAGACCGACGGCGAACAAACCGAACAGCACCGATCCGCCCACCCGCTCGAAACGCTCGACGGTCGCCGACAGCGGGGTGTTCTCGCTGGTGGGCGGCTGATGCGACACGGGACACGTCATCGTGAACTCCTTTGTTCCGGCGCCCGGCGGTGTGGACCCACCCCGGCGCCAATCTGGTGTCGCATGACACCAGAACATCGTGTGGTGTCAGCGTGCACCACAATGCAGGGATGGTCAAGAGCACGCCCGAACCCGCCGACGCTGCGACCACGGCCCGCGCCTACGGGGGAGTGGCAGCCGAAGATCGCCGCTCCCGCCGCCGCGCCGCCCTGTTCGACGCCACCCTGGACCTGCTGGCCGCCGACGGCGCCGCCGCCGTCACCAAACGAGCGGTCTGTGCCAGGGCCCGCCTCAACGACCGCTACTTCTACGAACAGTTCAGCGACCGCGACGCCCTGCTCACCGCCCTGGCCGAGGAACTCACCGCCGAGGGCATCGCCACCGTCGTCACCGCCACCCACGCCGCCGCCCCCGACCTGCACAGCCAGGTACACGCGGCCGCCGACGCCGCACTGGGTTTCTTGCTCGCCGACCCCCGCCGCCACGCCCTGCTGCTACACGCCCACAGCACCGCCGCGCTGCAGACCGCCCGCCTGGCCACCCAGCACGCCATCGCCCGTGCCATGGCCACGGTGAGCCGCGATCTGCTGCCGAGCTCCCCGCCCGACCCCCTCGACACCGACATGGTCGCCTACACCGTGGTCAGCGGCACCCTCGAACTCGTCGCCGCCTGGTTGCGCGGCGAATTCACCACCACCCGAGCGCATCTCACCGACCTGATCGCCCGCCAACTGCTCCAGACCACCCGCGCCTCGAACCAACGGACCTGAGGGTCGCCACCGTCAGGGGCGCGACCCGGGTTCACCGGCGATGACCTCACGGTGGCTGCTCGCCGACCTGCCCGGTGTCCTACCGTGCGGATCGGCGACCCAGCGATGCCACGAACCGGCGAGAACCAGGTCGGCCAGTCGCTGATAACCGCCCGCACCCGGATGCGCGCCGTCCCCGTCAGACGCCTCGCGAACCCAGACCGTGTCACCGGCCAGTTCCGCAGTGACATCCACGAAAGGAACACCCTGCGCGCGGCACAACACCGACATCTCCTCCGCCAGCCGGAGCGCACGGCGCAGATGGACCGCACCGGCGCCGACCACCGGCGGCGGACCGACCACCAACGGCGCGACCCCACGCTCCCGGCTCTCCCCGAGCACAGTCGCCAGATTGTCCAGGCACCGCGCATGCGACACCCGAGGCGCCCCGTCCTCCTCGATCGCGTCGTTGGCACCGAAGGACACCACCAGCCGGTTGTCGGCCCCCGGCAGCATCCGCGGCTCGACCTCGGACCAACAGCGCCGCAGCACATCATCGGAAGTATCGCGCCGCACCCCGAGATTGAAGGCGGTGATCGCGGGCCCGGTAGCGGCCAGTACCCGCCCGACCCACCCCCGATACTGCGGATCCCCGACACCCTGCACGAACGAGTCGCCGATGAAACAGATACGCAGAGCTGTGGTCACCGGGCCACTGTAAACGCGCGGTTCCGAGGTCGATCGACCCCGACGGAGTTCAGGGGGTTTCGCCGCGTTCACGCCCGGTGACGATGCGTTGTGCCGCCAGGACGGTCGCCGCGCGTTGGGCTCGGATGTGTTCGGGGCCGAAGTGTTCGGCGGTGTGGCGGGCGTGGATGGCGGTGGTGCGGGCCAGGTCGGTGAGCATGCGCAGCAGCAGGGGGGCGGGGATGTCCGGGGTGAGCAGGCCGGCGCGTTGACCGCGGCGCAGTTCGGCGACCTTGGTGGCGATGGTGTCGCGCAGTACCTCGGCGATGTCGGTGTCGGACAGTTCCAGGTCGGCCCAGGCCTGCAGGCGCGCGTTGTCGGGGTGGGTGACGAAGTGGTCGAACAGGCGGCCTACGTAGCCGGGCAGGTCCTCGGCGGACAGGCCGGTCTCGGCGGCGATCTCGCGCGCCCAGCGCTCGGTGACCGCGGCATACAGTTCGGTTTTGCCGGGGAAGTAGGCGTAGAGGCGGTCCTTGCTGGCGTGGGCGGCGGCGGCGATCCGGTTGATCCGGGCCCCGGCGACCCCGAATTCGGCGAACTCCGCCTTCGCCGCGGCCAGGATGCGCTCCCTGGTCGCCTCACCTGCCGCTCGCATGAACCGGATCGTACCCCTTGCCGAACCAACTGGTTCGGAACTATGGTCGATTGCCGGACCACCTGGTTCGGGGATCGGTGAGACGAGGACACGATGGCGGACAAGCCACGCTGGCAACAACTGCGCGAACAGCCCGAAGGTGTCCGCACCGCCGACCTGGACGACCTGTGGGCTCGGCTGCGCCCCGCCCGCGCCGACGAGATCCTCGGCGCCTGGCGCGGTGAGGCGTTCCAGACCGGCCACCCGCTGTGTCACGCGCTGCCGGCCAACCGCTGGTACGGCAAGAACTTCCGCGCCGTCGACCACGCCGAACCGCTGATCTGCCGAAGCGAGGACGGCGCCCTGTTCTCGAATGTGGAACTCGGCCAGGGCGAAGCAACGCTGTGGAACATCGAGTTCCGTGGCGAGGTCACCGCGACGATGGTCTACGACGGCCGCGCGGTACTCGACCACTTCAAATGGCTCGACGACACCACCCTGATGGGCATCATGAACGGGCGCGCCGAACTGGTCCTCGCCGAGGGCGAGCACTTCTACTTCCTGCTCGAACGGGTCGGCTGATGCGCACCACAGCGCCATGGCGTGTCCGGTGCACCGGTAAGGTGACCGGACCGGTGCCCACATGGTGAACGTGCCGTCCCACGAGAACCAGGAAGCCGCATGACTCTGCTCCACAGCGACGACCTCGCCACGCCCCGGCCCGACACGACGGTCGAAACCGCCCGCGCCCAACGCCGCCAGGTGGTGCTCAACGCCGCGCGGGAGGTGTTCGTCGCCTACGGCTACCACGGTGCCAGCATGGAGGACATCGGTGTGCGCGCAGGCATGAGCAAACCCGTGCTGTACACGCACTATTCGAGCAAACTCGACCTCTATCTGGCCGTGCTTCAGGTCTATCTGGACCGGATGGTGGACGGGGTGCGCAACGCGCTGGCCGGCACCAAGGGCGAACAGAAGGTGCGCCGCGCGGTGGGGGCCTATTTCGACTTCGTCGACGAGGACGCGGGTGGGCACACCCTGGTCTTCGAGTCGCCGGTGCCGAGCGAACCGTGTGTGCGGTGGCGGGTGCGTGACGCGATGAGTACCTGCGCGGCGCTGGTCAGCACCGAACTGCGCGCGGCGGGCATGGACGATGTGCGCGCCTACACGTGCGCTTACGGCCTGGTCGGGGCCAGCCATCTGTCGGCACGCCAGTGGCTCGACGCGGGCCGCCCGATCCCGAAGAACGACGCGGTCGAGATCACCGTCGGGCTGTGCTGGAACGGGCTGTCCGCGACCGACGTCGCCGGCCGGGACTGACGATTCAGCGGGCCGGGGTGGTGCGCGGCAGCGGGCTGCCGTCGAGCAGTTCCTCGCTGGGCAACTGACCCACCAGCACCGCCAGCGCCCGCTTCCAGCGCCGCACCACGGCCTCGCGTTCGCCGAGGGTGCCGGTGAGCATCGCCGTCATCGACAACCCGGTGAGCAGGTCGATGGTGAATTCGACGAGCAACTGTGCGCGCGGGTCCGAGGCGTAGGGTTCGCCGAGCACTTCGACATAGAGCCCACGCATTTCGGTGAACACTCGCCGTTCCTCGTGTACGAGCCGTTCGCGCAGGTCGGCGTCGGTGCGGGCGGCCACCCACAGGTCCAGGGCGGTGAAGAAGGCCGGGCTGTTGAGATCGCGCCAGGCCAGGTCGACCACCGATTGCAGCCGGTCGCGACCGGGTGGCAGCAACTCGGCCGCGTGCCGGAACTGCTCGAGGCGCAGGTCGACGACCGCGGTGGTGGCGGCGATGAGCAGTTCGGCACGGGTGGGGAAGTGGTGCTGCACGGTGCCGCGGGCCAGTCCGGCGCGTTCCTGGACGGCACTGACCGTGGTGGCGGCATAGCCGCGTTCGAGCAGACACTCCGCGGTGCAGGCCAGGATCCGGGCCCTGGTCGAGGCCCGGCGTTCGGCTTGGGTGCGACGGGGTTGCGCGTTCACTCGTGAAATCGTACGCCGTGCCGAATACTGGCGCCCAGCTGTGACGTGCGTCGCTACCTGGGGCGTCGCGACCGCCTATTGACGTCGACGGGAGCAGCTGGTGCAATCAACAAACCGTACGCTGTAACTGTTACTGCACGAAGGGCTGCGATGACGCGGATTTCCCACAGTCGCCGGGGCACCGGCCCGCCGATCGTGCTGGTGCACGGTCTGGGCAGCCGCCATCAGCTCTTCGCCCCGGTCCAGGACCGGCTCGCCGCCGAACACGAGGTGATCGCACTGGACCTGCCCGGCTTCGGCGACTCACCGATGGATCCCGATGTCACACCCGGCCCGCGCGGATACGCCGACTGGCTCACCCGGTGGCTGGCCGACAACGACATCACCCGACCACACGTCGTTGGCAGTTCGATGGGCGGCGGTATCGCCCTGGAACTGGGCCGCGCGGGCGTGGCGGGCGCGGTCACCGCGTTCTCGCCGGTCGGCTTCTACGGCACCACCGGCCGCCGCTGGGTGCAGGGTTTGCTCACCGGCCTACGGGCGGCGACCCGCGGCGCGGGCCCCGTCCTGGACCGGGCGGTCGAACATCGGGCCGGGCGCGCGGTACTGCTGTCGGCCATGTTCGGCAGACCCGGCCGGGTCACCCCGCAGGCGGCACGCCTGGACATGGCCGGTCTCGCCGGTGCCCCCGCGTTCGCCGCGGCCCGCGACGACTTCGACAACTACGTCCTGGCTCCCGGCCACGACCCGGGCGCGCTCACGCGGATCCCGGTGACGATCGCCTGGGGCACCCGCGACATCGCTCTCGTGCACCGCACCCAGAGTGCCCGTGCCCGCGAGGTCTTCCCGTTCGCCCACCATGTCGACCTGCCCGGTTGCGGGCACCTGCCGTTCAGCGACGACCCGGATCTGTGCACGCGCACGATCCTCGACCACGAGGCGACCACATGACACCGTCCATCGCCGTCATCGGCAGCGGCTTCGGCGGCCTGGCCGCCGTGATCGAACTGAAGAAACAGGGCTTCGACGACATCGTCGTGTTCGAAAAGGCCGACGAGGTCGGCGGGGTGTGGCGGGAGAACACCTACCCCGGCGCCGCCTGTGACGTGCCCTCGCCGTTCTACTCGTACTCCTTCGAACCGAATCCGCGCTGGCCGCACCGGTTCTCGCGGCAGCCGGCGATCCTGGACTACATCAAGCACGTCGCCGCCAAATACGATGTGCGCCGCCACATCCGCTTCGGCACCGAAGTACGCGGCGCCGAGTTCGACGAGGCCGAGGGCAAGTGGACGGTGACCCTGGGCTCCGGCGACACAGTGGTCGTCGACGTGCTGGTCTCCGCGGTCGGGCAGCTGTCACGTCCGGCCCTGCCCGCCATCGCCGGCCGGGACACCTTCGCCGGCACCAGTTTCCACTCCGCGCAGTGGGACCACGAGGTGGACCTGACCGGCAAGCGGGTGGCGGTGATCGGCACCGGGGCCAGCGCGATCCAGTTCGTGCCCGAGATCCAGCCGGCCGTCGCGAAGCTGACGGTGTTCCAGCGCACCGCCCCCTACATCATCAGCCGCCCCGACCGGCAGTTCTCCCGCCGCCATCACCGGCTGTTCGAACAGGTGCCCGCGACGGAGCTGGCCGAACGCGGCACCTGGTACGGCGTGGTCGAAGGTCTCAGCTTCGCCTGGGTCTACGCCGCCCCGCTCGCCGCGGCGATCCGGGCCTGGTCGAAGTGGCACATGCGCAGGCAGGCGAAATCCGCGCCCGGCCTGTTCGAAAAGATCTGGCCCGCCTACCCCATCGGCTGCAAACGGATCCTGTTCTCCGACAACTACATTCCCGCGCTGACCCAGCCGAATGTGGAGCTGCGCACCGAGGCGATCGCCGAGATCACTCCCGCCGGAGTGCGCACCGTCGACGGTGTCGAGCACGACGTCGACGTGATCATCTGGGGGACCGGGTTCCGCACCACCGAGTTCCTGGCGCCCATGCAGATCACCGGAACCGGTGGGCTGGCGCTGGCCGAACAGTGGCGCGACGGTGCCCACGCCTACTACGGGATGACCGTGCCGCGGTTCCCGAATCTGTTCCTGATGTACGGGCCCAACACCAATACCGGTGGCGGGTCGATCATCTACTTCCTCGAGGCGCAGGCGAAGTACCTCGGCCGCTACGTGGCCCATCTCGCCACGACCGGCCGACCGCTGGCCGTGCGCCCCGAGGTGGAGAAATCCTATGACGCCCGGATCCAGGAACTGCTGGGCGGGAGTGTGTGGAGCCGGTGTTCGTCCTGGTACCGCCAGGCCGACGGCCGGATCACCACCAACTGGCCGCTGCTGGGCCGCCAGTACCGGAAACAGGCGCGGTTCGATCCCGCCGACTACGAGGTGATGACTCGATGAGCAGCTACGACTACGACGTGATCGTCGTCGGTTCCGGGTTCGGCGGCAGCGTGGCCGCCCTGCGCTTGACCGAAAAGGGGTATCGCGTCGGGGTTCTGGAATCCGGGCGACGCTGGAACGCCGAGGACTACCCGAAAACGAACTGGAACGTCCGCAACGCCATCTGGGCGCCGCGCCTGGGGCTCACCGGACCACAACGCATCAGCGTGCTGGGCAAATGCCTGGTGTTCAGTGGTTCCGGTGTGGGCGGCGGTTCGCTGATCTACGGCAACACCCTCTACGAACCGCTGCCCGAGTTCTACCGTGACCGCGCCTGGGCTCACATCACCGACTGGAAAACCGAACTCGCCCCCTATTACGACCAGGCCAAACGCATGCTCGGGGTGGTGGAGAACCCGCGGGTCGGACCCAAGGACGAAGTGCTGCTGCAGGTCGCGCGGGATCTGGGCGTAGCCGAGACCTTTCACCGCACCCATGTGGGTGTGTTCTTCAACGAGGGCCGCGAAGGAGTCGAGGTCGCCGACCCGTACTTCGGTGGCGCCGGACCGCGCCGCGCCGGCTGTATCCACTGCTCGGAATGCTTCACCGGCTGCAAACACAACGCCAAGAACACCACCACCCTGAACTACCTGCACCTGGCCGAGAGCAAAGGCGCCCAGGTGCATCCGTTGACGACGGTCACCTCGGTGGCACCCGACGGCCACGGCGGCTACCGGGTCGAGACCGTCCGATCCAACGGTGTGCTGCGCAAGGACCGGCGCACCTTCACCGCCGGACAGGTGGTGTTCGCCGCGGCCGCACTGGGCACCCAGAAACTGCTGCACACCCTGCGCGCGGACGGCACCCTGCCCGGACTGTCGGCCCGGGTCGGGGAGCTCACGCGCAGCAATTCCGAGGCGATCATCGGCGTCACCAGCAAGTCGCGGCGCGACTTCGCCCAGGGTGTGGCCATCACGTCCTCCATCCACCCCGAACCGCACACCCATGTCGAGGTGTGCACCTACGGCAAGGGCCAGAACGCGTTGTTCGTGCAGACCGTGCCGATGGTCGACGGCGGCGCGTTCCGGTTCCTGCGGCTGCTGCTGACGATCCTGCTGCACCCGATCCAGTTCCTGCGCTCGCAGAACGCACGCGGCGCCTCGGAGCGCTCGGTGATCCTGCTCGTCATGCAATCACTGGACAACTCGCTCACCTCGTACCTGAAACGACGCAGACTCGTCACCAAGCAGGGCAGCGGGCAACCCAATCCCGAGTGGATTCCACTGGCCCACGACATCGCCCGCAAGTACGCCGCCGAATCCGACGCGATCACCGGCAATATCGCCACCGACATCTTCAACATCCCCGCCACCGCGCACTACATCGGTGGCTGCACCATCGGCGACTCCGACGACACCGGCGTGATCGACCCGTATCAGCGCGTCTACGGTCACCCCGGTCTGCACATCGCCGACGGCAGCGCGATCACCGCCAACCTCGGGGTGAATCCGTCGCTCACCATCACCGCCCAAGCCGAGCGGGCGATGGCATTGTGGCCCAACAAGGGCGAACCCGACCCGCGCCCCGAACTCGGTGCCCCCTACCAGCGCATCAGCCCGGTGGCCCCCGCCGACCCGGCGGTACCCGCGGGCGCACCGGGTGCCCTGCGCCTACCCGCCTGACCCGAGAGAGGACACCGTGACCGACGCAGCAACTCGACTGGCCGCCCTGGAACCCGCCTGTGACCGCCAGGCCGCGCTGGCCCTGTTCGACACCCTCGACCCCGTGCACCCCGACGAGCTGACCGGGCGCTGGCACGGGCGTGAGCTCGCCACCGGGCATCGGCTCGACGGGTTGCTCGAGGCGTCGGGGTGGTACGGCAAACAGTTCGACGGCATCGACAGCGTGCACCCACTGCTGTTCGCCACTGCGGACGGCGACATCTTCGCCGTCGACCCGAAACGGGTGCCGCTGGCAGTCGCGGACAAGGTGCCCGCCGGGCTGGTACGGCGCGGACGTGACCTGCTCGGCGTGCTGCGCCCCGCGCTGAGAACCCGCAGGTACCGCGCGCGGCTGCGCGAAGTGCGCCACCGCGCCGTGGTGACCACGGCCATGGTCTACGACCATCTGCCGATCATCGACGTGTTCCGCCGCATCGACGACACCACCGTGCTGGGCCTGATGGACTTCCGGGACCTGCCCGAACCGTACTTCTTCATCCTGACCCGCGACTGAACTCAGCGGAGCCGACCGGTGTCGGCGCACCCGGCATCAGCCGGACCGAGATATCCGCCGAACCGATCGTGCCCGGCCTGCCGATGGCGGACCGGGCACGATCTTTCGTGGCAGCCGAGTCAGGAACGCGGTTCGATGCGCGCCCATGCCCGGTGTTCGCCCAGATCGGTGACCACCTGTCGCACGACCTCACCGGCCGCTGCCACGGTGACACCGGGTGCACCGGGATCGACGCCGTTGCGTTGCAACAGCGCGGTGGCGGGATCAACAGCGCCGATGGCCTTGCCGTGGCGCCACATCTCGCTGAGCAGCATGTCCACGCGGGGGTCGGTGGGTGCGGCGAGCGCTACGACGGCGTCGAATTCGATCGAGCGCATGGTGGTGAAGCTGCGCGCCACCGGCACCCCGGCGACGACGCCACCGTGCGGGGCCACCAGCATGGGGCGCACCTTGGCCTCCTCGAGTGTGGAGCACACCTGCTGCACCGTGTCGGCGGCGGTGCTGTCGTCCACGAGCACCGCGACGGTGCGGCCGTCGACGGGGAAGGCGCCCCGTTTCTGCGACAACGCCGGGCTCGGCGCCAACTCGACCGGGGTCGCCGTCGGAGCGGGCACGTCCAGTCCGAGCTGACCGGCCACATACCCGGCCAGTTGGTCGTCGACGTTCACCAGCATCTGCAGCGCGCGCTGCTGCACGACCTCCGACATGCACTTGCCGAGTTCGAAGGAGAACGCGTCACCGAGGCGGCGCTGTTCACCGTGGGACAGGCTGCGATAGAACATGCGCGGCTGTGAGAAATGGTCGGCGAACGACACCTGCGCCGCGCCTTGGGCCGAGGTGCGCAATTTCGCGGTGGGCACCGGAATCGGGGTCGGGGACTCCACATAGGCATCGTCGGCGATACCGGCCGCGTACGGGCAGCCGCCGCCCAGCGAATTCGGTTTGTACGGTGCTACACCGGTGTGTACCGCGGTCTGGTGCATACCGTCGCGGAACATGTCGTTGACGTCGGTGTGGGGCCGGTTGATCGGCAACTGCGCGAAATTCGGGCCGCCCAGGCGGCTGATCTGGGTATCGAGGTAGGAGAACAACCTGCCCTGCAGCAACGGGTCGTCGGTGACCTCGATACCGGGCACCAGGTGACTCGGGCAGAACGCCACCTGTTCGGTTTCGGCGAAGAAGTTCTCCGGATTCGCGGTGAGCCGCAGCGTGCCGATCACCTGCACCGGCACCAATTCCTCGGGAACGATCTTCGTCGGATCGAGCAGATCGATGTCTTCGAAAGTGTGGTCGGGGGTGTCGGGGAAAACCTGCACACCCAGATCCCATTCCGGGGGAAACCCGGCAGCGATGGCGTCGGCGAGGTCACGGCGGTGGAAGTCGGGATCGAAACCAGCGGTGAGCTGCGTTTCCTCCCACAGCATCGAATGCACGCCCAGCCGTGGCTTCCAATGGAACTTCACCAGCGTCGTGGAACCGTCCTCGGCGACCAACCGGAAGGTGTGGATGCCGAAACCCTCCATCATCCGCAGCGACCGCGGCAACGCCCGGTCCGACATGTTCCAGAACGTATGGGCGGTGGCCTCGGTGTGCAGGCTGACGAAATCCCAGAACGTGTCGTGCGCGGACTGCGCCTGCGGGATCTCACGATCCGGTTCCGGTTTGGCCGCGTGGATCACATCGGGGAACTTGATCGCTTCCTGGATGAAGAACACCGGAATGTTGTTACCGACCAGGTCGTAAACGCCTTCGTCGGTGTAGAACTTCACCGCGAAGCCGCGGGTGTCGCGCACGGTGTCGGCCGAACCGCGCGAACCCAGCACCGTGGAGAACCGGACGAACACCGGTGTGGTGGCGTCGGCGGCGAGGAACTTCGCGCGCGTGAGCGACGCGGCGGCACCGTTGGCGACGAACACTCCGTGCGCCGCCGAACCACGGGCGTGGACGGCGCGTTCCGGGATCCGCTCGTGGTCGAAGTGGGTGATCTTCTCGCGCAGGTGGATGTCCTGGAGCAGCACCGGACCCCGCGGGCCGGCCTTGAGCTGGTGATCGGTGTCAGCGGTTTTCAGACCCTGCGCGGTGGTCAGCGCACCGCCCTGTTGGGCCCGCAGGTTCGCCTCGCCGGGGACGGGGGCGCCGGTGGGACCGCGCAGCGCGGGACCTTCCTGATCGGGGGCAGGTCCGGCCGGAGTGCACTGGTCGCCGTCCTCGTCCGGTGGGACCGGCGGGCGCGTGAACTCCGGGGGAATGTTCTGCTCGGTCATATGCGCGCAACCCTTCCTGTCCTGGATCGAAATCCTGCCGTCGGGGGAGAACCCTCTGCTGGGACTACCGCATCGAGACGACTACAAACAGCGATCGGCACCCGAAACAGGGGTAGTTTCAGAGTAGGGCATCTCTACCGGAAGGACGGTCGGTCATGAATGCCACCAGCCCGCTCCATCAACACAAATTTCCCGACAACGAACGCACCACCCGCTCTCATGTCGGTGAGTCGATCGAAGACGCCCGCAACTGGCCCGGTCTGTTTCTCGTCGGCCTCGGTATCGTGCTGCTGGCACTCACCTTGACCGCGGCCGGTTACGGATTCGCCGGATGGGCAGTGATCACCGGTGTGCTGTGCGGTGTCTGCATGATCGCGGGGATTCTGATCGTGCTCGCCGAACACCGGCGGATCAAGGTCGGTGAAGGTCTGCACCTGACCGACCCCTGCGGGCACTGAGCCCCGCTGTTTGCCGCCCACACTTCGAGGTAGTCCCGTCGCAGAACCTTTCCCGGCGAGGAGGACTTCGATCATGGGATTTCCCGAACAGCAACAGCAGGTCCCCGGAATCCAGGCGCAGATGACCCCGGTGCCCGATTGCGGTGAGAACAGTTACCGCGGATCGGGCAAAATGACCGGTAAAGCGACGGTGATCACCGGTGCCGACAGCGGAATCGGGCGCGCGGTCGCCATCGCATTCGCCCGTGAGGGTGCCGATGTGCTCATTTCCTATCTCGACGAACACGAAGACGCCCAGCAGGTCGCCGATCTGGTGACCGAAGCCGGTCGCCGGCCGGTGCTGATGCCCGGCGACCTTTCCGACCCCGCGCATTGTCGTGCGGTGATCGCGCGGGCGGTGGAGGAATTCGGCACCGTCGACGTGCTGGTGAGCAATGCGGCGTTCCAGATGACCCACACCGACATCGAAGAGATCAGCGACGAGGAATTCGCCCATACCTTCGCGCTCAATGTCGGCGCCTACTTCCATCTGGTCAAGGCGGCGCTGCCGCACATGCGTCCCGGGTCCTCCATCATCGGCAGTTCCTCGGTGAATTCGGATATGCCCTCGCCGACGCTGGCACCCTATGCCGCCAGCAAGGCCGCGATCGCGAACTTGTCGGCCAGCCTCGCCCAGTTGCTGGGGGAGAAGGGCATCCGGGTCAACAGCGTGGCGCCCGGCCCGATCTGGACCCCGCTCATCCCGTCGACCATGCCGGTGGAGAAGGTCACCAAGTTCGGTGACGACACCCCGCTGGGCCGTGCCGGTCAGCCGGCTGAGCTCGCGTCGGCCTACGTGCTGCTCGCCGCCGACGACGGCAGCTACATCTCCGGTGCCCGCATCGCCGTCACCGGCGGCAGACCCATCCTCTGACCCGCCTGTCCGGCCTGCCGGGGCTCACCGATAGGCCGGATAGGGCTGTGCCCGCAACACCCGGGCCAGGTGCGCGGCGTTGCGAGCCATGGCCTGGGTGGTCTTGTGCACCGCGTCCGGAGTGTCGGACAGATCCTTGTAGTCGGTGCCGTGCATCGCCTCGCCGTTCCAATAGGTGCAGCCCTGGGCGGGGATGGTGAACCCGATGTCGTCGAGCGCCTGGAAGGTGTCGGCGACGATCTTGTGCGCCCCGTCCTCGTTGCCGACCACCGCGGCGATGCCCACCTTGCCGAGCATGGCCGGCCGACCCGCCTCATCGGTCTCGGACAGTTCGGCGTCGAGCCGTTCCAGCACCCGCTGCGCCACCGAGGACAGATGGCCCAGCCAGGTGGGGGTGGCCAGCAGCACCACATCGGCCTCGACCACGCGGCGCCGGATCTGCGGCCACTGGTCACCGTCGCCTTCATCGGTGCTGACACCGGGACGCACGTCGAAATCGGCGACCCGCACCGCCGAGCCCTCGACGCCGTGGCCGGCCAGCTCCGCGAGGACCTGATCGGCGATCAGCTGGCTGCTCGACTCGGCCGGTGACGGCTTCAATGTGCAGACCAGCGCGACAACGCGCAACTTCTCCTCGGCCATGAACGTTCCCTTCTCCTGCAGCGGTGGGGTTTGTCGCGGGAGTAGCCGATCGTTCGCAGTTCAATCGGTGCAACAGGTTTAGGCTGGGTGCGCGGATCGATTCCCACGGCCACAGGATGGTGAGCAGATGGACGAGCGGCGCGACATCGACTGCGGACACATCACCGTGCGACATTCGCATCTGTTTCCCGGAGTGAAACTGCACGCCGACGCCCATGCCGACCAATACGAGGTGCACTTCTCCGACGGCGCGCACACCGAGGCGGCGATCCTGCCCGACGACGGTCCCGGCGTCCTGGACGTGGTGGGTTACCACACAACAGCGGGAACGGTGCTGCCCGGACGTATCTGGACCATCCGCTCGATCGAGGAAACCGACTCCGGACTGCAGATCACCCTCGGCCCGGCCGTGCCCTGAGCCGCGTACGGAATGCCCGGCGGGTGTGTAGCCCATCGACGACGGGGTACCTGCCCGGCGACTCCGTTTCCGATACGCGAGGAGGCTGTGATGACCGGTTCGATGTCGACCAGCCCGCCGGTTCCCGACCCGTCGGACCCGATCCCCCCGGTACCCGACCCGGCACCGCCGCCCGACCCCGGCAGGCCACCGCCGTCGCCGGCACCGGGACGGCCGATCCCGGGTCCCGGCCCGAATCCGGGCGACCCACCTACACCGGGTCCCGGCCAACCGCCACCGGGTCCGGGCGAGCCCGATCCTTTCCCGCCGATCCCGACACCGGGCAGGCCCCTGCCCGACCCCGGTGCGGCCGACCCGGACCCGCCACGGTGCTGATGGCCGCCGCGCCGTGTCCTGGGCGGTATCGGCGCACTGATTCCTCGCGCGAACACCGCACAAGAGATACTTCCGGTATGAAGCACAGTCATGAACTCGCGAGGGGTACAGCGCATTCACTGGCCCGCGTGCTCGGCGAGGACACGGCACACCATGCCGGCGGATTCCGTTTCTGGTTCGCCGATCAGCGCTGGGAATGGTCCGACGAGGTAGCGCGCATCCACGGGTACGCCCCGGGCACGGTGGCCCCGGACACCGCACTGTTGCTCTCGCACAAACACCCCGACGACCGCGACCACGTCGCCACCATGATCGAACGCTCGGTGCGCAGCGGTGAACCGTTCTGCAGCACCCACCGCATCATCGACACCGCGGGGGAAGTGCACGTGGTGATCGTGGTCGGCGATCAGATGCTCGACGAGCAGGGCGCCGTCACCGGGACCACCGGCTACTACATCGATGTCACCGAAACACTGGAGCGGCGGCGCAAGGAGACCATCGACGACGAACTGCCCAGCCTCTACGCCGCGCGCGCGGCGATCGAGCAGGCCAAGGGTGCGGTGATGCTGGTGTACGGGATCACCGCTGAGCAGGCGTTCGACGTGCTGATCTGGCGCTCGCAGGACACCAATACGAAATTGCGCGACCTGGCCGCGCAACTGGTCACCGAACTGCGTTCGCTGACCGATGTACCAGGCACTTTACGCACCCGATTCGATCATCTACTGCTGACCGTGCACGAACGGGTCGAACCGGAGGGGTCCGGGTCCGCAAGTGGCGCAGCCGCTGTCGGGTAACCTGCGACCATCGAAAGGCAGTAACAGGGAGGCGGTATGCGCGCAGAAGACCGCGAGACCGCGCCCCGGTCGACGACAGTCGGGTTCCAGGTTCCAGCGGAACTCGAGCAATTGACGATGGTGCACGCACTCGCCGAGACCGTACTTCTCGTGGGCGGTTTCGCCCTCGACGAAGTCACCGATCTGCTGTTGGCCCTCGACGAGGTCGTCACCGCGCTGGTCTTGGCGGCAGTTCCGGACGCGCTCATCGATTGTTCGTTCACCGGCGGCGGCGGCGCGCTCGGCGCCCGTGTGAGCACAGTGGCAGCCAGTGAGTCCGCGATCGACGAGGACGCTTTCGGTTGGCACGTGGTGGCCACGCTCACCGACGCGTTGCGGGTGGAGGTTGCCGAGCAGGACTCGGCCCGCGGCGGTTATCCGACTACAGTGGAGTTCGGTTGGATCCGTCGTTCGCACTAGCCCGGTGGATCACGAGGACCGAGCTGGACGCGACGCGGCAGGCATAGATCGCGATCCCACCGGGTACACCTTGTGCAGCCGAGCCATCTGGAAACGGAGGCATATGTGATGACCGTGGAAGCAACAACAGCACTACACACAACCGGTCGGCGTTCCCACTCGCGCGGCGACAGTTACGACAACATCGAGCCCTGGTTCGAGAAGCTGCAAGCCCTCGCCGCGGACGACCCGCAGCGTGAGCCGCTGCGTGAAGAAGTGATCCGGCTGTGCCTGCCGCTGGCCGACCACATCGCCCGCAAGTTCTCCGGACGTGGCGAGCTGTTCGACGACCTGGAACAGACGGCCCGGGTCGGACTCGTGCTCGCGGTGGACCGCTATGACGTGAGCCGGGGCTCCTCGTTCCTGTCGTTCGCGATTCCGACGATCATGGGTGAGGTCCGCAGGCATTTCCGCGACCACACCTGGGCGGTGCGGGTGCCACGCCGGCTCAAGGAGATCCAGCTCAGGATCGGGCCGGCCACCGAAGAACTGTCGCAGCGGCTGGGCCGGGTGCCCAACGCGGCCGAACTCGCCGAAGAACTCGACGTCGACCTGGTCGAGGTCACCCGCGCACTGGTCGCGGGCAACGGCTATCAGACCAATTCGATCGACGGCGTCACCCAGGACGACCGTGACAACTCCTCGCAGCCGATCGCCGAGACCCTCGGCGCCGACGAACCCTGCTACCAGCTCACCGAGGACGCGATGGCGGTGCGCCCGCTGATCGCCGCGCTGCCCGACGAGGAGCGCCAGGTGCTGATCCTGCGGTTCTTCGAGGCCAAGACCCAGAACCAGATCGCCGAACAGCTCGGGGTCTCCCAGATGCAGGTCTCGCGGATTCTGTCGCGGACATTGCACGCGTTGCGCGAGCAGGCACTCACGGAGCAAACTTCGCGCTCGTGACAGCGCCGGGCATTCGTGCCAGAATTGTCTGAGGTTGAGACTTCCAGCCGGCCCCGGTTTTCTGCGCTGCACCCGGATCGTCGGTTGTGTGTCGGCTCGATCACCGGAATCCCTGTCGCTCAGGAGGTTCTATGTCTGTCGTCACGGATCGGCGACGTGCGAGCAGGCTTCGCTGGTACCGCGGATCCGCGGCATCGGCCCAAGCGCTGGCTCGTGTCGACTCCGGCAGGCACGGCTGCTGGGTGCTGCGAGCCGGAACCGAGCTGGATGCGGCACGTCAACCACAATTCTGTTCCCTGCTGGACCGATCGGTCCGCTCCGGTGCGCGAGTGGTGGTCCTCGACCTGCGCGGCACCGACTTCCTGAGTATCCGGCTGGCCGCCCTGCTCGGCCCCGCCAAGGCCCATGCGTGGCAGCACGGGGTCGAGTTGCGGCTGCTGGTCGGCAGCCCCGAAGTGGAGCGCGCGCTCGAACTGGCCGGCGTGCGCCCGTTGTTCCGGCATTTCAGTTGCGTGGACGAGGCGTCACTGACCGACACCGACCAGTGAGTGCACCCCAGGTTTGATCGGCTTCGGCGCGGGTAGGCGCAGGGGGACCCACCCGTAGCGGACGACATTCCGGGAGGAGGCACGTGGTGGCTTCGAGCGAGCGAATCGTCGCTGATTCAGCCCACGCGACCTCGATTCATCTGCGGATCGATGCCGACCTCGGCCAGCTCGTCATGCTACGCGCGGTCGCCGAAACAGCCGCCCTGCTCGCCGATTTCACCCTCGAAGAGGTGGCCGACATCCGCGTCGCCGTCGACGAGGCCGCGACCTCGCTGATCCTGGCCGCCGTGCCCGGCTCCCGGTTGTACTGCGATGTGAGCGCCGACGGATTCCGGATGCGGATCCGGGTCCAGGCCCTGTGTGTGGAACCCGATCCGATCGACGAGTCCGATTTCGGCTGGAACGTACTGCACTCGATCACCGATCACCTCGACACCGACCGCGACCTCGACACCCCCGAACTCGACGGTCACCCGGTCGGGATCACCTTCACCCGGCTACGGCGCCTACCGGCCGATCACTGAGGTCGAGCGGCCGCAACAGCGAGGTGCGCCCCGCCCCCCAGCTGTCGAGTACGTGCGCACCGAACCGGTCCTCGAGCAGATCGGTGGCCTGGATACCGAAAACGATGCCGGCGGCCGCCTCCGGTTCATCGGCCAGCATCTCGGCGAGCACGTCGCGGCGCATCACCTGTTCGTGCACCGCGTCAGCCTCGACGTGCTCAGTGTAGAAGCGCGCGCAGGCGGGATGGGGGAGCAGCTCGCGCGCCAGCTCGGCCAGTCGCCGCGACGCCGGGGACGAAGTGATCTCGTTGGCCGCGAAATGGCCCATCGTGGCCGCGCGCAACCCGCGGTGCAGGCCGAACAGCGACATCATGTCGACCAGTGCCAGCATCGGCGCCGGCACCACATCGAGGTAGTGCAGGTAACCGGGTTCCAGGCCCGCGCCCGCGAGCAGATCCGCGTACAACTGCGCGTGCACCCGATCGCCGTGACCGCCGCCGAACTCGTCGAACTCGACCGCGACCAGCGCCGCCTTGGCCTGCCCGCGCAGCCGGGGAATCACCCAGGCATAGGGGTCGGCCTCGATGTGGTGATAGATCGACCGGTGCACGAAGTACTCGCGCAACAACTGCGGGTCACCCTGCTCGGCGAGGTAACCGGCGACACCGCCACCGTCGGCGGCCGGTTCCAGTAGCCGGTCGAGTTCGGCGTCGACGTCGTCGCCGCCGGGCACGTCGGCGCGCAACGCCGCGAGCAGGCCCTGTTCGAGATCGCGGCGCAGGCGCAGCAGTCCCGGATCCCACTCCCAGTCGTCGTCGACACCGGCGAAACCCTGGTAGTGCAGTTCGTAGCAGGTGTGCAACGCGAGCAGCGAGTCTTCGCCGTAGGGGTCGGTGCCGGTGACCGCGGGGACCGCCGAACCCGGTGGGCGCGTCAATAATTCGTTGACCGCGGCGGACAGTTCGCCCCGCGGGGCCGGCAGTGATCGGTGTGGGGTGGTGCTTGGCATCAGTCGCTGCTCCCGGTATCGCGTCGGCGTCGGCGACGGTGGCTGGTATCGCACAGTGGGTAGGTGGAGGAACGTTTACACAGGCACAACGCCACCTGGAAACGGTCACAGTGCAGCACCCGCCCGTCGGCGGTCACGACGTCGACGGGTCCCTCGATCATGGCCGGGCCGTCGGTGAACACGACCCGCCTGCGTTCAGGCGGGTTCACCGACAGCGGGGCAGCTGGTTCGCTCGACACGGATCACCACCAGTTCTTCGTCTCGTTGTTCCGGCGCGATGAGCCCACGCGCAGCCAGCCGACGTGCCCGTGCCCGCAGCACCGGCCCGAACGGCACGGTGCCCGAAGCCACCACCCGCGCCGCCGCACCCCCTTCGCGCAACTGGGTCAGGCTGCGGTCGGGATCGCTGATCGCCGAGTGCACGATCAACCCCACACCGTTGTCGGTGAGCAGACCGGGCAGGCTCGCGCACAGCCGGTCGAGCACGCTGCGCCCGGTCGGCCCCGCGTCCCAGGCCCGGGCGGCACCGCGTCCGGTCTCGCGGGCCGCGGGCACATACGGCGGGTTGGCCAGCACCACGTCGAAGCGCGGCAGCTCGGCGGCGGTACTGAAGTCGCCGTGCAGCAACTCCACCGCCACCCCACGCAACCGGCAGTTCAGCCAGGTCGACAGCAGCGCGCGCCGCGACACGTCGACCGCGGTCACACTGCGCGCCCCCGCCCGGGCCGCGGCCAAGGTGACCACCCCGGTGCCCGCGCACACTTCCAGCACCCGCCCACCGCGCAACGCGGGCAGCTGCCGCAGCGCTTCGGCCAGCATCCACGTGTCGGCCTGTGGGCGGTACACCCCCGGCGCCCGCAGCACCATCACCGCTGGCGCGCCTTCACCCGGCGGTGCTGGACCACGACGAGGCCGATCCCGGCGAGCAGGCACACCGCGCAGGCCACGCCGGCGACGATCGCCCAGCCCTCGAAGCCGTAGCCGGCCGCGGTGAGGGTCAGCGCGAGCAGCACCAGTCCGACAGCGGCCAGGACCAGTCCCGGCCAGTTCCGGGCATCCTCGATCGACTCGCCCGCATGCGGTCGGATGGTGCGTGATTCGTCGGGAAATCCGTGGTCCGGCTGGTTCATCGAGCACATCCTTTCGGTGGGACAGCACAGTCCTACGGGCCGCAATGCCCCGTATCCGGCGAAACAATCAGCACCCGGTGGCCGGCCCCTGACACGAGGTGCTCTCGGCCCGGCGCTCGAGCAGAACGGTGTCACCGAATACGCCCCCGCGCAACGCGATGCGTTCGCGCACCCCCACCGTGCGGAACCCCGCGCTGTGATGGACGGCGATGCTGGCGCGGTTGTCCGGGAAGACCGAGGTCTGCAGGGTGCGCAGGCCCGCCGCGTCGGCGGCGAGCACCTGCGCGTGCAGCAGCGACTTGCCGACGCCGCGCTCGCGGGCGTCGCGGGCGACCAGAACCGAGCTGTCGGCCCCGCCCGGATAGGTGGCCGGGGCCAACGCGGCCCAGCCCACCACCTGAGCGTCGATCTCGGCGACCCAGCGGTGCGCGGGTAACCACCGGGCCTCGAGGTGTTCGCGGGTGGGCATCTCGGTGACGAACGGTTCCTCGCCGATGCCCTCGCCGTAGATGCGGAGCACCGCTTCCCAGTCGGATTCGGTCATCGCCCGCACCCGCACGTCAGCGGGCAGATCGGTGGGGCAGCAGGGGCGCGGGGCCAACACGCCCATCACCGCGTCGGCGGCGTGTGGCAGCCCCGTGCAGCAGGTGGGGTCGACCACGACCACGGTGGACGTGCCCGATTTGCGGGTGGCGACGAAGCCGACGTCGGCGAGTTTGCGGATGTGGTGCGAGACAGTGGGTTGCGAGATGCTCAGCGCTTCGGTGAGTTCGCGCACGGTGATCCCGCTGGGCCGGGTCGCCACCAGGTGCAGCAAACGCACCCGGGTGGGGTCGGCCAGGCAGGCGAACCACTCGGCGTAGACGGTGGCGTCCTCGACCGAGAGCGCATCCGCGCCGTGCTCACCGACGACGGGCATATCCAGGGACGTCATACCTCCATAGTATCGACGCGGATCAATGGATGTGGTCATCTCCGCTCACTGTTCCCGGCAGGCAGCGTCTGAGGATCTGCCGGATCTCCTGTTCGCCGGGAGGTGTCGTGGTGGCCATCCCGCGCAGGGTGATGCCTTGGGCGGTGTCGGTGAGCAAGGTCGCGGTGTCGGCGTCGGTGAAGTGGGCGTACATGGCGCGGGTCGCCTCGGTGAAACGGTCCGCGATCGGGCGCAGCGCGGGACGGCGGATCGCGGCGACATACAACTCGAGTTGCACACTGGTGATCGTGCGCTGCGGACCGAAGCAGTCCACGAGCGCGGCCGCGGTCCGATCGATGAGCGTCTCGATCGTCATGTCCGGGCCGGTGTGTGCGATATCCGCCATGGCGATGGCGTAGTCGGCGACACAGGTCTCGAGGGCGGCGGCCAGGAGGTCTTCCTTGTCCTTGAAGTGGTAGGTCGTGCCGGCGATCGGGACGTCCGCGGCTTCGGCGACCGCGCGATGAGTCAGCCCTTCCACACCGCGTTCACCGATCACATCGATCGCTGCCCGCGCGATGCGCTCGCGCCGGTTCGGATCGAATCGGCGCCGCCGTACGGGTTTGGCCGGATCGGTGGTCTCAGCGGACATTTGTGCCTCCCATGACGTTGTTCGCGCTCGTTACGACACTTCAGGGTACATATGTACCTAGTGCGACCCGTGCCACAGAGCTGCCACACCCGCGGATTCTTAAGGTACAAATGTACTTATCAAACCGCAAACGCGGAACATTCGATCTGAAGGAGAAGCCCATGCCGTTCGCACCCTGTCTCGGAGTCAAGGACACCGCCGTCAGTAAAGCGTTCTACGAGAAGCTCGGATTCATCGTCGACAGTCGCACCGCCACCGAGTCCGATGACATCCACATGGTCCTGTTCGACGGCGCGTTCTGCGGCATGCTCTACCGCCACAGCCAGCTCGAGAGCTGGCTACCTTCCTTGAAGGACAAGCCCGTCGGCTTCACCGGCATGTTCTATCTCGAGGTCGAGAACTTCCAGCACATGCTCGATACCGTCGCGGCGGTCACCGACATCGTGCGCGAGCCCTCGGCTGATCACACCGGCACCCGCGAGTTCTACTTCGCCGACCCCGACGGCTATCTCATCGGGATCAACGACGCCGCCTCGCGCCGCGACAGCGAACTGGTCGGCGGATTCGCCACCGAGTCCTGATGGATCGGCCCCTCGACCGGGCACCTCCCCGACCGTCCACAGTGGGGGAGCGGTCCGCCTCTCGGGGCTACCGAATCTGACTTCTGTCCACTAAAGTCTGCATCGCCAGGAACAAGTGGAAGGTGGCAACGATGACGGCGGCAGCAGCGGTCAAAAAGCAGGTGCTCGAACTCGGCGGGGCATTCATGTTCTCGCGCGAGGCGAAGCAATTCGGGGTCGATGTCGGGGTCCCCGGTTTCCACGGGCCGTACACGCGTGGGCGCGGCGGAGTGCTCGGGGAAGTGGACGCCGACGTCGTCACCGCCGCATTCGGGTTCTTCGCACCCGAATGCATCCGTGCCGCATGGACATCGGTGCAGTTACCCGCCGCCGAAGCGGCCACCGGCTATCTGGCCGCCTGCCACGGGTTCGGGCAGCGCACACTCGCCGACTTCGACCAGGCGGACCGGCTCAGCGAACTACTGCACCAGGTGGTCGCGGCAGCACCGTCGACCGCGGTGCCCTTGTTCGCCGGCTGGCGTGCGATGCCACTGCCCAGCGACAGCCGCGCGGCGGTGCTCCAACTCACCCATGTGCTGCGTGAACTGCGCGGCGGCCTGCACCTGCTCGCGGTGCTCACCCAGGGCCTGACCCCGCTGCAGGCCATCCTCATCGCCGGCTCACCCATCGCCGACGGCCCCACTCACGCCCGTCGGCTCGGCTGGAGCGAACCCTTCGAGGAGATCACCGACGACATGCGTAAACGTTGGACAGCGGCCGAGGAACTCACCGACGAGCTCATGGCGCCACACTTCGACGTCCTCGACGACACCGAGGCCGAGGAACTGGCCACCCTGATGGCCACCGCCCACCGAATCGCCTTGAGGCAGTAACTCGTGACAGCGGACCGCAGCCCGGTGGCCGCGGTCCGCGGTCCGCGCTCGGAACCCGTCGACGACCCAGGTACCGTTGGGCGGTGAACCCAGCAGATGCGCGATCCCTCACCGACGGTGATCTCGAGACCCGCGAGGAAAATCTCCGCCTGCTGCTCGGCCGTGCCGCCGACGGCGACGCCGACGCCGCGCAAGCACTGCGCACCCTCGTGCGCGACTACCCCGCCTACCACCGCTCGCTCTACAGCCGCGCACTCAATCACGTGGCGGTCTTCGGCGACGACACCCTGCGCGAACCGCTGCTCAGCGCACTGGCCGACACCCGATACAACTGCCAGGCGTGGGCCGCGATGGGTTGCGCGGCACTGGGCGTGCGCGAAGCGGTCCCCGGCCTGGTCGCGATGCTCGACCACCCCCAGCAGATGGCCCGCGAACAAGCGGTGATCGCCCTGGGCGCACTCGGCGACGAATCAGCTGTCGCACCGCTCATCCCCCTCCTGGGTGACCCGATCACCGGCATGCGCGAACGCGCGGCCGAAGCCCTCGCCATCATCGGCGGCGACGCGGCCCTGGCCGCACTCTGGGACGAATTCGAGCACCGCCGCTACTACCGCATCGGTTACATCGCCAGCGCCCTGTCCCAATTCGCCCCCGACATTCTCCCGAGACTGATCGAAGCCGCCACCAGCGCCGACCCCGACCAGCGCTACTGGGCCGCGGTCGCACTCGGCTCCACCGGCGACGACCGTGCCGTGCCCACCCTGGAACGACTGATGGCTCAGGACCGCGGGTCCACCGTTTTCGACGGCATGGTGAGCGTGGCCGCGAAGAAGGGCCTGCGCACCCTGCGCCGAATCCAAGCCGCCATCGCCGCCCGCTCCGAACCCAGCGACTCGTAGCCGACTCGAACCAGCAAGTCGTACGCGATGCCTGACCGGCGGCATTCACCCAGCTCGCCTGGTGGCCGGGTCACCTCCGCGTCCCTTGTCCGGATTGATGTAGAGCCGAACGCCGTTGTACACCACAGTGTTCGGCACCTCGTCGTCGTTGTCCGGATCACCGGAATCCGAAGGATCCGGCAGTTCCGCGATCTGCTCGACGACGATCTGTGCGCGCGCCGCGCCGGGATCGAACATCTCCTGAAACGGCCCGACGAACGACCCACCCAAGCCGCGGTGCTTCGCCCGCACAGCCGCCCACCCGAACAAGCCCAGCGGGCCGATGATAGCGATCAGCACCAGCAAGTCCCCGCCCATGCCCGCGAGCGTACCGATGAGATCCTTCGCCGCGCTCGCATCCGGTGCCGCTCACCACGGCGGGCTAGGGTCTGACCGTATGGCAGTGCTCTCCCGGCCCCTCGCAAGCCTGGCGACGGTTCTCGGTGTGGCCGTCGTGATTCCGATGATCGCGACCCTGGTCTTCGCGGCAGCCGACCACCCCGAATGCGCGATCAACGCCGCCGAGGTCGGCCCGTGTGGATACTGGCCCCGCGTGGCGGAATACGGCCCGCTGATCATGCTGGTGGGGACACCCTTCACCGCCGGGTTGGCGTCCGCGGTGTGGCTCACGGTCATCGCCGTTCTCGGTATCGTCGCGGCACTACGCCCGCCCCGGCCACAAAACCGATAGCAGGGGCCGTAGACCCCGCATTAGCATCGCGCGATGACGAAACAACACCGCCGACGCGTTCTTACGGTCGGTGAGCGGCAATACCTCTGGAAGACCTATCACCAGCACGCAGACGGATGCGAAGAAGTCCTGCGACTGCGGGAAACCGGGTCGGTGGCAGGGTTGACCCTGGCATTTCGCCCCGACAGCGAACGCCACGTCCCGGACGGCGGGATGTCCGCTGCCGGAGACATCTGGATCGGTGACCGTGTACTGAACCTGAACGAGCCCGGTGTGGTCCGCGCGTTTGTCGACGCGGCCGTCGAGGCGGGATGGATGGCCCAGACGCGCACCGCCGGCCGCCGCAACGGCTGGGACCTCTTCGATGATGCCTACGCCAGGATCGCCAACGGCTGATCTGCGCGTAGTGATGGCCGCCAGAGGCCGGTGTGGTCGAGTTCGGCCAGGCGGCGCTCGCCGACCTCGCCGAGGCACTCACTCGCAGACCCTATTGTTCGCTCAAGCGCGCGATCTCGTCCTCGAGTTCCTGGTTGCGTCGACGCAGCTGCTCGATCTCCTCGATCAGGGGTGCGCGGGCCAGTCGAAGCGATTCGGCCATTCGTTCGCTGCTGTATTTGACCGGGATGTTCTTGATGCAGTTGCGGTCCAGGGCTTCGACACGGATACGGAACGCCCGGTCACAGCGAGTGCGGACAAGCCCCTGCTCGGTAGTGAGCATGCGTTCGATGAACTCGGGGTCGTCGTCGCGTTCGATTACTTCGGCACGACCGAACACCTTGACCCGAGTGCGGGTGGGGTAGTCGATGAAGAACAGCGCGACCCGGTTGTCGTGATCGAGGTTGCCCAAGGTGACGAACTGCTGGTTGCCGGAGTAGTCGCCCAACGTGATCGTCGAGGAATCGAGGACATGGACGAATCCCGGCGGGCCACCGCGATGCTGGATGTATGGCCAACCAGCGGGCGTGACTGTCGAGATGAACAGCGAGTCCGTGGCCCGAATCAGCGCAACCGTCGGCCCGTCCAGTTCCTGCGGCTCGCCCGTGTGGTCACCAACGGACATCTGGTCCCCGTACCAGTTGATGCTGCCGGTGGCGCGTTGGCGTTGCGCGCTTGCCTCGGAGAACGCGATGGCCCCGTAGCGGGTGGGGGTGTTCATCCCTTGATTTCACCAGCCCGGCCGATGACGTGCTGCGCCGTCCCCAAGATTCGGCAGCCGCGTAGCCGGCCGGGACTGCCACCGGCTCGCGTTCGCGTGCAGGTGAAGACGGTTCGCCACCCCTTCATGGGTCGACAAGAGCGTGAAGGAACAGGTCCCGTCGTGCGGGTGGACAGACCGCTGAGCCCACCGCACAGTTTTCACCCTATTGCGTAGCAGTTAAGTAGCGTTAGTTGCAACGAAACGTTAACGGAATAAGCTCGCGGTCACGGGGAGCTACCGGCCACCCTGACCACCGATAATGTTCACTTATCGGCGGTCAGGATGGCGGCCTGCAAATTTCCGCCCGAAACCGGCGACACGGCTTTCGTTTGGTTCAATTCGTGACGAACAAACGAAACCAACGCTACGATTCTCCTGTGTCGAGCGTCTGCAACTACCCTGGCTGTTCCCGTCCGATCACTCGAGGCGGTGGCCCCGGTCGCCCCTCCGAATACTGTGATCACCCCGACCACACGCGATGGCGCGCATGGCGGGAGCGGCAACGGCAGCAGCAGGAGGTCGAGGGTGGCGGCGAAAATGTCACTGTGACGGCTCAGGGGCCGGTGACAGCGGCTCGACTGCGAGCCGACGAGTTGCTCGGGCAGTTCCAAGGACTGGCCGAACAGTTGGGGGCGACGCTGAATGCGGCGGTCACGGAGCTGTCCACCCTCGGTGATCCCTCAGTGGCTGAAGCGCAGGTCCAGGCGGTGCAGGCGGAGGCGGCACGCCGGATCGCCGACGCCGACGTGCGGGCGGTGGCCGCCGAACAGGCGCGGCGCGACGCCGAAGAAGCCAGGGCGCTCGCGGAATCGGCGGCCGAAGACGCGGCGGCAGTCGCTGAGGAAGCCGAGCAGTTGATCGCGGCCGCGCACAGTACGCGCGACGACGCACTGGCCGAGGTGGAACGGTCGACCAAACAGGCCGCCGACGAGGTGTTCGCCGCGCGCAGTGCCGCCGAGACGGAAGTGCGCGCAGCCAGGCGCGAGGCCACCGCAGAAATCGAACGGATCCGGCAGGAAGCCGCCGAAGAAGTGGCGCGCGCCGAACAACGCGCCGACACCGAAATCACTCACGTGCGCCGCGATGCCGAGGCACGAGTGAACGCGGCCCACGCCGAACGCGACCTGGCGGTGCAGCGGGCCGCCGACGCCGACCGCGCGACCGAACGCGCCGAACTGGCCGCCGCCGAACGCGTCGAGGCGGCGAACGAAGCACGGGCGGAATGGCGGCGAGCACGCGCCGAACTGGAAACCACCCGCACCGAACTCGACCACACCCGAAGCGAACTCACCGAGCTGCGCCGCACCACCACGGCCGAGACCGAGGCCAGGCGTACCGAGGCGGCCGCGGCATTGGACCAGTTCAGAGCCGAAACCGCGGAACGCCTCGCCACGCTCGACGACGCGCGACAGCAAACTCTGGCCCGCGCCGAACGCGCCGAACGGCAACTCGACGAACTGCTCGCCGGCACCCGTTCCGTGGAGATGAACGGGGTATCCGCAGCGGCGAGCAACGCACTCGACTAGCGTCAGCGCATATGACCGAGCAGCCCGGCCCCCTGGAAACCACCCGCGAGTTCGCGGCCGTCGATCTCGCCGACATGCTGAACGACGAACCGACCTACACCGGACCGTCGTCGCGAACCCGACTGGTCGCCATCCTCGTGGTGGCCGCCATGATCCTCAGCGTCGGCGCCACCGCGATCGTGCTGCTACTGGGCTGACCCCCGACGATCTCGACATAGAACTCGCCGCCGTCCGCGCTGTCGTCGAGTCCGTCGAGCACGCCCAGGCCAACGAACTGGTCACCGAATTCACCGCGCTCTTCCGCGCCGATGCGATCTGGAACACCGGCGATGGCCGCCGCCTCTTCGGCCGCCCGGCCATCGCCGAGTTCGCGTGCTGGTCGCCGACGGCCGCCGGGTGCTGCTCGGCGCCGCCGACACCTTCCGCGCCGCCGCCGACCAGCTCCAGACCTGGGGGAACGAGTCGGCGCCGACACCGTGCGCGGCAAGTAAGCCGCCGATTCGGCCGCGGTCGCCTTCGACGCCGTCGCCGCCGGTATCGATCGGGGTGTCACCGCCCAGATATTGCCCGGTGCCCCGTCAGCGAGACGATGGCCCGACCACTTCGACACAAGCCCTAGGCCGGGCGGTCGAACGGAGTGTCGGGTTCGCCCGAATGTCGCAGTGCGACAATCTTTCCCGGCACCCAGTAGATCCGCCCGAACTCGAACTCCTGGTACACACCATCGGCATGGGCGGTCTCGTCGGATGCCGGCCAACCGAGTTCACCGTTCTCGAAGCCGGATTCCGCCCAGCGTGCACCGATCGCCCCGTGCACGTGGAAGGCGGGGCCACCGGCTCGCCGGTAGATGGTGCCGCCCTGGAAAGCCTGTGCCAGCCCCGGGCCGGTGCCACGCGGATCGGGCAGTTCGGTGTGCTCGGCGATCGGGTAACCCAATCTGCCTGCCTCCCAGCCCAGTTCCGCGAACTTGGTCATGATGGGGGCCGGGATGGCATGGGCGTCGGTGGCCGGATGCCAGTAGACGTAGCCGTGTTCGAATTCGGCGAAGCGGCCGAGCCCGTCGGGGGTGGAGATCTCGCCATCGGTGCGCCGCACCCCGAGCCAGGGTGTGGCCGCGGCGCGCGCGTCGATGGCGTTGGGTCGGGGTCCGGCGAATTCGCCGACATGGGCGGCGAACACGTCCCAGGGGAAGTTCGGGCCCACGTCGGTGTGGGTGCCGATCCCCAACGCCTTGGTCACGTACTGGTGGTCGGTGATGCCGTCGGCCACGTGGTATTCGGGACCGATCACCTGGGTCGAATAGCTGTGCCGGTGGGCGCTGCGCACGGCCAGGTAGGCCGCGATCCGCAGGTCGCCGTCGATGGCCAGCCACTGCGCGCGCGACCACGCCGCCCGGCTGCCCGCGAAGCACAGGTTCACTGTGAACGGGTTCGCCGAGAGCACCGACCAGGACGCGAGCTCTTCGGGCACCACCCGCACCACCACGCCGTCGCGCAGCGTGTAGTGGTAGGACACGCCGTTGGACGGGTTGTTGAGGTAGGCGGCCAGGGTCTCGGCGGTGCCGTTGCCCTCCTGGGTGTGGAGCAGGAAGTTACGGATGCGGGCGCCGTTGCGTGGTGAGTGCGAGGGTCCGAGCCGGTCGATCTCGGTGAACGGGGGCATCGACACCGAACGGTCGAGGCTCCACTGTCCGAAGTCGGGGGCGAGAATGTCGTTGACGTCGACGCGGGTGCCGTCGATGAGGGGGCCGGGGTCGCTCGGGGTGTCGATCACCCGCTGGTACAGCACGGCCCGTGGTTCGCGTTCGGTGCCCGACCAGGCCCGGGTCTGCCACGCCCAGCTGAACTCACCACGGCTGCCGACCACGCCGTCCTCGATGGCCCACGCGCACACCCGCGAATGCCCGTAGATCCCGGTCCAGGCCACGTCGAGTACCGAGTTGACGCCGCGGAAGAACTCCACGGCGGTGCTGTTCCACTGGGCGAGGGTGATGTCCTCGTCGACGGCGAAGAAGATCGGTGCCTGCCGGGGTGCGCCCAGACTCAGGTGGGTGGCCAGTGCCTGTTCGCCCATGCGCCGCCCGCCGTCGAATCCGGTGGTCCAGTCCGACGGTGTGGCATCGCCCGGTTTGCCGTATTGCCAGATGGACACGATGTCCAGGCGGGCGGCGGCCAGAGCGCGCGCGTAATCGGCGGTGATCGGTTTGGCGCCGAAGTTCGCGCCGGGCCTGCTCGGTGAGACGTAGGCGAGGACGGCGGAATGCCCGGCCGCGGCGATCGCTGCCGGATCGATGAGCCGAGCCGCGAAATCGACAGCTGTGGACATGATGAAACCCCCTGCATGACTGCGTATCCGATGATATTTCCGAAACTGGTGGAACTACCGAGATGATTCACGCTGGTGCCGACAGACCGGCATGGGTGACCGAGGATCTCACCCTGCAATGATTCTAATCGAATGACTCACTGCGGCATCGGCATTCACCGATGACCGGGGAGTACCCAGCTGGGTCCACAGTAGACGCGT
Organism: Nocardia halotolerans; assembly: GCF_042650145.1. NCBI lineage: Bacteria > Bacillati > Actinomycetota > Actinomycetes > Mycobacteriales > Nocardiaceae > Nocardia > Nocardia halotolerans. The sequence continues at coordinate 252,168 of NZ_JBHSDL010000005.1, read as the reverse complement.
AGTTTCCCGCACCGGCCGTGAACCCCGGCCCGCTAGCCTTTCGCCAAGGTGGCGCAGCTGATCTGGGTGACTTCCACGCCCCGGTTCTTCGTCGCGCTGGGTGTGGCCGTCGCCGCGGTGTTGTTCGTGTGCGAATGCAGTGCCGCGATCGGCGCGTTCGCGGCGCAGGCGGTGAACGGCGTCGCGGAAGCGGCTGTGTACCGATGCCACCGGGACTGCGGACCCCACCGTTCCGGCAGTACCCTGCGATATGGCTGTCATCCATCACACGTCCTTGACACCGAGCAAGCTCGAGCTCGTCGAAGCGTGGTTGCCGAGCCGGCAGTGGTACCGGGGTAGTGCACCGCGCCTGAGCAGGGCCGGTGGATTCCGGCTCGATGACGCCGACGGTGCGGTGGGTATCGAATTCATGCTCCTGATCGACGACTCCGCACTCGGCCCGGTGCTGTATCACGTGCCGCTGACCTACCGCGACGCCCCGCTGCCCGGCGCCGACTCGGCGTTGCTCGGCACGGCCGAGCACGGCGTCCTCGGCCAACGCTGGGTCTACGACGGCACCCGGGATCCGGTCGCCGTCGCCGCGGTGGCCGACCTGCTGGCGGGAAAGGTCGCGGCGCAATCCCAGAGCCACAGCGACACCGATGACTCGACCGTGGTGGTGAACCACACCGACCTGCAATTCTCGAACACCGCACCGGGCGCGACCGTGGACGGCGACACCTGCACCGATCACACCGAGCTTTCGCCAGCGGTGATCCTGCGATTTCACCGGCTCCCGGTGGGCCCGCTGCCGGACGTGCGGGGTTCGGTCGCCGCGCCGTATGTGATCAACGGGCTGGAACGGTCGATTGTCGAGCTGGTCAGCGTGGTGTCGCGATAGCGCGCCGGGAAATTGCCTGTGAGAGAACGGGCGCGCATGGCAGGGTTCGGGCATGACTTCGGCGAAGAGCGTGCGGGTGCGGGCGGCCACTGAGGCGGACCGGGCGGCGATCGTGTTGTTGCGGGAGACCGGGTTCGGGATGCGCTACGGGCCGGTGGAGCTCGAAGAACAGGGGCGGTTGTTTCCGGTTGAACGGTCGTTGGTCGCGGTCGACGGCGATCAGGTGGTCGGCCACACCGTCGACATCACCATGAACGTGACCGTGCCGGGCCTGCAGACGGTGCGGGCGTGCGGAGTCGAAGGGGTGGCGGTCGCACCGACGCATCGGCGACGGGGGATTCTGCGGGCACTGTTCACCACTCAACACGCCCGGGCGGCAGCGGAGGGGCTGCCGTTGGCGATCCTCACCGCCAGCGAAGCCACGATCTACGGCCGGTTCGGTTACGAGACGACCATCCACGACACCGTGGTGCGCATCGATCGCCGGCGCGCCGAATTCCGGGCCACCACACCGGACCCGGGTGGCGTCACGATCAGCACCATGGAGGCCGCGAAATCCCACCTCCGGCAGGTCTATGCGCGGTGGCAGCAGCGCACGCCCGGCGCCCAGGAGCGCCCCGACGCGAAATGGGCACTGTTGTTCGCCGACCCCGACCGCAACCGTGACGGTGCCACATCGCTGTACGTCCTGCTCCACGCCGACGGGTACGCCCTGTATCGACGCCGCTACCTCGACGGTCGGCCCACGGTGGTGCTGTGGGAAATGCGCGCGATCACCACCGAGGCACACGCCGCACTGTGGCGGGTGCTGCTCGGCATGGATCTGGTCGACACCGTCGAAGCCACGCTGGCCGAAGATGATCCGCTGCCGTACCTGCTCACCGATCCGCGCGCGGTCACACTGACCCGGCGCGGGGACGCCTTGTGGGCGCGGGTGATGGACGTACCCGCCGCGCTGACCGCCCGCTCCTACCGGCACGACCTGGATGCGGTGGTGGCCGTGCACGACCCGTTCCGTGACGCCGGGGGCACCTTCGCGCTGCGCGTGCGCGACGGCATCGCCGCCTGCGCACCCACGTCGCGCACCCCCGACCTCACCTGCGACATCAACGTGCTGGGCGGACTGTATTTCGGTGCGCACCGGGCGCGTGACTACGCTCGCGCGCACCGCATCAGTGTCACGGGCCCGATGGTGCTCGATGACTTCGACGCCGCGTTCGCCACCGAACGCGCCCCCGAACTCGGCTGGTTCTTCTAGAACACCGAACCCGCGCACCGAGCGGGTAATCTCGGTAGCTGTGGATTCGCACGAGGTCGATCCTTCGGTTCGGGTGCGTGGTGCCCGCGTCCACAACCTGCGTGATGTGGACGCGGACATGCCGCGAAATGCCCTGGTCGCCTTCACCGGTGTGTCGGGTTCGGGCAAGTCGTCGCTGGCCTTCGGCACCCTCTACGCGGAGTCCCAGCGCCGCTACCTGGAGTCGGTGGCGCCGTATGCCCGCCGATTGCTGCACCAGATCGAAGCTCCCGATGTCGACGACGTCACGGGGCTGCCGCCGACAGTGGCGCTGGCCCAGCGTCGCTCCGCACCGTCGTCACGTTCCACGGTCGGCACGGTCACCGCCATCTCGAACACCCTGCGACTGCTGATGTCGCGCGAAGGTGATTATCCGGCCGGGCCCGCCAGAACCGGTCCTGGACACTATCCGGAAGGCACCAACCGGCTCTACTCGGACGCGTTCTCACCCAACACCGTCGAAGGCGCGTGCCCACGCTGCCACGGGCAGGGCGTCGTCCACGAAGCCACCGAGGCGTCGATGGTCCCCGACCCGTCGCTGAGCATCCGTGAAGGTGCGATCGCGTCGTGGCCGGGGGCGTGGCAGGGCAAGAACCTGCGCGATGTGCTGGCCGCGCTCGGCTACGACATCGACACACCGTGGCGCGAACTGTCACCGGCGGCGCGCGAATGGATTCTGTTCACCGACGAGAAACCGGTGGTGACCGTCGAACCCGAACGCGAAGCGCACCGCATCCATCGCCCCTACCAGGGCACCTACACCGGCGCCCAACGGTTGTTGCTGCGATCGCACGCCGAGTCCAAGAGCGAGGCGACCCGGGCCCGCGCCGCCGGGTACCTGCACACCGCCACCTGCCCGCGCTGCGCCGGACGCAAGCTCAAACCCGAATCGCTGGCGGTGACCTTCGCCGGACACAACATCACCGAACTCGCCGAACTCCCACTCGAAGAACTCGCCGAGGTACTGCGTCCCTACACCGTGGGCACCGGTGCGGCGGCGGTGCTCACCCAGGACCTCACCTCACGCATCGCGGTGCTGATCGAACTCGGCCTCGGCTATCTGAGTGTGGACCGGGAAAGCCCCACGCTGTCCGGCGGTGAACTGCAACGGCTGCGCCTGGCCGGGCAGCTGCGCTCCGGATTGTTCGGGGTGGTCTACATTCTCGACGAACCGTCGGCCGGTCTGCATCCCGCCGACACCGCCGCGCTGACCACGGTGCTCGGCCGGCTCAAACGGTCGGGCAACAGTGTGTTCCTCGTCGAACACGACCTCGACGTGGTGCGCCACGCGGATTGGCTGATCGATATCGGACCCGGCGCGGGGGTGCACGGCGGCCGGGTGCTCTACAGCGGCGAGGTGGAAGGTCTGCGCGCGGTGCCCGATTCGGTGACGCGCCCGTACCTGTTCGACGAGATCGAGCGCCCGTCACGGGCGGCCCGCACACCCCGCGGGTGCCTGGAGTTGCGGTCGGTGACCAGCCACAATCTGCGCGATCTCGACGTCGATATCGCGCTGGGGGTGTTCACCGCCATCACCGGGGTGTCCGGGTCGGGCAAATCGACACTGCTGCACGCGGTGTCGAGGGCCGCCGATGCCGATCCGAAGGTCGTGCGGGTCGTCGAGGTCGATCAGGCGCCGATCGGCCGGACACCGCGCTCGAACCTGGCCACCTACACCGGACTGTTCGACACTGTCCGCAAACTGTTCGCCGCCACCTCCGCGGCCCGGGCCCGTGGTTACGGCGTGGGCCGGTTCTCGTTCAACGTCGCCGAAGGACGGTGCCCGACCTGTCAGGGCGAGGGCTACATCACCGTCGAACTGCTGTTCCTGCCCAGCACCTACAGTCCGTGCCCGGACTGCCACGGTGCCCGGTACAACCCCGAAACCCTGGAGATCACCTACCGTGACACCACGATTGCCGAGGTACTGGACATGACCGTCGACGACGCGGGGGAGTTCCTCGCCGATGTCCGGGTCGTCGCGCGGGCGCTGCACACCCTCGCCGACGTCGGGCTCGGCTATCTCCGGCTCGGGCAACCGGCCACCGAGTTGTCCGGCGGTGAGGCGCAGCGGGTGAAGCTGGCCACCGAACTGCAACGCGCCCGCCGCGCCGACACCCTCTACCTGCTCGACGAGCCGACCACCGGCTTACACCCCGCCGACGTCGATGTGCTGCTGAGGCAGCTCAATTCGCTCGTCGACGCCGGTGCCGGGGTGGTGGTCGTCGAACACGACATGACCGTCGTCGCCCAGGCCGACCGGGTGATCGACATGGGTCCCGGGGGTGGGGCGCGCGGTGGGCGCATCGTCGTGCAGGGAACTCCGGAGCATGTTGCGGCCGACCCGGTCAGCCGGACCGCGCCGTACCTGCGCGAGCGGGTGTCATGACAGGCTCCGGCGCCGCACAGCAAGCCCCCGACATCCGGCACCGGGCCCGCCAGGCGATGCGGATCGCCGGCGGGTGTTCGCTGGTTCTCGCGGCGGCGACCCTGCTGTGGCCCGGCCGCACCGCATCGAGCCTGGCCATGATCTTCGGTGCCGCCCTGCTGCTCAGCGCGCTCGCGCAGGCGTTCCTGGCGTTGTGGGCGCACATCGCGATGGTGTTGCGTTTGCTGGCGCTGGCGACCGCGGTGCTCACGTTCGTGCTCGCGCTGCTGGCGTTCAACGGCGGCCACGTCGAACTGCTGGCGCTGTGGCTGGGTATCGGCTGGGCCATTCGCGGGATCGTGCAGGCGCTGACCGCGGCCTGGGACGACGGCATCGTCGCGGGATGGCCACACGAGGTGTGCGGGGTGGGGACATGCGCGATCGGGCTCACGGTGATCGCGATCAAGTTCGAGACCGTCACCGGTCTGGCGACGGTCGCCGGTGGTGGTCTGATCGTGATCGGCGCGCTGGAACTGCTCGCCGGAGGAATGCTGCGCCCGGCGTGGAGTACCGCAACGGCCGCGGCCGGGACCACGGTGGTTTCGGCGCACGCCACCGCCGAGTAGCCCCGAGCCAGAGCAGGTCGAACGCGAATTACCTACCCGCACTGGCGGTTTCGTGCGTTTGTGCGAACAATCGGACAACACGGCATTGCGGGCAGCGGAGCGGGCGTTGAATTCTGCGCGCCCGGCCCGTCACCGGTGGGGTAACTGTGCTGTGCGCCGGTAGCGTGGCCCGCGGCGTGCGCACGGGAGTTCCGGTCGGCGCGCCGCGTCCCCCAGCCCGAAGTGAGCCCAGGAGAACAGTGGTGTCGCGCGTAACCCCCGGCGTAGTTGCCGATGCCGTCGAGCGTGAAGAGCTGGCCATGCGGCGCATGACCGAAAGCTTGGTCGAAGATCTCGCCGAGGCGGTCCCCGTCGAACAGGTCACCTCGGCGGTGGGCGCCGCGCACAACCGCTTCGCGGGCAAACCGATCCGGGAGTTCGTGCCGATCCTGGTCGAGCGGATCGTACGCAGCGAACTGGCCGACCCGGACCCGACCGTGCGCGTTCCCGCGCCGAGCGCGCGAGTGAACGCGGTGGTCGCCGCCGACGCTGGCGAACCGGTCCAGCGGCGCGTGAGCAGGCGCGGGCTGGTGCCGTTGTCGGTGGGTGCGGCCGCGGTGGTGGCCGGAGTCGTCGCCGGGGTCGTGCTGCTGCCGGGTAATGCCGAGAGCCCGGCTGCCGCACCGGCGGTGACCGTGGTGCGTGGTGTCGTCGGGTCGGAGAAGATGTCGTACTTCACCGACGAGCGGGTGGTGCGGGTGCTGGCCGACCACGGCATCCGCGTCGACGTGGCACCGGCCGGGTCGCGCCAGATCGCCACCACCGTGGACCTGGACGGCTACGACTTCGCGTTCCCGTCCAGTCGACCGGCCGCCGAACGCATTCAACGCCAGCGCGAGGTCACCACCCGGTACACCCCGTTCTCCTCACCGATCGCGATCGCCACCTACCGGCCCATCGCCGAGTTGCTCACCGCCGCAGGCGTGCTCACGCCCGGCCCGGTCGCGACCTTCGACATGGACCGGTACCTGGACCTGGCCGCCCGTGGCGTGCAATGGGACGATCTGCCCGGCAACACCACCTACCCGGTGGCCAAGAACATCCTGGTCTCCACCACCGACCCACGCACCTCCAACTCCGCCGCGATGTATCTCTCGATCGCCGCCTACGTCGCCAACGACCACACCATCGTGCGCGGCGAGACCGCCGAACAGCACGTGCTGCCCGCGCTGACCAAACTGTTCCTCGCCCAGGGGTACACCGACAACAGCAGCGAAGGCCCCTTCAACCAGTACCTCACCAACGGGATGGGTCCCACACCGCTGGTGTGCATCTACGAAGCGCAGTTCGTCGAAGCCGCGGCAGCCGGGCGGATCACACCCGACATGGTGCTGGCGTACCCGACGCCGACCGTGCTGTCGAGCCACACCCTGGTCCCGTTGAGCGACACCGGTGACCGTGTCGGCCGGCTGCTCACCGAGAACTCCGAACTGCGCAGGCTCGCCGCCGAGCACGGGTTCCGCACCGGTGACAACACCCAGTTCAGCGCGGTCGCCGCCGAAAGTGCGGTGCCGGTGCCCACCGACCTCATCGATGTGGTCGACGTCCCCGCCTACGACACCCTGGAGAATCTGCTCAACGGTGTCGCACAGTCGTACAACTGAAGTCGAAGCCGCGCACCGATGAATTCTCCGGACGGACATCGTCTCTATGAGTGCTACCTGTAGCCGAGATCCGGGAGAGTTCCATGACCGCCAGCTCCGCCGTCACCACCGGCACCCTCGTTGTGCCCGATGCCCGCCTGTATTACGCGGTCCGCGGTGCGGGACCGCTCGTCGTCGTGGTCGGCGCGCCGATGAACGCCGCGGCGTTCGCGCCGCTGGCCGACCAATTGGCCACCACCAACACCGTGCTCACCACCGATCCGCGCGGGCATTTCGCCAGCCCACTGGACGATCCGGCGCAGGATTCCACGGTGCCGGCCCGCGCCGACGACCTGGCCCGCCTGATCACCCACCTCGATGCCGGGCCGGCTGTGGTGCTTGGTTCCAGTGGTGGCGCAGTGTCGGCGCTCGCACTGGCCCAGGCCGAACCCGATCTGGTCACCACCGTCGTCGCGCACGAACCGCCACTGCGCGAGCTGCTGCCCGACGCCGATGCCCAGCGCGCGGTCACCGAGGACATCATCGCCACCTACGCGACCGGTGACGTGGTCGGCGCCTGGGCGAAATTCTTCGCCCAGGCCGCCATCAGCATTCCCGAACCGGTGCTCGAGCAGATGTGCGGCGGCGAACGCGACCCTCAGCAAGTCGCAAGCGAGCGCTACTGGTTCGCCCACGAACTGCGCCACACCACCGCCTGGGTTCCCGACCCGGTGCGGCTGCGCTCGATCCCGACCCGCGTCATCGTCGGCATCGGCGCCGCGTCCACCGGTCAGTTGTGCGACCACACTTCGCGCGAACTGGCCGCGGCGCTGGGCGTCGATCCCGTGATCTTTCCCGGCGACCACACCGGATTCGTCGACGAACCCGCCGCTTTCGCCGCCTGCTTGCGCGAGGTCCTCGATACTCCATGATCTGAGGGTTGTGAGCCCGGACCTATTTCGCCTTGATCAAGCGCGGCGCTTCAGGCCAAGCTGGCACGCGGCGACTCGCCGGTCCCGGCTATACGGCGCAGGGCATCGGCGTCGGCGAGGGTGATGGTTCCGTGGCCGGCGCTGATGAGCTCGTCGCGTTCGAACTCCTTCAGAATCTTGTTCAGCGAGGGCCGCTGCACACCGAGCATGGCCGCGAGCGTGCGCTGGGGCAGCTGGACACACCCGCGGACGGCTTCGTCGAGCAGCAGTCGGGCCAGCTGAGTGGAGAGTGGCTGGCCGACAATGCGGACCAGTCGTGACTGGGTGGCCGAAACCCGTTCGATCACATTGGCGAGCCAGCGGCGCGCGAGGGTGGGGTGGCCGCCGAGTACCGCGTCGAAGTCGGCCGAGGACAGGAACAGGCATTCGGCGTCGCAGAGGGTGCGAGCGGTGTAGCTCGGCGCGAGGTCGAGCAGCAGCGCGATGTCACCGTCGGTGTCGCCGGGCCGCAGAATGTCCACGACCGCGGGCTCGGGCCCTGAACCCGCCGTCAGTTCGAGTTGTCCGTCGCGGACTGTCCACACTCCTTGCGCGGGCTCGCCCGCGGCGAACACCACCGAACCGGCGGGCAGGGTGGTGAGCTGGATCCGGTCGGCGATGGTGTCGAGGTCCTCGGGGCGCAGCGGGGCGGCGTCACCTCTACCGGCACAGCGCGCCGCCCAGGCCGCATGCCGTAGTTCGTCATCGCCGAACGACTCCTCGCCGAGCGCGTGGACCAGGCGAGAGAACTCCCGGTGGCTGTGCATCATCGCTGCCTCCTGGTGGTGCGAGCGTGTCATCCCCGGTGACGATTATCCTCGCTACGGCGACCGAAGGCGATGGTCGAAACGAACAGTCGTGCGTCAGACCACGGCGAGCCGGTCCACCAGCAGTTCCACCCGCTGCGCGGCATCCGCCGGTGGCAGTCGTCCCGCTCGGGTCAGAGTCGCCAGACCGTGCAGGGCCGCCCAGAACACCTCGGTGAACAGTTCCGGGTGGACCCCGTCTCCGGCGACCGCGGTGAGGGTCTCCAGGAGTGCGGCGAAAGCGTCCTTGAGCGGTGCGGGGGTGTGCTCGTCGGCGAAGGCCAAGCCGCCGTCGAGCTGGAACATGGCGTCGTAGACCGCGGGGTTGTGTGCGGCGAAGTCGAGGTAGGCGAGGGCGAGGGCGGTGACCCGCTCACGCGGACTGTTCGCACCGGCGGCCGCGGCCCGCGCCGCCACGGCCATCTCGGCGGCGCCTTCCAGGGCGACGGCACCGATGATCTCGCGCTTGCCGCGGAAGTGGCTGTAGAGGACGGGCTGGCTGTACTCGATGCGCTCGGCGAGCCGGCGGGTGGTGACCGCGTCCCAGCCCTGCTGCTCGGCGAGTTCGCGGGCCGTCGCCACGATGAGGCGTTCGCGGCCCGCCCGTTCACGCTCCTTGCGTTCCTGTACCGACATACCCAGAGCCTAGCAGTGCTAGACAGTCGAGCAATAGCAATGTTAGCGTCGGCACAACGGCTAGCGTTACTAGGTTTTATGGAAGGTCGTCATGCTCAACGCACTCGAGGTGTTCACCACCGTGGTCGTCGGATTGATGGTGGGGGTGGAGTTCTCCGTCGCCTTCGTCGTCAACCCGATCCTCAACGCCCTCCCCGACGACAGCAGTCAGCGCGGCCGAAGCCACGGCGGCCGGATGCTCGGCGCCGTCATGCCGGTCTGGTACATCGGCTCACTCGTCCTCGTCGCGGTCTGGGCCGTCGCCGGGTGGCACCACGACGGCACCGGTCTCGTCGTCATCGCCGGTGCGCTGCTGATCCTCAGCGTGGCCATGTCACTGCTGCTGCTCGTCCCGATCAACAACCGGGCCAAGGCATGGACCTCGCAGAACCGGCCCGCCGACTGGAAGGAGCAGATGAACCGCTGGGACCGCTTCCACTACGTCCGCGTCGCCGTTATCGTCGCCGCCTTCACCCTGCTGGTCGCCGCTCTCGCCTGAGTACAAGGACGACGCCGTTCTCGCCCGAAGGCGAGTGCGCCTGCGGCGTCGCCCACTTCAGCGGATGAACTCGGCGGCGCGTTCGGCGAGATCGAGGATCGGCTGAGGGAACACACCCAGGAGCACGGTGGCGCCGGTGGTGAAGGCGATGACCAGAGTGGTGGCGAAGGGGGCGGTGGTGACGGGAGCCTCGACCGGGGGGTCGGTGAAGAACATCAGCACGATCACCCGCAGGTAGAAGAACGCGGCGATCGCGCTGCAGACCACACCGACGACGACCAGCGAGGTGTAGCCGGCCCCGGCCGCGGCCGCGAAAACAGCGAACTTGCTGACGAAGCCGCCGGTCAGCGGGATACCGGCGAAGGAGAGCAGCAGCAGCGCGAACACCGACGCCAGCCACGGTGAGCGCCGGCCCAGCCCCGCCCACTGCGACAGCGCGGTCGCCTCGTCACCGGAACTGTCGCGTACCAGGGTGACCACCGCGAACGCGCCGACCGTGCCGAGACCGTAGGCCAGCAGGTAGAACAGCACCGCGGCGATCCCGGCGGAGTCGGTGGCGGTCAGGCCGACCAGCACGAAGCCCGCGTGAGCGATCGAGGAGTAGGCCAGCATCCGCTTCACATCGGTCTGGGTGATCGCCAGGATCGCACCGACCACCATCGTGGCCACCGCTACCGCCGCCAGCACCGGGCGCCAATCATCGCTGAGCGCACCGGTTCCCACCATCAGCACCCGCATGGTGGCACCGACGGCCGCGATCTTGGTGGCCGCGGCCATGAACGCGGTGATGGGGGTGGGCGCGCCCTGATACACATCGGGCACCCACGCCTGGAACGGCACCGCACCGATCTTGAACAGCAGACCCACGGCGAGCAAACCGATACCGAGCAGCGCCAGCGTCGCGTTCTCGGGCTGCTCGGCCAGTGCCGCACCGATCCCGGGCAGTGACACCGTGCCGGTCTGTCCGTAGAGCAGGGCGACACCGTAGAGGAAGAACGCGGAGGAGAACGCGCCGAGCAGGAAATACTTGAGCGAGGCTTCCTGGGACAACAGCCGCCTGCGCCGCGCCAGCCCACACAGCAGATACAGCGGCAGCGACAGCACTTCCAGGGCGACGAACATGGTGAGCAGGTCGTTCGAGGCGGGAAACAGCAGCAGACCGCCGACAGCGAGCAGGGTCAGCGGGAACACCTCGGTGGTCGAGACACCCGCGCGCACCGCGGCGAGTTCGTCGGCGCTACCCGGCACCGCCGAAGCCTGCGGGGTGAACGCGTCGACACCCCGGTCCAGCACGGCGGCTGCCCGGCTCCACGTCCCCGGTCCGCTGCGCACGCGTGGCACGGCACCGCGTTCGGCGATCAGCAGCAGCCCGAGCAGCGCGACCACCAGAATGCTGCCCTGCAGGAACAGCGTCACCCCGTCGACGGCCACCGCCCCGGCCACCGCGGTGGCCTCGGTACCGGCGAGCAGCACGACGGCGACCAGCGCGGCCAGCACACCACCGATGCCGAGCACCAGGTGTGTCGGGTAGCGGAAGGTCCGGGGCAGGAATGCTTCGACCAGCACCCCGATCACACCGACGCCGAACACGATCAGCATCGGCGCGAGCAGGTGGTATTCGATACTCGGTGCGGTCACGGGGGCCGCGAGCTCATTGATGGTCACGGAGTCCGTCCTCATTTGTGGCCGCCTGCGGGCGGGATGACCGCACCGGCTTCTGGGGCGGGGACCGTCGGCGCCGGATCGTGTTTACCGATCGTCGACAACGTCTGTCCCACCGCGGGATTCACCAGGTCCAGGATCGGTTTCGGATACAAACCGAGCACCAGCAGCGCCACGAGCAGTGGCACCACCACCGCGAGTTCACGGGGCACCAGGTCGCGCAGGTGTTCGTTGTCCTGGCGCAGCGGTCCGGTCATCAACCGCTGATACAGCCACAGCACATAGATCGCGGCCAGTACCAGCGCACCGGTGGCGAACACCGCGGCGACCTTGTACTTGCTGAACGTGCCGATCAACACCAGGAATTCGCTGATGAACGGCGCCAGCCCGGGCAGGGACAAGGTGGCCAGCCCGGCGATGAGGAAGGTGCCCGCCAGTACCGGGGCCACCTTCTGCACGCCGCCGAAGTCGGCGATCAACCGGCTGCCGCGCCGCGTCACCAGGAACCCGGCGATGAGGAACAGTGCGGCCGTGGACAACCCGTGGTTCACCATGTACAGGGCCGCACCGGACTGGGCTTGGCTGGTCATGACGAAGATGCCGAGGACGATGAACCCGAAATGTGAGATCGAGGTGTAGGCGATCAGGCGCATCACGTCGGTCTGCCCGATCGCGAGCAGCGCGCCGTAGAGGATGCCGATCACCGCCAAGGTGATCACCAACGGCGCGAACGTCTCCGAGGCCAGCGGGAACAGCAGCAGGCAGTAGCGCAGCATGCCGAAGGTGCCCACCTTGTCGACCACCGCCATCATCAGCACCGCGCTCGACGGGGTGGCCGAGACCGCCGCGTCGGGCAACCAGGTGTGCAGCGGCCACAGCGGCGCCTTCACCGCGAAGGCGAACATGAACCCGAGGAACAGGGCGTTGAGCAGGGCAGTGCTGCCACCGAGCTCACCGTTGTTCGCCGCCGCGACGACGATGCGCAGATCGAAGGTACCCGCCGACCCCTGCCCGAGCCCGGCCTGCGCGGTGAGCACGTAGAGCCCGATCACCGCGGCCAGCATGATCAACCCGCCGAACAGGTTGTACAGCAGGAACTTCACCGCGGCCCGGGTGCGCTGCGCGCGTACCGCGGGGTCGGTGGTGCGGGCGCCGAAACCACCGATGAGGAAGTACATCGGGATCAGCATCGCTTCGAAGAACACATAGAACAGCAGGATGTCGAGGGACAGGAACGAGATCAGCACCATCGACTCGACCAGCAGCATCAGCGCCATGTAGAGGTGGCTCGTCCGGCGGCCCGCACCGGTGTCGTCGTTCCAGCCGGCCAGGATCAGCAGCGGCACGAGCACCGCGGTGAGCAGCACGAGCGCGGTGGCGATGCCGTCCAACCCCAGCGTGTAGCCGACGCCGAACGCCGGGATCCATTCGTGGGACTCGACGAACTGGTACTGCTCACCGCCGGGCTGGAACCGCACGGTGAGCACCACCGCGAGGACGAGCACCGCGATCGAGACCGCGAACGCGAGCGCGCGGGCCAGGGTGCGCGCAGCGGCGGGTACCACGAGGACCGCGGCGGCCCCGATCGCGGGGGCGAGCCAAAGCGTCGTCAACCAGGGAAACGAGTTCACCAGAACCTCACCGCCAGCAGGGCAGCGGCCACCAGAGCCGCGCCGGTGAACATGGACAGGGCATAGGAGCGAACGAAACCGGTCTGTACGCGCCGGGTCCGGGCGGAGAGCCCGCCGAGCGCGGCGGCGGTGCCGTTGACGATGCCGTCGACCCCGCGTGCGTCGAGGAACACCAGCGTTCTGGTCAGGTGCCTGCCCGGTCGTTCGAACACGGCCTCGTTGACCGCGTCGCCGTAGAGGTCCTTGCGGGCGGCACCGGTGAGCACGCTCACCTTCTCCGGCGCGGTCTCGGGGACCGGGCTTTCGGCGTACTTGCGGTAGGCCACGGCCACACCGATCGCGACCACCGTCAACGCGAGCCCGGTGACCACCGCCGGGGGCACCACGGGTTCGCCGTGATGGGAACCGACAACGGGTTCGAGCCAGTTCACCAGCGACGCGCCCCAGACGAAAAGCCCACCGGCGAACACGGACCCGAAGGCGAGCAAAATCATCGGCCCGGTCATCACCGCCGCGGACTCGTGGGGGTGAGTGTCGGGCTTCCAGCGGCGTTCGCCGAAGAAGGTCATCAGCATCACCCTGGTCATGTAGAAGGCGGTGAGCCCGGCACCGGCGAGGGTGACCGCCCCGAGCAGCATTCCGGTGGTTCCGCCCTGGTCGAAGGCGGCTTCGATGATCTTGTCCTTGGAGAAGAAGCCCGACAGCGGTGGCACCCCGATGATGGCCAGGTAGCCCAGCCCGAAGGTGATGAACGTGATCGGCATCAGGGTGCGCAGTCCGCCGTAGCGGCGCATGTCGGTTTCGTCGTTCATCGCGTGCATCACCGAGCCGGCCCCGAGAAACAGCCCGGCTTTGAAGAAGCCGTGGGTTAGCAGGTGCATGATGGCGAAGGCGTATCCGGCCGGGCCCAGGCCGACGGCCAGGATCATGTACCCGATCTGGCTCATCGTGGACGCGGCCAGCGCCTTCTTGATGTCGTCCTTGGCGCAACCGATGATCGCGCCGAACAACAGCGTCACCGCGCCGACGACCAGCACCGCGGTGCGGGCGTTCGGCGCCAGGTCGAAGATGGGGTTGGCGCGGGCGATCAGGTAAACACCGGCGGTGACCATGGTCGCGGCGTGGATGAGTGCCGAGACCGGAGTGGGACCTTCCATGGCGTCGCCGAGCCAGGACTGCAACGGCACCTGCGCGGACTTGCCGCATGCGGCCAGCAACAACAGCAATCCGATGGCGGTGAGCGTGCCCTCGCTCGCCCCGGGTGTCGCGGCGAACACGGTGCGGAAGTCGAAGGAACCGAACGTCGAGAACATCACCATCATGGCGATGGCCAGGCCCATGTCGCCGACCCGGTTCACCACGAACGCCTTCTTGGCTGCCGTCGCGGCCGACGGCTTGGCGTACCAGAAACCGATCAGCAGGTAGGACGCCAGGCCGACGCCTTCCCAACCGAGATAGAGCACCAGGAAGTTGTCGGCCAGGACCAGCACCAGCATGGCCGCCAGGAACAGGTTGAGGTAGCCGAAGAAGCGGCGCCTGCCCGGGTCGTGGCCCATGTAGCCGATCGAATAGATGTGGATGAGCGTGCCGACACCGGTGATGAGCAGGGCGAAGCAGATCGAGAGCTGGTCGAGTTGGAGCCCGAGACCCACCTGGAGTTCGGCGACGGGCACCCAGGTGAACAGTTCGGTGTGTACGGCGCGGGCGGCGTCGCTGCGTCCGAGCATGGCGATGAACGCGACGACGGCCACGGCGAAGGAGGCCAGTGCGGCACCGGTGCCCAGATAGTGGCCCCAGCGGTCGGCACGGCGCCCGAGCAGCAACAGCACCAGTGCACCGAGCAGCGGGAAGGCGGGCAGCAGCCACAACGTTGCGGTACCCATGTCAGAACTTCAGCAGGTTGGCGGAGTCGACCGAGGTCGACCGGCGGGCACGGAAGATCGTCATGATGATCGCCAAGCCGACGACGACCTCGGCGGCGGCGACCACCATGGTGAAGAAGGCGATCACCTGCCCGTCGAGGTTGCTGTGCAGCCGGGCGAAGGTGACGAACGCGAGGTTCACCGCGTTGAGCATCAGCTCCACGCACATGAACACCACGATGGCGTTGCGGCGCAACAGCACTCCGGCCGCCCCGATGGTGAACAGCAGCGCAGACAGGAACAGGTAGTTCTGGGGGTTCACCGCTTGCCTTCCTCGTCGGCCGTCGAATCGTCCTCGCGCACCGTCGCGACCGAGAGCGCGGCGGCTTCGGTGTGGGCGCGGGTGCGGCGGTGGCGCAGGATGGTGCTCACCGACTGTTCGGCGAAGGAACCGTCGGGCAGCTGGGCCGGGCTGTCGACAGCGTTGTGCCTGGCGTAGACCCCGGGGGTCGGTTGGGGTGTGGCGCGTTCGCCCGGGGTACGGAACCGGTCGCGCGACATCTCGCGCTGCCCGCGCCGGGGCGTGAAGTGCTCGCGGTGGGCCAGCACCATGGCGCCGATGGTGGCGGTGATCAGCAGGGCGCCGGTCAGTTCGAAAGCCCACACGTAGCGCAGGAAGATCAGCTCGGCGAGTTCTGGAATCACATCGCGACCGCCGAAACCGAGCCCGGGGTAGCTGGTGGTGTTGTCGCGCAGCGCCGAGCCGATGCCGCCGATGAGCAGGAACCCGAAGCCGACACCGACGATCGCGGCGGCGATGCGCTGCCCGCGCAGGTTTTCGCGCAGGGATTCGGCCGAGTCGACACCGACGAGCATCAGCACGAACAGGAACAGCATCATCACCGCGCCGGTGTAGACCACGATCTGCACGACGCCGAGGAACAGCGCGCCCTCGGCGATGTAGAACACGGCCAGCGAGATCATGGTGGCGGCCAGGCACAGTGCCGAGTGCACGGCCTTGGCGGCGGTGACCATGCCGAGAGCGCCGAGGACCGCGATCGGTGCCAGTACCCAGAACAGCACGGCTTCACCGGTGGCGGTCGGGGCGATCTCGGCGGCCATCAGGTGTGCGCTCATCGCAGCACCTCCTCTTCCGACGGTGCCGCACCGACCCGGCCCAGGTAGTAGTCGGCCTCGTCGGTACCGGGGGCCATCGCGTGTGGCGGGGGCGCCATCCCCGGTTCCAGCGGCGCGAGCAACCGGTCCTTCTCGTAGATGAGGTCGGCGCGGTTGCCGTCGGTGAGCTCGTAGTCGTTGGTCATCGTCAGCGCCCGGGTGGGGCACGCCTCGATGCACAGGCCACAACCGATGCAGCGCAGGTAGTTGATCTGGTAGACGCGCCCGTACCGTTCGCCGGGGGAGTAACGCTCGTCTTCGGTGTTGTCGGCGCCTTCGACGAAGATGGCGTCGGCGGGGCAGGCCCAGGCGCACAGTTCGCAACCGATGCACTTCTCCAGCCCGTCGTCGTACCGGTTGAGCTGGTGGCGGCCGTGGTAGCGCGGCGCGGTCGGCACCTTCTGCTCGGGGTAGGACTCGGTGTTGGGTTTCTTGAACATGGTGGCGCCGGTGACCGCGAATCCGGCGAGGGGTTCGAACAACCCGATGCGCGGCTCGGCACCCGCGGGCCGCGGTGGCATCGGCGGCGTCGGGAAGCCGAGGAACACCGCCGACGTGGCGGGATCATCGGGTAGTGGGGCCAACCCCTTCGCCCGGCCGGCGCGCAGGAACGTCGCGATCAACGCGGCGGTGATCACGATGCCGACGCCGACCAGGATCGGGGTCGCACCGGTGATGTTCTCGACCTCGAGCACCCGGGCACCGGCCACGATCATCACCCACACCAGCGAGGTCGGGATGAGCAGCTTCCAGCCGAGGTTCATGAACTGGTCGTAGCGCAGGCGCGGCAGGGTGCCGCGCAACCAGACGAACACGAACAGGAACGTCCACACCTTGAGGGTGAACCACAGCAGCGGCCACCACCCGGAGTTGGCGCCCTCCCACAGGCTGATCGGGAACGGTGCCCGCCAGCCGCCGAGGAACAGGGTGGTCGCCAGCGCGGACACCGTGGCCATGTTGACGTACTCGGCGAGCATGAACATCGCGAACTTCAGCGAGGAGTACTCGGTGTGGAAACCACCGACGAGTTCGCCTTCGGCTTCGGGCAGATCGAACGGCGCCCGGTTGGTTTCGCCGACCATCGCCACGCAGTAGATGAGGAACGAGGGCAACAGCAGGAACACATACCAGGTGCCCTCCTGCGCGGTGATGATCCCGGAGGTCGCCATCGTGCCCGACAGCAGGAACACCGTGGCGAAGGTCAGTGCCATCGCGATCTCGTAGGAGATCACCTGCGCGGTGGAGCGCAGCCCACCGAGCAGCGGGTAGGTGGAGTTCGACGACCAGCCGGCGAGCACGATGCCGTACACGCCGATGGAGGTGATCGCCAGGATGTAGAGCACCGCCACGGGCATGTCGGTGAGCTGCAACGGAGTCCGGGTACCGAAGATCGATACTTCCGGTCCGAACGGGATCACCGCGAACGCCATGAACGCCGGGATCACCGAGATGATCGGGGCGAGCACGTAGATCGGTTTGTCGACCAGGGCCGGGATGATGTCTTCCTTGAGCGCCATCTTCACGCCGTCGGCGATCGACTGGAGCATGCCTTTGGGTCCGACCCGGTTGGGGCCCAGCCGCATCTGCATGCGGGCAACGACCTTGCGTTCGGCGTACACCGCGATCAGCGGCACCAGCATCAGGTAGACGAACACACCCAGGGCCTTGACGAGCACCAGCCACAGCGGATCGGTGCCGAAGACCGGTCCGGCTTCGGCTGCGAGGGGCAGCACACGATCACTCATGACGGTGTTCCTTCATCCTGTCGTCGGCGCGGCGCAGGCGCACCACGGCGCCGGGCGTCACCCCGAGGGTGGCGGCGACCGTCGAGCCGGGTGAGTGCAGCGGCAGCCACACGACCCGGTCGGGCAGGTCGGTGATCATCAGCGGCAACCCGATCTCGCCGCTGTCGGTGTAGACGATGATGTGATCGGCGTCGTCGGCTTCGATCTCGGCGGCGGTCGCGGCCGACAGGCGCGCCACCGGTGGGCGGGCCACCCCGGCCAGATTCGGTTCTCCGTCCTGCAGGCGGCCCGCGTCGAGCAGCATGCGCCAACCGGCCAAAACGGCGGTGCCCGGTCCGGGCCGGGGGTACGGCCGCGCGGGGGTGTGGGGTGCGGCGACGGGTTCACCGGTCCAGGGGCCGAGGGCGTCGAGTTCGGTACGGGCGGCGGCGGCATCGGGCAGGTCGATCGCGACGCCCATCTCGGCGGCGAGCGCGTGCAGCACCCGCAGATCCGACAGGGGCGCGGCGACGCGGCGGGTGGTGTCGAGCGGGGCGCCGGCGAACGGGCGTGGCCTGCCTTCCCAGGTTCGGAAGGTGCCCGACTTCTCCACGACCGTCGCGACGGGGAAGACCACGTCGGCGCGTTCGGTGACGGCGCTGTGGCGCTGTTCGAGGCTCACGACGAATCGCGCGGCGTCGATACCGGCCAGGGCGCCGGCGGGGTCGGGCAGGTCGGCCGGGTCGACTCCGCCGATGATGAGCGCGCCCAGCTGCGCGGCGCTCGCCAGGATCGCGGTGGTGTCGCGTCCTGGGGCGGCCGGCAGTTCCGCGGACTGCCAGCGATGGCGAACCTGTTGGCGTGCGACCGGGTCGGTCACCGGTCGGCCGCCGGGCAGCAGGTCCGGCAGCGCACCGGCTTCGAGCGCGCCGCGTTCACCGGCCCGCCGCGGCACCCAGGCGATCGCGGCACCGGTGTCCGCAGCCAACCGGACCACCGCCGAGAGCGCGCCGGGGCTGCCCGCCAGGCGTTCACCGGCCATGATGACCGCGCCGGGGCTGCGCAGCATCGTCATCAGTTCGGTGGCGTCGGGCGAGGTTTCGGCACGAACGGCGTCGAGCACGTCGGCTTCACCGCCGGGCGGGGTCTGGATGAGGGCACCGGCGAGACGTTCGAGCCCGCGGGAGGCGAACGGCGCCAGCGACACCACCCGCAAGGTCCGGGCGCGGGCGGCCTTGCGCAGCCGCAGGTACACGATGGGGGATTCTTCTTCCGGTTCGAATCCCACCAGCAGCACGGCCGGTGCCGCACTCAGCGCGGTGTAGTCGACCCCTACGCCACGGCCCGCGATGCGCGCGGCGAGGAACTGTTGTTCTTCGGCGGAGTGCACCCGGCTGCGGAAGTCGATGTCGTTGGTGGCCAGCACCATGCGGGCGAACTTGCTGTAGGCATAGGCCTCTTCCTCGGTGATGCGACCACCCACGAGCACACCCGCATTGCCGACTCCGGCGCTGAGCCCGGTCGCGGCGGCCGCCAGTGCCTGCGGCCAGGACGCGGGTGCGAGGACACCGTCCCAGCCGCGGACCAGCGGGATGGTCAGGCGGTCACGTTCGGTGGCGTAGGCGAAGGCCCAGCGGCCTTTGTCGCAGTTCCATTCTTCGTTGACCTGCGGGTCGTCGCCGGCCAAACGGCGCAACACTTTCCCGCGGCGATGATCGGTGCGTTGCGCGCAACCCGAGGCACAGTGCTCGCACACGCTCGGGGTGGACACCAGGTCGAACGGGCGGGCCCGGAACCGGTAGGAGGTGCCGGTGAGCGCGCCCACCGGGCAGATCTGCACGGTGTTACCGGAGAAGTACGAATCCAGCGGTTCGGCCTGCGCGATGCCGACCTGTTGCAGCGCACCACGATCCATCAGCTCGATGAACGGGTCACCGGCGATCTGCTGGGAGAACCGGGTGCAGCGCGCGCACAACACGCACCGCTCCCGGTCCAGCAGCACTGCCGTGGACAGCGGGATCGGCTTGGGGTAGGTGCGTTTCTCGCCCTCGAACCGGGACTCGGCGCTGCCGGTGGACATCGCCTGGTTCTGTAGCGGGCACTCGCCGCCCTTGTCGCAGACCGGGCAGTCGAGCGGGTGGTTGATGAGCAGTAGTTCCATCACTCCGCGCTGCGCCTTCTCCGCGACCGGGGAGCTGAGCTGGGTGCGCACGATCATTCCGTCGGTGACCGGAATGGTGCAGGAGGCGACCGGCTTGCGCTGGCCCTCCACCTCGACGATGCACTGCCTGCACGCACCGACCGGCTCGAGCAGGGGATGATCGCAGAAGCGGGGGATCTGCACACCGATGAGTTCGGCGGCACGGATCACCAGGGTGCCCGCGGGGACCTCGACGGTGGTGTCGTCGATGGTGACGCTCACCAGGTCGGTGGGCGCGGCGTCGTTCTTCTTCGCGGGCGCTGCGCCGGGTTCGCCCGCCGGTGCGGCGCCCTTGACCGGTCGGCTACGCGATGCGGGATTCATGCGTTCCCTTTCCCTGGGGCCCACACCGTGGCGCGAGCCGGATCGAACGGGCAACCGCCCCGGCGCTGATGCTCGAGGTACTCCTCGCGGAAGTACTTCAGCGAGGAGAAGATCGGGCTGGCCGCGCCGTCACCGAGTGCGCAGAAGGACTTGCCGTTGATGTTGTCGGCGATGTCGGCGAGCTTGTCGAGGTCGGCGTCGGTGCCCTGGCCTGCTTCGAGCCGGTCCAGCAGTTGCACCAGCCAGTAGGTGCCCTCGCGGCACGGTGTGCACTTGCCGCACGATTCGTGGGCGTAGAACTCGGTCCAGCGCAGCACCGCGCGCACCACGCAGGTGGTGTCGTCGAAGATCTGCAGCGCCTTGGTGCCCAACATGGACCCGGCCGCGGCGACACCTTCGTAGTCGAGGGCCACATCGAGGTGTTCGGCGGTGAACAGCGGTGTCGAGGAGCCACCCGGGGTCCAGAATTTCAGGGTGTGGCCGGCGCGCACGCCACCGGCGTGGCCGAGCAGTTCGCGCAGCGTGATCCCCAGCGGCGCCTCGTACTGACCGGGCCGGGCGACATGGCCCGAGAGCGAGTACAGGGTGAATCCGGGCGATTTCTCGCTGCCCATCGACCGGAACCAGTCGGTGCCGTTGCGCAGGATCTCCGGTACCGAGGCGATGGACTCCACATTGTTGACCACCGTCGGGCTGGCGTAGAGGCCGGCCACCGCGGGGAACGGGGGACGCAAGCGGGGTTGGCCGCGCCGGCCTTCGAGGGAGTCGAGCAGCGCGGTCTCCTCGCCGCAGATGTAGGCGCCGGCCCCGGCGTGCACGATCAGTTCCAGGTCGAACCCGGAGCCGAGGATGTTCTTGCCGAGGTAGCCCGCGGCATAGGCTTCGGCGACCGCGGCCTGTAGCCGGCGCAGCACCGGCACCACCTCACCGCGTACGTAGATGAACGCGGTCGCCGCCCGGATCGCGTAGGCCGCGATCACCACGCCTTCGATGAGGGTGTGCGGGGTGGCCAGCATCAGCGGGATGTCTTTGCAGGTGCCGGGTTCGGACTCGTCGGCGTTCACCACGAGGTAGTGCGGTTTGGTGGTGCCGTCCGGACCTGGCCCTTGCGGGATGAACGACCACTTCATGCCGGTGGGGAACCCGGCGCCGCCGCGGCCGCGCAGGCCCGCGTCCTTGACGGTCTGGATCACCTCGTCGGGGGCGGCACGCAGGGCGGCACGCAGACCGTCGTAACCGCCGGTGGCCCGGTAGGTGCCGAGGGTCCAGGACTGTGGTCGGTCCCAGTGCCTGCTCAGGACGGGGGTGAGTGCGGTCATCGCGGACCCTCCGCCGAACCGTCGGCTGTCGCGGCGTCCTCGGCGGCGCGCAGACCCGCCAGGGTGGGTGCGCCGGGCATGCCGTCGAGCACACCGGGACGTTCGTCGGGGAAACCGGCCAGGATGCGTGCGGTCTCCCGGAAGGTGCACAGGGGTGCGCCGCGTGTCGGGCGTACCGGCTCACCGGCGCGCAGGGCGTCGGTGACCGCGCGGGCCGACTCGGGAGTCTGGTTGTCGAAGAACTCCCAGTTCACCATCATCACCGGGGCGTAGTCGCAGGCGGCGTTGCACTCGATGTGTTCGAGGGTGATGGCGCCGTCGGGGGTCGTCTCGCCGTGCCGCACGCCCAGATGTTGTTGCAGCGTCTCGAAGATCGCGTCGCCACCGAGGACCGCGCACAGGGTGTTGGTGCACACGCCCACGTGGTAGTCGCCGGTCGGGGTGCGCCGGTACATCGAGTAGAAGGTGGCCACCGCGGTCACCTCGGCTCCGGTGAGGCCCAGGTGGTCGGCGCAGAAGTCGATGCCGGTGCCGGTGACGTACCCGTCCTCGGACTGCACCAGGTGCAGCAGCGGCAGCAGCGCCGAACGCGGGTGCGGGTAGCGGGCGATGATCTCTTTGGCGTCGAGTTCGAGCCGCTGGCGCACGTGCGGCGGGTACGGTTCGGGCCGCCTGGTGAGATTGAGCAGAATCGCTGGGCCCGCGGGTTGTTGGCTGGTCATCGGTCCACGCCTCCGGTGAGTTGGTCGGTGCGCGATGGCAAGTCGGTTCTCATCGGTCCACTCCGCCGGTGAGTTGGTCGGTGCGCGCGGGCAAGCCGGCTGTCATCGGTCGACTCCCCCCATCACGGGGTCGATGCTGGCGACCGAGGCGATGACGTCGGCGAGCATGCCGCCCTCGCACATCGCGGCCACCGCCTGCAAATTGGTGAACGAGGGGTCGCGGTAGTGCACCCGGAACGGGCGCGTACTGCCGTCGCTGACCATGTGCACGCCCAGTTCCCCGCGCGGGGACTCCACCGCCGTATACACCTGCCCGGCGGGCACTCTGATGCCTTCGGTGACGATCTTGAAGTGGTGGATCAGCGATTCCATCGAGGTACCCATGATCTTGCCGATGTGCTGCGGGGAGTTGCCCAGTCCGTCGGGGCCCACCTGCAGGTCGGCGGGCCAGGCGATCTTCTTGTCGTCGATCATCACCGGCCCGGGCCGCAACCGGTCCAGGCACTGTTCGACGATCTTGAGCGATTCCCGCATCTCGGCGACCCGGATCAGGTAGCGGCCGAAACAGTCGCAGCCCGTGGTGGTCGGGACGTCGAATTCGTAGTTCTCGTATCCGCAGTACGGCGCGGACTTGCGCAGGTCGTGCGGCAGACCGGTGGCCCGCAGCACCGGTCCGGTGATGCCCAGCGCCATGCACCCGGTCAGGTCGAGGTAGCCGATGTCCTGGGTGCGCTTCTTCCAGATCGGGTTGGCGCTGAGCAGGTGTTCCATGTCGCGCAGCCGCCCCGGCAGCACCTCGAGCAGTTCACGGACCTTGGTGATGCCGTCGTCGGGCAGGTCTTGGGCGAGGCCGCCGGGACGGATGTAGGCGTGGTTCATCCGCAGGCCGGTGATGGATTCGAAGACGTCGAGGATGAGTTCGCGTTCGCGGAAGCCGAACAGCATCGGGGTGAGCGCGCCCAATTCCATGCCACCGGTGGCCAGTGCCACCAGGTGCGAGGAGATGCGGTTGAGCTCCATCAGCAGTACCCGCACCACGGTGGCGCGTTCGGGGATCTGCTCGGTGATGTCGAGCAGCTTCTCCACGCCCAGGCAGTAGGCGGCTTCGTTGAAGAACGGCGACAGGTAGTCCATCCGGGTCACGAAGGTGACGCCCTGGATCCAGGGGCGGAATTCCAGGTTCTTCTCGATGCCGGTGTGCAGGTAGCCGATGCCGCAGCGGGCTTCGGTGACGGTCTCGCCCTCGATCTCGAGGATCAGGCGCAGCACTCCGTGGGTGGAGGGGTGCTGGGGACCCATGTTGACGACGATGCGCTCTTCGGCCGCACCCTCGACGGCCTCGGCGACCTGGTCCCAGTCCTGGCCGGCGACGGTGACGACCGGCGGTTCGTCGCGGCGGAAATCGGTATCGGTCATCAGCTGTAACTCCTGCGCTCGTCGGGCGGCGGTATCCGCGCGCCCTTGTACTCCACCGGGATCCCGCCGAGCGGGTAGTCCTTGCGCTGCGGGTGGCCCCGCCAGTCGTCGGGCATCAGGATGCGGGTGAGCGAGGGGTGCCCGTCGAAGACGATGCCGAAGAAGTCGTAGGTTTCGCGTTCGTGCCAGTCGTTGGTCGGATATACCGAGAACAGCGAGGGCAGGTGGGGGTCGGCGTCGGGTACCGACACCTCCACCCGCACCCGGCGGTTGTGGGTGATCGAGAGCAGGTGATAGACCGCGTGCAGCTCACGGCCCGCTTCGTCGGGGTAGTGCACGCCGCTGACGCCCAGGCACAACTCGAAACGCAGCGCGTTGTCGTCGCGCAGGGCGGAGGCGACCTCGAGCAGGTGTTCGCGGCGCACGTGCAGGGTCAGTTCGTCGCGGAAGACGACGACCTTCTCGATGACGGTGTCGAAGGCGATCACCCGCTGGGTGAGTGCGGCGCGCAGTGAACCGACGAACGCGTCGAACCAGCTGCCGTAGGGCGGTGGGGTGCCGCCGGGCAGCGCGACCGGTTCGACCAGTCCGCCGTAGCCGGAGGTGTCACCGGTGCCCTGGGCCCCGAACATGCCGCGGCGGGTGCCGATCACCTCGTCCTCGGCCGGCTCCGGCTCGGGGGGCGGCGGCGTGGCCGCGGTTTCCTCCGGGCCGTCGGGTCCGCCGGAGTTGTTGTTGTCCTCGGTGTTGTCGGGTGAGTCGAAGGTCATCGCAGCAGACCCTCCATCCGGATGGTGGGTGTGCTGGCGAGCGCGGCCTGTTCGGCGGCGCGCACGGCCTCTTCCCGGTTGACGCCCATCGGCATCTCGGCGATCTTGGCGTGCAGGGCGAGGATCGCGTTGAGCAGCATCTCCGGGCGCGGTGGGCAGCCGGGCAGATAGATGTCGACGGGGACCACGTGGTCGACGCCCTGTACGACCGCGTAGTTGTTGAACATTCCGCCCGAGGACGCGCAGACCCCCATGGCCAGCACCCATTTCGGTTCGGTCATCTGGTCGTAGACCTGGCGCAGCACCGGTGCCATCTTCTGGCTCACCCGGCCCGCGACGATCATCAGATCGGCTTGACGGGGGGAGGCGCGGAAGGCCTCCATCCCGAAGCGGGCGATGTCGAATCGTCCGGCGCCGGTGGCCATCATCTCGATCGCGCAGCACGCCAGCCCGAACGTGGCCGGCCACAGCGAGCCCTTGCGCAGGTAGCCGGCGAAGTCTTCGACGGTGCTCAGCAGGAACCCGCTGGGCAGTTTCTCTTCCAGACCCATTATTTCCCACTCATTCCCAGCTGAGGCCGCCGCGACGCCATTCGTAGGCGTAGGCGACCGACACATTGACGATGAACAGCGCCATCGCGGCGAACCCGAACAGCCCGAGCGCATCGAAATGCACGGCCCACGGGTAGAGGAACACGATCTCGATGTCGAAGATGATGAACAGCATCGCGGTGAGGTAGTACTTCACCGGGAAGCGTTGTCCGCCCGCGTTTCCGGGGCCGCCCGCGATGGCGTGCGGGGTGGGCTCGATGCCGCATTCGTAGGGTTCGAGCTTGGCCCGGTTGTATCGCTTGGGGCCGACCAGCGCCGCCATGATGACGGAGAACACCGCGAACGCCGCGGCGATGGCGCCGAGTACGAGTGCGGGTACCTCGATGTTCACGACTGCACTTCCCCTCCCTCGCTGGAGCCGACCGAGCCGTGTGGGCCCGGCCGCGGACGGCAGCTTTGCGCGAGACGGGGCCGACAACGTTGTCCGCCGAACCGGGGCTCGCGCAAGGCTGTGCAGCGATGGCGGAGCGTTATACAGGAGCCCGCGCTCGTGTGAGCTAGAGCACAGACTACCGCCGTTTCGGTGGTGCGCCGCGCGTTTCCGAGCTCAGGTTTGATCGATTTCAGTACAGGGATTCATGAGTGAAACGGGGGTAATCCGTCGTGTGCCCACGACCGATAACCACTGGGGTTACCAGTGGTTCCGGAAACAGGGAGGTGCCGTCGACTATCCGACGGATCGGGACACTGCGCGTCAGCGCGCGTGCAGGACCCCCGCGACCGCGCGGGTGAGCTGCATGGGGTCGATCGGGTGCGAAACAGAAGCCTCGGCCCGCGACCAGTTCGCCAGCCAGGCGTCATCGGGGCGGCCGGTGAGCACCACCACGGGCGGGCACTGCTCGATCTCGTCCTTGAGCTGCTTGGCGATCCCGAGCCCACCCGCCGGCGCGGACTCACCGTCGAGAATCGCCAGATCGATCCCACCGGCATCCATCTGCTCGATCACCACCGGCGCGGTGGCCACCTCGAGGTACTCGAGTTCCGGCAGATCCGCCCGTGGCTTACGCCCCAGTGCGAGGATCACCTGTTGACGGGTATCGGCATCGTTGCTGTAGACCAGCACACGCAGCGGGGTGGAACCATTCGATTCGGCCACTCCCGGATCCTACGTCGGCAGCGCGGAACTCCGTGGCGGCTTCGCCGGATCCGCCGCGGAGCCGGAGGATCGTGCGCGACACAGGGACTCAGGGTCCGGTGGCGGCATGGAAGGCGTCGTCGGGGCCGGTTTCGGTGGGGTCGATGAGGTGGGCCAGGAACAGCCGGGTGGTGAGGGTGGGGGTGGGGGTCGTGACGGCGTGCCAGGCGCGGTCGAGCGGGGTGCCGGGGACGTCGAGGGTGTGCAGGGCGCCGGTGCGCAGGTGCTCGCCGACGGCGTCGGAGTGGATCAGGGTGATGCCGAGCCCTTCGCGGGCGGCGGCGATGACGGCGCCGTGCGAGCCCAGAGTGAGGGTGGGCGGGTCGATCTGGAGGCGGTCGATCAGGGCGAGGGTGGCTTCGCGAGTGCCCGACCCGCTACCGCGCAGCAGCCAGGTGGTGTGGCGGGGATCCGGTGCGTCGGTGCCCACCACGACCAGGGTGCTGGGCCGGCGGGCCTGGATGACCAGATTCGCGTCGTGGGGCGGGCGTCCGGCGATCACGAGATCGGTTTCGTGGTGCTGTAACTCGGCGAACAGCACGTCGCGGGGCTGGATGGACAGGCTCAGTTCCACCCCGGGGTAGCGGCGGCGGAACGAGGCCAGCGGGCGCAGCACCACCGATTCGCCCGCGGTGGCGACCACCCCGATGCGCAACCGACCGGCGTCGGCTTGGCGCACGGCGGCGTGGGCTTCCTTCATCAGGCCCAGGATGCCGCGGCAGTACTCGGCATAGACCCGGCCCGCTTCGGTGAGGGCGATCCCGCGCCCCGAGCGCGCGATCAGTTTGGCGCCCAACTGCTTTTCGACATGGGTGACCGCGGCGGAGACGGCGGCTTCGGTGACGTGCAGTTCCGCGGCCGCGCGGCGGATCGAACCCAGGCGGGCGACGGCGAGAAATGTTTCCATGCGCCCCGCACTGACCCTGCCCATACCCGACGGTAGCAAACTCAACGTTTCGGTTGAGCGTTGTCGGAAACTTACTGATTGTTTCCGTCGGTCGCACCCCTCATCCTGGAATTCGCAACGGGCCCACCCGATTCCATGCAGGAGGAACCATGACGGATGAAACCGAACGGGATCGTTGGGATCCGGGTGTTCAGTCCTACGCTTCCATGGGTTATTACGCCCCGGACTATGTACCCGCCGATACCGACGTGCTGGCGGTGTTCCGGGTGACCCCGCAGCCCGGGGTGGACCCGATCGAAGCGGCCGCCGCGGTTGCCGGCGAATCGTCCACTGCCACTTGGACTGTCGTTTGGACCGATCGGCTCACCGCGCACTCGAAGTATCAGGCCAAGTGTTACCGGGTCGAGGAGGTGCCCGGCCGGGCCGGCGAGTACTTCGCCTATATCGCCTACGATCTGGATCTTTTCGAAGAAGGGTCGATCACCAACCTGACTTCCTCGATCATCGGTAATGTCTTCGGTTTCAAACCGTTGCTGGCACTGCGGCTCGAGGACATGCGTATTCCGGTGGCCTATGTCAAGACCTTCCAGGGTCCGCCGCACGGCACGGTGATGGAACGCGAATATCTCAACAAATACGGCAGGCCACTGCTGGGTGCCACGGTGAAACCGAAACTCGGTTTGTCGGCGCGCAATTACGGACGGGTGGTCTATGAGGCCTGCAAGGGCGGGCTGGACTTCACCAAGGACGACGAGAACATCAACTCCCAGCCGTTCATGCGCTGGCGCGACCGCTACCTGTTCGCGATGGAGGGGGTGAACCGGGCGATGGCCGAGACCGGCGAGATCAAGGGTCATTACCTCAACGTCACCGCCGCCGACATGGAGGACATGTACGAGCGGGCCGAGTTCGCCAAGGAAATCGGCAGCGTGGTGATCATGATGGACCTGACCGTCGGCTACAGCGCGATGCAGTCGATGTCGAAGTGGGCGCGGCGCAACGGTGTGCTGCTGCACCTGCACCGTGCGGGGCATTCGACGTTCACCCGGCAGAAGACGCACGGCGTGAGTTTCCGGGTGCTGGCCAAGTGGTGCCGGTTGATCGGGGTCGATCATCTGCACGCGGGGACCGTGGTGGGCAAATTGGAAGGCGATCCGGCGACCACCCGCGGTTTCTACGACACCTTGCGGGAGAACAGCATTCCGGCCAACCCGGGCAACGGCATCTTCTTCGATCAGGAGTGGGCGAGTCTGCCGGGGGTGATGCCGGTGGCTTCCGGCGGTATCCATGCCGGTCAGATGCATCAGTTGCTGGACCTGTTCAACGACGATGTGATCCTGCAGTTCGGTGGCGGCACGATCGGGCACCCGCTCGGGATCGCCGCGGGCGCCGAAGCCAACCGGGTGGCTCTGGAAGCGATGGTCAAGGCGCGCAACGAGGGCCGAGACCTGCTGAAGGAAGGCCCGGATGTGCTGCGCACGGCGGCCTCGACGTGCCGTTCCCTCGAGGTCGCGCTGGCGACCTGGGGTGATGTCACCTTCGATTACACCTCCACCGACGCACCCGACGCGGTGCCGACTCCGAGCCTGTAAGGGAGCCGATCATGTATCTGCGACACGGGACGTTCTCGTATCTGCCCGAACTCACCGACGACGAGATCGCCGCCCAGGTGCGGTACGCGTTGCTGAACAACTGGCCGGTGTCGATCGAGTACACCGACGATCCGCACCCGCGCAACACCTATTGGGAGATGTGGGGGTTGCCGCTGTTCGATCTGGACGAACCCGACGGGGTGCTGGCCGAGATCAACGCCTGCCGGGCGACGTTCCCGCGCCATTACGTGCGGGTCAACGCCTATGACGCCACCTACACCAAGCAGACCACCGCGCTGAGTTTCCTGGTGCAGCGCCCCGCCGAGGAGCCCGGTTTCGAACTGGTGCGCGCGGAGGCGGCCGATCGCCGTCAGGTCTACAGCGTGCGCTCCTATGCCACCGATCGTCCGCAGGGCCACCGGTATGGGGGCTGACGGGTCCGCCAACGGATTCCGGTTGCCGCGGCCGGGCGTCACCGACGTCCGGCCGTCGCCCCCGCCGGGCACCGCGGCCGAGGAACTGTTGAGCGAGGATGCGCTGCTGGATCTGTCGCTGGATCTGGCCGGCCACGATGTGGCCGACACGTTGGCGGCCCTGGACGGCGAGCTGATCGGGTTGGCGAAGGTGAAACAGCGGGTGCGCGAGATCGCGGCGCTGCTGCTGATCGATCGGGCCCGGCGGCGTTTCGGGTTGGAGGCGTCGCGCCCGACGATGCACATGAGTTTCACCGGTGGCCCCGGCACCGGGAAGACGACGGTCGCGCTGCGGATGGCGCAGATGCTGCACGCCCTGGGCTACATCCGTAAACCCAAGGTGCACACGGTGACCCGCGACGATCTGGTCGGGCAGTTCATCGGGCACACCGCGCCCAAGACCAAGGAGGCCATTGCCAAGGCCGCCGGCGGGGTGCTGTTCATCGACGAGGCCTATTACCTGTTCCGGCCGGAGAACGAACGCGATTACGGCCAGGAGGTGATCGAGATCCTGTTGCAGGAGATGGAGAACGAGCGGGCCAGTCTGGTGGTGATCTTCGCCGGTTACCCGGATCGGATGGACCGGTTCTTCTCGGCCAATCCGGGGTTGTCCTCGCGGGTGGCCCATCATCTGGAGTTCAGCGACTACACCCACGCCGAACTGCTCGGGATCGCGGAGTTGATGGTGGCCGAGCAGAACTTCCGCTTCGACGCCGCCGCGCACGCCGCGTTCGCGCAGTACCTGACGGTGCGGATGCGGCGCCCGCGGTTCTCCAACGCGCGCAGTGTGCGCAATGCGATCGATCGTTGCCGGTTGCGGCAGGCCGCACGGTTGGTGGCGGCCGCACGGCCCTTGTCCAGGGACGACCTGATCACCCTGTGCGATCGAGACGTGTTCGGCAGCAGCGTGTTCGCCGAACCGGAACCGGAGGTGCTCGCGTCGCCATGCCGAACGGATTGAAAACTCTCACCCGCTACACGATCGAGCAGGAACACCGTCATCCCGGTTCGTCGGGGGAGTTCTCCTCGCTGGTCAATGTGGTGGCCACCGCCACCAAGATCATCGCCAATCAGGTGACCCGCGGCGCGATCATCGGTACCGGTGGCGAGGAGGAGCCGCTGTCGGTGAGCAGACGCCTGGACGCGCTCACCGACGACATCATGGTGGCCCAGACCCAGTGGACCGGGCATCTGTCGGGTCTGCTGTCCGAGCGGCGCGCCACCGCGCCACCGGTGCCCGCCACACAGCGGCGCGGCAAGTATCTGCTGGCCTACGATGCCCTGGACGGGTCGAGCAATATCGACGTGAACCTGCCGGTCGGCTCGATATTCAGCATCCTGCGCACCCCGCAACCGGTGTTCGAGGGCACCGCTGCCCCGGCCGACGCGGACTTCCTGCAACCCGGCGTGGAGCAGGTGGGTGCCGGGTTCACCCTGTACGGGCCGGCCACGATGCTGGTACTCACCACCGGCAGCGGGGTCGACGGGTTCACTCTCGATCGGGAGATCGGGGCGTTCGTGCTGACCCACCCGGATATGCGCATCCCCGTCGACACCTCCGGTTTCGCGATCAACGCCGCCAACGAGCGGTTCTGGGAGCGGCCGGTGCGCCGGTATGTGCAGGAATGCCTGGAAGGGGTGGACGGTCCACGGGGTCGTGATTTCAACATGCGCTGGGTGGCGTCGCTGGTCGCCGACACCTTCCACATCCTGACCAGGGGCGGGCTGTACCTGTACCCGCGTGACACCCGCAATCCGGCTCGGCCCGGGCGGGTGTCGCTGCTCTACGGGGCCAACCCGATCGCGTTCATCGTCGAGCAGGCCGGTGGGGCGGCGACCACCGGCCACGATCGGGTGATGCTGGTGCCCCCGGCTCAGGTGCATCAGCGGGTGCCGTTCATCTTCGGTTCCCGCAACGAGGTGCTGCGCATCGAGCGCTATCACAGCGAACCGGACGCGGGCCCGAGTTTCGACAGTTCGCTGTTCGGCTCGCGGTCGCTGTTCCGCCCGGCCAAGCACGATCAGCGCACCTAGGAGTCGGCTATGTCGATCAAACATCCCGTTGTCGCGATCACCGGGTCCTCCGGTGCCGGGACGACCAGTGTCACCCGGACTTTCCAGGAGATCTTCCGGCGCGAGGAGATCAGCGCGGTGGTCGTGGAGGGCGATTCGTTCCACCGCTACGACCGTGCGGAGATGAAGCTGGCGATGGCCGAGGCCGAGCAGCACAGCAACACCCCGTTCTCCCATTTCGGGGAGGACGCGAATCTGCTGCCCGAACTCGAGGCGCTGTTTCGCGAGTACGGCGAATCCGGTGTCGGGCAGGTGCGCAAGTACCTGCACGACGACGAGGAGGCCAAACCCCACGGGCAGCCCGCGGGGACCTTCACCCCGTGGGAGGAACTGGCTCCCGGCACCGACCTGCTGTTCTACGAGGGTCTGCACGGCGCCGCGGTGACCGACACCGTCGACATCGCCCGGCACACCGATCTGCTGGTGGGCGTGGTGCCGATCATCAACCTGGAGTGGATCCAGAAGGTGTACCGCGACAAGAACCATCGCGGCTATTCCAGTGAGGCGGTGATCGACACGATCCTGCGCCGCATGCCCGACTACGTGAAGTACATCTGTCCGCAGTTCTCGCGCACCTACGTGAACTTTCAGCGGGTGCCGACGGTGGACACCTCCAATCCGTTCGTCGCGCGCAGCATTCCGACCGCTGACGAGAGTTTCGTGGTGATCCGGTTCGCGGACCCGAAGGTGATCGACTTCCCGTACCTGCTGTCGATGCTGCACGACTCGTTCATGTCGCGGACCAACTGCATCGTGGTGCCGGGCGGGAAGATGGAACTGGCGATGCAGTTGATCTTCACCCCGCTGATCTTGCGGTTGATGGACAAACGGCCCAAACGGTACCTGTGATCAGTCGGGCAGCAGCGGCACCGACAAGCCCTCACCGGTCTTCAGCAGCGCCGCACGGGTGACCGCGGTCGAGCCGAAGCGGCGGCGCAGATCGTCGAGGGTGGCGTCGAGGGTGTTCTCGGCGCGCGGCTCGAGCGGCAGCGTCAGTTGCCTGGGGCCGGCGTCGTCGAGGTTGGTCAGCGACAGTCCGATCAGGGTGAGGCCGCGTTCGGTGACGAGTGGCTGGGCGGTGTCGAGCAGTAGCCGGGCCGCGTGACGGATCGAGGCGGTGGCGTCGGTGGCCTCGAGCAGGGTGTGCGAGCGGGTGGCGCGGGAGAAGTCGTCGAACCGCAGGCGCAACACCACTGTTCGGCACGACCGGTCGGCGGCGCGCAGGCGGCGCCCGAGCCGGTCGGTGAGACCGTCGAGGTAGGCGGCGATCTCCTCGGGTGCCCGCCCGCGTCGGCCGAGGGCGCGCTGGGCGCCGATCGAGCGGCGGCGTCTGCCGGTTTCCACGCGTCGTGGGTCGCGGGCCCAGGCCAGGGCGAACAGGTGGCGGGCGGCGGCCGGCCCGAGGATGGCACGCAGATGGGGTTCGCCGAGTTCGGCGAGCTGACCGATGCGGGTGATGCCGTTGGCGTGCAGGGCGGCGGCGGTGACCTTGCCGACGCCCCACAACCGTTGCACCGGAAGCGGGTGCAGGAAGTCGAGTTCGCGGCCGGGTTCGACCAGGCGCAACCCGTCGGGTTTGGCGTCCGCCGATGCCACCTTGGCCAGGAACTTGGTTCCCGCGATGCCGACCGAGATGGGCAGCCCGACCTTCGTGGCGATCTCGGCGCGCAACCGGTGGGCGATCTCGACGGGTTCGCCGCTGATCCGCCGCAACCCACCCACGTCCAGGAACGCTTCGTCGATGGAGATGCCCTCCACCAGCGGGGTGGTGTCGTGAAACACCGCGAACACCGCCTCGCTCGCCGCCGCGTAGGCCGACATCCGCGGTGGCACGACCACCGCGTGCGGGCACAACCGCAGCGCCTGACCCACGTTCATCGGCGTGCGCACACCGAACGCTTTGGCCTCGTAACTGGCCGCCAGCACCACCCCGCCACCCACCAGCACCGGTTTGCCCCGCAACCACCGCTGATCGCGTTGTTCGACCGAGGCGTAGAACGAGTCGAGGTCGGCGTGCAGGATCGTCGCCTCGGCGCGGGACTGGATGCGCGGGCGGCGCACGGCGGCGGAATCGGACACGAACATATGTTCGCATCGATGTCCGACGAGAACGGTTACGTCGTGAGCTGGGTACGCAGGGTTTCGGCGAACTCGCGGGCCGCGGTGAGGTCGGTGGCGTCGGGGTGGCCCTTGCGGATGCCACCGACGAGGCGAAGCGGCAGCCAGGTGTCATAACCGCGGCAGCCGAAGCCGCCGACCACCTCGAAGCCCTTGTCTTCGAGGTCGCGGGTCAGGGTGCTGACATAGCGGCGAAACGGTGGCTCGGCGAATCCGCTGGTGCGGAACACGAATGCCCTGCCCCGCTGTCGTGGCGGCAGCGAGGCGATGAATCGGCGCAGTTCCGGGTGGAAATCCATGGTGAAGATGCCCGAACCGAAGCCGACGAGATCACAGTCGGCGAGCTCGGCCGCATCGATGGCGCCGGGGGCGACGACCCGGCCCCCGAGCACTTCGCTCATGGCCTCGGCGACCCGCTGGGTGTTGCCGTGCGACACCGACTCGCACACGAGGATGACCTTCATGGGATAGCCCTTTCGTTCCACTGCGTTGCTGGACACTCTTGGAGACACCGCTCAGTGGACCAGCGTGACACGCAGGTGCGGTGTCCTCCGTCACGGCGTGCGATCGACGGCAACCACGCGCCCAGCCGTACTTGTCGGAGGGATCTGATCTGATGAGCTCGTCCAACGGGTCGATGACAGGGGGCGGCGAGCATGCTGAGTGTCGGGTGGGAGCAGGTTTTCGCATGGCGGTTGGGTCGCCAGTTCGTCACCGAGCCGACCGAGAGGCCCGCCGAGGACGTCGCCGCACGACTGGGCGGGGTGCAGGCGCAGGTGGCCTCGGCGGCGGAAACAGCGGTCGCGGTGCGCAGTGCCCCACCGCGCCCGAACGCGGTCGCCGAAGCGCTGGCCGCGGGCACGCTGGTGAAGACGTGGGCGATGCGCGGCACCCTGCACGCGATGGCGCCCGAGCAGGCCGCGGCGGCGCTGTCGCTGATCGGGTCGGCTCGCACCTGGGAGAAACCGTCGTGGCAGAAGACGTTCGGTGCGACCCCCGAGCAGGTGGCGGCCCTGGTGGAGGTGGTCTCCG
Organism: Nocardia halotolerans; assembly: GCF_042650145.1. NCBI lineage: Bacteria > Bacillati > Actinomycetota > Actinomycetes > Mycobacteriales > Nocardiaceae > Nocardia > Nocardia halotolerans. The sequence goes on along the minus strand of NZ_JBHSDL010000005.1, from coordinate 217,677 downwards.
GTGTGCTCGCCGATCGGGTGCTGACCCGCGAGGAGCTCGTCGACGCGGTGCTCGCCGAACCCGGTTTCGCCCATCTGGGTGAGCAGTTGCGGTCCGGGTGGGGTGCGGTGCTCAAACCGCTGGCCTGGCAGGGCGCGCTGTGTCATGGGCCCGCGCGTGGTACCAAGGTCACTTTCACCGCCCCAGCGAATCTGGTGCCCGGCTGGGCCGGGGTACCCGAGCCGGAAGCGGCGGCGTCCACGTTGATCCGCGCCTATCTCGGGGCCTACGGCCCGGCGACACCGGAAGCCTTCGACGCCTGGCTCAGTCGCAACAGCCTGCGCAAGACCGTTGTCCGTGGGTGGTTCGCGGCGATGGGCGACGAGCTGACCGAAGTGCAGGTGCAGGGCCGGACGGGGTGGCTGCTCACCGAATTCGTCGACGATCTCACCGCGGCCGGTCCCGATGGCGCGATCCATCTGCTCGGTCCGTTCGACCAGTACGTTCTCGGACCGGGTACCGCCGATACGACGCTGCTACCGGCCGCGCATCGAGCGAAGGTGAGCAGGACGGCGGGGTGGATCTCACCGCTGGTACTGGTCGAGGGCCGTATCGCGGGGACCTGGGAGCTCGACGGCGAGCAGGTGGTGGTGTCGCTGTTCGAGGGGCGATTACCGAAGCGGGAGTTGAGCGCGGCGGTCGACCGGTTGGCGACTGCGATCGGGGCGGATGGGCTCACGGTGGGCCTCGGCTGACGGGAGACTGTTTCCCGGAACGCCCACCATCGAACCAAGCGCTTGCTACGGTGGCTGGATGATCCCCACGCTCGTCTGGGGCACCGGAAATGTCGGCCGCGCCGCAATTCGTTGTGTGGCCGCCCATCCGGCGCTGGAACTGTGCGCGGTCCTGGTGCACGATCCCGCCAAGGTCGGCCGCGACGCCGGCACGCTCGCCGGACTCGACACCGACCTCGGTGTGACCGCCACCGATGACATCGACGCGGCCCTGGCCGCCGGACCGCGCGCGGTGGTGTACGCGGCATCAGGTGACATCCGCCCCGACGACGCGCTCGCCGATATCGTGCGGGCGATCCGGGCCGGGGCCGTGGTCGTCACGCCCGCGCTGTACGCGCTCTATGATCCGCGCAATGCTGCGGCCGAGGTGCGCGACCCGGTGCTGGCGGCGATCGCCGACGGTGGCGGTTCGCTGTTCGTGTCCGGAGTCGACCCCGGCTGGGGCAACGATGTGCTGCCGCTGCTGATCAGCGGACTCGGCGGCACCGTCGACGTGGTGCGCTGCCAGGAGATCTTCGACTACTCCGCCTACGACCAACCCGACTCGGTGCGCTACCTGGTGGGCATGGGCCAGCCGATGGATTATTCGCCGCCGATGCTGGCGCCGTCGGTGCCGACGATGGTGTGGGGCGGCCAGATCCGGTTGATGGCCAGGGCCCTCGGCGTCGAACTCGACGAGATCCGCGAAACCCTGGACCGGCGGGCACTGGAGGCCACGGTGCACACCGAACGGATGGGGGAGTTCGTCGCGGGCGGTCAGGGTGCGGTGCGGTTCGAGGTCCAGGGCATCGTCGAGGGCGAAGCGCGCATCGTCATCGAGCATGTCACCCGCATCCATCCGAGCTGCGCAACCGATTGGCCGATGCCACCCGACGGTGACGGCGCGCACCGGGTGATCATCGAGGGCGACCCGCGCATCGAGATCACCGTCGCCGCGACCGACGTGCACGGTAACCGGGCCGCGGGCGGAAACGCCACCGCGGTGGGCAGATTGGTCAACGCGATCGACTGGTTGGCCGAGGCCGAACCCGGACTCTACGACGCGCTCGATGTGCCGCTGCGAGCCGCGGTCGGCAAACTCGGAAAGGTGCACCCATGATCATCGATGTCCCCGCGGGCAAGGACCCCATCGGCTATGTGTGGGGCGAGATGGTGCCCGGTATCGGAGTCGCGGCCGCCGCGTTCTCGCTGTCGGTGTACGAACACTCCACCCTCGGTCTGCGCGAGTTCGAAGCGGCCCGGCTGAGGATCGCCCAGATCAACGGGTGCCTGTTCTGTCAGGACTGGCGCACCGAACGCGACGGTGCGAAGGTCGAGCCCGAATTCGCCGACGCCGTCACCCACTGGCGTGACACCGAGCTGTTCGACACGCGAACCAGGCTCGCCGCCGAGTACGCCGAACGCTACGCCTTGGACCACCACGGCCTCGACGACGAGTTCTGGAACCGGATGCTGGCCGGCTACACCCAGGCCGAGGTGGTCGAACTCAGCATGAGCATCGGCTCCTGGCTGGCTTTCGGCCGCCTGAATCGCGTCCTGGGCCTGGACACGGCCTGCGTGCTGCCCGGCCATTGACCGCGCACGCGGACCCGGGCACCGTAGACCGCGCTAGGCTGCGGGCCGTGGACTCTCCGATTCGGCAGCTGATCGACACGGTGGCGTGGGTACTGATCGACAACGGACGCATCCTGTGCGCGCGGCCACGCGGCAAGGATGTCTTCTACATTCCGGGCGGTAAGCGCGAAGGCGCCGAAACCGATCTGCAGACGCTGGTGCGTGAAGTGGCCGAGGAACTCAGCGTGCGGCTCGACCCGGACACGGCGGTGCACGTGGGCACCTATGAGGCGGGCATCCCCACCGACGAACACACGGTGGTGCGCATGGCCTGCTACACCGCCGATTACACGGGTGTGCTCACCGCGAGCAGCGAAATCGAAGCACTGGCCTGGTTCGATCTGGGCGACCGGGAGCTGGTGCCGCCGGTGGACCAGTTGCTGTTCGACGAGCTCGCCGCGACCGGATCACTGCGGTGACCGAGCGGGCACTGCGATCGGCGGCGTTCGAACTGGCGGCCCTGCCACTGGCGTTCACACGGGTCCGTACCCGGTTGCGGACCGCGCGCCGGTTGCTGCGGGTACCCGTCGGCGCACAGAACGTTTCGCTCACGCGGTGCCTGCTACACGCGATGATCTCCGCCGGTGTCGGCCTGCTGGGCTGGTTCCTGGCGATGCTGGCCGTACTGGTGCTGGTACGCGGCCTGGCCTACCCGCTGGTGGCTGCCGACGGGTACGCCGATTCGTGGGGCGGCCCGACTCTGGCCGGTGCGTGGCTGGTGCACGCGGTGCTCGGTGTGCTCATCGCCCCGGCGCTGCTCGCGGTGATCGCCGTACTGGGCCGGTTGCAGTTGCGGCTGACCCGGTCGGTGCTGGGCCGGGCCCGGTCCTGGTGGCCGGTGCCCTGTGCGGTGGTGCTGGCGGCGGTGGGTGTCGTGTTCTTCGTGGCGTGGGTGCATCAGATCTGATCGGCTCCTCATCGCAGCACCGCGGCGATGGCGGCGAGGGCGTGTTCGTCGGTCATCCGCCAGTGCGTCGCGGCGACGGGATGGTTGTGCACCGGTCCGGTCACCGCACCGGCCCACGAGGACGCGCCGGTGGCACCGGTCGGGTCGTCGTGGGTGGCGGTGAAGTAGGTGACGGTGCCGTCGAAGGGCCGGGGGCGGTATTCGGCGTCGAGAGTGGCCGAGGTGATCACCGCATCGATGATCCGGTCGATTCGGGTGTCGTCCAACGTGATTCCGGGGGCGGTGTGCGCGGCCAGTGTGCGGGCGAGTTGCGGCCCGTCGAGGGGCGACTCGCCGGCCTGGTCGGTGGCGAATCCGCCGAGCAGGTCTGCGGCGGTGACCGTGCCTGCCGCCGCGGGGGAGGCGACGGTGAGGGTGCTGTCGAGCATGCCGAGCAGCGCGACCTGTTCGCCGTCTTCCTGTAGTTGCACCGCCATGGCGTGCGCGATCACCCCGCCCAGCGACCAGCCGAGCAGGTGGTACGGGCCCTCGGGTTGGACCGCGCGAATGTGCTCGAGGTAGAGCGAAGCCCATGCCTCGATCGAATCCGGTAGCGGTGCGGACGAACTCAGTGCCGGGGACTGCAAGCCGTAGAGGGGGCGGTCGAGGTGGGCGGCCAGACCGCTGAACGACCAGGCGATACCGCTGATGGGGTGGATACAGAACAGGGGTTCACCGGTGCCGGTGGTACGCAGCGGCAAGACGATGTCGAAGGCGCTGTCGGCCGAGTCGGAGCCCGCCGCGCCCAGTGCCGCGACGATCCCCGACGGTGTGGGGCTGGTGAAGATCCAGGTGACCGGGACTGTCGCGGCGACCGCGTCGCTGAGCCGGGTGGCCAAGCGGGTGGCGAGCAGCGAGGTGCCGCCGAGCTCGAAGAAGTGGTCGTCCATCCCGATCCGGTCCCGGTGCAGGACCTCGGCGAAGATGTCGCAGACCGCCCGCTCGCCGGCGGTGACCGGCGCCCGGAAGGTGCCGGCGGTGACCTCCGGTGCCGGGAGTGCGGTCCGGTCGAGCTTGCCGTGCGGGGTCAGCGGAAGCTGGTCGAGGACCATGATCGAGGTGGGCACCAGATGCGAGGGCAACTGCTGGACCGCCCACGCCCGCAGGGCACCCACCGTGATCCGATGACCCGGCGCGGCGACCGCATACGACACCAGCACGGTGGCACCGGCTTGGTTCTCCCGGCCGAGGGTGACCGCGGAACCGACATCGGGGTGGTCGGTCAGGACCGCGTCGATCTCCTGTGTTTCGATGCGGAAGCCGCGGATCTTCAGCTGGAAGTCGGTGCGGCCGCGGTACTCGAGTTCGCCGTCGACGGTCCAGGCAGCGAGATCGCCGGTGCGGTACAGGCGCGAACCCGGGGTGAAGGGGTCGGCCACGAAACGTTCGGCGGTGAGATCCGGGCGCGCGAGATAACCGGTCGCCAATTGTGTTCCCGCCAGGTACAACTCACCCGGCACACCCGCCGGAACCGGGCGCAGGCGAGCGTCGAGGACATAGACCCGACTGTTGTGGACGGGCTTGCCGATCGGGATCGTGGCGGTGTCGCCGGAATCCACGCGGTGGCTGGTGATCGAGACAGCCGCCTCGGTCGGGCCGTACAGGTTGTAGAGCTCGGTGTCCGGTGCGACCGTCTCGAAGCGGCGAGCCAACGTGACCGGCAGGGTCTCACCGATGGCGAGCACGCGTCGGAGCGTACGCGGCAGTCGCTCGGTGAGCAGGGCCTCGAGCATCGAGGGCACCGCGTGCAGTGTGGTGACCTCCTCCCGGCGCAGCAACTCGGCCAGATGAGCCGGGTCGCGGTGACCGTCCGGGGCGGCCAGCACCAGGCGCGCACCGCAGACGGCGGGCGTCCAGAACTCCCACACCGACAGATCGAAGGTGGCCGCGGTCTTCACCAGCACGGCGTCGGTGGTATCGAGACCGAATGCGCTGCTCTTCCAACGTAACTGGTTGACGATCGCGGCGTGCGACACCGCCACACCCTTCGGGCGCCCCGTCGAGCCCGACGTGAAGATCACGTAGGCGGTGTCGGCCGGGCGCAGCGGCGCGAGACGGTCGGCGTCGGTGACCGGGGCGTGACTGTAGGCGGTGAGGTCGAGTCGGTCGACCCGGATGACGGGAATCGCGCAGGCGCCGCTCCCGGCCTCGGCGGGCACCGCGTCGCCCGCGGTGAGGAGGAGCAGCGGTGCGGCGGTGTCGAGAATGTGGCGGGTGCGGGCGGTGGGCTGGTCGGGGTCGATCGGCACGTACGCACCACCTGCCGCGGTGACCGCGTACATCGCGATCACCAACTCGACCGAGCGGCGCATGGCCAGCACCACCCTGGTCTCGGGTCCGACGCCGGCCCCGATGAGGTGGCGGGCGAGCCGGTTCACCCGCGCGTCCACCTCGGCGAAGGTCCAGCGCTCACCGTCGGCGACGAGCGCTACCGCCTCCGGTACCCGGCGCACGGTGGCGTCTCGCAGGGTGGCGAGGGTGCCCCCGGGGTCGCGCCCACCCGAACCCGAGCAGGCCGCGGTGTTCGCAGAACCTTGCGTGCCTGAGTGATTCCAGGTCTCGAGGATGCGCACCCGTTCGTCCGGGGCGATCAGGTCGATGGTGTGCAGCGGGGCGCCAGGGTCGGTGAGGACCGTGGTGAGCAGGCGGATGAGCCGGTCGAGGAACCCTTGCACGGTGGCCGGGTCGAACAGGTCGGTGGCGTAGGTGCAGTAACCGCTGATGCCCGCGGGGGCACCGTCGGTGGTGTAGCGGTCGGCCACGATCAGGTGCAGGTCGAATTGGGACAGTGCGCGGTCCAGCTCGATCGAGGTGACGCTGACACCGGGCAGGTCCATGCGCATTTCGGTGAGGTTCTGGAACGACAGCCCGACCTGGAACAGCGGGTGGCGGGCGGTGGAGCGGGCCGGGTTGAGCACTTCCACCAGACGTTCGAACGGGATATCGGCGTGCGCGAACGCCTGTAGGTCGGTGTCGCGCTGGCGGGTGAGCAGCTCGGTGAAGCTCGCGTCGTGGTCGACCCGGGTGCGAAAGACCAGCGTGTTGACGAACATGCCGATCAGCTCGTCGAGGACCGCGTCGCCGCGACCGGCCACCGGCGTGCCGATGGCGATGTCGGTGGTCCCGGACAGCCCCGCCAGGACCACGGCCAGTGCGGTGTGCACCGTCATGAACAGCGTCGCACCGTGGGCGCGTGCGAGTTCGGCGAGCGCGACGTGGGCGGCGGTGTCGAGGACGAACGGCACCCGGCCGCCGCAGTAGGACTGGATCGCCGGGCGCGGGCGGTCACGGGGCAGGTCGAGCTGGTCGGGCAGCTCGGCCAGTTCCCGCTGCCAGTAGGCGATCTGGGTGGAGGCCGGCGAGGTGGGGTCGGTTTCGTCGCCGAGCAGGTTTTGCTGCCAGATCGCGTAGTCGGCGTACTGCACAGGTAGTGGCGCCCAGGTGGGGGCTCGGCCGCGGGTGCGGGCGCTGTAGGCGGTGACGAGGTCGCGGGTGAGGGGGCCGCCGGAGAAGCCGTCGCCGGCGATGTGGTGCACCGCCATACCGAGTACGTAGTCCCCGGGGCCGAGTGTGAACAGTGTGGCGCGCAACGGCACCTCGGCAGTGACGTCGAAGGCGCTCGAAACAAGTTGTGCGACTGCGGTTTCCACCTCATCGGGGTGCGCAGCGTTGCCGTCCCCGCCACCGGCGGGTGCCACCGGGGCGCCGACGACTTCGATCCGACCGTCCTGGTCTTCGCGTCCGGGGACGGTGGCGAGCGTCAACCGGGGCACGTCCGGGTGCTCCGGTGGCAGCACAACCTGTGCCGGCGCCCCGTCGACGACCGGATACACCGTGCGCAGGATCTCGTGGCGGGCGATCAGATCGGCGAACGCGGCCCGCACGGCCGTGGGGTCGAGCGCACCGGTCAGCCGCAGCACGACCGGGATGTTGTAGGCGGCGGTGGCGGTGTCGAACCGGTTGAGGAACCACATGCGCTGCTGGGCCGGTGAGAGCGGGACACGGTCGGGTCGTGGCTGGGCCCGCAGGGCGGGACGACCGGAGGCGCGCGTCAACCCGAGGACCGCACGCGCACAGTCGGCGACCGTGGGTGCGGCGAACAGCACCCGCACCGGCACCCGCAGATCGACGGCGGTGCTCAACCGGGCGGTCACGCGGGTGGCGAGCAACGAGTTCCCGCCCAGGTCGAAGAAGTTGTCCTCGGCACCGACCCGTTCGGCGCCGAGGACCTCGGCGAAGATGTCGGCGACCGTTTCCTCCAGCCCGGCCGCGGGCCTGCGGTAGGGGCGGGACACGAATTGCGGTGCGGGCAGCGCTTTCCGGTCGAGCTTGCCCGTGGCCGACAACGGCACCCGGTCCAGCACGACCACCGAGGCGGGCACCATGTGTGCGGGCAACATCGCCGCCGACCAGCGGGTGAGCGCACCGGGGTCGATGTCGCGGCCGGTCACATACGACACCAGCACGGTCTCCCCGCCCGGCTTCTCGGCACCCATGGTGAGCGCGAAACCCACCTGGGGGTGCCGCATCAGCACGGCGTCGATCTCCCCGGGTTCGATCCGGAAACCGCGGATCTTGATCTGGAAGTCGCTGCGACCCACATATTCGAGAGCGGGCGTGTCCGAACGCGCCCACCGGACCAGGTCGCCGGTGCGGTACATGCGTTCACCGGGCGCGCCCCACGGGCAGGCGACGAAACGGCCGGCGGTGGTGGCACCGCGTCCCTGGTACCCGCGTGCCAGCGCCGGACCGGCCAGATACAGCTCACCGGTGGCCCCCACCGGAACCGGGTGCAGCCGGACGTCGAGGACCACGGCCCGCACTCCGGGCACCGGGCGGCCGATGGTGACGTGGTCGCCCGCCTCGAGGGGCGCGTAGGTGGCACCGATCGTCGCTTCGGTGGGGCCGTACCCGTTGAGGAACCGGCGACCGGGCGCCCAGGCGTCGAGCAGCTCCGGTGTGGTGGCCTCACCGCCGGCGGAAACGCAGCGCAGCTCCGGCAGGTCGGCGGGGTCCAGGGTGCTCAGCAAGGCGGGGGTGATGATCGTGTGCGTCACCCGCTCGGCGCGCAGGAATTCAGCCAGCTCGGTGCCGCCGACGGTGTCGGGCGCCGCGACGACCAGGGTCGCACCGCAGAAGAAGGCGGTACCGATCTCCTCGATCGACTGGTCGAAGCTGGGCGAACACACGTGCAGCATGCGGTGGTCGTGGCGCAACCCCAACAGGGCGGCGGAGTGGACGAGCAACGCGGCGAGCCCGGTGTGGGTGACCGAAACACCTTTGGGTGTGCCGGTGGAGCCCGAGGTGTAGATGGTGTAGGCGGTGTTGTCGCGGCGCAGCGGGGCACGCCGGTGCCGGTCTCGCACCGGTGTCGCCGCGCACCCGGCGACACGGGCACGCACAGCGGGGTCGTCGAGCGCCAACCAGCGCACGGACCCGGGAAGATTCCTGGTGTGATCGGTGATGCCGACCTGTGCACCGGAGTCGGCCAGCATGTGCCGAACCCGGTCTTCGGGGTAGTTCGGGTCCACCGGCAGATACACCCCACCCGCCTTGGCCACCGCCCACAGGGACAGCACCGATTCGTAGGACCGGGCCACCGCCGAGGCGACCACGGTCTCCGGCCCGACACCCTCGGCGATCAGCACGCGCGCCAACCGTGAGGAGTCGGCGTCGAGCGTGCCGTAGGTGTAGGTCTTCCCGTTGTCGCGCACAGCGATTCGGTGTTGCCCGAACCCGGTGCCCCGCACCAGGAGCTGGGCGAGGGTGACCGTCGAGGGGTGCGGTTGCTCGAGGCCGATGCGGGTGAGTCGGGTGTACTCACCCGGTTCCCACCACGGCAGGTCACCCACGGCGGTGTGCGGGTGCCGGGCGATCGCGGAGAGCAGCTGGACCAGGCGCCGGCCGAACTCGACGGCCGACCGGTCATCGAGCAGTGCTGCGGCCCCGGACATCTCGATCGACATGCCCGCCCCGGATTCGGTCACCACCAGGGCGAGTTCGCCGCCGGATCCCGTCGAACCATCACTGCCGAACCCGGTCTTGCCGCTGTCGGGTAGCGGTGCCGGTGCACCGGTCATCCCGTCGTGTGACCGGATTTCGAGACAGACCTGTCCCAGGGAGCGGGCCTCGACCCCGAGGAGAGCGGCGAGTTCGGTGACCGGGATTCCGGCGTGTGCCCGGGCCCGGGTTTCGCTGTGGTGTGCTCGGCGTAGCAGGTCGGGCAGCGGTTCGGCGAGATCGATGCCGGTGCGCAGCACCAGGTCCGCGTCGACGGACCGGATCACGATGTCGGCAGTGGCGGTGAGTCGCGCGAGCAGGATCGAAACAGCGGCCCGCAGCAGGCTCGACCAGCTGACGCCGGTCGATTCGGCGAGTCGGCGCAGGTCGCCGTGCACTGGCGCCGGGACCGAGAAGTGCAGGGGTTCGAACAGGTGCGTTTCACCGTGATGCGGGCCGGTCCCGGCACCGGGCAGCGGCGCCCCCTGGACGCCGATACCGCCCGGCTGTTCGGCGATGCCGGTGGACACGGTATCGATGTGGCCGTTGACAGTTCTGACGCGCCCGAGCGCGACCTCGGAGACCAGCGGGAGACGACCCGGCAGGTCGGCGAGCGCGTGCCGCCAGAAACGTGAGCGCGTGATCGGATCAGTGGGGGCGCAGCCGAGGGTGTCGACGATGCGTGACGCGGGCGCGCACGGGTCCAGTACCTCGGCCAGGGCGGTGCGCAGCCGGTCGGTCACCGCCTGAGCCACCGCATCCGACACCAGGTCACACCGGTACTTCACCTGCACCTGGGTACGGGCACCGAGGAAGACCAGCACGGTGAGCGGGTAGTGGGTGTGGTCGGCGCCCTGTAGGTCGTCGATACGCAGATTCTCGAGCGCCCCACCGGCCTGCTGCAGGCCGTCGACGTCGACGGGGTAGGACTCGAAAGCCAGCATGGTGTCGAACAATTCGCCCCGGTCGGCGACTCGTTGAATCGCGCCGAGACCGAGGTGGTGGTGGTCGAGCAACGCAGCCTGTTCGGTCTGCACCGCACGCACCAGGTCGGTGGCGGTGCCGGCGACGCGCACGCGCACGGGTACGGCGTCGACGAACAAGCCGATCATGTCGCCGACACCGTCGAGCTGTGGGGGCCGCCCCGACACGGTGGCACCGAACACGATGTCGGCGCGCCCGGTGGTGGCGGCCACGACCAGCCCCCACGCCGCCTGGAACACGGTGTTCGCGGTGACTTCGGCGGCGGTGGCGAACGCGGTCAGCGCGGCGGTGTCCTCGGCGTCGAGGGTGAACTCGCACAGCCCGAAACCGGTGCCGGTGGCCGGTGGCCAGGTCAGCTCGGGGGCGAGCAGCGTCGGGGAGATCCCGCCCAGCAGCTGCGACCAGGCCTGTTCGGCGGCGGCACGGTCCTGGCGGGTGAGCCAGGCAAGGTAGTCGCGGTAGGGGCGCACCGCGGGCAAGTGGGTGGTGTCACCGTAGGTGGCGTAGAGAACGAGCAGTTCCTTCATCAACAACGGCATGGACCAGCCGTCGAGAAGGATGTGATGCCCGGTGAGCACCAGCCGGTTCTGCCCGGAACCGGTGCTGTAGACGGTGAAGCGCAGCAGCGGAGCCACGGCCGGATCGAACCCGGCCCGCTGATCGGCGGCGAGCAGCCCGGGCAGCGCCGCCTCGGTGGTGGGCACCACCCGCAGCGGTGCTTCGACGGCGTCGGCCACGAGCTGCACCGGTGTGCCGTCGGCGGCGGTCACGAAGGCCGAACGCAGGTTGGCGTGGCGTGCCAGGACGGTGGCCGCGGCGCCCCGCAACCGTTCGGTGTCGAGTTCCCCGGTCAACGCGACCATGAGCTGGATGACATAGGCGTGGACCGATTCGTCGAGCATGTCGCCCAGCGCCAGCAGCGAATGTTGCAGCGGCGACAGGGGCAGCACGTCCGAGAGCCCGGGGTGGGTGCGGCGCCAACAGTCCAGGTCGGACTGGCTGACCCGTACCAGCGCCACATCCGACGGGGTGAGCCCGCCCGCGTCCGGGCACCGGATGTGTTCGGCGAGTGCCGTGAGCCGACCGGTCCAGTCCTGGGCCAGTTCCCGCACCGCCGCCTCGTCCAGGATGCCGGTGGCGTAGCGGAAGTCCGCCTGCAGTCGCGGACCCGAATCGGTGGTGACGGCGATCGTGTTGATGTCGAGCACGGCGTTGGCCGGCAGGTTCGGGTCGTAGTCGATCTCGATGTCACCGAGCTCGGCGGTGGGCAGCCAGGCGGTGTCACCGGTGGGTTCGGCGCCGGTCGTCGCCCGGCCCAGGTAGTTGAAGCCGATCTGGCCGATGCTGCCGGACAGGTCCTCGCGGGCCGCCGGGTTCAGCTGCCGCAGCAGACCGAAACCGATGCCGTGGTCGGGTACCGCCAGCAGCTGTTCCTTGATGGTGCGCATCGTCGTCGCGAGCGCTTCGTCGTCGCCGCCGGTGATCCCGGTCAGGTCCAGGACCACGGGGTAGACGGTGGTGAACCAGCCGACGGTGCGCGTCAGGTCGGCGCCGGGCACGGCGTCTTCCTGGCGGCCGTGGCCTTCCAGGCGCAACCGCAGCGTGGCCGTGTCGACACCGCGCCGGGCCCGCCAGTCGCGCACGGCCAGCGCGAGCGCGGCGAGCAGTACGTGATCCGCGCCTGCCCGGTACCGGGCAGGCAGGGTGGTGAGCAGCGTGTCGGTGATGTCGGCGGGCAGGCGCACCGTGATCGACCGCATCGTCGATTCGGTGTCGAGGGTGCAATCGAGCGCGCGGTCACCGAGCAGCGGGTCGGGGGCGGCGAGGGTTCGCTGCCAGTAGGCGAGTTCGGCGGTGCGGTCGGTGCCGGCCAGCCCGTGGGCCCAGCGCCGCAACGACGTGCCGACCGCAGGCAGGGTGATCTGCCGGCCCGAGCTGTGCTGCGCCCACGCCAGGACCAGGTCGGGCAGCAGGATCCGCCAGGACACCCCGTCGATGGCGTAGTGGTGTGCGGCGACGGCGAGCACGTCACGGGCACCGTGCCTGCGCACCCAGGTGAACGCGATCATGCGCGCGTTCACCGGATCCAGGACCGACAGCGCCGAATTCATGGCGTCTGCGCCGATCCGCGACGGGACACTCTGCGCGGCAACGGCTTCCCCGCCACCCGGGGGATCGTGGAGTTCCGAGAGCAGCAAGTCCACGTCGACGGCGTCTGGCGCCAGCACCTCGAACCGCCACCGCTCACCGTCGCGGCGCAGACGTGACCGCAGCACGTCGTGGGTGCGCAGCACCGCGGCCAAGGTGGCCACCAGGCCCGCTCGATCGATGCCCTCGGGCAAGGCCAGGACCATCGTCTGGGCGAAACGGTCGCTCACACCGTGGGCCAGCGCCTCGGCCAGCACCGGGGTCAGCTCGACCTCGCCGACCCCGCCACCGGGCAGCTCCGCCAGAACCGGCGCCGACTGATCGTCGAGGACGGCGACCCCGGCCAGTCGCGCGACGGTGCGCTGCTCGAAAACATCACGGGTCGTGAAGACGATGCCCATGGCCCGCGCGAGCGACACCAACTGGATCGAGGCGATGCTGTCGCCGCCGATCGCGAAGAACGAGTCGTGCACCCCGACCGACGCCACACCCAGCACGCGGGCGAACAACTGCGCCAATCGGGTTTCCAGCGCACCCAGCGGTTCCCTGGTCGGCTCAGCGGCGACGACGGGTTCCGGCAGTGCGGTGCGGTCGAGCTTGCCGTTGGACGTCAACGGCAGCGCGTCGAGGACCACGATCGCCGAGGGCACCGCGTGCGACGGCAACCGCACCGCGGCGAACTCGGTCAGCGCGACCGGATCGGGAGTGCGCCCCGGTACCGCGACCACATACGACACCAGCACCGTCGACCCCGACGGCGCCTTCCGGCCGATCGTCACCGCACCGCCGACCTCGTCGTGACCGGCGAGAACGGCATCGACTTCACCCGGTTCGATCCGGAACCCACGCACCTTCAGCTGGGTGTCGACGCGGCCCCGATAGTCCAGGTCCCCGCCGGGTCGCCGGCGCACGAGGTCACCGGTGCGGTAGAGGCGAGCGCCCGGCGCGCCCCACGGGTCGGCGACGAACCGGGTCGCGGTCGTCACCGGCTGATTGCGGTAACCCCTGGCCAGTGCGGGCCCGGCCAGGTAGAGCTCACCGGTGACACCCGCCGGGACCGGCCGCAACCGGGCATCCAGGATCATCGCGTGCGTCCCCCACACCGGTACACCGATCGACACCGCTCGCCCGGCGGCGAGTTCGGCGTAGCAGGAGATGATGGTGGTCTCGGTGGGGCCGTAACCGTTGAGATAACGCCGGCCCGGCTGCCATTTCGCCAACAACTCCGGAGTGGTCACGTCACCACCGACCGACAGCACTTCCAGGTGGTCCAGGCCCGCCGGATCCAGGGTGCCGAGGACGGCGGGGGTGATGATCGCGTGCGTCACGGCCTCCACGGCCAGCAGGTCGGCGAGTTCGACGCCGCCGACGATGTCACGCTCGACGATGACCAGGGTGGCGCCGGTGGACAACGCGCACAGCCACTCGAGCACCGAAGGGTCGAACCACGGTGCGCAGATGTGCAGGAACCGGTGGTGCGGCTGGAGGCGGTAACGCTGCACCGCCTCCCCGGTCAATGCGCCCAGGCCGGAATGCGTCACTGTGACGCCCTTGGGTAGGCCGGTGGAGCCGGAGGTGTAGATGATGTAGGCGGGATGGTCCGCGCGTAGGGCAGTGCTGCGGTCCGCGTCGGTGAGCGGGGTGGGGGACTGCGCGGCGCAGGCACGTTCGAAACCGGGATCGTCGAGGGCCAGCCAGGTCAGCTCGCCGGGCAGGTCGTCACGGTGTGTGGCGGCGGTGAGCCCCAGTGTCGCACCGGAATCGGTGATCAGGTGCTGAAGGCGCCGGGTGGGGTTGGCCGGGTCCATCGGCACGTACACCCCGCCCGCTGCCGCTACCGCCAGTGCGGCGACGACCATGTCGAACGACCGCGCGAACGCCACCGCGACAGGAACTTCGGGTCCGACACCACGCGCGACCAGCTCACGCGCCAAACGGGAGGTCCGTTCGGTCAGCTCCCCGTAGCTGATGGAACGACCTCGGTAACGCACCGCGATCCGGTCGGCTCCCAGCGCGGCTCCGTGCGAGACCAGCTCGGGGAGCAGGGCGGCGCGAGTCACCGGAGCGCTCACCCTGGCGGTCAGTGCGGCCTGCTCCGCTGGGGCGAGGATGACGAGGTCGCCGACCGGGGTGGCCGGATGTCCGACCATCGCCGTCAGCAGGCGAACGAGGCGCTCAGCGAAGGTTGCCACCGTGTGCCGGTCGAACAGGGCACCGGCGAAACAGAACTCGGCGGTGATGTCACCCACCGGGTGCTCGGTGGCAGCGGCAGCATCACCCGAACGCTCTCGGGATTCGGAAGCACTGCCGAGTGCTCGGCCGTCGACCGACAGCGCAGGCACCGCCAAGACGAGATCGCACTCGGTCGTGTCAGCCGCAACCGCCTCGGCGGCGAGCATGATTCGGGCGAAGGTTTCTCGTGCGCTCGTCCGCGATTGTTCGACATCGTGGCTGGCGAAGGAGTCAGCCGGAACGCACAGTGCACTGAACTCAGCGGGGGACAGGCCCTTACGGGCGAACGCCTGACGAGCGGTCTCGGTCGCGACGGCCAGCAGCTCCTCGGCCGGGGTGGCGGCGGAGACCGGCAACCGGAGCACCAGCTGGGCGCGCCGAGACTGCGGGCAGGGGGTCGTGATCGCGATGTCTTCGGTACCCGACAACCGGGCGAGCAACGTCGCGAACGCTGTGTGCACGACGCTGAAGACCGTGGCGTCGTGACTGCGGGCGACACTCCGCATCCGCTGAAACAGGTCGGCGGGGATCGTGAAACCTACGCGCTCGTCTGCCATGACGGGATGCGCGGGGCGGGGGCGGTCGGCGGGCAGGTCCAACCGTGGGGGAAGTTCCGCGAGCACAGCCCGCCAGAACGTGGAGCGGGCGATCGAATCATCGGCCGAATTCTCGAGAACCTGGGCGGGGGTGTGATCCGGGGTGCGCACGAAAGCATCGAGAACAGTCCGCAATCGCTGAGCCAGCGCCTGCGCGATGCCCGCATCGATCACCTCGGTCCGGTACTGCACACCGACCCGGATACCCGCACCCACCTCGACGCCGACCGCCACCGGGTAATGGGTCGCATTGGCCGCCTGGATGTCGACGATCTCGAGGCCGTCGATCGACCCGTGCGCGCGCCGCATCCCCTCGGTGTCGACGGGATAGGACTCGTAGGCCATGAGCGTGTCGAACAGTTCTCCCGACCCGATGGCGCGCTGGATCTCGTTCAGCCCCAGATGATGGCCATCGAGCAGCGCGATCTGTTCGGACTGCAACCGCACCAGCAGCTTCCGCAACGACTCGGACTCGTCGTAGCGGACCCGTACCGGGATGGTGTTGGCGAACAGGCCGACCATGCCGTCGACACCGTCCAACTGCGGTGGCCGCCCCGACACCACCGCACCGAACACCACATCACCGCGCCCGACCGCGCTCGCCAGCACCAGCCCCCACGCCGCCTGGAACAGCGTGTTCACCGTGACATCGTGGGCCGCCGCGGACCCTGCGAGTACCTCGGCCTCGGCCACCGACAGTTCGACACTGCAGCTCGCGTGGCCCGCCACCTGCTCGAGCGGGACCGTCACCGCCGAGGTGAGCAGGGTCGGTTCGGGCCCGGACAGCGCCGCACACCACGTTTGCAGCGCCGCGGACCGGTCCTGGCCGGCGAGCCAGGCCAGGTAATCGCGGTAGGGCCGCACCCGTGGCAACCCGGCACCGGCGCCGTCGGCGGCATAACAGACGAGTAGTTCCCGCATCAGCAACGGCATCGACCAGCCGTCCACGAGCAGATGGTGCGCGGTCAACACCAGATGCAGTCCGCCCGCGGCCCGGCGGTACACGGTGAAACGCAGTAGCGGCGCGCTCGCCAGGTCGAACCCGATGCCCGCCTCGGCGGCCAAGAACTCCGCGGCATCCCCGTCATCGGTATCGACGATCCGCCACGGCACCGCCACTCTCTCGGCGACGAACCCCACCGGTGTGCCCGCCGCCGTGGCACCGAATGCCGTACGCAGGATCGCGTGCCGGTCGAGGACCGCCTGCGCGGCCCGCCGCAACCGGTCGGTGTCCACCGCGCCGGTCAGCTCGACCGCCAACTGGACCAGATACGGGTCGGCGGGCGAAACCTGAGCGAGGAACAACAACCCCAGCTGCAACGGCGCCAACGGCACCACATCACTGAGACCGGGCCGCTCGCGATGCCAGGCGTCGAGTTCGGTCTGGGTGACACGCACCAGCCCGACATCGGCGGGGGACAGGCCACCGGCCGCGGGATCGTCCAGATGTTGCGCGAGGACCGTCAACGCCGTGGTCCAGCAGTCGGCGAGGTCACGCACCGACGCCTCATCGATGACCTCGGCAGCGAAGGAGAACGACGCCTTCAACCGCAAGCCGTCCTCGGTTTCGGTGGCCAGGGCGTTGATGTCGACCACCGCGGCAGCGGGCAGCGCCGGATCCTGCCTCGCCTGCGGCTCACCCCAGTCCGCAGTGGGCAACCAGCTGTGATCGGCTGTCGAGTCGGCCACCCCGCCGGCGGAAATCCGCCCCAGATAGTTGAAACCGACCTGCCCCAGCGAACCCTCGAGCAGCGACGCCGACTCCGGGTCCAGATGCCGCAGCATGCCGAAACCGATGCCCTTGTCCGGCACCGCCAGCAACTGCTCCTTGACCGCCTTGACCACCGCGGCCGTGCCGGCCCCACCTCGCCACGCGGCCTCGGCATCGATCCCGTCCAGCTCGAGGACAACGGGATACACACTGGTGAACCAGCCCACCGTGCGAGTCAGATCAGCGCCTTCGACCGCTGACTGCTCACGACCGTGACCCTCCAGACGCACCCGGGTCGCCGAGGCGTGCACCCCGCGCCGCGCCCGCCACGCGCGCACCGCCAACGCCAGCGCCGCGAGCAGACCGTCTTCGGCGCCGGCCCGGTACTTCGCGGGCAGCTCGGTCAGCACGGCCCGCGTGACATCGGCCGCCACCTCCACGCTGACACTGCGCACCGTCGCGGCGGTGTCGACGGTGTGGTCGAGCGGTCGAACACCCAGCAGTGGATCGGGCACCGTCAACCGCTGCTGCCAGTAGGCCAATTCGGCTCGGCGCCCGCTCGCCGAGTCGGCCAGACCGTGCGCCCACCGCCGGAACGAAGTCCCGACCGCGGGCAGCGCGATCGGCTGCCCCGCGCTGTACTGCGCCCAGGCAAGCACCAAGTCCGACAACAGGATCCGCCAGGAAACACCGTCGATCACCGCGTGGTTGGCCGCCACCACCAACCCGTCGGGGCCGTCCGGGCGTACCAGCCACCCGAAGGCGATCATCCGGGACGCCTGCGGATCCAACGCGGCGAGCACCGACTCCATCGCCACCTCGGCGACGTCGGCGAGCTTCTCGGCATCACAACCGGCAGGCACATCAACACGGGTGACCAACTCGTTCACCGGAATCGCACCGGGCGGCAAAGCTTGCAGCTGCCACTGCCCGTCGACCCGTCGCAATCCCGAACGCAGCATGTCGTGGTGATCGAGCACCGCGGTGAGGGTGGCCACCAGCCCCGCCCGGTCGATACCCTCGGGCAACCCCAGCACCATCTGCTGGGTGAACCGGTCGAACACCCGCCCACCGGCCAGCCAAGCCGCCAGCACCGGCGTCAACGGCATCGCGCCCACACCACCACCGGGCAGTTCGCTCAGTGGCGCGGCGGCCTCCGCGCCGAGCACCGCCACCCGCGCCAGCCCCGCCACCGTCCGATGCTCGAACACCTCCTGCGGAGTGAACGAGATCCCGGCGCCACGCGCCCGCGACACCAACTGGATCGACAGAATGCTGTCACCACCGGCAGCGAAGAACGAATCCTCGGCACCGACCCGCTCCACCCCGAGGATCTGGGCGAACAACTCCGCGATCCGGGTCTCCACCGGCCCTTCCGGAACGCGGGAACCGACCGTGCCGAACACCGGCGCGGGCAGCGCATTGCGGTCGAGTTTCCCGTTGGGCGTCAGCGGGATCTCATCGAGGGTCATCACGACCGTGGGCACCATGTGCCCGGGCAGGGACGTGGCGACGAAACGAGTCAGCTCCTCGACATCGACCGAAACGCCTTGGCAAGCCAGCACATACGACACCAGCACCGTCGCACCGGAGTCAGCTTTCGTGCCCACTGTGACCGCGTACTCGACCGCCGGGTGAGCGGTGAGCGCGGCATCGATCTCGCCGAGTTCCACCCGGAAACCACGGATCTTCACCTGGAAATCGGAACGACCCAGATACTCGAAATCGCCGTCGACCGTGCGCCGCACCAGGTCACCGGTCCGATACATCCGGGTCCCCGCACCACCGGCGAACGGTGCGGCGACGAACCGCTCAGCGGTCAGCCCCGGCCTGCCCCGGTAACTCTGGGCCAGCGCGGGCCCCGACAGATACAGCTCACCGGCCACCCCGGCCGGAACCGGACGCAACCGTGAGTCCAGCACCATCGCCCCGACGCCCGCGAACGCGGAACCGATGGTCACCGGCCCGCCCGGCACCAGCTCGGCGCTGCCGGTGGCGAGCACGGTCGCCTCCGTCGGACCGTAACCGTTGAAGAAGGACCGGCCCGCCGCCCAGCGATCGACCAGCGTCGGACCGAACGCGTCACCGGCCACGACGACCACCCGCAACTCCTCGAGCCCGTGCGGGTCCACCGACTCCAACGCCGCCGGGGTGATCAGCATGTGCGTCACCCGCTCGCGCCGCAGCAGGGCCGCCAACTCGGGGCCACCGAACACCGACGGGGGCGAAACAACCAGCGTGGCCCCGGCATTGAACGTCAGCAGCAGTTCGAGGACCGAGACGTCGAAGTTCGGCGAACACACGTGCAGCACCCGGTCACCCGCCGCCACCGCGTAGCGTTCGCGCGTCGCGGTGACCAGCGCACCGAGACCGGTGTGGGTGACCACGACGCCCTTCGGCCGGCCCGTGGAACCCGAGGTGTAGATGACATAGGCGGGGTGCTGATCGGTCAGCGGGCGGATGCGGTCGAGGTAGGAGAGCGGGTGGGCGGGCTGTGCGGCGATCCGGGCACGGTGGTGCGCGCTGTCGAGGTCGAACCATTCGACCGATTCACCCAGCACGGGCCGGTGCACCGAACAGGTGAGGCCGAGGGCGGCACCGGAATCGGTGAGCAGGTAGGCGATGCGGTCCGCGGGCAGCGCCGGATCGACCGGAACCCACGCGGCGCCGGTCTTGGTCACCGCCCACACCGCCGCCACCGACTCGATCGACCGGGTGAAGCCGAGCGCTACCACATCTCCCGGGCCGATCCCACGTCCCAACAGTTCCCTGGCCAGCTGCGAGGAGTACTCGTCGAGTTGGGTGTAGGTCAGTTCACGCCGGTCACCGTCGACGGGGGAGTAGGACACGGCGACGGTGTCCGCGGCCGTATCGACCGCGGCGGTCAGTAGCTGCGCGAAGAACGGCGCGCTGGGTTTGCGATGACCGCGACCTCGCGACGCACGACGAACTTCACTCATCCGGTGTACTACATCCTTCTCATATCCACGTGCTGCCCGCGACGCTCCCGCGACCCCGTGAATCCGGTCGGATTCCGGACCGACGGATCAGGCGACGGACCATGACATCACAGCTCAGCGTGCCCCGACCACACGTCCGGTCTGTTTTGCGGCGTCAAGCACGACTCGCATCCGGAATTTGTGCGGATGGCACAATGTCACCGACGGTTTTTGGGCAACAGATGGAGCAAGCTCGTGGCGGCGTACGGATCTCTGGTGTGGGTCGGCCAGGCGATCGCTCCGATCACCGGCACCCTCACCGAAGACCTCATCCGGGTCACCGAACAGATGATCCCGGTACACGACATCGCCGCCGACCTCACCGAGATGCGCGCCGCCAGCATCGCCGAGAACATCGCCACCGTGCAGTACGTACTGGCCAACAACATCGACCCGGCCACCGTCAGCCCACCGCCCGGCGCCGCGGCCTACGCGCAACGCCTGGCCCGGCGCGGCGTGCCACTGACGGTGCTGCTGCGCGCCTACGGACTGGGCCAGTACCGACTGCTCGACGCGGCGATCGGCCTGATCCTGGCCACCCCGGGCCCCGAGCAAGGCGTCCGGATCGCCGAACTGCTCAAATTCGCCAGCAGCTACCTCGACCGTCTCAATTCCTCCATGGGACGGATCTACGAGGCCGAACGCGACCGCTGGCTCAGCAGCCGCCAGGCTGCCCGGCAGCAGTGGATCACGCGGCTGCTCGACAATGCCGACGTCGACGTGGCCGCCGCCGAAGAGGTGCTGGGCTACCGCCTCGACCGCACACACCTCGCCGCGGAGGTGTGGACCGCGCCGACCACCACCGGCGCCGACGCGGTCCGCGCACTCGAACAGACCCGGCAGCTGCTGTGCACCGTGATGCGAACCGGCGGAACCGAACTCGTGGCCGCCACCGGCGACCGCGCCCTGCGAATCTGGTTCCCCACCCGCACCGACCCACCGGACAGCCTCGCCACCCAGCTCGACACCGCCGGCCTGCCGGTGCGAGTGGCCCTCGGACCGGCAGGGGAAGGGCTGCCCGGTTTCCGCCGCTCAGCCCGTTGCGCAGCCCGCACCAAAACCCTGGCCCTGTCCGCCGGGCCCTGCGCACCCACCGTCGTCGACTACACCGCGGTCGCCCCCTTCGCCCTGCTGACCGACGACCCGGACGAACTCGCCGCCCTCGTGCACCGAGCCCTTGGCGCACTGGCCGGCGACGGAACCAAAAAGCAACTCCTGCGCCACACCCTGGACGTGTTCCTCGCCGAGGGCGCCAGCTACTCGCGCACCGCCCGCGTCCTCGACATTCACCGCAACACGGTTCAATACCGCATTCAGCAGGTCACCGGTCGTTACGGAATCGACTTGGACACAAACACTTTCGAACTCCGCTTCGCCCTGGGCGTGTGCCGCTGGTACCGGCACGTCCTAACCCGGACAATGTGAGTCCAGCCGGTTTGTGCGTACCGCACAGTTACACACAGTCGCCTCGCCGATCATTTCGCGGGCTTCGCCGGGCAGTCACGAAGGGAGCGATCACCCCGCCGAGCTGGGTCCTTTGCGGTGACTGGCGTGGAAGCGCGCCTTCTTCTGCCGATTCCCGCACGTGTTCATGTCACACCATCTGCGCGTGCGGCTTCGGCTCGTGTCGAAGAAGGCGGCCCGGCAGCTCGGCGATGCGCACAAGGCCAATCTGCCGTCTCGTTCTCCCGCGACGATGCTGATCGCGTCGGCCGCGATCACGCCCAGGGCGTCTTCTACACACGTCGGCGAGCTGAGTCGCCATTGCCGAGTGCTCTCAGGCGTCAGGACGGCCGCGGCGCGGCCCCGCATGCTGCAGTCATTGACGACTCGCACGGCAGACGTAGGGGGAGTGCCCCCGAGTGCGGCCGCGGTCGCGACGGCGTGAATCGCTTCCCTCAGCTCCTGGGCCCGCTCGAGCTGGCCGGCGGTACAGGAGTCCACGGCCAGGCCGTTCACCGCCAGCCAATCCACGAGCCGCCGCGGGGTGGGGATGCGCTCCACAGGTTCGCCCTGCCGCTCGGTCAGCGTTGCCGTGAAGCTGGTCGCCAGCACACTACCGAGGCGAAAGTCAGGAAACTCAGCACGCATGGAACCACCATAGCCGGTTGCCGCAACCGCGAGAGGCATGCTAGAACCGTCATAGCCGGTTCTCGTCGGGTTGTAGCCGGCTTCCGCGATGGCCAGGAGGTCTCATGTCCCGTCCAACCAGCGATGTTCAAGCATTCGTTGCCCACGCGCCCGACGCCGACCTCGACGAGCTACGCGCACGGTTGGCCGCCGCCCGGTTACCGGAAGCCGAAACGGTCCAACGCGCCGCACCCGACCCTCGCCGATGGGACCAGGGGGTGCCGCTGGCCGACCTCGTCGAGGTCGTGCACTACTGGCGCACCGAGTACAACTGGCGGTCGTTCGAGGAGCGCCTCAACCGGATCGGCCAGTTCCGCACAACCATCGACGATCTGGGAATCCACTTCCTGCACCGCCGATCCGCGCGCGCCGACGCCACCCCGCTGATCCTGACGCACGGCTGGCCGGGCAGCATCGCCGAGTTCATCGACGTGGTGGACGAACTCGCTGATCCCGACGACGCGGACGCACCGGCATTCCACGTCGTGGTTCCGTCGCTGCCGGGGTTCGGTTACAGCGACAAGCCGGCCACCACCGGATGGGGGACCGAGAAGATCGCGGCCGCCTGGGTGGAACTGATGGGAAGGCTCGGCTACGACGAGTTCGTGGCCCAGGGCGGCGACTGGGGCGGCAATATCACCACGGTCCTCGGTGGCAGGTTCCCGGCGCATGTCCTCGGTATCCACACCACCTTCGCCGAGGCACCGCCCGGATTGACAACGGACGGATTGACGGCGACCGAACGCCGGTGGACCGAGGAAACCCACGACTTCTGGCACCACCGCGCGGCATACGCGAAGCAACAGGCGACCCGGCCCCAGACGATCGGCTACGCACTCGTCGATTCACCGGTCGGACTCCTCGCCTGGATCCTCGACAAGTTCGCCGAGTGGTCCGACACCGAAGACAGCCCGTTCGAGACGATCTCCATCGACCGGATACTGGACAACGTCACCCTGTACTGGCTGACGAGGACCGGCGCGTCGGCGGCCCGCATCTACTACGAAAGCCACAACTCACTCGACCCGCAACTCCGTGTCGAGGTGCCCGCGGCGATCACGATGTATCCGCGCGACATCGAGAAGTACCCGCGCCCGTGGTCACAGGAGCGATACCGGCAGATCGTCCGATGGACCTCACCAGAATCCGGGGGACACTTCCCGTCGCTCGAGGTCCCCGAGTACTTCGTGAAGGACGTACAGGAGGGTCTCGCGGCAGTGCTGGCCACTGACCGGCCTACCCGTGCCTGACACAAACCGAGCCGAAAGAAATCTGCCGGGGGCGGGTGATACGAGATCGCTGGTGCACCCCGCATATTCGGCCGGATCAGCCGGAGCCGGCAGGCGTAGAATTGACAGCCCGAGGCGACAGGAGTCGACCATGTCCATACGCGCTGCCAGGCCGGTGATAGCCCGGACTGCCGTGATGGCTGTGGCCATCGGTGCCGCCACGGTCTTCGGCGGGGCCGGTCAAGCATTCGCCGACGTCGAACCCGGCACCTACACGTCCACGACGTGGTCCGCCGGCATCGTGCTCCTGCAACGCGACGCGCGCGTCGAGGGCGGGGAACTGGTCTTGATCGGGCGTTACCCAATACATTCGACGCCCGATGGTGGCTACGTGGACATATTTCCCGGCCACCGAGTCGTGTTGATCAGCGACGGGCAGGGTGGGTACAACGGTCCGGCATTTCTGGGTGGAGTGGTGGTCGGCTCCATCACGCTGACGCCACGCTGACCGATCCATCGCCGATCCTCATGTGATGCGGGGTAGGGGTTTCGCGCATCAATTGCCTGATGGTGCACGCACACAGCGGTTACTTGACATAATGTGCATTATCGGCGCGCGAGCCGGGGAGGTCGGGAGTGACCTCTGGGCTTGCTGGTGTGCTTGCGCAATTCTGAAAACGTAGCGGGTGCTCTGATGCCAGCAGCGAGAGTACGGCGGGCAATCATTCCGCGAGAAGTTGACAGCGCGTATGCCCTCTGCCGTCGCTTTGGGCGATACCGCGAGGCCCCCATCAAAGCGTCACTGTGACGAAATAATGGGTTGCGGCTTGTGCTGTTCCCACCGGCAGGTGATCTCCCGGTGGGTGGTCACTCCCCCATAACGCGTGCGCGAGAACTCCTAGCGTACTCAGCACAGCGGATGGAGTGGGAATGAGCACACACAAGGTGACGCCCGTCGATGCGGGAGAAGTCGACCATATCGACTACGAAACCGACGTTCTGATTGTCGGCTACGGGTGTGCGGGTGCGGCCGCGGCGCTCGAGGCGACGGCGGCCGGGGCCGAGGTGATCGTCTTGGAGAAGCTGGGCGGTGGCGGCGGGTCCTCCGCACTATCGGGCGGAGAGATGTACCTTGGCGGCGGCACCGAGGTACAGCGGGCATGCGGTTTCGAGGACACCCCGGGTGACATGGAAGCGTTCCTGCTGGCCGCGCTCGGACCGAATGCCGATCAGGAGAAGATCGGCCTCTACAGCCGGCACAGCGCCCGACACTACCAGTGGCTCGTCGACCACGGCGTCCCGTTCAAGCCCTCACTGTGGGACTCCCCCACCTGGGTTCCGCCCACCGATGACGGTCTCATGTGGATGGGCGAAAAGGCTTGGCCCTTCGCTGATCTCGCACAGCCGTCGCCACGGGGACACCGGGTCACCTCCGACGGTTTCGGTGGGAAAGTGCTGATGCAGAAGCTGTTCGAGGCTGTGAACGCTACCCCGGTCGCGGTGCACACCGACACCAACGCAGTCCGGCTCGTCACCGAAGCCGGCCGCGTGGTGGGTGTTGTCGCCAAGCAGTACGGACGCCATTACACCTACCGCGCTCGTAGTGGTGTCGTCCTGACCACGGGCGGGTTCGCCGACAATGCCGCGATGGTGGCTCAGCACGCACCGCAACTGGTCGGGCTCGGCGTGAACAGTGACGGTGGTGACGACGGGCGCGGCATCGTGATGGCGCAGGCCGCGGGTGCCGCGGTCCGGCACATGTCCGCCGCGCAGGTCGGCATATCGCTGATCCCAGGGATGATGGTGCGCGGGATGATCGTCGACGCCGCCGGCAGGCGCTTCATCAACGAAGACGTCTACCCCGGGCTCGTCGGCCAGGCAGCCTTGTTCAAGCACGGGCTGAAGGTGTGGGTGATCCTGGACGAACAAGCCTACGAGGAAGTGCCCGAGAACGAACGGTGGGGCGTGCAACCACATTTTGTGGCCGAGACCCTCGACGACCTCGAACAGCAGATCGGCATGCCACCAGGCGCGCTGCAGACGACGGTCAACGAATACAACCGCCACGCGGCGGATGGGCAGGATCCCTACTTTCACAAGTCGGCGCAGTGGTTGCGTCCGTTGCGCTCCCCCTTCGCGGCGATCGATGTCCAGCGTGGCATCGTCCCACCCGAGTACGGCGAAGCAGGCCGCGGCGGAGCGGAGGTCTTCACCATCGGCGGACTGCACACCACCATCGACGGCCACGTGCTCGACTTGGACGGCGAACCGATCCCGGGCCTGTTCGCCGCGGGCAGAGCCAGTTCCGGCCTGCACTCGTGGGGCTATATCAGCGGCACATCCCTCGGTGACGGCACCTTCTTCGGCCGCCGCGCCGGCGTCGCCGCCGCCCAGTCCACTTCGTCCTGAAGGGGTCCCGCCATGGCGGTCATCGACCCCGTCAACACGTGGGCGCCGCGCAGATCGGTATTTCCGTTGACGATCCAGTCGCGGATCAGCGGACCGGCCGGCGCTGGCGGCGGGTTCGCCGCGCACGGCAGGTAGCGCATGCTGTGCTCGCGGGGCGTGCGATCTCAGGTCAATAGCCGGGTCAGGCCGCCGGCCAGGTAGATCACCTGGTCGTCGAAGAATTGGTCCAGGTCGTCGGCACTGGGAACCGCGCCGCGGCGGTGGTTCCATTCGTCTGCTCTGCTCAGTGCCTGGAGGAAGACCATGAGCGCGGTCGCCCAGCGTTGTTCGAGCCGGTTCGGGTCGGTGTCGGGAAAGGTGCGCCGGACCTGGTGCAGCAGGATCGCGCGCAGATCCTGTTCGGCGGCGTCGAGTGCGGGATGGTTCTGTGCCGACATCTGGGCGACGATGTTGACCCAGCGCAGGCCGCGAGTGCGATGGCGGGACAACAGTTCCCGGTAGGGGCTGGTGACTGCGTCTACGAGCTCGTCGACGGTGGGCGCGTGCTCACGGTCCGCCAGCGTGCCCACGTTGGCGCGGATACGGTCGCGCACACCGGCTCCGAGGTCGAGCAGCACCGCGGCGAGCAGGTGGTCTTTCGTGCCGAAGTGGTAGTTGACCGAGGCGGGTCCGAGTCCGGCGGCGGCGTTGATCGCGCGGACCGAGACCGCGTCGACACCGTGGGTCGCGAAGAGTCGTTCGGCGGTCTTCAGCAAACGGGTGCGGGTGGCATTCCCTTGACGGTTGACCGCAGGGATGGTGGGGTTCGCGTCGGTGTCTGTCACAGCGGCTGCCACCGGCAGTGGGCGCGGATGCTCAGGCCGGATTCGTCGAACCAGCCGTTGGCCATGGCGTAGTCGAGCATGGCGGTGAAACGCTGTCGCCATGTCAGGTCGGAGCCGAAGTGGTCGCCGAGTTCGTCCTCGAGGCGCTGCGTGCTCAGCCATACCCGGGTGCCGTCGAACCGGCCCCAGCCATCGAGGACCTCGGGTAGCCGCACTGCCTGCGGCGTCGCGCGGACGAGCACCGACAGCGAGTCGAAGTCTGTGGACTCGGCCAGCGTGACCGGTGGCTTCCGCCGCGGATCGATGTCGAGAAACATGGTCTGGACTCCTCACGAATCGGCGCCGGTGGACCGCCGGAAGATTGGATCACCTGATCCGATCATCGACACCTGATCCTGTCGATGTCAACGCTGGGAGCCACAATCTCCACGGCGAATGAGTCGATCTCCCACTGAACGGGAGGACAACTTCTGGATCAGTTGATCCAAGTCGAAGCTGAGGGCAGCGCTGTGAGCCCGCTCACCGCACCGTTTCGATGAGGAGACGCATTATGTGGAGCCCCAGTTCAATCAGGTTCGGCGCCTTCCTGGCCCCGTATCACCCGCTCGATGCCGACCCGGCGCTGCAGCTACGTCGCGATATCGACCTGATGGAACACCTCGATCATCTCGGCTTCGACGAGGCATGGATGGGCGAGCACCATTCCACCGGTGCCGAGATCGTGCCCGCGCCGGACCTGTTCATCGCCGCTGCGGCCGAACGCACCCAGCGCATCCGTTTCGGTACCGGAGTGGTGTCGCTGCCCTACCATCACCCGTTGGTCACCGTTGACCGCATCACCCAACTCGATCTGCAGACGCGCGGCCGGGTCATCTTCGGCACGGGGCCGGGCAAGATCCCCCTCGACGCACACATGATGGGCATCGAGCCGTCCGATCAGCGCCGTCGCCAAGGCGAAGCGCTAGAGGCGGTCCTGCGGCTGCTTCGCGGCGATGTCGTCGACATGCAGACCGACTGGTTCACCTTGCGCGACGCACGGGCCCAGCTGCCCACCTATGACCCCGCGGGCATCGAGGTGGCCGCCGCCTCCACGATCTCACCGAACGGGTCGGTGCTGGCGGGCACGCACGGACTGTCGCTGCTGTCGCTGGCGGCGGGTTCACCGACCGGTTTCGCCGCGCTGGACCGCAATTGGGGTGTCTACGAGAAGGTCTGTGCCGAGCACGGCCGGCTCGCCGATCGGGCGAGCTGGCGATTGGTGACCCCGATGTTCCTGGCCGAGACGCGCGCCGAGGCCGAGCGTGCGGTCTCGCGGCGGATCGGGTCCATGGCGGCCTATGTCAACCGCCAGACCGGGCAGCGGCCGGACTGGGCGGCGACCCCCCTGGGCATCATCGAGCAGTGGCGCAACGACACGCTCGGCGAGTTCGGGCAGGCGGTCATCGGCACACCGGAGGAAGCCATCGTGCAGATCCAGCGGTTGATCGACAAGACCGGCGGTTTCGGCACCTTGCTGATCCTGCACGTGGACATGGCGGATTGGGAGGACACCAAACGCAGCTATGAACTGTTCGCCGCCGAGGTGGTGCCGCATTTCAAGAATCGCAATGCCGGCCGCCGGGCCAGCCTCCAGTTCGCCGAGGAGCACCGCGAGTTGCTGATCGGGCAGCTGGTCACCGCGATCACCAAGGCCAACACCGACTACTACGGCACCGATGCCGTGACGGGAGCATGACCATGCGCGCTGTGCGATTCTTCGATGGGGAATTCACCGTCGGCGATGTTGCGGAATTGCCCGCGACCGGGCCCGGCCAGGTTCGCATCGCGGTGGCCGCGTGTGGCATCTGCGGCAGCGACCTGTCGGTGTCCAAGGATGCCTGCCGGTTCGTCGAAGTCGCCCAGGCGGGTGGTTACCCGCTTGCCTCGTTCGACACCGGACGACCGGTGGTGCTCGGGCACGAGTACGCCGGGGTGGTCACCGAACTGGGCGCGGGCGTCACCGATTTCGCGGTGGGTGATCGGGTGGCGGGTGTCGGCCTGGCCACCGAGGCCGGCACCGGTGTCCCCACGATCATCGGCTACTCCAACACCTATCACGGGGCGTTCGGCGAGGCGATTGTCGTCGATGCCTTCTGGGTGCGCAAAGTTCCTCACGACCTGCGGCTCGATCATGCCACCCTCGCCGAGCCGCTGCATGT
Source organism: Nocardia halotolerans (assembly GCF_042650145.1). Taxonomy (NCBI): domain Bacteria; kingdom Bacillati; phylum Actinomycetota; class Actinomycetes; order Mycobacteriales; family Nocardiaceae; genus Nocardia; species Nocardia halotolerans. The sequence continues at coordinate 188,884 of NZ_JBHSDL010000005.1, read as the reverse complement.
GGGTGAGATGCATGTCCAGCAGTCGGGGCTCACCAACGCGGACTCGGCGCTGGTGATCGGTTGTGGCACTATCGGTTTGGGTGCCATCATCGCGGCGAAGGCGCGCGGCGCGAAGACGGTGATCGCTTCGGAGCCCTCGCCCCGGCGCCGGGAACTGGCCGTGCTGATGGGTGCGGACATCGTCGTCGATCCCACCGTGCGTAACCCGATCGAGGTGTGGAATGCCCTGGTCGCCGACGGGAACTCGGTCGTGGGCGCGTCGACGAACGGAATCCTCATCGCCTACGAGTGCAGTGGGCGCGCCGGGCTCTTGAACGAGCTCACTCATCAGTTGCCGTTCAATTCACGCATCCAGGTGCTTGCCGCCGGCTTCGTGGCCGAGACCATCACGCCGGTCGTGCCCCAATTCCGGCGCATCGCGGTCAATTTCGGTCACGGGCCCTACCAGGACGCTTACGACATCACGCTGCGGCGTTTGGCGGATGGGTCGATCGACGCGGAAGCGATCATCACCGGGCGCGTCGACCTCGACGGTGTCGCTGACGCTTTCATGACCCTGCGCGCCCCTCAGGAACACGTGAAGATCATCGTCCGCCCTGGTCTCGCGGCGGACTGATTCCCGGGGGCGACGCCGCAGGCGCGGCCGGTCCCGTCCGTCGCAGGGCATCAACGACCGCGACGGCCTGGTCGAGCAAGTCGATTGGGCAACCCCAGTAGTCGTAGATGCCGCCGCGGGTGCGATTGCTGCCGCAGACCACGAAGACCCCGGTACCCAGCTCCGTTTTGAGGTGGGTGGCCAGCCAGCCGACGAAACCGCTGTTGTCCAGGTTCTCGGCGAAATGGAAGGAGAAGATTCCGAAGCGTTCGACGCCCTCGCGCTCCGGGTCGAGTGGGGCAAGGCGACTCCAGCTTTCCTGGTCCCTGACGACGGCGAGCGTCTCGCTGGTGAGCGCGGGCGGCTGATCGGCGGGAAACTCGTCGAAACTCCAGACGCCGTCGTGTACGACGAGATCAGCCTCGGCGATCACCCGGCGTAGCCGCTGTTCTGTCTGTTGCGCAGTCTCCATACTCACACCGACCATCAGCGAGCTCCTCGATCCGTGAATCGTGCTCCGACTCGGGAATGCGTACTCCCGGGTCGGAGCGTGGCCCCCTCCCGGGGCAACCACCGTCGCAACGCCCAAGCGGCCGCGGCTATTCCGGACTCAAATACTGATCAGTTGACCAGAAGTGGGCTCGCGCGGAGCGAGCGCCGACTACGTTTCCGATCATGCTCCAGATCTCTCCGTCGACAGGCGCTCGCGCCGGCCGCAGGACCGTTCTCGGTGTCGCGGCGTTCGTGCTCGCGTCGCTGGCTGTATCCGCACCGGTAGCCGCTGATCCGGCGACCGACAAAGTCGTCGTCATCGGCATCGACGGAACCTTGTGGTCGGAGGTGCTGGCCGCCGACGCTCCCGCGTTGCGCCGTCTGGCGGCCGAGGGCACACTCAGCCGCACCTCCATCGCGCCACATACCACCATGTCGTGTCCGTCTTGGGCCACCGCGCTGACCGGGGTCTGGGACAGCAAACACGGAATCACCGACAACGGCTCCAGCTGCAACCCGGCGGTGTTCGACACCTACCCGACCGTGTTCACCCAGATCGAACGAGCTGCCCCGCAGCTGCGGACGGCATCGATCGGCACCTGGAACACCATCGGCATGATCGCAGGCGGCGGCAGTCCGAGCGCCGACCGAGTGGTCTCGACACAGCTGGACCCGAGCGGAGCCGGCGTGTGTGAAAGCGCCGCGGACACCACCGCCGCGACCCTGGTGGCCGAGGCGATCGAGGAGGACGGCCCGGATCTGGTGTTCACCCACCTCGATCAGGTCGACATCGCGGGTCACACCCTGCGCGGCACCTGGCCGCAGGCCTACCGCGATGCCATCACCCGAGTCGATGAACTCGTCGACGACATCACCTCGGCAGTCGATGCCAGGGCAGCCGCTCACCCCGGCGAACGGTGGACCGTTCTGGTGACCACCGATCACGGGCATCGACCGGACGGCGGTCATGGTGGCAGCAGCGACTACGAGAACGCCAGTTTCGTCATCGCCCGTGGACCCGGCTTCGCGCCCGGTCGTGAGTACAACGGCTACGCGCTGGCCGACATCACTCCGACCGTGCTGGACCTACTCGACCTTCCGGTCGCGCCGAACCTCGACGGGCTCAGCATGCGCGCCGGCGGCTCCGGCGATCCGGACGCGATCCCGGCGCGCACGCCGGTGGTCGACTCCCCGATCACCGGCTCCTCGTCGGGTTCGGCCGCGGCGGCGGCGGTGAACAACCCGCTGTGCGCCCTGGTGAGCGGTTCGGCGGGCACCGGCTCCGGCCGTTAGCGAATTCGCGACCCGGAGCACCGCTTCCACCATATTTCTAGAACACGTTATAGTCGCCGGGCGGTCATAATCCCCGCTCGGAAGGTGGTAGTGGTGCGGACTTGGGACGATGAAGCCGATGTCGTGGTGGTCGGGTACGGCGGTGCGGGGGTTTGCGCGGCATTGGCCGCTCGCGAAGGTGGTGCCGAGGTCCTCGCACTCGACCGGTACCTGGGTGGCGGGGCGACGGCGTTGTCCGGCGGCATCGTGTACGCGGGCGGCGGTACCTGGGTGCAGCGCGAAGCCGGGATCGATGACGATGCCGAGAACATGCTCGCCTATCTGGGAGCCGAGGTCGGCGACGCGGTGAGCGCGGCCACGCTGCGGCAGTTCTGCGAGCAGTCCCCCGCGCTGATCGACTGGCTGACCGAACACGGCGTGCCGTTCCAAGCGTCGGTGTGCCCGTACAAGACCTCCTACCCCACCGACGACTACTACCTGTACTTCTCGGGCAGTGAGAACTCCGGCGGCTTCCGGGATCTCGCGAAGCCGCGCCAGCGCGGCCACCGCGCCCACGGTCGCGGTGTGTCGGGCAAGGCGCTGTTCGGTCCGCTGGCGCGGTCGGCGGCTGCGCGTGGCGTGCGGGTCCGTACCGGGACCACGGCGACGCGGCTCGTGTTCGAGGGCGACCGGGTGGTCGGCATCGAGGCGCGCACCCTCGACGGTGCTCCGGCGGCGGTGCGTCGCCGCTTCGCCGCACTCGCGCGCATCTCGTCGAAACCGGGTGTGTACCACCAGGGTCTGCGCCGGGCGGTGCAGGCTCTGCTCGACCGGATCGAACGCAGGTACGCGGTGGCGGTGCGTATCCGGGCGCGCTCGGGCGTGGTGCTCACGACCGGTGGGTTCATCGCCAACGAGACGATGGTGGCCCGTCATGCCCCGGACTACCCGTGGTCGCAGGGTCTGCCGTTGGGAACCGCCGGTGACGACGGCAGCGGGATCAGCATGGCGTTGGACGCCGGTGCGGTCGCCGCCAAGATGGACGCGTTGTCGACGTGGCGTTTCATCGCACCACCCAGCGCGTTCTTCGGTGCGATCGCGGTGGATTCGCGGGGCCGGCGCATGATCGACGAATCCCGCTACGGCGCCGCGCTCGGGGCCGCCATCGCCACGGCTCCCGGTCATCGGGCGTGGCTGCTCGTGGACGCGGAGCTGGCCGCCGAAGCGCGCGGTCAGATCGGTGGGCAGTCGGTGTGGTTCCAGCGCATGCAGACCGAGCGGTTGCTGCGGATGGGGAGTTTCTCGGGCCGCACCGTCGAGGAGGTCGCTGCCCGCGCCGGCATCGACGCGGTGGGTCTGCGCGAGACCGTCGACGCGCACAACCGGGCCATCGAGCACGGCAGCCCTGATCCACTGGGCAAGCCGGACGAGATCCGTCGCCCGATCCGCACCGGGCCGTTCGCGCTGCTCGACATCTCGTTCACGGCGCGGCTCACCTACCCGATGCCGATGCTGACCCTGGGTGGTCTGCTCGTCGATGAGGAGACCGGGGCTGTGCGCGCCGAGGCGGGCGGGGTGATTCCGGGGCTCTACGCTGCCGGGCGCGCGGCGGTCGGGATCTGCTCGAACGGCTACGTGAGCGGTCTGTCGCTGGCCGACTGCGTCTTCGCCGGGCGACGTGCGGGCAGCAACGTGCTCGAGCATCTTCAGCGGAGCTGACCGGCGGCACTCCCCCGCCGCGTCCGCGACCCGGGTGAGATCCGGTCGCCCGACCCTGTCAGGAATTCCGTCGCTGTCTCGTTCAGGGTGCAAGCGAACCAGACAGGAGCGAATCATGAAGCATCGCATTGTTGTGCTCGGCGCCGGATACGCTGGAGCCTTCTCCGCGGGCTACCTTGCCCGCCGGCTCCATTCCGATGATTTCGAGATCACGGTGGTCAACGCAGAGAGCGATTTCGTCGAGCGGTTGCGGTTGCATCAGGTAGCGGCGGGGCGGGACCTCCCCCACCGGCCGTTGGCGGAGGTGTTCGCGGGCACCGGCGTCCGGTTGCGGGTGGCTCGGGTGACAGGTGTCGATGTGGAACAGCGCAGTGTCACGGTGGTCGACGGCAACGGGGCCGACCGGCTCGAGTACGACACTCTGCTCTACACCCTCGGTAGCACCGTCGCCGAGAACGGTGTTCCTGGTGTTGGTGAGCACGCCTTCCATGTGGCGGCACGACCGGCGGCGCTGCGGTTGCGTGCGCACCTGGCGGCACTGAATGCCGGTGACCGGGTACTGGTGGTGGGTGGCAACCTGACGGCGATCGAGGCCGCCACCGAGTTCGCCGAGGCCCGGCCCGACTTGCGGGTCGATCTGGTGACCAGTGGCGAACTGGGTGGTTGGCTGGGTGTCAAGGCTCGCCGCCATCTGCTGCGGGCCTTCGACCGGTTCGAGATCACCGTCCACGAGCACACGCGCATCACCGCAGTCGAGCCGGCGGCCGCGATCGCCGCGGACGGAACGGTTTTCGATGCCGACGCGACGGTGTGGGCAGCCGGGTTCGCCGTGCACCCGGTGGCGGCCGCGAGCGGTCTGGCGGTGGAACCGAACGGTCAGATCACGGTCGACTCGCAGATGCGGTCGGTGTCGCATCCGGATGTGTACGTGGCCGGTGACGCCGCGTTCGTGATCGGCGCGAACGGGCTGCCGTTGCCGATGTCGTGCGCGTCGGCCGGGCCGACCAGTAAGCAGGCGATCGCCGCGATCATCGGGGACCGGACCGGGCGCGAGATCAAGACGACTTCGTTGACCTATCTCGGCAACCACATCAGCCTGGGCCGCAAAGACGGCATCTTCCAGCTCGTCGACGGTGCGGCGCAGGCGAAGCCGGGCGCGTTGCGTGGTCGGGCGGCGGCGTGGGTGAAGTCGGCGATCATCGGTGTCGCCGCGTGGAGCGTGAGCCATCCGACGGTCGGGCAGGCCGGTCACAACTACCGGGCCGGCGTTGCCCGGGAGCGCGCGTCCGACGTGGCCGCCGGATAGAGTTTGCGCGCATGGACACTGCCACGGTGGCGCGTTTCGAGGCCGGCCGGCATCGGCTGACCTCGCTGGCTTACCGGTTGCTCGGTTCGGCGGCTGATGCCGAGGACACGGTGCAGGACGCGTTCTTGCGGTGGCAGGCTGCCGATCGGGACTATGTCGAGGTGCCCGAGGCGTGGCTGACGAAGGTCGTCACGAATCTGGCGCTGGACCGGTTGCGTTCGGCGCAGTTGCGCCGCGAGCGCGCGGTGGGTGCCTGGCTGCCCGAACCGCTGCTCGACGGCGATCCGATGCTGGGGCCGGCCGAAACCGTCGAGCAGCGTGAATCGGTGACCTTGGCGGTGCTGACGCTCATGGAGCGGCTGTCTCCGGTCGAGCGGGCCGTGTATGTGCTGCGTGAGGCCTTTGCCTACCCGCACACCGAAGTCGCCGAGATCCTCGACATCACCGAATCCGCGAGTCAGCAGCATTTGCACCGCGCCCGGCGTCGAATCGGCGCGGCGGGCCACCATGCCGGCACAGATCAGGCGGCGGCGCGACGGATCGTGGCGGCGTTCGTCGAGGCCGCGGCCTCGGGCCGGACCGAACGTCTGGTCGCTTTGCTGACCGATGACGCGACGGGGCTCTCGGACGGCGCCGGGCTCGCGGCGACGCTCATCCGGTACTCGACTCCGGAGCGGATCGCGAGCGCGATGCGCGCCGGTTTCACCCCGACTCCGGCCAAGCGCCGCCTCGCCGGTGGTTCGCCATCGATCTATGCGGGGGTGATCAACGGTTGCCCGGCGATGTTGGTCACGCTCGGCGACCGGGTCCGCGGTGTGGTGGTGCTGGAGATCCGGGACGACAAGATCTGCGGTGTGCGTGGCATCGCGTCGCCGGACCGGCTCGGTCGTCTCGGCGAGTGGTGGCGGCGGCAGGGGCACGGCGCTCCGCTGCGCGAATGGTGGTAGCCCCTCGCATGTGGTGATCCGGGTCACATGATGTCACGTTCTTCTTCGTCGCGGTGTCTTGTGCTCGAGCCCCACAGAGAGAAGGACACCATGGACAACACCATTGATGTGGTCGTGATCGGCGGCGGGTACGCCGGGGTGATGGCGGCCAATCGTGTGACACAGCATGCCGGTGTGCGGGTGACGGTGGTCAATCCGCGGTCGGTTTTCGTTCCGCGCCTGCGTCTGCACCAGTTGGTGGGCGGCACCCACGACGCGGTGGTCGACTACCCCGATGTCCTCGCCGACGGTGTGCGGTTGGTCGTCGATCACGCGACGCGGATCGATGCCGACGAGCGCCGGGTGATGCTGGCCGAGGGCACCAGCATCGGCTATGACTATCTGGTCTATGCGGTGGGTAGCGGCAGCGATGGGCCACGGGTGCCGGGCGCGGCCGAATTCGCTTATCCGATCGCGACTCTCGAGGCGGCGCAGCGGTTGCGGTCGGTGCTGTTCGATACGCCGATGTCGGCGGCGGTGACCGTCGTCGGGGGTGGGCCGACCGGCATCGAGACGGCCGCGGAGCTGGCCGAACAGGGTCGTACTGTGCGGTTGGTCTGCGGGGGTGCGCTCGGCCCGTACCTGCACCCGCACGCTCGGCGCACCGCCCGCAAGTATCTGGCGCGGGCGGGGGTCGAGGTGCTCGAAGATGTCGGGGTGGAGGCGGTGTCGCGCGAGGCCGTGCGACTGAGTGACGGGCGCTCGGTGGCGAGTCGGGTCACCGTGTGGGCGGCGGGTTTCGGTGTGCCCGGTTTGGCCGCCGAGAGCGGGTTGCGCACCGATTCGGTGGGCCGTCTGCTCAGTGACGAAACGTTGACCTGTGTCGATGACGAACGCATTGTGGCGGCGGGTGATTCGTCGGCTCCGTCGGATCTACCGTTCCGGATGAGCGCTTACGCGGCGAGTTGCCTGGGCGCCCATGCCGCCGACACGGTGCTGCACCGGATCGCGGGGACCTCGCCGGCGCCGATCGACCTGTCGTTCCCGGCGATGTGCATCAGTTTCGGCCGGCAAGCGGGGATCTTCCAGCTCGGTCACAAGGACGATACGGCGATGCGGGTCTATTTCCGTGGCCTCGTGGGCCGGAAACTCAAGGAGTTCTCCTGCGCGGCCAGTGTGAAGCACCTGGTCACCGAGGCGCGTAAGCCCGGTTCGCATTCCTGGCCCCGCGACGGCAAGCACCGCCCGCAGCTGCTGCGGGCCCAGCGCGGTGAGGTGCCGCAGCGGACTCGGTGAACGCGAGGTGGGTCGCAGCCCTCCCCCACCTGTGGCAGGGGAGGGCTGCGGGTCAGGTGTAGAGCTCGTCGATGTCGGTGGCGTACTTGTCCGTGACCGCGGCGCGGCGCAGGGACATCTTCGGGGTCAGTTCACCGGTGGCTTCGGTCCAGTCGGCTGCCAGGATGCGGGTCTTCTTGACGGCTTCGGCGTGCGAGACCAGTTTGTTGGTGTCGGCGACCGCGGCGTCGATCTCGGCGATGAGGTCGGGGTTGTCGATGAGTTTTTCGATGGGGGTGTCGGCGGGCAGGTCGTGTTGCGCGGTCCAGGCCGGCAGGGCTTCGCGGTCGAGGGTGATGAGGGCGGCGACGAAGGGGCGGGAATCGCCCACGACCATGGCTTGGCCGATCAGCGGGTGTGCGCGCAGCGAGTCCTCGAGGAGGCCGGGGGCGACGTTCTTGCCGCCCGCGGTGACGAGGATTTCCTTCTTGCGCCCGGTGATGGTGAGGTAGCCGTCGCTGTCGATGGCGCCGAGGTCGCCGGTGCGGAACCAGCCGTCGGTGTGCGCGTCCGCGGTGGCTTCGGGGTTGTGCCAGTATTCGCTGAAGACGACGGGGCCGCGCAACAGCAGTTCGCCGTCGTCGGCGATCTTGATCGCGTGGCCTTCGATGGGGCGCCCGACGGTGCCGACCCGGGTGTGGGCGGGGGTGTTCACGGTGATGGCCGCGGTGGTCTCGGTGAGTCCGTAGCCCTCGTAGACGGGGATGCCCGCGCCGCGGAAGAAGTGGCCCAGGCGCGCGCCCAGCGGTCCCCCGCCGGATACCGCGGCCGCGCACTGTCCGCCGAGCGCTCCGCGCAACTGCCGGTACACCAGCTTGTCGAACACGGCGTGTTCGAGTTTGCGCAGCAGTCCGGGTCCGCCGGTGTCGAGTGCTTCGCTCCAGGCGATGGCGGTGTCGGTGGCGCGGTCGAAGATTCGTCCTTTGCCCGCGGCGTGTGCTTTCTGCTTCGCGCCGTTGAAGACCTTTTCGAATACGCGTGGCACCGCGAGGATGAAGTCGGGTGAGAAGCTGCCGAATCGGTCGAGGAGGGTGGACCAGTCGGAGCTGAAGGCGACGACCACTTTGGCGTCGAGGGCGGCGAGGGTGACCGCGCGCGCGAAGACGTGCGCGAGCGGCAGGAACATCAGTGTCTTGTTGCCTTCGGTGACGAAATCGCCGAGGGCGATGCGGTCGGATTTCGATTCCGCGTAGAGGTTGGCGTGGGTGAGCAGTACGCCTTTGGGGCGGCCGGTGGTGCCGGAGGTGTAGATCAGGGTGGCCGGTGTGTGCGCGCCGACTTGGCCGCGGCGGGTGTGGACGACGTGGTCGTCGAGGTCGGCGCCGCGGGAGGTGAGTTCGGCGATGGCGCCCTGGTCGATCTGGAGTGTTTCGCGCAGTTCGGGCAGGGCGTCGGTGCCGATTTCGTCGATGACGCGGCGGTGTTTGCCGGCTTCGACGACGAGCAGCCGGGTCGCGGAGTCCTGCAGGATCCATTTCGCCTGTTCGGCGGCGGAGCTGTCGTAGATGGCGACGGTGCAGCCGCCCGCGGCCCAGATGGCGTGGTCGAGGACCACCCATTCGTAGCGGGTGGCGGACATGATGGCGACGCGGTCGCCGGGTTCGATGCCCGAGGCGATGAGGCCCTTGGCGACGGCGGTGACGGTTTTCGCGAATTCGGCGGCGGTGACCTCGACCGTTCCCCCGGTGTCGGTGTCGACGTTGTACAGCACCGTGTCCGGGGTGTGCTCGGCATGGCGGAACACGCTGTCGGAGTTGTTGGCGTGTTCTGGAACGGTGTAGGAAGCCGGGGTTTCGAACTGGCGCATCAGTGCCCTTCCACGTGGGTGTGTGTCCGCTACTGCGCGGGTGCGGGTTCTTGTCTGGGGCGAGGCAGGCCGCGCAGATCATAGGTGTGGGTGGCGACGGCGCCGAGGATCAGGCCGATCGCCAGGCCGAGCAGTGTCATCCACAGTCCTTGGCGCATCCCGGCTTCGAGGTGGCCGTCGAAGAACAGGATGGCGCGCACGGCCAGGTAGATCTGGTGCATGGGCTCGAAGGTGGCCAGGTCGGCGATCCAGCGGGGGGTCGCCTCCAGCGGGATGGTGCCCGAGGACGACGGGATGCCGAGGACGACGAACACTATGAGGTTGATCATCAGGCCGGCGGTGCCGAAGGCGGCCATCACCGACAGTCCCGTGATGGCGATGGCGGCGATGGCCAGGGTGCCGTAGAGGAACAGTAGCAGCGGTCGTTCGATCGACATGTCGAGCGCGGCGCCGACAGCGAGGAACACCGCTGATGCCAGGGGTGCGCTGATGGTGGCGATGGCCCATTTGATGAGCAGGGTGCGCCGGCGGCTGATCCGGGCGGGCACGATCTTCTTGTGCCACGGCCCGTACTCGGCGGGCACGAATCCGAGGGATCCGTCGACGAGGGAGTTGATCATCATCGCGCCGCTGAAGCCGACGATCAGCAGGACGAGGGTGTAGAAGAACGCGGCCAGGCCTTGGCCGGTGCCTTCGGGCAGCGGGTGGTAGGCGGTGACGACGACGTCGATGGGTTCGGCGAGTTGTAGCCGGGCGGCGCCGGTGAGCGGTGTGGTGCCGGCGGCGTCGCGGACCTGCTGGGTGAGTTGGGTGCCGACGGTGGTGTTGACCTGCGTCATCGCCTGATCGGCGATGGTCTGCATGATCTGGGCGGCGAGGGTGCCCGCGCGCGGGTTGGTGAGCACGGTGATGATCGGTTGTTCGATCTCGCCGGGCACGATGGCGGCGGCGCCGAGGATGGCGACGCGTTTGGTGAAGTCGCCGGGGATGACGATGGCGCCGTAGACCTCGCCGTTCTGCAGCTGCTGCTGGGCCTGGTTGAGGCCGAGCGAGCGCAGGTCGATCTTGTCGGCGGGGATGTTGTCGTGCAGGGCGGTGGTGATCTGGTCGCCGAGGTTGGCCGGTGTGCCGTCGAGGGTGTCGCCGACGTCCTGGTTGACCACCGCGATGGGGAAGTCGTGCAGGTGTTTCTCGGGGTCGGCGGTGTAGCCGAGGTACATGATTCCCAGGAGCGCGGCCAGCACGGTGACCAGCGTGATCGGTGCGAACCATTCGCGGATCGGCATGCTGCGCGTGGGCGCGGTGTTGTCAGTCATGGCCATGTCAATGTAGTCACCGACTACAAAGTAGTCAACGTAAACATTAAGTGGACGTCGGATATCCTGCTGACACCATGTCCCTGCACTCGCGCTACCACCACGGTGACCTCCGCGCCGCCCTGCTCCAGCACGCCGAGGTGGCGTTGCGCACGGTCGGCGCCGACGGCCTGTCGCTGCGTCAACTCGCCCGCGACACCGGCGTCAGCCACGCCGCCCCGAGCAGACACTTCCGTGACAAGCAGGCACTACTCGACGCACTGGCGGTCACCGGGCTACAGCGACTCGGCGCCTGCTTCGAACAGGCAGGCACCGACGGCCCGATCACCACCCGCCTGCGGACCCTGGCCCGCACCTACCTGCGTTTCGCCGTCGACAACCCCGAACTGCTGCCGCTGATGTTCGCGCGCAGGCACAACTCCACCGACACCGAGATCCAGGCGGCCGCCGAACGCGCCTTCGCCGTCCCCATCGCGCTGATCGCCGAAGGCCAGGCCGCCGGCGAAATCGTGCCCGGCGACCCGAAACGCATCGGTGTCACCGCCCTGGCCGCCCTCCAGGGCCTGGCGACCTTCGTCGGCTCCGGCTACACCGCCGACTACGACTCCGCCCAACTACTCGACGATCTCGTCGCCCACCTCACCCTGGGCCTGCTCCCCCGCCACTGACGTGGCCTCCCCTTGCGGAGAGGAGGCCACGTACCGGGTCAGGCTCCGACGTAGTCGGCCAGATGTCGGCCGGTGAGGGTGGAGCGGTCCGCGACGAGCTCGGCCGGGGTGCCTTCGAAGACGATCCGGCCGCCGTCGTGGCCGGCGCCGGGGCCGAGGTCGACGATCCAGTCGGCGTGGGCCATCACGGCCTGGTGGTGCTCGACGACGATCACCGACTTGCCCGAGTCGACGAGGCGGTCGAGCAGGCCGAGCAGTTGTTCGACGTCGGCCAGGTGCAGGCCGGTGGTCGGTTCGTCGAGAATATAGACCCCGCCCTTGTCGGACATGTGGGTGGCGAGCTTGAGGCGTTGACGTTCGCCACCGGACAGCGTGGTCAACGGTTGACCGATGGTGAGGTAGCCGAGGCCGACATCGGTGAGGTGGGTGAGGATCTTGTGCGCGGCGGGGGTACGGGCCGGCCCGTCACCGAAGAACTCGCGGGCCTCGTCGACCGACATCGACAGCACTTCGCTGATGTTCTTGCTCGCGAAGGTGTACTCGAGCACCTCGGCCATGAACCGTTTGCCCTCACACACCTCACACATCGTGGACACGCCGGCCATCATCGCCAGATCGGTGTACACCACGCCCGCACCGTTGCAGTTCGGGCACGCCCCGGCCGAGTTCGCGCTGAACATCGCGGGTTTGGCGCCGGTGGCCTTGGCGAAAGCTTTGCGGATGTGGTCGAGCAGGCCGGTGTAGGTGGCGGGGTTGCTGCGGCGCGAGCCCTTGATGGGAGCCTGGTCGATCGAGATGACGCCCTCGTCGACCGGGATGGACCCGTGCACCAGCGAGCTCTTACCCGACCCGGCCACACCGGTGATCGCGACCAGCACCCCGAGCGGGATATCGACGTCGACGCCGCGCAGGTTGTTGGCCGTGGCACCACGGATTTCCAACGCGCGCTCGGACTTTCGGACCGTGTCCTTGACGGCGGCGCGGTCGTCGAAGTGGCGACCGGTGACGGTGTCGCTGGCGCGCAGCCCCTCGACGGTGCCCTCGAAGCAGATGGTGCCGCCCTTGGTGCCCGCGGCGGGCCCGAGGTCGACGATGTGGTCGGCGATCACGATCGTCTCGGGTTTGTGTTCGACGACGAGCACGGTGTTGCCCTTGTCGCGCAGGCGCAGCAGCAGGTCGTTCATGCGCTGGATGTCGTGTGGGTGCAGCCCGGCGGTGGGTTCGTCGAAGACGTAGGTGACGTCGGTGAGCGAGGACCCGAGGTGGCGGATCATCTTCACCCGCTGGGCCTCACCACCGGAGAGCGAGCCCGAGGGCCGCGACAGCGACAGATAGCCCAGGCCGATCTCGACGAACGAGTCGAGGGTGTCGCGCAGCGATTCCAGCAGCGGCGCCACCGAGGCGTCGTCGAGGCTCTTGACCCATTCGGCGAGATCGGTGATCTGCATGGCACACGCGTCGGCGATGCTGATGCCGTCGATCTTCGACGAGCGCGCTTCGGCACTGAGGCGGGTGCCGCCGCAGTCCGGGCACTGCCCGAAGGTGACGGCGCGTTCGACGAAGGCCCGCACGTGCGGTTGCAGGGATTCGACGTCCTTGGACAGCATGGACTTGCGGATCTTCGGGATCAGGCCCTCATAGGTGAGGTTGATGCCCTCGACCTTGATCTTGGTGGGTTCCTTGTAGAGCAGGTCGGCGAGCTGCTTCTTGGTGTAGTCCCTGATCGGTTTGCTGGTGTCGAACAGCCCGCTGCCCTTGAAGATCCGGCCCATCCAGCCGTCCATGGTGTAACCGGGGATGGTGAACGGGCCCTCGTCGAGTGACTTGTTCTCGTCGTAGAGCTGGGTGAGGTCGATGTCGTTGACGGTGCCCTTGCCCTCACAGGTGGGGCACATGCCGCCGGTGACGTTGAAACTGCGCCGTTCCTTGACGGTGACACCGTTCTTCTCCACCGCGACCGCGCCGGAACCGCTGATCGAGGCCACGTTGAACGAGAACGCCTGCGACGACCCGATGTACGGGTCGCCGAGACGGCTGAACAGGATGCGCAGCATGGCGTTGGTGTCGGTGACGGTGCCGACGGTGGAGCGCGGGTCGGCACCGAGGCGGGACTGGTCGACCAGGATGGCGGTGGTGATCCCGTCGAGAAGATCCACGTCCGGGCGTGCCTGGGTAGGCATGAAGCCCTGCACGAACGCACTGTAGGTCTCGTTGATCAGGCGTTGCGATTCGGCGGCGATGGTGCCGAAGACCAGCGAGCTCTTGCCCGAGCCCGACACACCGGTGAACACGGTGAGCCTGCGCTTGGGGATTTCGACGCTCACGTCGCGCAGGTTGTTCACCCGCGCCCCGGTGACCCGGATCAGGTCGTGACTGTCGGCAGGGGCCAGCGGTGCGGTCTTGCTCATGGATCTCCTCGAGGGTTCGGCGTCACTCGAATCTAGCGGTGGGGTACGACGTGTTACCGCTGCTGGACGCGAACCATGTTGCCCGCGGGATCACGGAAGGCGCAGTCGCGCACACCGTAGGGCTGATCGGTGGGTTCCTGCACCACTTCGATGTCGCCTGCCTGCAGTTTCGCGAACAGGCCGTCGAGGTCGTCGGTGGCGAGGTTGACACCGGCGTAGGTGCCCTTGGCCATCATCTCGGTGATGACGCGGCGCTCCTCGTCGGTGATACCGGGGTCGACGGCGGGCGGGGTGAGCACGATGGCGGTGTCGGGCTGGCCGGGTGGTCCGACGACGATCCAGCGCAGACCTTCGTAGCCGACATCGCTGCGGACCTCGAAACCGAGTGCGTCGCGGTAGAAGGCGAGGGCGGCCTCGGGGTCGTCCTGGGGCAGGTAGCTCTGGTGAATGGTGATGTTCATGCGTTCACGCTATGTGTCCGCGGTGGTGGGTGCTTCTCGATTCCTGATCGGTCTGGTCACCTTCTTGACCACGCACGACGGGATACCGTCGGCCGTGCCGGCCTGTTGGCGGCGGTACACGCTGGGTGCCACGCCGACGAGTTCGGTGAAGCGGGTGCTGAAGGTCCCCAGCGAGGAGGCGCCGACGGCGAAACACACCTCGGTGACGCTCAGGTCGCCGCGGCGCAGCAGCGCCATGGCGCGTTCGATGCGGCGAGTCATCAGGTAGGAGTAGGGCGATTCGCCGTAGGCGAGGCGGAACTGGCGGCTCAGGTGTCCGGCGGACATGTGCACGCCGCGCGCGAGCGCCTCGACGTCGAGGGGCCGGTCGAATTCGCGGTCGATGCGGTCGCGCACACGGCGCAGCAGGGTCAGGTCGCGCAGGTGCTGGGGTCGCGCGGGTGAACCGGTCACGGGTCCGATCGTCGCACGTCGGGGACGGTTCGCCTACCGGCGGGGCCGGTCAGTGCGGGCGCAGGACGACGAGGCCGGGGACGGTGCGGGTGTAGTCGAGCAGTGGGGTGTCCACGACCCGGTAGGCGTCGAGGGAGGAGGCGTTGCGCAGGACCGGGCCCGCGGTGGTGTGCACGAGGATGCCGACGTGGGTGACGTCCAGGCCGGCCGCGGGGGTGTAGGCGCCGACGAAGTCTCCGGTGCGTAGACCCGCCACCACCGCGCCGTCGACGGCCGCCGACGGGATGTGGGTGATCGCCCGGTCGACGACGGGCAGGCCGGGCAGGTAGGTGGTGCCGTCGGCCTTGGCGTTGAGGTGTTTGGTGGTGGTGCGCGCGGCCGCACTCAGGGTGGCGGTGACATCGGTGGCCGCGACACGTTCGGTGCGGGCCCAGTCGGTGAAGAAGTGTTTGCGGTGGGTGAACTCGACGCGGCGGTCGGTGTAGCGGGTGGCGACGAGTTCGGTGACGAATTCCTCGCGGTCGGTGGAGCGGGAGGCGGCCTCGATGTAGTCGAGGAAGGTGAAGCAGTCCACCCGGCGCAGGTCCACGACGAGTTGTTCGGGTTGGGTGGCCGAACCGATGAGCATGTTCGCCCCGTAGGGTGTGCCGAGCAGACGGGCGGACAGGCGATTGATCAACTCGCCCCGGTGCAGCCCACCCGAGGCGGCGCGCACGGCGAGCAGTTCATCGATCGTGCGTGCGCTGGTGTCGTCGAGGGCCGGGGCGGCGTGCGCGGGTGTGGCCACGATCAGCACCGCGGCGAGCGCGAGCACGATCCGGTTGATGATGCGCACAACGCCTCCAGCCGGGCACGGTCGATCGGTACGAGCGTGCTCCACCGTAGCCGAGAGCGGGTGCTCACCGGCCGGGGACGATCACCGCCCGCCCGTTGATCTTGCCCGCGGGCAGCCGTTCGTAGGCCAGTGTGCTTCCTCGAGCCCGAATTCTTCGACGTGGACCGAGTTCTTCGGCACGCAGGCAGTAGTTCTCGGCGTCGGTGGTGCACATGCGGCAGGTACCGCGCCCCCACGGTCCGTAGACGGCCGTCATGGTGCCCGGTTCGATGTCGTGCACACCGGCGCCGAAGGCGCGGCAGGGCGCCGATGGGCACGTCAACGATGTGCGCGCGGGGATTGCAAGCGATTCGCGATCGTTGCGATGGCGCGCGATCGGCCGTGGATCCCGTACCGTTGGCGCAGGTAGGTCGGTTACACGGCAGATTCGCCGCTTGTTTGCCGTGCAGGTTGTCCGAGCGTCGCCCGCGGGTCGGGCGGAAGGGAAGCCGAGATGCGTGCGCTGACTGTTGTTCCTGACCGGGTCGGGTCGCTGCGGGTCCAGGAGGTACCGGACCCGGTGGCCGGGGCTGACGAGTTGCTCGTCGACGGTGTGGCGTTGGGGATCTGCGGCACCGACCGGGAGATCGCCGCCGGCGAGTACGGGTGGGCGCCGCCGGGGCAGGACCATCTGGTGCTCGGGCACGAATCGCTGGGCCGGGTGCGTACCGCCCCGCCCGGAAGTGGTTTCGCCCCTGGTGATCTCGTGGTGGGGATCGTGCGCCGGCCCGATCCGGTGCCGTGCGGTGCGTGTGCGCGTGGGGAGTTCGACATGTGCCGCAACGGCCGGTACGTGGAACGCGGCATCAAACAGATCGACGGGTACGGGTCCAGTGTGTGGGTGGTGCCGGTGGACTACGCGGTGAAGCTGGATCCGGCGCTGGCCCGGGTGGGGGTGTTGATGGAGCCGACGACGGTGGTGGCCAAGGCGTGGGATCAGATCGAGCGGATCAACAACCGGGCGTGGTTCGCGCCGCGTACGGTGCTGGTCACCGGCGCCGGGCCGATCGGGTTGCTCGCCGCGCTGCTCGGGGTCCAGCGTGGACTGGACGTGCATGTTCTCGACCGGACTTCGGAAGGACCCAAACCGACGTTGGTGGCCGACCTGGGCGCCACCTTCCACACCGGTTCGGCGCTGGAGGTGGCCGAGCGCATCGACGTCGACATCGTGATCGAGGCGACGGGTGCGCCCGCGGTGGCGTTGCAACTGATGTCGTTGAGCAACCCGGGGGTGCTGGTGTGCCTGACCGGGGTGTCGTCGCCCGGTGACGATTCCGGGGTGGATGTGGGTGCGCTGAACCGCAACCTGGTACTCGACAACGCCCTGGTGTTCGGGTCGGTCAACGCCAACCGCCACCACTACCAGTTGGCCGCGCAGGCGCTGGCCGAGGCCGACCCCGCGTGGTTGGAGCGGTTGATCACCCGGCGGTTGCCGCTGGAGCGGGCGCCGGAAGCGTTCGCAGCCGGTGATCACGCCGACATCAAGGTCGTGATCGACCTCGAGGCGAACTAGCTGGTGCAGCCGTCCGGGCCGCAGGTTTCCCCGTCGGCGTCGAGGGCCACCAGCGGTGTGGGCCGGTCGTTCCAGGCGGTGGTCAGGGCCTGGGTGAACACCTCGGCGGGCTGGGCGCCCGACACGGCGTACTTGTTGTCGAAGACGAAGAACGGCACTCCGGTGGCGCCGAGTTGAGCGGCTTCGCGTTCGTCGGCGCGCACGGCGTCGGCGTAGGCGTGCTGGTCGGCCAGGACCGCGCGCACCGCGGTCTCGTCGAGTCCGGCGCGCACGGCGAGGGCTACCAGTCGTTCGGTGTCGCCGAAGACCGGTTCGGTGTCGGCGAAGTTGCCCGCGTAGAGCGCGTCGAGCAGGGCGTCCTGGGCGCCGTGTTCGAGGGCGTAGTGCAGCAGGCGGTGCATGTCGAAGCTGTTGCCGTAGTCGCGGCCGGTGCTCTGGTAGGGCAGACCCAACTGTGCGGCCTGGGCGCCGATGGCGCGTTCGTTGGCCGCGGCCTCGGCGACGCTGATGCCGTATTTGGCGGCGATGCGCGGGATCACCGGGCCGGTCTCGTCGGCGGGCAGACTCGGGTCGAGTTCGAAGGAGCGGTGCACCACTTCGACGTCGTCGCGGTGATCGAACTCGGCCAGCGCCTGTTCGAAACGGGCTTTGCCGAGGTAGCAGAACGGGCAGTTGATGTCGGTCCAGATCTCTACTCTGGTGCTCACGCGGGCCTCCCGGCGGTGCTCAGGCTCTTCGGCGCCGGTCCGCGACAGAGTGGACGGGCGTTCGACTCGTGGGGTGACAACGCGGGCAACGATGCCGCTATTCCTCCGGGTGGGGGCGCCACGGGGCGAGCACGAGGGACACGATGGCGTTCGAGCAGCAGCGACGGGGGTGGGTGCAGGTGCCCGAAGGATTGACGGTGCCACGCGCGCTGGGCGGGCTGTGGGCGGTGCGCCACGTCCAGAGCGCGGCCAACCTCTGGTATTCCGATCCCGCGACCGAGCAGCTGCCGATGCGCGGCACCGACGCCGCGGTGGATCTCACCGCGCACGGGCGCGCGCAGGCCCAACTTCTCGGTGGCTGGCTGGCCGGGCTCGCCGCGGCCCAACGCCCCGTGCTGGTGGTGTGCTCGCCCTATCTGCGGGCGCGGCTCACCTGGGCGTTGATGGCCGAGGCCGCCGCTGGACGCAACCGGCAGCTGCCACCGATCCGCACCCTGGTCGACGAGCGGCTACGGGACCGGGAGATGGGCATGTTCGAACTGCACCCGTACAAGGCGATCCGGCGGCGCGCCCCCGAGGAGGCGGCGCGCCGCGAGCGGGTAGGCAACTGGGTGTATCGCCCGCCGGGCGGGGAGTCGCTGGCCGATGTCGCGTTGCGGGTGCGCGGTTTCCTCGATGAGCTCGATGTCGTCGCCGCCGGCGAACAAGTGCTGGTGGTCGCCCACGACGCGGTGGTGGTGTCGCTGCGCTACGTGCTGGACGGACTCGGTGCGCCCGTGCCGGACTCGCTGGAACCGGTGCCCAACGCGTCGGTGTCGCAGTGGCGGCGCGAGGGCCCGCGGCTGCGGTTGCGGGTGTGGGGTTCGGTCGATCATCTGAGCGGGGGTGAGCGGGCCGGTTGAGCGCCGCGCGTGTCGGCCGATCCGGTGGTGGGGCGCCGTTAGATTGGCTGCATGTCGCAGCCGGACACGGATCGAGAGCGCGCCGAACAGCAACGCATCGCCGCGGCGCTCACGTTCCTGACCGAGTTGGGCACCTCCGGGCTGGAATCCGGTTATGCCACCGAGGCGGTCACGGTCATGCTCACTTCGTGCGCGCAGGTGTGGGGGCTGACGCGGAGCTCGGCGACGGTGGTCGGCCGGGTGCTGATCGTGCAGTGCGACGACGTCCACGAGCACCCGGTGTCGCGGGTGGCGCAGGTTTCGACACTGGACGCGTTCGACTGTGACCGGATGCGCCGGATCAAGGATGTGGTGCGTGCGACGGTGTCCGAACGGCTCGACCCCGAAACCGCCTGCGAGCGGCTGCGCCGCGCCGACGCCGGGCCGCCACCGTTTCCGTGGTGGTCGGTGCAGGCCGGTGGGATGCTGCTGGCGTTGTGCATCTGCCTGCAGATCGGTGGCACACCGACGGCCGCGGCGCTGGCCGCGGTGGTGCAGTTGGTGGTGAATCTGTGTGGGCGGGGTTTCGGGGCGTGGCGGGTGCCGAAGTTGTTCGCGGTGGCGGTGCAGGCCGCACTGGCCGGTTTTCTCGGTGGCGGGTTGCATCTGGCGGGTTGGTTGACGGTGGCGCAGGCGGCGACGGTGATCGCGACGGCGTGGGTGCTCATCGCGCCACTGCCCCAACTGATCTCCACGGCCATCGATCTGGTGAGCGCCGACAGCCTGACCGCGCTGGCTCGGGCGCTGGGTGCGGCGTTGATCATCGGCGGGATCGTGCTCGGCGGGTTGCTGATGTTGTCGCTGACGTGGCGCTTCGATCTGGGAGTCGCCTCGGACGGCAAGTTGCCGGTGGTGCCGGTGTGGATGGGGATCGTGTTCGCGGTGCTCGGGGCGGTAGGCAACGCGCTGTTCAATGTCGGTGGTCCGAGGCTGCTGGGGACGGCGGCGGTGGCCGGGTTGGTGACGGCATCGGTGAACCAGGCTCTGATCCACTGGGGGAATGTGCCTTCCGCGTGGGCGGGGCCGATGGCGGCGGTGGTGCTGGGGTTCCTCGCCGCCGCCTCGGCCGACCGGTTGCGGTTGCCGATGTCGGCGATCGCGTTGGTCGGTATCACCGGTGCCCTGTTGCCCGGCCTGATCGTGTGCCAGGGGTTGATCCTGTCGGTGTATCAGGTGTCGGGGATCGGGTATTTCGTGCAGGCGGGTGCGGTGAGTGTGGCGCTGGGTGTCGGGACGAGTCTGGGGGTGTATCTGTGGTCGCTGACGATGCGGCGCAGCTGGGCCGCGGCCACCGATTAGCGCCGGGAGCGCGTGGTGGGTCAGCGGCGGTGGGAGTAGATCAGGCGCGCGTATTCGGCCAGCAGCAGCTGCAGGTCGGTGGGTTCGCCGGTGGCGGCGAGTTGCTGGTAGCCGATGAGCATCGCCATCCCGAATTCGGTGACGACGCCGGCGGTGGCTTCGTCGCCGACCACGTCGTAGATCACGCGGTGCACGGTGCGCCTGCGTGATTCGTCGACCCGTTTCACCGCGACATGCACTGATTCGTCGTTGGCGGCCCAGGCGCGCAGTGCGGCTTCGGCGCCGTGTTCGAGCCCGCCTGCCAGTGCCGACATGGCGCGTACGTCGGCGTCGGGGTCGCCGTGGCCGACGTCGAGGGCGCGTAACTCGATCATCTGCCGGTTCTCCCAGTGTTCGAGCAGGGTGTCGACGAAACCCTGCCAGGAGCCGAAGTGGTGGTAGAACGAGCCGCTGGTGACGCCGAGGCGACGGCACAACACACCGATGTTGAGACCTCTGAAGCCGAACTCGGCGAGCACCGCCACAGCGGTGTCGAAGTACTGCTCCTTGGTGACCACTCGGGACATCGCGATGCCGTTCTGTTCGTGCGGGCAGGGCTGAAGAATGCGAACAGTACCCCATCGTATCGAGGCCCCGTGTGAGCGTAACGAAGTCTATGCTGTGGCTTGTCGCGTTCGACACACTCCGAATTATCAAGTGCGGGAAGAACATCGACGCCCACCACCGGCGCAACTGCATCCGAATGGAATAACGGAGCAAGTGCTCTGTAAAGTATTGTTCATGCCCAGACCGCGCACCCACGATCCGCAGACCGTGCTCGACGCCGCCGAAAGCCTCGCCGCGCGTTCAGGTCCCGCCGCGGTCACCGTGCGCGCCGTCGCCGCCGCCACCGGCGTCTCCAACGGAGCCCTCTACCACACCTTCGGTTCGCGCCGGGAAGTGCTGGCCCACACCTGGTTACGTGCCGCGCACCGCTTCCTGGAACGGCAGGGCGCCGCCGTGGAACGCGCCGTCACCGCCACCGACCACACCGCCCGCGTCGAAGCCGCCCTCGACGCCGCCGAGACACCGGCGCACCTGGCCGAACACCACCCCGACTCGGCCCGGCTGATGCTGCTGGTGAACCGCGCCGACCTGCTCGCCCACGACCTGCCCGCCGAACTGGCCCAGCAGATCACCGACACCGAGAAGGCCCTGCTCACCACCCTGGCCCGCCTGTCGCGCGCCCTGTGGGGTCGCGCGGACCGGCGCGGTGTCGCCACCGCGACCACCTGCCTGGTCGACCTGCCCACCGCGCTGCTGCTGCGCCGCGACCGCCTCACCGATCCCCTGGCTCGCGCCCACCTGCGTGCCGCCGTCCGTGCCGTACTCGAACTCGGCCCCACCGAAAAGGAAACCTGATGCCCACTCTGCGCCACCACGACTCGATCGCCGTCCTCGATCTGGGCGAGGGCGAGAACCGCTTCTCCCCCGACTTCCTCACCGAGGTGCACACCCACCTCGACACCGTCGTCGCCGACCGGGCGCCGGCGCTGGTGACCACGGCGTCGGGCAAGTTCTACTCCAACGGCCTCGACCTGGACTGGCTCTCGGCCCACCCCGACCGGGCCACCGACTACGTCGAGTCGGTGCACACCCTGTTCGCCCGGGTACTCACCCTGCCGATGCCGACGGTCGCCGCGATCGGCGGGCATGCCTTCGGGGCCGGCGCGATGGTGGCCATGGCCCACGACTACCGGGTGATGCGCGCCGACCGCGGCTACTTCTGTTTCCCCGAAGCCGACATCAACATTCCCTTCACCAATGGCATGGCCGCGCTCATCCAGGCCAAGGTGAGCCCGAAGACCGCGATCGCCGCCATGACCACCGGCCGGCGTTTCGGCGGCACCGAGGCCGCCGCAGTGGAACTGGTCGACGCCACCGCCGACGCCGACCGGGTCCTCGACACCGCGGTGTCGATGGTGGCGCCGTGGGGCGGCAAGGCGCAGACCACGATGACCGCGATCAAGTCGGTGATGTTCGCCCAGGTACTCGAGGCGTTGCGCGGCAAGAACTGATCACGGCAGCCGGGGCCCCTTGCCGATGTACACATCACCACGGTCGTCGGTGGCCCACCCGCCGCCGGTGTAGTCGCCGAGCACGAAGCAGGCGTCGCAGAACTGGACGCCGAACACCGAAAGGAAGATGCTGCGGTACTGGCTGATCGCGCGCATCTTCACCGACTTGTAGGCGGCCTGGGCGGCGGGCTGGGCTTCGAGGAAGGCGTAGCGGCGGAAGTCGGCGACCGGTTCGCTGGAGAACCGGACCAGGCCGAGCCGGTTGAGGTTGCCCAGGTAGTGGTGGTCGCGTTCGGGCATGGCGCAGCCGGCCATGTTGGCGATCATGTTGATGCCGTCGGCGAGTCGTTGCGAGCCGATCCCGAACGGTGCCTTGGTGCGGATGTCGATGGCCGGTTGCGGCCCGGCCACCGCGAGGAAACGCAGGATGCGGGCCTCGTCGGGGGTCAGGTCGTGCAAGATCGGCACGAAGGAGGGGTGCACCTCGCGCGGTTGCTGTGCCGAATCCCAGCCTTCGGTGATCATGGCGTCGCCGAGGGTCTTCAGCTCCTCGGCGTCGATGTCGTCGTCGAAGGCACGGAAACCACCGGTGGTGGTGGGGTTCAGTCCCAGTGCGCCCAGCGCGGCCCTGCGCACCGCCTCCACCCGTTCGTCGATGATCGCCGACATCGGTTCGCCCGCGCGGATGTCGTCGACGAGTTCGGTGGCGGTGTGTACCGCGCCTTTGGTGACCGCACCGGCGATGTGGCGCAGTGACAGCCCGGCGATTCTGGCCAGGCCGAGCAGGTCGGTCGGGATGCCGCGTGCGGGTTCGTCGTCGGACATGCTCACGCTCCGAAGATCAGCAGGTGCAGGCCGCCGACGCAGGCGCCGAGGATGCCGCCGTGCAGATACAGCAGCCAGGCGTCCTGTTCGATGGCGGTGTAGAGCATTTCGACGAACTCGTCGGGTGGGAGTTCACGTAGTTTCTCGGTGGCGAGTTCATCGACGCTGGCCGCGGTCGACTGGGAGAACTCGACGTCTTCGACGAGCCACGGCTTCATCTCGGTGGCCAGGTTCGCGCCCGCGGTGGCCTGGATGGCGTCGAAGTGGCGGGGCCCGACCGCGAGCCGGGTCACCGACCGCAGCGGTCCGAGGATCCGGTCGATCTCGACCTTGAGGAAGTGCGCGATCACCGCGCGGGTCTTGTCGCCGCTGGGTCCTTCGAGCAGTTGTTCGGTGACCACGTCGAGGGTGACGATCTGGTAGCCGATGGCGTGGCCCAGATCGGCGGCGGCCTGATGCTGGCGTTTGGCGAATTTCGCCACCCCCCACGGGTATTTGTAGCGCGGTTGCGGGGTGGCCGGTTCGAATACCACTTTGATGGCGATGATGTTGACCAGCACACCCACCACCGCCCCACCGAGCACCACCACCAGCCAGGGCGGAAACAGGTGCACCAGGGTGTGCACGGGGCCGGGCAGCTCGATCATCGCGGGGGTGTCGCCGTGCGGGCTGCTGTAGTGCAGCAGCGACAACCACAGCGCCACGATCACCCCGAACGGGAAACCCAGTACCCCGCTGCGGGTCATGAACCGCAGTTCCGGTGCCCCGAGTCCGTAGATCACGTCTTTGAGCAGTTCGGGGCGGCGGCGCAGATAGCCCACCACCATCAGCTTCACATCCAGGAGCTGGTCGATATTGGCGCCGATGAAATCGAAGGCACGGTCGGTGATCGCGGGCAGTTCCGCTTCGACGCGCGCGTAGATGACCTCTCGCGCGCGTGGGGGCATGTCCGCCCACAGTTGCGGGTGTTCGGTGGTCATGATCGTGTCGACCATCGCGCGCACATTGGGCAGTGCCACATGCGCTACCTGCGCCGAGATCCGCCGCGGGTCCATCTGGTCGAAGAAGTCCTTGGCGGTACCGATTTTCGCGACGGCGTTGTCGACCATGAGACTGGCCATCTTCTCCGCGCGGGCGGGAATGAACCCCTGGAAACCGAGCACGCCGCCGGGGGCGAAGGTCGGCAGGATCTGCACTTTGCGCGGCAGCAGCGGGAAGATCGTTTTCAGTCCGGGCACGTAGAACCCGGTGAAACGTACGGGCGCGAACAGCATGATCACGCCGGTCCAGTTGGTGATCAGGCCCGCCACCGCGCTGAAAATCGGAATGCTGATCATGTCGACCCAGAACTTGCTGAGTCCGGTCATCTCTTCCCAGTTCAGCAGGCCGAAGAACCCCGCTGCCTCGATCTCAGCATTCATCCGGCGTCCACTCCGTCGTGTTCCGAACATCGCGCGTCCGGCAATCATAGGTGACAGATCAGGAGCTTCCGGGCAGCTCGGACGGGCTCACAGACGGGAAGTGTTCACCAGCAACAGGTTGGTCTCGATGTCGTGGGTGACTTTGTTGGCCACCGAGCCGAGCAATCGCGCCGGCCCGCTCATCCCCCGGTTGCCGATCACCATCAGGTCGTACTTCCAGGCCGCGTTGCACAGTGCTTCGGCGGCCGGCACCCCGGTGAGCACGTCGTGGCCGAAAAGTTCCGGTTCGGCCACGTCGACCGCGCCTTCGACGGCGATCAGCGTGTCGGCACCCTCGTCGTCGGTCTTGGCCGCGGTCACCAGGAACGGGCGGGCGCCGAGGGTGCGGGCCACCTCGTAGCCGCGGCGTACCGCCAGGATCGACCCGGGCGAGCCGTCGGTGGCCAAACCGACGGTGGTCCAGCGTTTCGGGACCTTGTGGGTGA
Source organism: Nocardia halotolerans (assembly GCF_042650145.1). NCBI lineage: Bacteria > Bacillati > Actinomycetota > Actinomycetes > Mycobacteriales > Nocardiaceae > Nocardia > Nocardia halotolerans. The sequence continues at coordinate 164,004 of NZ_JBHSDL010000005.1, read as the reverse complement.
ACAGGACGTCGGTGGGACTGTGGTGGGAGATGTGGTTGGCGGTCGACCCGGTCAGCCGTGACTTGGACCGGCCCAGCCCGCGGGCACCGACCACCAGCAGGGTCGCGGGTTCGCCTTCGACCGCTTCGAGCAGCACGGTGCCGGCCGCGCCGGGCAGATCCAGGCGCGAGACCTGCTCGACGCCCGCCTCGACGAGCTCCGCGACGGCCTGCTCACCGATTCGCACGGCTTCCTCGGGTCCGATCGTGGATTTGCGCGCCGATTCCTTCCAAGCGGTCAGCGTGGTGACCGGGATGTCGAAGCGGGTGGCCACGGCACCGGCGACAGCTACCGCGAGCTGTCCGGTGTCGGTGCCGTCGGTGCCCACCACGATGCGCTGGTAGCAGCCCATTGGACGCTCTCCGATCGGACGACGGCGGATCAGCTGCGGTCCGCCACAGTATAAGCGCCGCACACTCCCGGCAATCTGGTCGCCGGGCGGTGCCGGGGGTCAGACGGTGATGCCCAGCAGCGCGTCGACGGCGGTGCGGACCAGGGTGGGGGCCGCGGTGTCGGTGCCTCCGTAGGCGAGGGCGTGTTCGGCCCAGTTGTCGACGGCGTCGAGGGCTTTCGGGGTGTCGAGGTCGTCGGCGAGGTGCTGACGCAACCGGGCCACGGTGTCGGTGGCCGCGGGGCCCGACGGCAGGGCGACGGCTTCACGCCAGCGGGCCAGGCGGGTCAGGGCGGCGGCGAGGACCTCGTCGTTCCACATGCGGTCCTGGCGGTAGTGCCCGGCCAGCAGACCGGCCCGGATCGCGGCCGGGTCGACGCCGGAGCGGCGCAGCTTCGACACCAGCACCAGATTGCCCTTGGACTTCGACATCTTCTCACCGTCGAGGCCGATCAGCCCGGCGTGCACATAGTGGCGGGCGAAGCGGCGGGTGCCGGTGATCGCTTCGGCGTGGGCGACGGAGTACTCGTGGTGCGGGTAGATCAGGTCCGAGCCACCGCCTTGGACGTCGAATTCGGTGCCGAGGCGGTTGAGGGCGATCGCGGCGCACTCGATGTGCCAGCCGGGGCGTCCGGCGCCGAACGGTGCGGGCCAGGACGGTTCGCCCGGGCGTTCGGCGCGCCAGAGCAGGGCGTCGATGGTGTCGCGCTTGCCGGGGCGGTCGGGGTCGCCGCCGCGTTCGGCGAACAGGGTGTCCATGGTGGCGCGGTCGTAGCCCGATTCGTAGCCGAATTGTTCGGTGGCGTCGGTGCGGAAGTAGATGTCGGGGTACTGCGCGTCGTCGACGGTGTAGGCGGCGCCCGCGGCCAGCAGCTTCTGTACCAGTTCCACCACTTCGTCGACCGATTCGATGGCGCCGATGTAGTCGCGTGGTGCCAGTACGCCCAGTGCGCTCATGTCCTCGCGGAACAGTGCGATCTCGGAGCTGCCGAGCTCGCGCCAGTCGACGCCGTCGCGGGCGGCGCGTTCGAAGAGCGGGTCGTCGACGTCGGTGACGTTCTGCACGTAGTGCACGTCGTGGCCCGCGTCGCGCCACAGCCGGTTGACCAGGTCGAAGGTCAGGTAGGTGGCGGCGTGACCGAGGTGGGTGGCGTCGTAGGGGGTGATGCCGCAGACGTACATCTTCGCGGTCGCGCCGGGGGTGACCGGGCGGACCTGTCGATCGGCGGTGTCGTACAACCGCAACGGCGGCCCGGTTCCGGGGACGGTCGGCAGGGCGATATCGGACCAGGACTGCATGATTCGAGGGTAGAGCCCCGGCTGTGGCGTCGGGCCCGCGGGCCGGTGGGCGCTGCGGGCGCCGACCAGATGCAGCGCCCCCGAATTACCCATTATTACCTATTGATACCTATACATACATTCGTTTACAGTAGTTTCATGACAGAAGGTCTCTATTACTCGGTGGAACAGGTGGCCGAATTGCTCGGACTGCATGTCCGCACCGTGCGCAGTTATGTGCGTGACGGAAAACTCCCCGCCGCCCGCATCGGCAAGCAGTACCGGATCACCCATGACGACCTCGAAGCGTTCACCGGGCTGCCGATCACCACACCCCGCACCACCGTCGTGCGCCATTCCGAGGCATCCTGCATCGTCGAGATCGAGGAGGTCGACCGCCACACCGTCGACCGGATCACCACCCTGCTCACCGCGACCGCCGCCACCCGCGGTCCGGGCGAACAGCGGCTGCGCGTGGAAACCAGCTACGACCCGGACCGGCACCGCCTCAAGGTGATCGTGCTCGGCGGCCTCGCCGACACCGCCCGCCTGCTCGACTACTTGGACGGAGTTCTCACCTCATGACCGGCATCTACAAGTCCGCCCGAGGCAGGCAGCTCATCCGCGACCGCTACCGCACCCATCTCGACGCCTGGCCGGTGCCGCGCGAAGAACGCCGGATCCCCACCGGGGCAGGCGAAACCTTCGTCGTGGTCTGCGGGCCGGTGGACGCACCACCACTGGTGCTGCTGCACGGGTCGGGCGCCAACGCCGGCACCTGGCGCGGCGACATCACCGACTGGTCGACCAGATTCCGGGTGTATGCCGTCGATCTGGTCGGCGAACCCGGATTCAGCGCACCCACCCGGCTGCCGCTGGACACCGATGCGTGCGCGAACTGGCTCGACGAAGTGCTCGACGGTCTCGGTCTCACCGAGGTGGCGATGGTCGGAATGTCGCTGGGCGGGTGGACCGCGCTGGACTATGTGCTGCGCCGCCCCGGCCGGGTCACCGCGCTGACCTTGTTGTGCCCCGGCGGTCTCGGCAAACACCGGTACGGATGGTTGGTCAAGGGCATCGCGCTGCGCCTGCTCGGCCGCCACAGTGTGCGTGACACCGCACGCATCGGCCTGGGTATCGACGGCCCCGAGGCCGACCCGATCCTCGACGACGTGACCCTGATCTTCGAACACTTCTCGCCCCGATCGGGTGCGCTGCCCATCTTCTCCGACGAACAGCTGGCGCAGGTCCGCATTCCGGTGCTGGTGATCGTCGGCGACCGCGACGTGCTGTTCGATTCCGCGGGCACCGTCCGGCGCGCCCGGGCCGGCTTCGCGAACGGCGAGGTGCGCCTGCTCCCCGGCGTCGGTCACGGCGTGCTGGATCAGACCGGCACCATCGGCGAGTTCGTGCTCGCCCACACCGGATGACCGCCGCTCCCCGACGCGCGGCGGTCGGCGGATCAGCTCACTGCTCGTAGCACTGCACGTTCAGGTTGTCGACGTTGTCGCCGAACCGGGGCAGCGCGTAGTAGGAGGCACCGACCTGGTCGGCGGCCTGCACGGTGACCTCGGGCAACGGTGCGCCGGTGTGGCGGTCGGTGGCTGTGCACACGAAGGTCTTCTCCTCCCACCACCCGGCGGGAAAGGCCTGTGCGGGTGCGGCGACGGCGGCGGTGAGCAGCAGGGCGGCGGCGGAGCCGGTGACGATCGAACGGGTCGACATGATATTCCTCTGATCTTGCGGGGTGCAGCGAAATTGCTTGCCGCACACTAGCACCGGGTCCGAACAGGCGACAGAGGTGTAGTCGGCCCTCAGAACGCGGGCCAGGGAATGGGTCGCGCCGAATTCGGCAACGGCATCACCGGGCGTTCGAGCAACGCTTTGGTGCGTTCGGTCAGGGCGGTGATCTCGGCGTCGGTGATGTGTTCGGCCAGCGCGTCACCCACCGGGCCGGTCAGGTTCGCGGCGAAGGTGGTGATGTCGGTGATCAGCGACTCGTGCACCGGGGCGCCCGCCCACCCCCACAGCACGGTGCGCAATTTCGGTTCGCTGTGCAGGCAGATGCCGTGGTCCACGCCGTACACCTGGCCGTCGACACCTTCCAGTGCGTGCCCGCCTTTGCGGTCGGCGTTGTTGAGCAGCAGGTCCAGCACCGCCATGCGCTGCAGCCGTGGGTCGTCGGCGTGCACCAGCGAGATCTCGTTGCCCGCGTCGTCGAGGGCGCGCAGCACTTCGCAGAACCCCTCGGGCACGGTGCCCGGTGCGCACAGGTCCACCAGGTCGAGGCGCTGGCGGGTGTCGGTGCGGTTGTCGACCGAATCCACCCACCGCTGCACCATGCCCGGACCGAACGGCCCGTCGCGCAACACCGTCTCCGGGATCACCCCCCAGCCCAGCTGTTCGGAGATCAGATACGAGGCCACCTCGCGCCCGGCGAGGGTGCCGTCGGGGAAGTCCCACAGCGGTCGCTCCCCGCGCACCGGCTTGTACACCACCCGCAGCGGCGCACCATCGGGTGCGGGTGCGGCGATCTCGCACACCAGCGTCAGGTTGCTGGCGACGCCGACCCGTCCGATGATGTCGAGCTCACCGTCGGTGATGTCGGGCAATTGGTCACTCCTCTTCGAGCTCGGCGGCACCGAAGATCTCGCCCCGCTTGTACCCGTTGGTACGCACGCACATGTGCCCGCGCGCCGAGAGCGGTTCCCCGCACAGCGGGCACGGCGGGCGGCCCGCGGCGATCACCCGGGTGGAGCGCAACGCGAACTCGCGGGCCTGGATCGGGGTGAGGAACACGCGGACGGCGTCGGGGCCCTCGTCGGTGTCGTCGAGCACCACCGATTCGTCGACCTCGGTCTCGGTGATCGCGAGCAGCTCCACGACCACGGCGTTGGCGTCGGCGTCCCAGCCCAGGCCCATCGTGCCGACCCGGAACTCGGTGTCGATGGGCGTCACCAGCGGCGCCACGTCCTGGACGTCCTCACCCTGGGGTGGCACCTCGGCCCCGAAGCGGCGCGCCACTTCTTCGAGCAGCAACCCCATCCGGTCGGCGAGCACCTTCACCTGCTGCTTCTCCAGCAGCACGCTGACCACGCGCGGTTCCTGCACGGCCTGCAGGTAGAACGAACGATCGCCCGGTTCGCCGACGGTCCCGGCGACGAAACGATCGGGGGTGCGAAAGACATGGATTGCGCGTGACACATGCACCTCCTGATACGTGACCCTCAACGACACTCGCGAACCTCTCCTTCGTCAAGGAGAATCGCGGTGCCCCGCATTCCCATTATCCGCACTCGCGGTACCGGGCACCTCACCTCCGGGGGCCGGTTGCGGCGGTGTGCCCGCGGCGAGGGCGGACAGATCGGCGCCGGTGTCGTTGAACTTCCACACCGAGGGCCCGTGCGGGCTGTAACGGACAACGCTGATGGAGGCCGGTTCCACCGCGATCCGCTGAAAACTGTCCAGGTGCAGGCCGAGCGCGTCGGCGAGGATCGATTTGATGATGTCGCCGTGCGCGCACGCCACCCACAGCACGTCCCGGCCCGCCTTGTCGGCGAGGCGGCGTTCGGTGTCGCGGATCGCGGCGACCGCGCGCTGCTGTACCTGCGCGAGTCCTTCCCCGCCGGGGAACACCGCACCGGAGGCGTGGCCCTGCACGACCTTCCACAGCGGTTCGGACAGCAGTTCGGCGATCGGGCGCCCGGTCCACTCCCCGTAGTCGACCTCGATGAGCCGTTCGTCGTGCTGGGGTTCGAGGCCGAGTTTGTCGGCGAGCCCGGCGACGGTGCGCTGGCAGCGCAGCAGCGGCGAGCAGGCGATGTGTTCGATCGGCAGGGTCGCGAGACGATCGGCGACCGCGGCAGCCTGTTCGGTGCCGCGCTCGGTGAGTTCCACCCCGGGAGTGTGGCCCGCCAGTGTGCGTGCGGTGTTGGACGTCGACACTCCGTGCCGGAGCAGGATCACCGTCATGGGACCAGCCTAACCATCGAGATGCCGGGTGCTCAGGTGGCGGAGACGACGCCCGCGGCGAGCAGGCCCATCACGGTGAGGCCGAGGATGATCCGGTATCCGACGAACCAGTACAGCGAGTGGTTGCTGACGAACTTCAGCAGCCAGGCCACCGAGGCGTATCCGACGACGAAGGCCAGCACGGTCGCGACCAGCAGCTGCGGCCCGCTGGCGTTGAGGCCCTCACCGGCGGGTTCGAAGGCGTCGGGCAGGCTGAACAGCCCGGATGCGGTCACCGCGGGGATCGCGAGCAGGAACGAGAACCGGTAGGCGGCTTCGCGGTCGAGCCCGAGGAACAGACCGACCGTGGAGGTGGCGCCGGACCGGGAGACACCGGGGATCAGTGCCAGACACTGGCCCAGGCCCATCAGGATACCGTCCTTGGTGGTGAGCTGATCGAAGGAGCGGGTCTTGCGGCCGTAGTGCTCACCGGCGGCGATCACCAGCGCGAACGCGACCAGCATGAACGACACCAGCCACAGGTTGCGCGCTCCGGTGCGGATCTCGTCCTTGAACAGCAACCCGAGCACACCGATCGGGATGGTGGCGATGATCACGTACCAGCCGATGCGGTAGTCCAGTTCGCGCTGGGCGTCGCGTTCGTGGGCGTCGCGGGCGCTGCGGTCCATCACCGGCAGTTTGGTGGTGACCCGGTCGCCGACGGCCACGGCCTGCTGGGACCGTTCGCGCCACCGCAGGTGCAGGGTGGTGAACCAGGCGATGATGATGCGCCGGATGTCCTTGGCGAAGTACACCAGTACCGCGAGTTCGGTGCCGAGCTGGGTGACGGCGGTGAACGAGGCGCCCGCGTCGTCGCCGAAGAACACACCCGAGACGATGCGCAGGTGCCCGGAGGAGGAGATCGGCAGGAACTCGGTGAGTCCCTGCACCAGTCCGAGTACCAATGCCTGCATCCAGGTCATCGACTCGCCCACCACGTTCCTCCTGCTTGCTCACGCCCGAAAGATCGCGTCCTCCTGGGCTTTTGCTCGATGCGCGGCCGGTGACGGCCCGCGACCACGCAGCGACACTACCCGGCGCCGCCGGTGACCGCGTCGGTCCCACCTCCGGACCGATTCGGTGCGGTGTTCGCGCGGGTCGTCGCGGCGGTGCACACGCGGGTGCGCATTAGGCTGGTCGGCGTGACGAAAGCGCGGGCGCGGTGATGGAACAGCGAACGGTGGGACGCAGCGGACTTCGGGTGTCGCGAATCGGGTTGGCGACCCACACCTGGGGCACCCATACCGATGCCGACGAGGCCGCGGTGCAGCTGACGGCGTTCACCGAGGCCGGGGGGACGCTGATCGACCTGTCCCCGGTCTACGGTGACGGCGCCGCCCAGCAGATCCTGGCCGGTCTGCTCGGCGATCTGGTGGCCCGCGACGAGGTGGTGCTCAGCGGCAGCGCCGGCGTGGTCATGCACGCGCCCGGCGCCGGGGTCGGTGATTCGGTGCCCGCACCCGCCGCGGTCGGCCCGGTGGTCGATTCGTCGCGGCGCACCCTGCTGCGCCAACTCGACCGGACCTTGCTCGACCTGAACATCGACCATCTCGACATCTGGAGCATCGCCGCCTGGGATCCCTACACGCCCCTCGACGAGGTGGCCGCGACGCTGGACACCGCGGTGCGGTCCGGTCGCACCAGGTATGCGGGGGTGCGCGGGTTCGCGGCGTGGCAGTTGGCGAGTCTGGCCGCGATCGGCCCGATCACCGCCGCCCAGAGCCCGTATTCGTTGTTGGCGCGCGGCACCGAGAACGAGGTGATTCCGGCCGCACGGCATCACGGGGTCGGGATCATCGCCTCCGCGCCGCTGGCCGGCGGGATTCTCACCGGCAAGTACCGCAACGGGGTGCCCGCCGATTCGCGGGGCGCCGACGAGGCCACGGCCGCCGAGATCCGGCGCCGCCTCGACGACGACCGCGCCACCCGGGTGGTGGATGCGCTGGTCACCGCGGCGGACGGGCTCGGGACCTCGCCGTTGGCGGTGGCGCTGGCCTGGATCCGGGATCGGCCCGGGATCGCGAGCATGATCGTCGGTGCCCGTGACATCGGTCAGCTCACCGGTGTGCTGGCCGCGGAGACCCTCGAATTGCCGCGCGCGATCGCGGCGGCTCTCGATGATGTGAGCGCCCGTTCCGAATGATGGCTAGCCTTACCTGCATGAAACTGCGTGGCGTGCTGACGGCGATGCTCGCGGCGACGGTGCTCACCGGCGCCGTCGCCTGCACCGGAAGCAAACCTGCATCGACTGCAACTTCGGCGGGGCCGGTGACCGCCGAGATCGCCGAGCTGGACCCGGTCCCGATCGGCCCCGCGCCCACCCCACGACTACCCGCCACCGCCCGCTCCTTCGACGGCACCGAGGTACAGGTCACCGACACCTCACGCATCATCGCCGTCGACCGGTACGGCACCCTCGCCCAAACCGTGTGGGCGCTGGGCCTGGGCGAGAACCTGGTGGGCCGCAGCACCTCGGCGTCGTTCCCGGCCGTGGCACACGTACCCAACGTCGCCGGCGGCAACGGCAGCCTCAGCGTGGAAGCGGTACTTGCCCTGCGCCCGTCGGTGTTCCTCACCGACACGACCAGCGCCGCCCCCGCCGTGCGCGAACAGTTACGCGCGGCCGGGGTGACCGTCGTCTACTTCGACCCGGACCGCAGCATGGACGGGGTGGTACCGCAGATCGAGGCCGTCGCCACCGCCCTCGGCGTCCCCGAGGCCGGTGCGCGGCTCGGCACCCGCACCAGCGCCGAGATCGCCGCCGCGATCGCCGAGGTCCCCGTCCACGACTCGCCACCCAAGATCGCGTTCCTGTACCTGCGCAGCACCGCGATCACCATGATGGCCGGCCCCGGTTCGGGCGCGGACTCGCTGATCACCGCGATCGGCGGCACCGACGCCGGCACCGCCGCCGGGATGGACGAACCGTTCACCGCGATCACCAGCGAAGCCATGATCGCCGCGGCCCCCGACGTGCTGCTGGTGATGTCGGACGGACTGGAATCGGTCGGCGGAGTCGACGGGCTCGTGCAGATACCCGGCATCGCCCAGACCCCCGCCGGACGTCAGCACCGTGTCGTCGACATGTCCGACGCGGTCGTCCTCAGCTTCGGCCCCAACACCGGCCGCGTCGTCTCGGCCCTGTCCACGGCCGTCTACGGAACACCCGAATGACCGAACCCGCCACCCGCGCATCGCACCGGACGGTCCCGGCATGAGCGGTGCACCCGACCTGACCAAGCACACCGGCCGCCCACACATCGACGACGCGACCCCCGACCCCCTGCCGCGCCCCGAACACCGCGGCACCCGCGTCACCATCGTGTTCGCGGTGTCGCTGGCGGCCCTGCTGGCGCTGGCCGTGGTCTCGGCGGTCCTCGGGCAGGTGCCGACCACCGCCGCCGAAGTACTGGGCAGCATCGCCCACCACCTCGGCCTCGACCTCGGGCCGATGCCTGCGCACCCGGCCGGTGAGGTGACGCTGTGGGAGGTGCGGTTCCCGCGGGTCGTGCTGGCCGTCCTCGTCGGTGCGGCGCTGGCCACCGCAGGCGCGTTGCTCCAAGGCGTGTTCGCCAATCCACTGGCCGAACCCGGCGTGATCGGGGTCTCGGCGGGCGCCGCGGTGGGGGCGGGCACCGTGATCGTCGTCGGTGGCGCGTTCGTCGCGGCCTGGTCGGTGGCCGCGGCCGCGTTCGTCGCCGGGCTCATCACCACCGCCCTGGTCTATGTGCTGTCACGTTCGGGCGGGCGCACCGAGGTGGTGACGTTGATCCTCACCGGTGTGGCGATCAACGCCTTCGCCGGTGGGCTGATCGCGTTGCTGCTGTTCGTCGCCACCCCCGCCGCGCGCGATCAGATCGTGTTCTGGCAACTGGGCAGCCTCAACGGCGCGGTCTGGTCGTCGGTGGGCATCGTCGCCGTCCTGGCCGGGGCCGGCATTCTCGCCGCGGTGCTCATCGCACCGCGGCTGGATCTGCTCGCCCTCGGTGATTCCGCGGCCCGGCACCTCGGGGTGGACGTGGAGCGGTTGCGCAGGCAGGTGATCGTGGTGGTGGCCGTACTGACCGCGGCCGGGGTCGCGTTCAGCGGCATCATCTTGTTCGTGGGGCTGATCGTGCCGCACGTGGTCCGCATGGCGGTGGGGCCCGGTCACCGGGTGCTGGTCCCGCTCAGCGCGATCGTCGGCGCCGTGGTGCTGCTCGGGGCCGACGTGGTCGCCCGCACCCTGGTCGACAACGCCGACCTGCCGCTGGGCATGCTGACCTCGCTCATCGGCGGCCCGTTCTTCTTCTGGTTGCTGCGCCGCACCCGCGCCCGGGCAGGAGGCTGGGGATGACCCCGACCGCCGCCACCGGGCGCCGGCTGCCGATGTCGTGGCGGTCGCTGTTCGCTCGCACCCCCGACGTGCCCGCACGACCCGCACCGGGCGCGGTGACCCTGCGCGCCACCGGGCTCACCGTGTACCGCGGCACCCGCACCGTGCTCACCGACATCGATTTCGAGGTCGCGGCCGGTGAGATCGTGGCCTTGGTCGGCCCCAACGGGGCGGGCAAGTCGAGTCTGCTGGCCGCGCTCGCCGGCGAACTGGCCCCCACCGCCGGCACCGTGCAGCTCGAAGGCCACGCCCTGTCGCACTGGACTCACGCCGACATGGCCCGCCGCCGCGCCGTACTCCCCCAGTCCCACAGTGTCGGTTTCCCGTTCACCGCCCGCGAAGTGGTCGCGATGGGTCGCGCCCCCTGGCTGCACACCCCGGCGGCCGACCGCGACGACGAACTCATCGACGCGGCCCTGGCCGCCACCGACGTCACCCACCTGGCCGATCGGGTGTTCCCGTCGCTGTCGGGTGGTGAACGCGCCCGCGTCGCGTTGGCGCGGGTGCTGGCCCAGGACACCGCCACCGTGCTGCTCGACGAACCGACCGCCGCCCTCGATATCGGCCACCAGGAGGCTGTGCTGCGGTTGGCCGCGTCCCGGGCGGCCACGGGCTCGGCGGTGGTGGTGGTCGTGCACGATCTCGGGGTGGCCGCCGCCTACGCCGACCGCGTCACCGTCCTCGACGACGGCCGGGTCGCGGCCGACGGTCCACCCCGTGAGGTCCTCACCCGCGCGTTGCTGACCCGGATCTACCGCCACCCCGTCGACGTCTTCGACCACCCCACCACCGGCGCCCAGCTCGTCCTGCCCGAACGCACCGTGACCTGAGACCGGCGGCTCACCGCCAGATGATCTTCAGCAACGCCGGGGTGAGGACCATGCGGATGATCGTGGCATCGATGATCAACGCCACGATCATCCCGTAGGCGATGTATTTCATCAGCACCAGATCCGAGAACCCGAACGCGCCGGTCACCACGATCAGGATCGCCGCGGCCGAGGTGATCACCCCACCGGTGTGGGCCACCCCGTACCGGATCGATTCGGCGGCATCGGCGCCACCGGCGCGTTTCTCGGCGATGCGCGAGAGCAGGAACACCTCGTAGTCGGTGGACAACCCGAAGATCACCGTCACGATCAACGCCACCACCGCGAACATCAACGGTCCCGGCGTGAACTGGAACAGCTCGGACCCGTGGCCTTCCACGAAGATCCAGGTGAGCACCCCCAACGTGGACACCAGGCTCAGCGCGCTCATCGCGACCGCTTTCACCGCCAGGATCGTCGACCGGAACGCCACCACCATCAATGCCAGCGCCGCCGCGATCAGGATCGCCAACAGCAGCGGCAAGCCGTCGATGAGCCCGTTGATGCTGTCGCGTTCCAGGGCGGGGATCCCGGCGACCATCACCTCCACCCCCGGTGGTGCCGGCAATTCGCGCAGGGCATCGATCACCCGATCGGCGTCGCGTTTGTCCTCGAGCCCCGCCGAGAGCACGTTCATACCGTTCTTCGTCGGCACCGACGGCTCGAACCGCCCGGTCAAACCCGGAACCTGATTTGCTTCGAACCGGATGTCACCCAACTGCTGCGGTGAAGCCCCCACCACCACCAGTTTCAGCGGTTCGGTGCGGAAACCGGGAAACAGCCGGTCGAAGTCCTCCTGCGCCACCCGTGCCGGGTTGTCGGCGGCCAGATACTTCTCACTGATGCCACCGAACTCGATGTGACGCAACGGAATGCTCAACGCCAGCAGACCGAGCACGATCGGGATCACCACCGCCCACGGCCGCCGCATCGCCCATTTCGCCAGCCGGGAGAAGAACCCGGCATCGATCTGAGCTTCTGTTTTGCTCCGGGAGAACCGTTTCCACCCCAACCAGTCGATGCGGTGCCCGGCGATGCTCAACGCGGCCGGTAGTGCGGTCACCGACAGCAGCGCCGCCAGCATCACCGCCGAGATGCCACCGTAGGGCACCGAACGCAGCACGCCGTTCGGGAAGATGAACAGCGCCCCGAGACTGAGCGCGATGATGCCGGCGGAGAACTGGACAGTGCGCCCGGCGGTGGCGACAGTGCGTGCGGTCGCCTCTTCCACGCTGCGCCCCGCGGACAGTTCCTCCCGGAACCTGGTCACCGTGAACAACCCGTAGTCGATGGCCAGACCCAAGCTCACCAACGTCATCACCGCACTGGCGAACACGTTGACCTCGATGTGTTCGGTGAGCAACCGCAGTATCCCGGAGGTACCCAGGATGGTGAGCCCACCGATCAGCACCGGCAGCAACGCACCGATCACCCCACCGAACACGAAGTACAGCAGGATCGCCACGATCGGCAACGCGATGATCTCCGCCCGCCGGATATCGTTCTGCATGCCGATGTTGATGCCCTCGACCACCGGTTGCAACCCGGCCAGCTGCACCGTCGTCCCGCCGGGTCCGGCACCGGGCACACCCGCGTTCAGCTGCGGTTTCAACGCCAGATAGTTGTTGACGGTGGCGGTGCCGCCGCCACCGGCGAGCCCGATACTGGCGAAGGCGTGCCGTTTGCTCGGGTCCGAGGCGTTCGCCGAGAACGGGCTGTCCCAGTAGCTGTCGATCTTGTGGATGCGTGCACTGTTGGCGGCCCGCAGGTCAGCGAGCGCGGCGACCACGGGTCCGCGCACCCCGGGATCGTCGACGGTGGAGCCGGCGGGTGCGGTGTAGATGACGATCAGGTCGCCGTCGGTGTCGCGGCCGAAGGTGTCGTCGGCCAGTTTCGAGGCCGCCACCGACTGGCTGTCCTCGTCGAACCAACCCTCCTGGGTGTAGCGGTCGCCCAGATCCCGGCCGAACCACCCCGAGATCAGCACAGCCAGCACGAACAGTCCGAGCACGAGGAAACGGTGGCGGTGCACGAACCTGCCCCACCGCATCGAACGGGATTCACGCATGGTCAGCCGCAGGCTGCGGTGTGATAGTCGGCCGAACGCAAGATGCCGCACAGGTCGGTGCGCGAGATCTTCCATTTACCGTCGATCAGCACGAAATGCACGATGGTGGTGCGGATATTGGTGCCCGAACCGTCCTTGTCCAGGCGCATGGTGGCCGTCAGCGTGCCGTCCCGGTTGTCGAAGACCGGGTCGACCACCCCGTAGACCGCGTGCGGGTTGTCGCGCAGCGCCTTGTACATGTCGGGGATCGCGTCGGAGAACGCGGCGCCGTCCTCGATCAGTTCGGTGCGTTCCACATCGGGCAGGTTCGGGTCGAGCGCGCGCTTGATCTGCGCGTCGAGTTCTTCGGCAGTCGGCGGCGGCACACTGGCTTTGCTGGAGGACACCGCGACCGAGGACGCGAGGGAAGCATTGGCCGAGGAGCGTGCGGCATCCACCGAGGCCTCGTCGCTCCCACCGCAGGCGGTGAGGGCGAACAGGGCCGTGAAACAGGCGGTGGCCGCGACGGCCCTGGCGGAAAATGTGGAAGACATCACCATCTACATACCATCAATCACGGCGCTGATCCGGCCCAGGATGGTGCGCACGGCGGTGGTGTCCCGATCCGCGGTGCCGGCCACGGGGTTCGCGGCGGGGATCAGGTCACGCACGAACGCGGTGACGCTGCGTGCGTCGCCGAGGTCGATATCGGTGACCTGCGCGCGGGCCTGGGCCACCACGTCATCGGCGCCGGGCACCACTTCGCCCAGGTCGGCGCGATATATCTGCAGGGTGAGGGTGGCGCGGCGGGTGCGGAAGGCGAAGGGCCGTCCGTCGTCGGTGGTGCCGAAACCGTGGGCGAAGGGGCCGAGGGAAAGGTCATCGATGCCGAAACCCGCCGATCTCCGGTCGGTCATCGTGGTGATCTCCTACCGCTGCGTGGCATTCGAATTGTCGACACGTCAACAGTAACGCGCGTCACCACCGGTTCCGACGCGCCCACCCGGTCGGAGCTACCGGTGAGTCATCATGGTCAGATGGTGATCAGCGGTCATCTCGTGCGGATTGAAGGAGTTCGGTGCATGCGCCCTCGCGGCTCGGTCGCCACAGCGTTTCTCGGCGCGGCGGCTCTGGTGGTGCTCACCGGTTGCGCCGGTGACGACGGCGGCCCCGATGTACCCACCAGAGAACCGGTCACCGCGGCGGTCTCGCCCGCCACCGCCGACACCCCAGCAGGTCGGGTACTGCCGGCCACCGCCACCGCGGCCTTGCTCGCCGAACCGACGACCGGTCACCTGGCCGCCCTCGACACCACAGGCACCACCCTGTCGCTGATCGACCCCGACACCACCGAACCCGCGCGCACACTGACGCTGCCCGCCGCCGGGGCCGCGCTGGCGCAGGGCGCACCGGGCGAAGTACTCGTCGCCGCCCCCGACCGGGTGCTGCGGGTCCAGGTGGCCACCGGCACGGTCACCGAGATCCCCGTCGACGGCGATGTGCGCAGCGTGCAAGCCCGCGCCGACGGCACCCTCGTGGTCGGCACCGCCGAGGGCACCGTGCGCGAACTCGCCGCCGACGGCACGGTCACCCGCACCGTCACCGGCCTCGTCTCGGCCGACGAAATCGCCCTGACCGGCGAGAACATCACCGTCCTCGATCGCAAACAGACCGCGGTCGTCGAGGTCGGCGACGACGCGCTCGGGTTGATGCTGCGCGCGGGCGACGGCGCCGCCGACGCGGTGACCGACCCGCACGGGCGCATCATCGTCACCGACACCGCCGGCGGTGAACTCCTCGTCTACTCGGCCGGACCACTCGTGCTGCGTCAGCGTTTCCCGGTACCATCATCGCCCTACGCGCTCGCCTACGATCCGCGTTCGGACACCGTGTGGGTCAGCTGCACGCAGAGCAACGAGGTCATCGGCTACGACCTGGCGACCGGTATCGGTGTCGAGGTGGGACGGTTCCCGACCGTGCGCCAGCCCGACGCGGTCGCTGTCGACGAACGCACCGGCGACCTGTTCGTGGCCTCGGCCGTCGGCGACGGCCTGCAGCGGATCGGGGCCGACGAGCGGAAGAGAGGGCAGTGATGTCGGGAAAGACTCGCACCGCACGCTCGGGCACCCCGCCGAGCTGGGAAACCAGCGACGACGACTACGAATACGTGCCGCTGCGGCTGCCACCCGAGGTCACCCGGGTCACCGCCTCGATGCGGTTGGCCATTCAGGCCGAATTCGGTGGCTGGGAACTGTCGCGGGTGCGCGCCTACACCGACGGCAGTCGCCGGGTGTTGTTGCGCCGCCGCAAGAATGCCGTCCTGCCTGTGCCCGAACCCGGATTGTGAGACCAACCATGTACGCCCTCCTATTACGCCTGATGTTCCTGATCCCGCCGGAGCGGGTGCACCACCTGGTCTTCGCCGCGCTGCGTTTCGCCACCTGGTTCCCGCCCACCCGCCTGCTCGCGCGCAAGCTCACCGCCGTCGAGGACCCGATCCTGGCCACCACCGCCTTCGGTGTCGATTTCCCCGCCCCGCTGGGTCTGGCCGCCGGTTTCGACAAGAACGCCGACGGCGCCGACACCTGGGGTGCGCTCGGGTTCGGTTTCGCCGAGATCGGCACCGTCACCGCCCACGCCCAGCCCGGCAACCCGGCCCCGCGCCTGTTCCGGCTGCCCGCCGACCGCGCCCTGGTCAACCGGATGGGATTCAACAACCACGGGGCCGCCGCGGCCGCCGCCCGCCTGCACGGCGCGCACCCCACCGTGCCGATCGGTGCCAACATCGGCAAGACCAAGGTGGTCGAACCCGAAGCCGCCGCCGCTGATTACGCGACCAGCGCCCGACTGCTCGGCCCGCTGGCCGAATTCGTGGTGGTCAACGTGTCCTCCCCCAACACCCCCGGCCTGCGCGACCTGCAGGCTGTGGAGTCGCTGCGCCCGATCCTGCAGGCCGTGCTCGACAGCGTGACGGTTCCGGTGCTCGTCAAGATCGCCCCCGACCTGTCCGACGACGACATCGACGCTGTCGCCGACCTGGCCGTGGAACTGGGCCTGGCCGGCATCGTGGCCACCAACACCACCATCCGCCGCGACGGCCTGCACACCCCCGCCGCCGAAGTGGAGGCGCTGGGCGCGGGCGGGCTGTCCGGTGCCCCGGTGGCCGAACGCGCCCTGCAGGTGCTGCGCCGCCTCTACGCCCGCGTCGGCGACCAGGTGGTGCTGATCTCGGTCGGCGGCATCGAAACCCCCGAGCAGGCCTGGCAGCGCATCCTCGCCGGCGCCACCCTGCTGCAGGGCTACACCGGTTTCATCTACGGCGGCCCGTTCTGGACCACCCGCATCCACCGTGGCATCGCCGCCCACCTGCGCGCGGGCGGCTACACCTGCCTGGCCGAGGCCGTCGGCGCCGAACACCGCGCCCACTCCGCCTGAGCACCGCACAGCACGCCTGATCCCCGCCACCAGCCACGATGGCGCACCGGCAGGCATTTCCGCGGTCCACCGTAACCCCCGCCACAATCCGCTATGTCCGGTTACCATGAGTGAGCCGCGCCACTGACGACGCCCGCGTCTCGAGACAATGAGACGTCTGCGCTCGCATCGGCTCGGCATCCAGCTCGGCCTATGGGAACAGGGATATGACAGACATCGGTTTCGCGCACGCTTCCGGCGTCACGGTGCACACCGTGCCGGCCGCCTTCCAGCAGACCGCCGCGTTGCGGCCCGACCAGGTCGCCTTGCGCACCGTCGGCGGCACCCAGGAGATCACCTGGTCCGAATACGCGACCAGGGTGCGTGCGCTGGCGGCGGGATTGGCGAAACTCGGCGTCGGCCACGGTGACGCGGTCGGCATCATGCTCACCAACCGCCCCGAGTTCAACCTGATCGACACCGCCGCCCTGCACTTGGGTGCCACCCCGTTCTCGGTGTACAACACCAGCTCCGCCGAGCAGATCGCCCACGTGTTCGCCAACGCCGGCAACAAGGTCGTCATCACCGAACAGGCCTTCCTCGGCGTCCTCGCCGAAGCCGGTGCCGAGGTGGAACACACCGTCCTCGTCGACGGCATCGCCGAGAACACCATCGGCCTGGACCGGCTCGAAACCGACCCGCTGCCCGACTTCGACTTCGACGCCGCCTGGCAAGCAGTGCAACCCGGCGACCTGGCCACCCTGATCTACACCTCCGGCACCACCGGCCCACCCAAGGGCGTCGAACTCACCCACAGCAATGTGATCGCCCAGGTCACCGGCCTCGTCTCGGGCCCGCTGCCGGTCGGATTCGACGACCGCGCCGTGTCGTACCTGCCGGCCGCCCACGTCGCCGACCGCATCTCCGCACACGCGATGAGCCTGCTCACCGGCATCCAGATCACCACCGTCACCGACCCACGCGAGATCGCCGCCGCCCTGCCCGACGCCCGCCCGACGGTGTTCTTCGGGGTACCACGGGTGTGGCAGAAGATCAAGACCGGCATCGAGAACAAGCTCGCGGTGGAGCCGAGCCCGGTGAAGAAGGCCCTGGCCAACTGGTCGATCGGAGTGGGCGTCACCCAGGCCAAAGCCACCCTCGCCGGTTCCGGTGGTTCGCTGCTGCTCGGTGTGCAGCACAAGGTCGCCGACGCCCTGGTGTTGTCGAAGCTGCGCGAAGCCCTCGGCTTCGGTGACCTGAAGGTCGCCGCGTCCGGCGCCGCACCGGTACCACCGGAAACCCTCGAGTACTTCCTCGGACTCGGCTTCGCGGTGAGCGAGGTGTGGGGCATGTCCGAAACCGCGGGTGTCGGTACGTTCACCGAGCTCGACAAACCGCGCCCCGGTTCGGTGGGTCGCGTCATGGACGGTGTCGAGCTGCGTCTCGACGCCGACGGTGAGGTCCTCATCCGCGGCCCGATCATCACCCCCGGCTACCGCAACATGCCCGACAAGACCGCCGAGGCCATCGATGACGCGGGCTGGCTGCACACCGGTGACATCGGCACCCTCGACGCCGACGGCTACCTGCGCATCGTGGACCGCAAGAAGGAACTGCTCATCAGCGAGGCGGGCAAGAACATCGCCCCCTCCAATATCGAGAACGCCATGAAGGCGGCCTCGTCGCTGATCGGCCAGGCCGTCGCGATCGGCGACGCCCGCCCCTACATCACCGCACTGATCATGCTCGACCCCGACGTGGCCGCCCTGCGCGCCAAGGAATTCGGGGCCACCGACGCCACCCACGCCGAACTGGCCCGCCGCCCCGAGATCGTCGAAGAGGTCAAAGCCGCGGTGCTGGCCGGCAACCGCAAACTCTCACGGGTGGAGCAGATCAAGCGATTCGTCATCGTGGAAACCCTGTGGGAGCCCGGTGGTGACGAGCTGACCCCGAAGATGTCGCTCAAGCGCACCCCCATCGCCGGCAAGTACGCCGAGCAGATCGAACAGCTCTACGCCGCCACCCCACCGGAGCATGTCGTCAACGTGAAGTAGATACGGAAACGACAGTGGCCCCGCGGTTCTCCGGCGGGGCCACTGTCGTGTGCGGTTCAGTTCTGTTCGTAGGTGCCGATCAGCGTGGCCCGGCCCAACGTGTGGGTGAACAGGTTGAAGCCCAGGAACGCCGGCGACGCGTCGGGGCCGACTTCGAGTGCGGGCACGTCGACGGCGTGCACCACGACGAAATACCGGTGCGGTCCATGCCCTTTCGGTGGCCCCGCACCGACGAATCCGGGGAATCCCGCGTCATTGCGCAGCGTCACCGCCCCGGCGGGCAGGGTGCCGCCCTCGCTGCCCGCGCCGGTGTCGAGGGAGGTGACCGAGGCGGGGAGGTTTGCCACGGCCCAGTGCCAGAACCCCGAGGCCGTCGGGGCGTCCGGATCGAACACCGTCACCGCGAAACTCTGGGTCCCCGCCGGGAATCCCGACCAGCTCAGTTGCGGTGAGATGTCCTTGCCGCCCGCGCCGAACACCCCCGACACCTGGTCCATGGCCAGCGGCTGACCGTCGGTGATGTCGGTGGAGGTGACGGTGAACGACGGCACCTGCGGCAACGCGTCATAGGGATTGTGGGTCATCGGGCTCTCTCCGATCGATGGTCGGTTCAGCTGTGCAGAAGGAAGTGTTCCAGCACGCGGGTGCCGAATTCCAGTGACTGCACCGGCACCCGCTCGTCCACCCCGTGGAACAGGGCGGTGAAGTCCAGCTCCGGCGGCAACTGCAACGGCGCGAAACCGAAACAGCGGATTCCCAAGCGGGCGAACGCTTTCGCATCGGTGCCGCCGGAGAGCATGTAGGGCACGGTGCGCCCGTGCGGGTCGTTGGCCAGCACCGCGGCGTTCATGGCGTCGACGAGGTGACCGTCGAAGGTGGTTTCGTAGCAGTCGAGTTTGGTGATCCACTCGCGCTCCACATCCGGGCCGATCAGCTCGTCGACCTCGCGTTCGAACGCGGCCTGACGCCCCGGCACCACCCGGCAGTCCACCACGGCCTCAGCGGTCTGCGGGATCACGTTGGCTTTGTAACCGGCCTGCAGCATCGTCGGGTTGGCGGTGTCACGCAGGGTGGCGCCGATGATGCGGGAAATGGTGCCCAGTTTGGCGAGCTGGCCTTCGATATCGTCGCTGTGCGGGTCGAACGCCAAACCGGTCTCCTCGGTGACCGCGGCCAGGAACTCGGCCACCGAATCCGACAGCACCACCGGGAAGGTGTGCTTACCCAGTCGGGCGACCGCGTCGGCGAGGATGGTGACGGCGTTGTCCTCGTGCAGGAACGACCCGTGCCCGGCGCGTGCCTTGGCGCGCAACCGCATCCACCCCAGGCCCTTCTCCGCGGTCTCCACCAGGTAGAGCCTGCGTTCGGTACCGTCCGGGCGCGGCACGGTCAGTGAGAATCCGCCCACCTCACCGACGGCCTCGGTGACGCCGTCGAACAGCTCGGGCCGGTTGTCGGCCAGCCACTGCGAACCCCACCGGCCACCGTTCTCCTCATCGGCGAGGAACGCGAACACCAGATCCCGCGGCGGCACCGTCCCCTCGGCCTTGAACTGCCGGGCCAGCGCCAACGTCATGCCGACCATGTCCTTCATGTCGACCGCGCCGCGCCCCCACACATACCCGTCCTGCACGGCCCCGGAGAACGGGTGCACACTCCAGTCGGCGGCCTCGGCGGGCACCACATCGAGGTGCCCGTGAATCATCAACGCCCCCCGGCTCGAATCGGCGCCCTCGAGCCGGGCGAACACATTCCCGCGCCCCGGCGCCCCCGACTCCACGTACTCGGTCTCGTACCCGACTTCCTGCAGCTGCGCCGCCACCCACTCCGCGCACGCCCGCTCACCCTTGGTGGTCGCGAGCTCACCGGTATTGGAGGTGTCGAACCGGATCAGCGCACTGACCAGCCCCACCACCTCGTCCTCAGCACGAGACCGTCGCCCGGAACCAGCACTCTCACCAGATGCCACCACGCCCCCCTTCCTACCACCACCGCCCCACCTCCCCTACCGGGCACCACAGAACGACCCTCGGATCGAGACCGTCCTTCGAGAACGGCGGATCGAGGCCACCGATTTCCGTGCACCGCCTCGACCCGGCCATCATCGTGCGCATGACCGACCAGCCGCTACGGATACCGCTGACCGAGCTACGCAGGTCCATCGATCTGCTCATGGACCATCTCGAAGCCACCGCTGACGGCGGAACCATTCAGGTCCACCGGGACTACTTCTGGTCCATTTCACAGGAAGAGATGTACGACCTCACACAGACTCCGGTTGATCTGACACTGGGCCAGCTCTCTTGGTCATGGGCGCATCTCATGGATCTGCGGGCCGATCCGGATCGAGCGATCGGTTACCACCTGGTGTGGCTCTCGGAAGTGCTACGGGCAGTCGGCCAGCAGATGCCCTGATGCCGTGGCCGACTCGCCTCACGTCAGCAGTGCACCGCCGCAGCAGCGGAATGTCGATGCCCGCAGAGGAGCGCCCGCTCGACCCGCACTGTGAGGCGCACCCGGGCGGGCCGATGTTTCGACGGCACCGATGACTTTCGGGCGAGTGCTTCGTCGTTATGTCCGGGTACACCGACAGATGGGAGTCCGGGGATGGCTGGACCGTTGCGATATGACATGACCACGGTGCGGGCGAACGGGGTGGATATCGGCATCGAGAGCTTCGGGCGCGTAAGCGACCCGCTGGTCCTGCTCGCGGGCGGCACGACCATGTTGTCGTGGCCGGATGCGCTCTGCGAGCGGGTCGCGGCGGGCGGGCGGCGTGTGGTCCGCTACGACCTGCGCGACTCCGGCGCGTCGGTGACACTCGACCCGGAGAACCCGCGATATGACCTGCGTGATCTCGCCGCCGACGCGGCGGCGCTGGTCGGGGCGCTCGGCGCCGGGACCGCCCATCTCGGTGGGGTCGGCGTCGGTGGGATGGTCGCTCAGGTCGCCGCCCTGGACCACCCGGCGGTCTTCACCGCGCTGACTTTGGTGAGTACCCGCCCGGTCGCGCCGGGCCCGGTCGACGCGGACCTCCCGGACCACGACTCCGCCGTCCTGGGCGCGGTGTTCTCCCGCCCGCTTCCGGACTGGACCGACCGCGCAGCCGTCGCGGCGTTCGCCACCGAGAGCGCCGCGATGATGGGCGACGACCCCGAGCAAGCCCGCGAGACGGCCGCCAGAATCTGGGACCGGACCCCGTCGAACGATCCCGCTGTACACCAGGCCAACCAGCTCGCCATGGTGTTCTCCCGGCTCGACTGCGCCCCACGATGGCGAGAACGACTCGGCGAACTCACCCTGCCGACCCTCGTGATCCACGGTCGCGCCGACCCGTTCTTCCCGGTCGGCAACGGCGAAGCCCTCGCCGCCGAGATCCCCACAGCCCGACTACTGATCCTCGACGACATGGGCACGGCCCTGCGGCCCACCGCGTCCGACCGGATCGCCGCTGCCGTGCTGGCGCTCTGACCGCATCGAACGAGCGGTCGAGCAGAGTCCGAGTCCCACGCGAATCTCCTGCAGGAGTATGGATCTACTTTCAGCGCCCGGATCGAATGCTCGCAGTTCGATCGGCGTAGGCCGTCGGCCGTCCAGCGGAAGGCGCGTGGCTGGGCGTCGCGAACAGACCGCGGTCACTGGGGCTGCTACTGGTAATCGTGCGATGCTGCGCCGTGAAGTCGGGGATCGCCATGCCGCGTGATTGGCTGAGCTGGTGAGTGCGCGGATTGTTCGGGTAGGGATCGGTGTGGTGGCCGCTGCGGTGACGTCGGCCGGAATCGTCGGGGTGGCGTTGCATTTCGGTCCGTGGGCGGTGGAACCGTTGGTGTTGGCGGCGTCGGGGGCGCCGTATCTGATGTGTGGTGCGGTGTTCGGGGTGTTGGGGTTCGCTGTGGTGCGGCAGTGGATGGGTGTCGGTGTCGCGTTAGTCGTGGCGGCGGTGGGGACGGCGACTCAGGCTCCGTTGTATTTCGCCGATGGCGGCGGTGGTGGTGGGCCCGAGATCACGGTGATGCAGGCCAATCTGCTCTTCGACGGGGCCGATCCGGAGGTGCTCGTCGGGCAGGTGCGCGATCGTGACGTGGCGGTGCTGACAGTCAACGAACTCACCCGGGCCGCGGTGGACGCACTGTCCCGGGCCGGACTCGAGACCCTGCTTCCGCACCGCTATGTGGCTCCCGGGCAGACCGCCAGCGGCACCGGGATCTGGAGCCGGTTCCCTTTGTCCGACACCGTGGAGTACGACGGTTATGTGCTCAACCAGATCTCTGCGACGGCGGCCGTTCCCGACGTCGGTCCGGTCGCGATCTACGCTTTCCACCCGGTGCCGCCGGTCTATGACACCGGGGTCTGGGCCGACGAGCTGTCGGGTCTGCACGAGGTTCTGCGGCAGGCACCCGCCGGCCGTCCCGCGATCGTCGGCGGTGATTTCAACGCCACCTACGACCACGCCCGATTCCGTGCGCTGGTGTCCGGCCGGTTCGACGATGCCGCCGCGCAGGCCGGTGCCGGTCATCTGGTCACCTATCCGACCGACAAGCTGTTCCCGCCGCTGGTCGGCATCGACCACTTCCTGCTCGCGGACGCGCACGCCACCGGCGTGGAAACAGTCGACCTGCCCGGTGCCGACCATCGAGCACTGGTGGCGCGGATCGTTCTGGGCCGTCCGTAGTCGGGATGTCTCAGGACTCGACCCGCGCCGACAACGTATCGACCCGCGCCTGCATCGCCCGCCCCGCCGCGTGCAACGGCTCGGCCGACCGCAACGTCCGCCCGAGCACGAAGGCGCCTTCCAGCGCGCACAGCAAGGCCACGATCAGTTCGCGGCTGTCGGCTTCGGGTACTCCGCGCGACACGAAATACGCTGTGCCCCTGTCGATCCAGTCGCGCACCACGTCGGCGGCGACTTCGCGTAGCCGCGGTTCGCTCTCGGCGATCTCGCCGGCGACCGTGGCGACCGGGCACATGTTCATCCATCCCGATTCGGCGAGGGTGCGTGCTGCGTCGTCGAAAGCCGCCGGCACGGCCACCCGCAGCTCGTCGTGCGGGCCCATCAGCAGTGGCAGCAGCTCGATGTAGGCGGCACCGGTGCCGCGTAGCGCCTCCGCCGCGATCTGGACCTTTCCGTGCGGGAAGTGGTGATAGAGCGAACCCATGGTGACCTGGGCGGCGGTGGTGATCTGTTTGACCGTCACGGCGTTGTAGCCGTGCACGCGCATCAGTTCGGCGACGGCGGTGACCAAACGGTCGCGGGTGGCCATTGACTTCGGTTCGCTCACCCCACCAGACTAGAGCACACGCACTAGAGCAAACGCTCTAGTGGATTGGAGGGCGACATGCCGACCATCGATCTCCCGGCCGGGCAGGTCCACTACCGCGACCAGGGTCAAGGCCCACCGGTGGTACTGCTGCACGGCGTGCTGATGAACCACACGGTATGGAATCCGGTGATCGACCTGCTACCCACCGGATTCCGCTACATCCGGCCCGACCTGCCCTTCGGCGCCCACCCCGCGCCGCTGCGCCCCGGCACCGACCTGAGTCTGCGCGGTCTCAACCAGCTCATCGCCGACTTCCTCACCGCGCTCGACCTGCGCGAGGTCACGCTGGTGCACTCCGACTGGGGTGGCGGCCTGTTCCTCACCGCCTACGGACTCGACGAGCGGGTCGGGCGCCTGATCGTCTTCCCGAGCGAAGCGTTCGACAATTTCCCACCCGGCCTGCCCGGCAAAACCGCCACGCTGGCCTCCTACCTGCCCGGCGGAGTGGCCATGGCGTTGCGTCAGATGCGCATCGGATGGTTGCGCCGCAGCCCGTTGATATTCGGTTGGATGGCCAGAACCGACATTCCCGACGACCTCGTGCGGGCGTGGACCGAGCCGGGCATGCGCGACCCGAGGCTACGTGCCGACCTGCTCGCCTACACCCGCTCCGGCTTCACCGAAGACGAACTCGTCGCCGATACCGAAGCCCTGCGGCACTTCCCCGGGGAAACGCTCGTGCTCTGGTCCTCGGCGGACAAGGTGATGCCCCGCGACCACGGCCGCCGTCTCGCCGACCTGATCCCCCGCGCGCGCCTGGTCGAGATCGACGACGCCTACGTACTGTCCATGCTCGACCAGCCCACCGCCGTAGCCGCGGCCGTCACCGAATTCCTCACCACCACGACAGCTCACCGCGCGAATCACTGACCCTCAGCTCTGGCACGGCGGCCACGACCGACGTGGCTCGAGCCCCCGAGCACCACGCGGCGCGCGCCGAAGCCCACCCGTACCCGCCATTTTCACCCGGAAACACCAACGCCGACCCACCGTGTGACTACAGTTCTGCGGGACACGGCGAGGATCTCATGCTGCGGTAGACATCCACGGCGCCAAGGCATCTCGATGTCTACGTAGAACAGCAAGGGGATCCCCATGTCCGAGGACCGGTTGACGTTGACCGAGCGCTGCGTGCTGCTCGTGCTGATGGCCGAAGCACGCGAACTCACCAACGCCGAGCTCTCCGCGATCGCCGGGCTCGAACTCACCGGCAAGTACCGCCGCCACCTCAACGAACTCGGCCTGGTCGACAGCACGCTGGTGGGTCGCGCGTTCGTGCACGAGCTGACCGACCGCGGAGCCGTGTGGTGCGCGAAGGAGTTCGCCGGCCGGCGCCCCGCCCGCTCGGGTCCGGCCGGCGGCGCCCTCTACACCGTGCTGGCCGGACTACACCGCTACCTCGGCGAATCCGGCAACGCCCTGGCCGACATCTTCCGTCCCGACATCGCCGCCCAGGTCGAAACCGCTTACGCCGAACTCACCCGCGGCAGTGGTGCGCCGGTCCGGTTGGCGGTACTGCGCGCACATCTCGACGGTGTGCCCCACGGCGCGTTCGACCGGGCGCTGGGACTGCTGGCCCGCCGCGACGGCGTCCACGTCCGCTCCGAAGCCGACCAGAAAACCCTCACCGACACCGATCTGGCGGCCGCGGTGGTGCTGGGCGGCACCGCGCGACATCTGCTCACCATCGAGGTCCCCCGGTGAACGAGGAGCACCGGCACGCGCTCGCCTCCATCCAGTTCAGCAGCGCACTCGGACCCGACGAGATCTGGAGCCCACTGAGCCACCACGTCGACGGTCTGCATCCGCGCGCGGTACAGGAGATCACCCGTTCGGTGCACACGGCCGTGACCCGGCCGCGCAGCACCCCCACCGGGCTGGTGCTCAGCGGTGAACGCGGTGTCGGCAAAACACACATGCTGGGGTGGTTGCGCCGGCACGTGCAGGATGTGGGCGGCGCGTTCTTCATGCCGAAACTGATCGACGGCAAGTCTTTCTGGGCGGGCGCGGTGCACGGCATCGTCAGCCAGTTACTCGGCGCCGACGGCGGCCAGCTCGGCCGGATGCTGGGTTCGCTGGCCATTCTCAGCGGATGCGGCGACGAACTACGGATGCGGTTGCGTGGCACCTTGCGTGTCACCCGCGCCGATCTCGACGAATTCCTTTCCCGTGTCGACGATCTCGACCCGCAGGTGACCCAGCAGTGCCAGGACACCCTGCGCGCGCTGGTGCTGTATCAGGCCAAGGGGCAGTTGCGCGAGATCGGGCACAGTTTCCTGGTCCTCGCCGACGGCATCGACGCCCAGGAGCAGGCGGACTGGGGCTTTCGGGAACGGCACTGTGTGCCGCAGCTGATCTTTCAGCACCTGTCCCGGTTGTTCGCACTCACCGGCCCCGTGGTCCTGGCCATCGACCAGATCGACAGTGTGATCGCCCAATCCGATCAGATCGACGAGGACTCGCTGGCCAACCGGCTCGCCGACGGATTGATGCTGATGCGGGAGGAGACGGTGCGCACCATCATCGTGGCCGCGTGCATCCCCAAGTCCTGGGAACTGCTCGCCCACCGTGCGGTGAACTCCGCGGCCGACCGGTTCACCGTGCTGGAACTGTCGACCGCGCTACCCGGTGCCGATGTGGCCGCCGCGATCGTCGAGGGCCACCTCGCCGGCCTCTACGGTGAGATCGGTTTCGTCCCGCCCCACCCCACCTGGCCGGTGCTGCCGAGCGCCTTCGCCGACCCCGAGGTCGGCGACTTCACCCCGCGCCGCCTGCTCCAGCGCGTCGAAGACCATGTCCGGCACTGCCTGGCCGCCGACGAACTCACCGAACTCGCCCACTTCCGGCCGGCGAACACCGAACGCGTCCCGGTCGCCACACCCGCGCACGGTGAGATGACCGCGCTCGACGACGAATTCACGCGCCTGCGCGCCGCCGCCGACGTACGCACCCCGTTCGACACCGCCCACGAGGACGAGCACATGTTCGCGTTGCTCAACGCCGCGCTGCAGGTGTACGTCCTGGAACGCCGCGCCGACGGCCTCGATCTGCGCGTCGACCCGGGCACGATCGTGCGGCCCGGCCTGCACGCCCGGTTGCGCCACACCCTCGACGAAGCCAGCGAAGCCGAAGAGCACTGGTGTTTCCGCGCGATCAGCCACCCGCATCCCCGTGCGGTGCTCACCCGGCTGCGTTCGGCGTGCCTGGAAGCGGGACTACAGGAACGGGCGCCGCAACGACATCTGATCGTGTTGCGCAACACCGAGTTCTCCGGTGGACCGGTGACCCGGGCGACCCTGGCCGAGTTCCACGCGTCGCACGGGTCGGTGGCCTCGATCGACGAAGACGACATCCGCACCTTCTCCGCGCTGGCCACGATGTTCGCCGCGGCGACTCCGGGGTTCCTCAGCTGGCTGGCCGTGCGGCGACCGGCGAGCGGTTCCCGGTTGCTCACCGAGGTGCTGTCGCTCCCGGCTGCCCGCCGGCAACCATCGATCGACCCGGTGTCATACCCGGCCGACACACACCCGCCGACCGAACCCGTCGAAGTACCCGCACGCCCGGATGCGCTCGACCCTGACACGGGCTCGGCCACGCACCCACCGATCGTGAGCCCGCCCGAGGATCCGAATCCCGCGGCCGCGGTCACGTTGGGCCGCGATGTCGACAGCGGCGCGCCCTTCACCGTCCCGCTGGTACTGCTGCGCAAACACACCGCCCTGTTCGCGGGCAGCGGCTCGGGCAAGACCGTGCTGTTGCGCAGGCTCGTCGAGGAAGCCGCCATCCACGGTGTCTCCTCGATCCTCGTCGACAGCAACAACGACCTGGCCCGTCTCGGCGACCCGTGGCCGTCCCCACCCATGGGCTGGCACCCCGGCGACGCGGCCCGCGCCGCGGAATACCTCGCCAACACCGATGTGGTGATCTGGACACCCCGGCGCGAAGCCGGCCGCCCCCTGGCTCTGAATCCGCTGCCCGACTTCGGTGGTGTGCTCGACGACCCGGACGAATTCCGCACCTCCATCGATGCCTCGGTGGCGGGACTGGTGCCACGGGCCGGGCTCACCGCCCGCCGGATCGGCACCGGCAAGGCCGTGCTCACCGAGGCACTCACCGATTTCGCGCGTGGCGGCGGCAGCGACCTCGCCGCGTTCATCGCCCTGCTCGACGACCTGCCCGAGGGCATCAGCACCATCCGCGACGCGCATCGGCTGGCGGAGGGGATGGCCGAAGAACTCAAGGCGGCCATGATCAACGACCCTGTCTTCGGCGGTGCGGGGCAGCGACTGGACCCGGGCACGCTGCTCACCCCGGCTGCGGGTAAACGCGCCCGGGTCTCGGTGATCAGCTGCATCGGGTTGCCCACCGACGAGCAACGCCAGACCTTCGTCAACCAGTTGCAGTTGGCGCTGTTCGCCTGGATCAAACGTCATCCGGCGGGTGACCGGCCGTTGGGCGGGTTGCTGGTGCTCGACGAGGCGCAGACGTTCGTCCCGTCGCGCGGCAGCACCGCCGCCACCGAGAGCACCTTGAAACTGGCTACCCAGGCACGCAAATACGGCCTCGGGATGGTGTACGCCACTCAGGCGCCCAAGGCGTTGCACAACCTGGTCACCGGGAACGCGGCCACCCAGTTCTTCGGCCTGCTCAACGCTCCGGTGCAGATCCAGGCCGCTGCCGAACTGGCCAGGGCCAAGGGCGGCAGCGTCGACGACATCGCCCGCCTGCCCGCCGGACGTTTCTACGGGGCCACCGAAGGCGCGGGGTTCGGCAAACTCACTGTTCCGATGTGCCTGAGCCACCACCCGCCCAGCGCGCTCACCGAAGAAGAGGTGCTGGTGCGGGCACGCCCGGACCGGCCCTGATCAGCGGGCGACACCCAGTGTCAACGCGCCCATGGTTTTCGGGGCGCCGGACTGATAGAACCGGTCCAGTTCCACGATCTCGAACCCGGCGGCGGTGATCAGCGCGGTGATGTCACGGTCGAGGTGGCAACCGCCCGCGATCCGCTGCTGGATCGGATCGAGCCGGTGCTGCCAGGTGCGCACCGACGCGTCGGGGGCGAGCCCGTGCTCCACGAAGTGCAGGGTGGCGCCCGGTTTCAGGACACGGCGGATCTCGCCGAGCGCGGCACCGACGTCGCCGATGGTGCACAGGGTGAACGTGGACAGCGCCGAGTCGAAGGTGTCGTCGGGGAACGGCAGCGATTGACCGTCCAGACCCGCACGTTCGATCGGAACCGAGCTCGCCGCGACACGTTTTGCCGCGATCCGCC
The DNA here is from genome assembly GCF_042650145.1 of Nocardia halotolerans. Classification (NCBI taxonomy): domain Bacteria; kingdom Bacillati; phylum Actinomycetota; class Actinomycetes; order Mycobacteriales; family Nocardiaceae; genus Nocardia; species Nocardia halotolerans. The sequence continues at coordinate 134,930 of NZ_JBHSDL010000005.1, read as the reverse complement.
AGGCCGTGTCCGCGGGTTCGACTCCGCTGACCCGGGTCACCGTGCCGGGATAGAAGGCGATATTGGTGCCGGACCCGAAACCGATCTCGAGCACCGAGCCGTGCAGTCCCGCACAGGTTCGTTCCCGGAGCGGGGTGTTGTGCGCGGAACCGCACACCGCGTCGGTCAGGTGCGGCAGGATCCGGTCGGTATAGAAGCCCATCGCTCCATCATGCTCCGGATCAGCTCAGGCGCCGGTCGAAAACCTGGGTATCGGCACCGGAACCCGGGTCGACGGTGACGACCCGCAGCCGGACCGCGTCCGGCGTGAGGTCCATGACCATGAATCCCAATTCGTGCCGGGTTTCGTACAGCGAGCGATGCCCACCGCCGGGACCCGTGTGCAGGCCCGAGGTCTTGCCCGCCGCTCCGGACACGATCTGGCGGGTTCCTTTCGTCGCCGGTGTCGGATCGAGCACCTGCAGAGTGTGATCGTGGCCCGACAGCAGGAACGAAACCTTGCCGAGCACATGGTCTTCGAAGAAACGTTTGGCGTGCACGCCGTTGAGCGGTTCGATCGGCAGCCCCTCGTAGGCACCGGCGTCGCCGTGCGGGCCGTTGCTCAGGTACGGGTGGTGGGTGCAGGCGATCTTCCACTTCGCCGGTGACTCGGCGAGCGCACGATCGAGCCAGGCGCGTTGTTCGTTCATGTACGGACCGTGCACGGCCCAGTACGGGTCGAGCAGCGGCGGAATGTAGGCGGCCAGTGGGTTGATGTCGAGCACGAAGAACTCGACCACCGGGTTCTCTTCGGGTACGCGCAGCGAGTAATAGCGGCTAGGCATCCACCAGCGGGCCGACTTCGCGTGATAGGCGACCTCGTGGTTGCCGCGTGCCAGCCAGCCGCCGTCGCCGGGGAAGATCGAACTGGTGTCGTGGTTGCCCAGCGCCATCGCCCACGGGAAGTCCAGCCCGTGATTGGGGTCTTCGAATTTCGTGGCGAACTGGACGTCCTCGGCGTGCGCGGGTCCCGACTCGTAGATGTTGTCACCCAGCCCCACGGCCAGCGAAAACGGTTCCCGCCCATGGAATTTCCTGGCCGCGTCGGCCACCGCCCACTGTGTGCGGGTGCCGGTGCCCGCGTCGCCGGTGACCAGTACCCGTACCGCGCGCCCGGGTGCGGGAGCGAACTTCGTCACCTCGGCGGGCACTGCCGCGGCAGGCGTGAGCCCGACCAACGTCATGCCCGCGAAGACACCGGCCGCACCGGCGAGGACTTCCCGGCGGCCGATCCCGATCGGCCCCGCGCTGGACTGCTCGTGCATGTTCACCTTCTGAGTCGAGACAAGTTGGACGACTGACCTGATCGAAGCACACTCGGACCGACTCCGCACCGCCACACGCGAAGCGCACCCACTTTCCCCGATCAGCGCCCACGATTGCGCCCCGACACACCGGGCATCTCACAACCATGGAACTCGACGTAGTACTGGCCGTCGTCGGCTGTCTCGGAGTGGTCGTGGCCGCCATCTCGGCGGCAATGCGCAGACTGCCGCTGTCGGAACCCCTGCTCGGACTCACCGCCGGAGTACTGCTCGGACCCGAGCTACTCGGCGTGCTGGCGCTGGAACCACTCACCGCCGAAGCCTCGACACTGCACGAAGCCGCCCGCATGCTGCTCGCGATCTCGGTCATGGCCGTGGCACTGCGCTACCCGATCAGCGAGATACGTGGGCAATGGCGGGCTGTCACCCTGCTGCTCGTGGTGGCCATGCCGGTCATGGCGGCCGTCACCGCCGGGCTCACCTGGTTGCTGCTGCCGGTCACCGCCGCCACCGCCGCACTGATCGGCGCCGCCCTGTGCCCCACCGACCCGGTACTGGCATCGAGCGTGGTCACCGGCAAGGACGCCGAACGCGACCTGCCCGCACGCGACCGCCAACTGCTGTCCCTCGAATCCGGCGCCAACGACGGCCTGGCACTACCCCTGGTACTGGCCGCGGTCGCCGTCGCCGGCGGGCTCACAGCCACGCAAGCAGCCCTCGAATCGGTGTGGCAGGTCCTCGGGGCGATCCTGATCGGGGCCCTCGGCGGCGCCGGTGGCGGTTACGCGCTGCGCTACGGCCGCCGACACGGCGCCACCGAATCCGCACCGGCATTGTTCTTCACCATCGTGCTCGCCCTGGGCATCCTCGGGCTCGCCGGACTCGCCCACACCGACGGCATCCTCGCCGTCTTCGCCGGCGGCCTGGCCTTCAACCTCACCGGCACCGGCACCGACCGCACCACGGAGGTGTCCATCGACGAAGCGGTCAACCGGTTCGCGGTACTGCCCCTGTTCGTCCTGCTCGGAGCCGCACTACCGTGGCAACACTGGGCCGACCTCGGCTGGGCCGGACCGGCCCTGGCCCTCGCGGTGCTCGCCGGACGCCGCCTACCGATCCTCGTCCTGCTGCGCCGGCCCCTGCGCCTGGCACTGCCCGACGCACTGTATCTGGGCTGGTTCGGCCCGGTCGGGGTGTCGGCACTGTTCTATCTGACCCTCGAAGCCGACCGGATGGACCTGAGCGACACCGTGCTCGCCGCCGGTTCACTCGTGCTCGCCGTGAGCACCGTCGCCTTCGGACTGACCGGAGTCGCCGGACGCGTCCTCTACCGCCGCGCGACAACCGGGCCGGCGAAAACCGCCACCGGGTAGCCGAACCGGCATGTGTGCGGCAACCGAAGTCGGGTATCAGCCAACAACGCTCCAGGACCGACAAGGATCAAGGAGGAATACGCGATGAACACGATCGCCGCCATGGTGAAATCCCACCCCGCCAACGCCGCCGACCCCAACCAGGAACAACTGATCGCCTGCATCGAAGCGTGCTGGGAATGCGCGCAGACCTGCACAGTCTGCGCCGACGCCTGTCTGAGCGAAGAATCCCTCGAAGCCATGCGCGACTGCATCCGCACCGACCTGAACTGCGCCGACATCTGCACCACCACCGCCGCCGTGCTCTCGCGCCGCGGTGGCGAAGACCAGGCCACCACCCGGGCCCTGCTCGAGGCGTGCGCCCTGATCTGCGAACGGTGTGGCCAGGAATGCGACCGCCACGCCGCCCGCCACGAACACTGCCGCATCTGCGCCGACGCCTGCCATCGCTGCGCCCGAGCCTGCCGCGACCTGCTCGCCGCGAGCAACCCTTGAGCCCGGCGCGGCTCAGATCATGGCGCCACCATGATCTGAGCCGCGTGCGCCTTCAACTCCGCATTGGCCCAACGCAACTGACGCAACGTCTGCGGATGGCAGTGCTTCGCCGTGCCCAGCAGTTCCCGATCAGCCAGCGCCTGCGCGGTCTGCGCCAGAATCTCCCAGTCCAGCGAAACCCCGGCCGCGGTGCGGTGGATCGCGCGCAGATCACGCAACAACAACAGGGCCGGCGTGTGGTAACCACCGAGCAGTTCACTGCCCTTCTGCCGCAACGCCGCCACGATCGTGTCGTCGTCAGCCGGCTCCGGGTCCAGATCCAAGTCGTAGTCGTGACCCACCCGGGCCAGCTCCCGAACATGCTGCTGAGACCAACGGGCGAGGTCCCGGCCCAGGTGGAAGATCTCGTGATCCACCTTGTGCCGGTCCGACGCGTGCAGCAACTGCGCGGCCAGCTTGTTCTCCCCCCGGTGCAGTTCCCGAATCACCAGACCCACCTTGCTCACGACGCGCCTCCCATCCGCTCAACGGCAGTACCCGCCGCACCGCCCGACGTCTCCGGCACACCGGCGCGCACGGGACGCGAACCGGTCGTGGTGGGGGCGGCAGCGGGTGTGCCGTCACCGGCCGCGACCCGCTCCACCCGTGCGGCGCCGGCCTTGAACAACGGCTGTTTGGACGCCGGATCCCAATCGGTGATGGTGAGCTCGTTGGCGGCACGGCTCGGCCCGTCCCCGGGCTCGTGACCGCCCGGAGTGTCCCAATAGCCGTAGTGGAACGGCAAGAACACCACACCCGGCCGGATACCACTGACCCGCAACCGCGCCCGGACCACCCCGCGCGCGGTAGCGACTTCGAGCAGATCACCCTCACCGAAACCGTGCCGGCGCGCATCGGCATCCGACATCTCCACCCACACCTGCGGTGCCGCATCCTGCAACTGCGGTGCCCGCCCGGTCTTGGTTCGGGTGTGGAAGTGGTACAGCGTGCGCCCCGTGATCAGGTGATACGGGAAATCCGACGAGATCGGCTCGTGCGGTGGCAGGTACTCGGCAGCCTTGATGATCGCCTTGCCCAACGGATTCATCGCCCGGTACTCGGTGGGCTCCAGTGGTGCACCGGTCACCAGATCGCGCCCGTAGCTCTCGCACTCGTCCGCAGCGCTGAAGAAGTCACCGTCGGTGTAAAGACGTTCAGCCCCATCGGGATGTTCGGTGTTACAAGGCCATTGGATCCCACTGCCCCCACGCAATTTTTCATAGGACAACCCCGTGTAGTCACACGGACGCCCCCGCGTGCACCGCTTCCACGCCTCGAACGCCTCCTCCGGGGTGCGCCATTTCACCAGCGGCGCACCGTCCTTGTCGGTCAGACCCAGCCGCTGCGCGAAGTCGATGAAAATGTCGAGATCCGAGCGCGCCTGCCCCGGCGGGTCCACCGCCTGCTCCGACAGGTGCACCGTCCGATCGACATTGGTGAAGGTGCCGGTCTTCTCACCCCAGGCCGCCACGGGCAACACCACATCGGCCAGCTGCGCGGTCTCGGACAGGAACAGATCCTGCACCACCAGAAAGAGCCGATCCTGGGTGAGGATGTCGCGCACCCGCGCCAGCTCCGGCAGCGACACCGCCGGATTCGTACCGCTCACATGCAGAAACCGCAACGAACCGTCCTCGGCGTAGCGCATCATCTGCATCAGATGCGTGGGCGCGGTGTAATGCGGGATCCGCATCGGATCCACGTTCCACACCCGCGCCAAGTCCGCGATGTGCTCGTCATTGGCCCAGTTCCGGAACGCGGGCAGATCGCCGTCGGCCCCGCACTCACGGGTGTTCTGCGCCGTCGGCTGACCGTTCATCTGCAAGATCCCGCACCCCGGCCTGCCCAACATGCCGCGCACGAGGTGCACATTGTTCACCTGCACAGCAGCCGCGGTGGCCTGATGGGACTGATAGAAGCCCTGCAGAACCGTCGACAGCAACCGTTGGGCCCCGCCCAGCAGGCGAGCGGCGGCTCTCAAATCCTCCACCGGCACATCGCACACCCTCGCCACCCGCTCTGCCGAATAGTCCGCGAGCGCAGTGCGCAGTTCGTCGAAACCGACGGTGTGGGCGTCTATGTAGTCCTGGTCGATCCAGCCGTTGCCGATGATCTCGTGCAGCAGACCGTTCATCAACATCACGTTCGTGCCCGGACGCGGCGCCAGGTGCACGGTCGCGGCCCGTGCGACCGGAGTGCTGCGCGGATCCACGCACACGATCGCCGGCGGGTTCGGCCCCGCCAACCGGTCGAGCACCCGCGCCCACAACACCGTCTGGGTCTCGGCCATGTTGTGGCCGAATAGGGCGATCACATCGGCGTGATCGACGTCGGTGTAGGAACCGGGCTGCCCGTCGCAGGCGAAGGACTGCTTCAACGCCGCCGCCGCGGTCGCCGTGCACAACCGGGTGTTGCCGTCCATGTGATTGGTGCCGATACCGCCGTGCCCGATCAAGCCGAGCGTGTAGTACTCCTCCAGGAACAACTGCCCACTGGTGTAGAAACCGAGCGAGCTGGGCCCGCGCTCGTCCAGCAACTCCCGCGCGCGACCCACCACGGCCTCCATCGCGGTGTCCCAGTCCGTCTCGACGAGCCGCCCCTCGCGCCGGATCAGCGGCACGGTCAACCGATCCGCCGAGTTGTTGGCCTGCCACCCGAACAGGTCCTTGGGCCCCAGCCGCCCGTGATTCACCCGGTCGACCGCGCGGCCCCGCACTCCGACGATCCGTCCGTCCCGAACCGCCAGATCCAACCCGTCACCGTTGGAATGCAGCACCGAGGCCGACTGCACCCACGTATCGACCTCCTCTTCGACCACCCCCGATTCGAGGTAGGTGTCCACCCGAACAGGCCACGTCTGCCCACTGCCGTAAGGAGTCCGCGAACCCCACGGCTCGGCAATTCGATCCATATCGGTCACACTCGCGCCATGCCCGTCCCCGCCGAGTTGAAACTCCGCCGGTCACGGCGTCTGCTGGGTGGGGCACGCGTCGACCGGTACAGCCAGGTCCAATGTCCCCGCGTTCTCGAACGTGAACCGCATGTCCACGTTGCGGCCAGGCTGCACCCATTCCTCGAGCTGCCGCACCCGCACGGCGATCGGCTCCGACGCATCGGGCTGCTCGATCGGCTGCCCGGCGGCCAAACCGCCCCCGGCCGCAACCACCAGCTTCTCGGGCTCGCCGGGCAGCTGCACCGACGCCGCCGCATCGGTCTCGATCTTCGTGAGCCGGTCCGCGACGTCACCACGGTTGGTCGCGGTGAACGACAGTTCGGCCGGACCGTCGTGCTGCACCACGCACGTCCCCGCCTCCACGTCGGGAACCAGATAGGCGTTCTGCACGGTGATCGCCCCGACCACGCCCTCGCTGCCGCGGGCGTGCGACGAGTTCTCCCCTGCCTCGTCCGCACACCCGGCCGCCGCGACCGCGATCGACAACGCCGTCACCATCAACATCCGTCGACTGGAAACCATGCCCAGCGAGTAGCCGGATTCGCCGATCTCAATCCGCGCGGGAGGCACGGAAAAGCCGTGGAACCGGGCATCATGATCTATAACGAACAAAACGTGTCGGTCGTCACTACGAGGGCTGTCATGTTGGCAACCGCCGTGATCAAAACGTTAGGGTTCAGGCATGGTACGTACCGGAGCAGCAACCACAGACCCGGACGAACCGAATGTTCCTCTCCCCCAGCAGCATCCGGCACGTCTCGAACTCGTCGGCGATTCGCCCGACCCCACCGCCACCCCGGCCGAACCGGTCGACGACCACTTCCCACGCCTCGGCGACACCAGCTTTCTCACCGGCGCGGCACGGCACCGGCTCGCCGCGTTCATCCACACCAAGCTCGCCGAACTGGAAGAACTGCCGTGAATGCCGGCCCGATGACTAGGCTCACGAGCCGAAGGACATCGGCAACGGACTGATCCACCCGAGGAGTGGCGACGTGAGCGGCAGCGACACGGCAGTCGTACTTCCCGAACAGGTACGCACCGAACTGCGCCGAGGCGTACGCAGCGTCCTGATCGACACCGCCGCGCTACGCCTGGTCCGCGAACGCTTCGACGACGCCCAAGCCGGTGCGCTGCGCCGCTACCTGGAAGCATCCCAGTCGGCGAACACGCTGCGCGCCTACCGCACCGACTGGATCGCCTGGGCCGCCTGGTGCGCGACCGAACACCGGCAGGCCCTGCCCGCCGACCCGCTCGACGTCGCGGTCTACCTCGCCGCGGCCGCCGACGCCCGACGTGACAACGGCACCTGGGCGTTCAGCCCCGCCACCCTGGACCGCAAGTCCGCGGCCATCGCCGCCGTCCACGCCGCCAACGGACTGGCCTCGCCCACCCGTTCCGACGTCGTCAGGCTCACCCTGCGCGGCATCCGCCGCACCCGCCGCTCCACCCCCACCCGCAAACGGCCGGTCCTGCTGCACACCCTCGATCAGCTCCTCGCGCAACTCCCCGCACCCGGCTGGCCCGCCGAACCCGCCCGCCGCCGCGACGCCCTGGCACTGCTGGTCGGCTTCGCCGGCGCGCTGCGCCGCAGCGAACTCGCCGCCCTGCGGATCAGCGACGTGCATGCCCGCACCGACCACACCACCGGCGAACCACTGCTCGTCGTGCACCTGCCCACCACCAAAACCGACCCCACCGGTGTGGCCGAGCAACGCATCGCACTGCCCCGCGGCAAACACCCACACACCTGCCCGGTGTGCGCGTTCGCCGACTGGGTCCGGCTACTCGAGGTCCATGCCGAGGCAGGCGACCAGGGCGCCCGAGAGTTGGCACACGCGAACCTCGCCGATGACACCGCCATCCACCGCTGCCACGGCTTCACAGGCACCCCACTGAGCGCCGACCCGCTGCGCCCCCTGTTCCCCACGATCAACCGGCACGGCTCCATCGGCGCCACGGCCCTGTCCGGGCGCGCGGTCGCCGAACTCGTCAAGCGCTACGCCGCCCGCGCGGGCCTGGACCCCACCCTGTTCTCCGGGCATTCCCTGCGCGCCGGCTTCGCCACCCAGGCCGCTCTCGGCGGCGCCAGCGACCGCGAGATCATGCGGCAGGGCCGCTGGGCGAACCCACGCACCGTGCACGGCTACATTCGCACCGCCAACCCCCTCGAAGACAACGCCGTCACCAAACTCGGCCTCTGACACGCGCGTTCGCGCTGCGGGCGCGATCGCCTACGTGCGATACCAGTCTTGACCTATACATACGGTCGTATGTATTCTTTTCTCCATGGATGCCGCCCCATCCGGCCGGACGAGCGATCAGAGGACGACCATGGACAGTCACCGCATGTTCGAGCTGGCACAGGACCTGGCCGTGGCGAAGAGCAGGCAGGACCTGCCCGCAGCGCTGCGACTGCTGCACCCGGACATCCTGCTGGAAAGCCCGGCATTCGGGACGACAGCCCGGGGGCTGTCGGAGAACGAACGCGCGCTGGCACGGTTCTTCGCGTCCTTTCCGGACTATCAGATCGAGCTGGCCGGGCACGCGGACAACGATGAAACGCTCGTGTGCTGGGGTACCGCACGAATGACCCTGACCGGCAACAGATTCGGAGTCACCCCCAACGGCAGGCGGGCGGAGGTTCCGGTGTTCATCACGTTCACCTTCGCTGACGACCTGATCGCCGGTGAACGATTCTTTTTCGACCTGTCGGTCCTGTGCGCGCAGTCGGGGGTGTCCACCGACGCGGTGCGACACACCCTGTTCGGCACCACCGAGCTGGAAGGAGCCCGGAAATGACCATCGAAACGCGCATCAGGCCTGTCGAGACAACCCGGACCGCGCCACTGTTCGACATCGTGGTGGACCTGAACCGCCCGGTGCGCTTCGGCGACGACGGCCCGCTGGGCCGCCGCGTACTCTACGGTGCGGCCGGAGGATCGTTCCAGGGCCCACGGCTGCGGGGTGAAGTGGTCGCGGGTGGTGGCGACTGGGCGCTGCACCGACCCGACGGCACGATGCTGCTCGATGTCCGGCTGACCCTGCGCACCGACGATGGCGAGTCGCTACTCATGACCTATCAGGGCCGCTGGGTGATCCCGCCGGACGTGCGCACCGAGATGGCCGACCCGGCCACCCGGCACCGAATCGACCCGGCGCGGTACTACTTCCGCACGAACCCGCTGTTCGAAACCGGGTCCACCCGCTACGCCTGGCTCAACGACATCGTCACGGTCGGCACGGGATACCTGGTCGACGGCGGTGTCGCGTACCACGTCGAGCACGTGTTGTGACGGACGCACCGAGCAGCGATCGGCGTCGGCAGCGGGGGGCGCGGTCACGGCAGATCATCACCCGGCATGCGGTCGATGTCGCCTCGCTGGACGGCCTCGGCTGCCTCAGCTTCGGACGCCTCGCCGATGACCTCGACATCAGCAAAGCGGGAATCCAGACGTTGTTCCGCACCAAGCAGAACCTGCAGCTGTGCACTGTCGAAACCGCCCGCGAGGTCTTCGTCGACGCGGTCATCCGCCCAGCGCAGGAAGCGCCGGAGGGCGCGCCCCGACTGCGCGCCCTCCTCGAACAGTGGATTGCTTATGTCGCGCAACCGCTGTTCCCCGGCGGGTGCTTCTGGAACGCCAATCTCGCGGAGTTCGACAGTCACCCCGGGCCGATCCGCGACGTACTCGTGCAGCAGCGTCACGACTGGCTCGCCATCCTGGCACGCCAGCTCGAACACGCCGTCGCGGGCCGACCGCTTCCGGAAACCGACATCGACCTGGCCGTCTTCCAGCTCGACGCCGCCCTCAACGCCACCAACACCGCCCTACGGCTCGGCGAATCCGATGGCGTCGAGAAACTGCGACGTGTGCTCGACGGCCTCCTACCACCGAACCCCACGTCCGCGAACGTACTGTGAATCCCGAATCGAATCACCAAGTGCTCCAACGCCTTCGCCGCCCGATGTGCGGGCTCCCGAAGGCGACCCCTCAGAAGCAGACAATGGTGATCCGACGTGTGAGACTCAGTTCGGCCTCACACGCGGATCGGACGTCGACAGGCACAGGTGAAATGAGTGACTCCGGAGTTGTCGTGCATGCGCAACAGCGTCGCAGCCCGCACCGGTCCACCACTTGAACAAACCTGCTACGAATCACGACCGGGCTCGTCCACCAACCGCAGATGTCCGAAGTCCGACGGTGCCGCGCCGAACATGCTGTGGCAGACCCGGTTCAGGTGCGCGCTGTCGGCGAATCCGGCACCGTGGGCGGCCTCGGTGAGAGTCCGTCCCGCGGCGACCAGCCGGACCGCTCGCTGCATCCGTAGCCAGCGCACGTACGCCCGGAAGGGAAGTCCCACTTCAGCGGAGAACAAGTGCGCCAGCCGGCTCTCGGACAGCTGAACCCGCCGGGCGACCTCGCCGAGTCGCACCGGGCCCTCGGCCAGAAGCTCGGGCAGTTCCGCCCGGGCTCGGCGCAACGCCGGGTGCCAGGTGGTGCGGACCGGCTCCACCGCACCGGCGGCAACAGCCGCCGTCCGGATCGGGTCTGCGGCGAACCGGGCACCGTGACGCACCCAGACATCGACCGTGTCCGCAGGTTCAGGACACAGGACCGTCGCCACAGCCGCTTCGGGGGCCACGTGGATCAGCGTCGACGCGCCAGCACCCTGGACCACTCGATGGCTCGTGTTCGGCGGGATCACGACGGCCCGGCAGCTCGATGTGGCGCCGTGGGCGTCGCCGATACGGAACGTGGATTCACTCGTCAATACCTGCACCGTGTGGTGCGCGTGCAACGCCGTGGCTCCGACCTCGCCCGTCATCATCATCAAACCGGGCCGCAGCAGCATGGTGCCGGCCCATCCGTTCGCACCGGTCATCTATTCGGCGTCACCGGTCGCTGATCCGATCCAGCCGGAAGATGCGGAACTCGCGACCGCCCGAGAGCTGGAACTCCATCTCGTAGCCCGGCCAGAACTCCACGACCTGGTCCCACACCCGCTTACGCTCCACGCCGGTGACCTCGCTGACTGACACCGGAAACGCGGCACTCCCGTCGTAGCGCACCGAGGCGGTGCGCGCGGCACGCAGATTGGCCGACCAAGCCGGGTGCTTCGGCTTACCCCAGTTCGAACCGACGAGATAGAACCCGTCACCGTCGGGAACGCACAGCAGCGAGGTGGTGCGGGGCAACCCGGTCTTGCGACCGACCACCGTCACCTCGATCGATGGCAGCCCGGCCAGATCCAGTACGCCCCATCTCCCACCACTGAGCCTGCGCACCCATCGCTCGGCGGGCAACACGACGCCGGCTCCGTGCATCGCCCAGGGCTGTGCGGCGATCATGCGCGCGACATTCGGCAAGGGATTCCATACCATCCTCGAATCCTGGCTCGAGGACACCGAATCGGCCGACTCACGAGGTGCTCCTGAGAGGCAACTCACTCGGCTGGCCGCCCCTGGCCTTCCTTGTAGCTGGGTTGATTTGGTTGGCACATGTTGGTTGGTGCCCACTGGTGGTACCTAAGGAGAAAGACATAGTTAGATGCGCATATCTACGTATGGTGATGTTATTTTTGCCAGATTGCCCGCCTTGGTCGGCTCATCCGACCGGCCTGATTTCCCCCGCTGCCCAGATCGGTGCCGCACACTGGATCAACGCCCCTCCGCCACTACCCCGCAGGAGCCCCATGCCCTCCCCCACCGGCCGACGGATCCTCGCGACGATCGCCCTGGCCGTGGCAGCGACCCTCGCAGCCGGCCACTCCCCCGCTCTCGGCCGGCCGCCCGCGCAGCTCGCACCGTTGGCACCCGACTTCCTCTGGGGCGTAGCCGCTTCGGGATTTCAGGCCGAAGGCGATGCGCCGGACAGCAATTGGCGCCGTTACGCCGAGTCGGATCCGGCGAAAGATCCCTATCTGAACTCCGTGGACTTCCGGCAGTACTACCGCTCCGACATCGCACTGGCCGCCGACCTCGGTGTGCGCGTGTACCGCATCGGCATCGAATGGGCTCGCCTGCAACCGCAGCCAGGAGTATGGGACGAGGCCGCCTTCGCCTTCTACACCGACGTGATCGAGACGATCACCGATGCCGGGATGCGCCCGATGCTCACACTCGATCACTGGGTCTACCCCGGCTGGGCAGCCGACCGCGGTGGCTGGCGCGACCCGGGCAGCGTCGGGAACTGGCTGACCAACGCCCGCCGCGTCGTCGACCGCTTCGCCGCCGCCGACCCGCTGTGGGTGACATTCAACGAACCCACGGTGTACCTGCTCAACGAGCTGCGCAACGGCGGCATCGGTCCAGGTGATGTGTTCACCATGGGGGAACGGATCGCCCAGGCGCACAACAGCATCTACGACTACATCCACACCGTGCACCCCGGCGCCCTGGTGACGAGCAATCTCGCCTACATCCCCGCCGTCGACGACGCGATCAGCGGTCCACTGCTCGAGCTGATCTCGGCCCGCCTGGACTACATCGGCATCGACTACTACTACGGCCTGTCCCCCAGCCAGCTGCCGACACTCGATATCGACGAGCTCTGGACGATGCCGTTGCAGTCCGAGGGCATCTACTACGCGCTCGATCACTACGCGCGGAAGTTTCCCGGTCGCCCGCTCTACATCGTGGAGAACGGCATGCCGACCGAGAACGGTCTGCCCCGCGCCGACGGTTACACCCGCGCCGACTCCCTGCGTGACACCGTCTACTGGCTGCAACGCGCCGTCGCCGACGGCATCCCCCTGCTCGGCTACAACTACTGGAGCCTCACCGACAACTACGAATGGGGTTCCTACACACCACGTTTCGGTCTCTACACGGTGGACGTGCTGACCGATCCCACGCTCACCCGCCGACCCACCGACGCCGTGGCGGCCTACCGGGCGATCACCGCGGCGGGCGGAGTACCCACCGACTATCGACCGACGCGCGCGCCGGTTCCGTGTTCGCTCGTCGACGCACTGCGCAGTTGCACCGATCCGGTATCCGTCCCGCAGTAGCGGTGGGCGGCGGCGACGGTTGCTTTACACTCGGGCGGGTGTCGAGCGCAACGTCACGACCCGCCAGCGCCGTGAGCGGCAGACAAGCTCGGTGGCAGCCGCACAACGACAGCCGCCGGGAGCGGATCGTGCTGTCGGGGATCGAGCTGATCGAGCAGGCGCCCGCCGGCGTGGAAGTACCGATCGTGCAGATCGCCGAGCACGCGGGCCTGGCGAAGTCGGTGGTGTACCGGCAGTTCGCCGGCCGGGACGAACTGGACCGGCGGATCCGGCGCGAGATCGCCGACCGCTTCGTCACCGAGATCGAGGACGCGCTCGACATCGGTGACGGTTCGATCCATGAAATCCTCGTGCGCACCGTCGGCGCGGTGGTCACCTGGGTGCAGGTGCATCCGCGTCTGCACGACTTCCTGCGCACCGGCCCTTCGGAGGCCGGTACCGACGTCGACGCGATGAGCGCGCTGATCGCCACGATCGCCGCGTCGACCAGAGCACTGGTGACCGGTTTGGCCGGCGTCGTCGGTGTGGCCGACGACGGCTCGGCCGACGCGATGACCTTCGCGATCGTCTCGATGACCGAGGCCACCGTCACCCGCTGGGCCAACGATCCGGACCCGGTGCTCACCAGGGATCAGCTGATCGAAGAGGTCTCCTCCTACGCCTGGCACGTGGTCGACGGCGTCGCCCGCCGCCACGGTCTCACCCTGGATCCCGAGCAGCCGCTCACCACCGTCATCACCCAGCTGGCGACCGGCTGAGCCCACCGGTCGCCGACTGGGATCGATTCACGCGCTGCGGCGGGCGCTGCGTTCGGGTTCGCTGCGATAGCGCGAGACCGGACCGTCCACGCCGAGCGCCTTCCACATCCGCTTGGCGGCCGGGTTCATCAATTCGAGGTCCTCGGCCAGTTTGCGCATGTCACCGAAGTAGCCCGACAGGATCTTCTGCGAGTGTTCCGACTTCCAGAACGCCTGCTGGATCACCTCGCGCGGGATACCGAACTCGGTGGCGAACGAGCGCGGCGGCGCCATGATCTCCCCGGCCAGCCAGCGCATCGCGATGGGGAAGGCCACCGAACACACACCGCGGTTGAACTTGCCCATCTGCCCGATGTGGGCGGCGAGGAAGTCACCGGCGAAGGAGATGTGGCGCGCTTCCTCGGCGATGTGGATCTGCATGGTCCGCAGCACCAGCGGCGGCATGTGCGCGCCTTCGCGGATCACGGCCTTCTGGTAGTGGTCGATCGGTTCCTCGCCGCCGAGGATGCCGATGAACAGGATCGCGTGCGCGTAGCCGCCGGCCACGCCGATCAGCGGGGACAGGGCCCGGAACAGCGGTCGCATGCCCGGCACGTCGACGCCGATGCGGTTCACCAGTTCCTGGAACATCTGGATGTGGTTGCACTCTTCGGTCATCTCGTGCAAGCAGTACCGGAACTCGGGCGAGCCGTTGGGCAGCTTCATGATGTATTGCATCATCCCGCGGATGAGCACGCTCTCGAAGGCGGCGCCGACCTTGATCACATTGGCGGTACGCCACTTGCCGATCGCGATCTGCTTGTCGAGTGGCTGGTTCTGGTACCACTGTGTGGCGCCCAGCGGGTCGACGTCCGGGGAAAGGACCCAGCGCGGGTCGTTCGGGTCCAGAGCGAGCTCGGGGGCATCCCAATCGATGTCGAGGTAGGGATCGAAATTCCGGTCGACAGATCCCTGGGACAGGGTTGCCAACGCCTCTCGATACTCCTCGGTGATGAGTGCGCCACGGCTCGATTCGGTCAGCGTCATCGGTGCCTCCTCGGTTCGCTTCGGTGCGCGCCACTGTTGCAGTCGTCACACCGTTGACCCAGAATAACTGAGACTCACAGTCTCAAACAACCCCGGGCGCAGGTGTGTCACTCCTCCGGCAACAGCGACCCATCATCCTCCAAAACCTCGTCAGGCCGTCCCTGGGCCGTGGCAGGCTGGATCCGCTCGAACCAAGCATCCGTTGCGCTCCTCGACCGCGGTGCACTCGTCGGCATCAGATGGGTGTACGTCCGCAACGTCACCGCCGCGTCCTCATGCCCCAAATAGTCCGCCAACTCCCGCACCGACACACCGCCAGCTAACTGCTGGCTTGCATACAGGTGCCGCAACGCATGCAACCCGTCCAACTGCCGACGGCGATCCAACCCCGCCTCCGCGAACGCCTTGTCCCACGGCCCCTGCAGGAACCGAGTCACGTACCACGGCTCACCCTCCTCATCGGTGATCAGCAACTCCACCGTGACCCGCTCACCATCCAACACCTGCCACGGCAGCGTCACCGCCACCGGCGGAAACTGCTCCATATGCTCGTCGATCGCCCGCAGCTCAGATTTCGACAACGGCACCTGCCGGGTCTTGTTGGCCTTCGGCAGCGAGAACACCACACCACCGACGACACGCTTGGTTTGACGACCAACATTGATCACCATGTCGCGGCGATCGATGTCCGCCGGGGACAACCCCAACATCTCCCCGGCCCGCTGGCCGGACCCCACCCCTATCGGCACGACGATCTTGCACCGGTCTGCGAGCCCACCCCACACCGCATCGACCCGGTCACGGGACCACGGGATGTAGAGCCGCTTGGGCACACGGGGCACCTGAGCCTCTTTGGCTTTGCAGGGGTTGTCCAAGATCAATCGCTCCGACACTGCCAGAGCGAAAATGCCGTTCAACGCCTGGAATGACTGCAGCTTGTAGATCGGGCTGAGAGGGCGCCCCTTGTGCGCCCCGTCGCGTTTCCCGCCGTATCGGCGTTCGTTGAGCCACTGGGTCCAGTCACGCAACATGGAGGGTGCCGCCGCAGCTTCGATCGTCTTGCCTGCAAAGAAGGGCCGGATGTTGTTGTCGAGGTGGGCGTTCTTGGTGTCCCGAGACGCCGGGTCCGGTGAGGTGGTCTTCACCCACTCGGCGGCAACGTCGTCAAATGGGCGCCGGCCCGCTTTCGGGTCGATGTATTTGCGGTCGAGGATGGAGTTGTCGATGAAGGTTTGGAACTCTTGAGCTTCGCGCTTCTTTCCGTCCGGGAACGACTTTGAGGTTTCCTTCTGCCCTGGTGGCGTCCAGACGACCTTGTACCGCATGCCCTTGCCGAAGCCGGGCTTCTTGAATCGGATCTTCTTCTTCGGGTTGTTGGGGTCGGGTTCCTCGCCCCACCACTGGTCCTTGATGTGGCTCATTTCAGGCGGCCTCTTCTTCCCGCTCGTCGAGCCAGAGCTCGACGGTCTTGGGTCGCCATCGCAGCGACTTGCCGACCTTGATGGCGCGCGGCCCTAGGCCGGACTTGCGCCACTCGTAGATGGTGTCCTTCGGCACGTCGAGGTAGGTGGCGAGCTCGTCGATCCGCCATAGGCATTCGACCGGAAGGGTCGACACGGTAGCGGTGGGTTTCGTAGGTGTTGGTGTGGTGTTCCTGGGCATTGGCACCCCTTACGTCGGCACTAGTGGATTACAATGCAGATTACACTGTGCATTGCATTTCACAAGGTCGGCGTGGAAGAATCCCAGAGGAGGCCACGCCGGGTTTCGCCATGCCTGTTCGCGACGGATGCCGCCGTCGTACACTCCCTGAATCAACCCGAGCCAGGGGGCACGCCATGACCTTTCCGCAGCAGCAGCCGCCCGGCATGCCGCCGCCCGCGGTGACAACCCAGTCACCCGGCAAACCAGCGCCGCTGATCCCCCACTGGCTCACCGTGTGCCTGGCGGGCGGCTTGCTGTTCGCCTACATGTCCGCCAACAACTTCACGTCCGGTGAGGCGGTCGGGTTAGCCATCGTGCTCGGGTTCGGAGCCTTGGTCGTACTGATGATTCGTGCACTGGTGAGGATCGGCGATAAACGACCGGACCCGGTGGTCGTGAACACGTTCGCAGCGCATCCACCGGCGGGTTGGTACGTCGACCCTCAGGGGGTGACGCGCTGGTTCGATGGGGAGAAGTGGTGCGAGCAGGTGCAGCCGCCGATTGGGCAGTGAGACACCACAGCAGCCCCCAACCTCGGAAGGTTGGGGGCTGCTTTGTGTCTGCGCCGGTTAGGTGACTGTCAGGAATGTGCCTGATGCGGTCAGGGTGCCGGGGCTGGTGCTGCCGGACATCTGCAATGCGATTGCGGTGATGCCCGAGAGGTTGACGCCGGTGACGGTCACTGTGACCGTGCCGGTCGGGGCTGACGTAACCGCCGCCCCAGGTGATCCGATCACGTTGCCGAGTTGGTCGACGACCCGCAGTTGGTGGGATTGGCCGAAACCGTTGTTGGTGTAGGCGGCTTGGCCACTGATCGTGGCGTCCGACTTCGACCCCTGCATGACCAGTCGATGCGACGCATCCACCGAGCTACCGGGGTAGGTGCCGGTGTTGGGAACCCAGCTCTGGATGGTGACCCACCCAGATGAGTTCGTCCACGACACGTTGCCGCTTTTCGTCATCCCGGACGGGAAGAACGACACCGCTGCAGCACCGAGAGCGCCGGCACCGGTGAACGGTGCGGTTGAGGATGCGACGACTGGTGCTGTGGTGGCCCCTTCTGCGGTGAAGATGGCTGCGGTGGACCCGTAGGTTGCGGTCGACAGGTTTGTGGTTGCCGTGAACTGTGCGTCCGCGACGGGGGCCGTGTTCGCTGCGAGTTGACCTTCCGCGGTGAACGGTGAGACCGCGGCACTGGTGGGGATCAGCATCTCCCCGACCGCGGTGAAGTCAGCGCCGGGTGCCGGTGACTGTGTGCCGGCGAGGAGTGTGTCGGCGGTGAATTGGGCGTAGGTGACGGGTGCTGCGGCAGCGGTGAGTGCGCCGTTGGTGTCCGCGTCGGCGGTGAGCCTGTCGGTGGGGATGACGAGCGTGCCTTCGGCGGTGAACGGGGCTGCCGGTGCTGGCGTTTGGGTTCCGGTGAGTGTCCCGGTGGTGGTGAATGCTGCTGTGGTGGTGGGGGTTGTGGTGGCGGCCAGGATGCCTTCGGCGGTGGATGCGGCGATCGGTGGCGGGATGTAGAAGCGGCCGGGGAGGCGGGCGCGGGTGCCGGTGGGTAGTCCCGCCTGTGTGGTGCCGCCGTCTGGCAGGGCCGCTTCCCATCGTGTTCTGGTGGGGAGCGGGACAGCCATGGTCAGCTCACAGAGAAGCTGGGCGTGACTTTGATGGTGCCCGCGCTACCGAGGGTGATGGAGGGGGCCAGCGCGCATTTGTCGTAGAAGGTGCCGTCGGTGGCGGCGGACCACAGCCCGGCGTAGGAGAAGCTTCCGGAGGGGGCGTTGAAGGTGAGTTCGGCCATCGACAGTGAGCCGCCGCTACCGGATGTCCAGGTGCCTTGGACGCGGGCGTAGGAGCCGCCGGAGGCTTCGGCGGTGCCGGTGCTGCCGGGGTCGCCGGTGTGCAGTGAGACCCAGACGGTGGAGGCTCCGGAGAGGGTTTTGTAGGAGTCGGCCAACACTTGGCGTGTGGCGGCTACAGCAATTGCCATTTTGTATCAGTCCTGTCGGGCCACTTGGCCGCGGTACCAGCAGTAGTCTTTTCCGTCGGCGAAATGCACGTAGATTCGGAAGTGTGCTGGGATGGTGATGGTGTCGGACATTTCGGAATGGATCAGCCATTCCACCCATGCGGTGGTGACTGTGGCGGTCCAGGTGGCGAGGATGGTTCCTGCGGGGTCGTAGATGACGAGCGTGCAGGTGGTGCCGACTGGGATGAAGTTCCCTTCGGGCACGACGATTTGGTGTACGAAGTCTTGCCCGTTGACGAGCAGCAGGGTTTCGGTGATGGGTTCGTTGCCGAGCATTCGGCCCTCCAATAAAGGGTTAGGTTCCGATGCCGGAATAGATTCGGACGTCGTCGAATGTGAGGGAGTTGGATCCGTCGTAGCGGACGCGGACTCCGGCGTAGGCGTTGGTCCGGGGGACGACGTCGTGGACGTTGCCTGCGTAGATGGCTGGGGTGCCGTTGATTTCGAGCCAGGAGATTTCGTCGTAGACGGTGAATGCGAGGGTGTCGCCGTCGGCGATGGTTACTCCGATGTCTTGGAAGTCGAAGAAGGATGGTGTGCCGTTGACGGAGGAGGTCATGCGGCCGAGGTAGACGCTGTTGTTGCGGATGTTCGCGACGAGGGCTTGGGTGCCCGTTTCGTTGCAGAACAGCATCAGCGACCCGTCGATGGTGGAGGGGTTGCGGACGACGGCTTGGATTCGGGCGCGCCCGTTGAGGTTTCCGACGTTGCGGATGAGGCCGACGCTGTTGACGTTGGTTCCGGTGTGGGTGTACCGGTTGGAGACGATTCCGGCGTCGGTCCCGAGTTGTGTCCACCCGCCGCCGACAGCCCCGTCGGCACGGTTGAAGTCGTCGTAGAAGACGGAACTCCACACAGACAGTGGCGGGATGGTCGATGGCCGGTCGTAGTGGTTGACCCATCGCACGTAGCAGTGGCAGTAGGAACGATTGACCAGCCTTACGCACCTGCGGAGGTCGTTGAACTTGTAGTCGGCGGTGGGCATTTTTGAGCCGACGTAGTGCCCGTTGACCCAGATTCTCAGCCATTCGTCGTTCTCGCACCACACACGCAACGTGAGGGTTTTTCCGTTGAATGCACCAACTGGCGACGACCATGTTTGGAGGTTGTGAAACGGGGAGAACATGCTGGCGAACTGGGCGAAAGCGATATTGTCGGCGCCACCGAATTCGTGTTTGAATCCGACAGCCGCCGCGTTCTGAAACTTGTCGCTAGAGATTTTCACCCAAGAGTCAGTGAATACCACGAAAAAGTGCTGATTGTCGATGCCTTCGACCGGGTACCACACTTCGCACTCGAAGCCCCAGTTCTTCGTGAACGGTTGCCAACCATAGGATGGGCCGCGCCCATCATCGTTGACCACCTGTTCGGTGACCACCAACTCTCCAACCGAGTTGATATATGACTCACCGCCACCCAAGTGTCTCCATGGCGGCTGGAGTGGGTTCTCGGCGGGCCTTTGGAACTCATCTCTCCATCCCGCCCACGCCAAGGGCAGGTTGCGGCGGATTAGGAAGCTCATTCGTCCTCGAACGCCCCCGAAATCGTGCCCCCATGGTCAGCGAGGAACGCACGAATCCCCGCCAACGCCAACCGGTTCCCACGCAACCCAAGCCGATCATCCGCAGCGAGGAACTCGCGCAACTCGTCAGGAGCAGTGTTGAACCGGGCGATCGCAGCATCAAACACGACGATCGCGCGCGCAGCCGGAGTCATATCGAACAACCCGACCATCGAATCCACCCCGAACGCCCGCGCCCACAACGCTTCCCGATACGGTTGAATACGCGGCGCCGACTCGATCGTGCCGGTCGCACCGATACAATGAAAGATCAGCACGAATGCCTCCTAAGGCGTCGGGGTAAAGACCCCGGCAACAGCGATCTGCAAAACCTGGGGTGCGACAGACCCGGTGATCGTCGGGACCGTGTAAAAGAACCGCTCCTTGTCCAAAACAGGAACCTCGAGGAGCGGGATGTTGTAACGGGTCACGTTCGGGCCAACCGTGGCCGTCGTGTACGTGACGAAAGCGGTACCCGTGGCGTTCCACTTCTTGCACTCCACCTGCATCCCGTTGGGTTGAGTGAGGAGCGCAATATGCACATCGGTGAGGAACGCATCCTGACCATCCGGAACGTTAAGGACGGGCCCCAGCAGTAGTTCGTTGTCACCGAGCACCACCGCGGCGCTAGCCACAACACACTCGATGATCCAAAACGACGAGTTGATGTACGCCTTGTCAGCAATGTCAACAGCGTTAGCAGCCGCATTGGCTGCCGCCTGAGACGCAGTGACCGCCTCGTCAGCGCTACCCTCCACCACAGCAATCGCGTCATACGCCCCATTGATGCGGGACTTGACCTCAATGCCATGAGTGTTCTGGGCGCCGCCGTACGAAACCTTGGCGCCCGCCTTGAGCGAGGTTTCAACATCCTCCGACGTCATCGCCTGAAAAGCGTTGAAATCGCCAGGTTCGACTGAGCCATTCGGAATCGGTTCATTGGGGGCAGTCACCGAGGATCACCCCCTTCACATGTATTCAGATGTCTTGAGAGATCTCGGGCGGGATCGGGGGCGGCGGCGGGGAAGGCACGTACTGGGCGATGAATGCGCGTAGATCGCGGACGTGATCGACAAGGATGTCGATACGACGTACGTCGAGGTAGTGCTGCTTGACATCGGCCTCGTGCTGGGATTCCAGCTTCGCGATCCGGTCACGAAGGCTCGCCTGCTCGTCACGCAGCGGTGCGAGGACCGCGGTGAAGTCGGCGCGCTGCGATTCCAGCGAGCGTGATCGTGGGATCAGGAACCCCACGACCAAGCTCAGGTCGCCCGTCACCGCCGGGATGATGACGGACCACACCGGCTACCCCAGGGATGGGGTCTTGGCGGCGGCAACACCGAGACCAAGAGCAGTCACGACAACCGCCACGATGGCGCTCGCCTGGGAACCGGTGAACACCCCGTAGGTGATCAGAACCGGCTGGGTGACGGCGAGGACGCCGTACAGCCAGGTGCGCCAGGTAGCGGTCGAATTCGCGCCAGCAACGGTGAACCCGAGGACCGCGGCGACCGCTGAGCCCCACAAGGCGGCGTTGGCGTCGGTCAGGACGCCCAGAGTGACCAGGAGGACCTGTACGGGCGCGAGGACCGCGTACAGGCGGCCACGAACCTCAGCGGAGAGGTCGCGGAGAGAGTCAAAAGACATGAAGGAACTCCTAAGAGAGAATTACGCTGCGGGCTTGCCAGTCGATGCGGCAACCAGTGCGTTCACGGCGGTGGTGAGGTCGTCGAGTTTGCGGTTGGTGTCAGCGATCGCGTCGACCATCGTTTTGCCGCCGAGCTGGGGCCACCCGTTGAAAGGCTTAGGGCCACCGAGCTGTTCACGGATCTCGTTGACATGCTGGTCAATGAAGCGGACCGCAGTGCCGAGAGTGACGGTGTTACCGCGGTAGTTGACGAACGTTTCTTCCAGTGCCACGTCGGCACCTCCTGAAGCTGTGGAGTTGGTGATGAGGGCCTGGACGTCGCGGCGGAAGGCGACCATGTCGATCGGGAAGGGGTCGATCTTCCCTTCGCTGCTGTACTCCTTGTGGCCCACACAGTCATTCGCGCCACGACCGGCCTTGCGGAGGATCGCCGCGGAGCCACGCTTGTAGGCGTCCAACTGCACGGCAGGCCATTCCTGGCCGCGCCCGTCATTAACGGCCTCGATGCCGATCACGTGATAGTTGGCGTTGTTCGTCGGCCAACCAGGCCAGGAGCCGCGGCCCGCATGCCAGCAGACACCGGCGGCGATCACCCGGAACGTGCCGTCACGCTCGAGGACCAACTGCGCCAGCGGGCCAGGCAGATCAGAACGCCCATCTTGGACCACCCGCCAGTCGTTGACGCCGCCGCCGGCAGTGTGGTGACACAGCACGCCGCGGATGTCGAGGAAGTCGCCGTGACCCCGGTTCTTCCAGCCGTCGTGTTCGATAACTTTCAAGCCTTCGGCGCGCAGTACATCGGCGAGCCAGAGCGGATCAGCCATTACGGACCGACCTCCTTGTAGCGATTGAGAATCGGTTCATTGGAAACGGTTGCGGTGCTCACACGCCCACCCCCGGGTAGCGGTCGATGATCGTCTTCCGTGGCCGCTTGGACAGGTAGCGTTCGATCGCCAACACCCGATCGCGCTCTTCAGCGTCGACAGCCTCCAGGTACTCCAGAACCTCATCGACGTTGTGCAGACTGGGGTTCCAGCCTGGGTCGCGCACGGGGACGTTGCTCACGTACGCGCCGTCGGACGATGGCCGCCCATACTTCGGGGAACCCTTCGCGTTGCCTTCGACCCCGGCGACGATGCGGTCATCGGCTGGCACAGTGGATTCCGGGTCGAAACCCATCGCCTCCGCCAACTGGCGTTTCGCGTCCTGCGGGAGACTGGAGACGAACTCTTTCAAGTCGAACTGTGAACGGTCAGGGGCGTCGACCGGCTCCCACACACCCGGCGACACCAACCAATGCGGGTCAGTCTGCCTGGGTCGCTGGTACTTGATCTTCCGCTCCGACGGGATCGTAGAACCCGGTGGGCGCGCACCACAATCCCACTGCCGGCGAGAGACCTCACGGAGGTACTCGATCGGAAAGGGAAGGGGGGCGCCCTTCATTCCGGGCAACCCAGAGTACATCCACAGGAATGCTTCTTCGGGGCAGTTGGGGTTGCACGCCTCGAAAGTGGGGAATTCCCCAGCCTTCAACCACGGCAAGGTGTCGACCTCTTGGGGTTCTTCGACGGGCGCCGACTTGTTCGACATTCGATGGGCTCCTGGACTATTTGCCGTGGACGGCGAGCTGCTGTACAAGCGAACCGAGGTCCGCGATCATCGACAGGGCTCGTTGGCCGCGGTCCTTGTTCTTTTCCTTCTCACCAATAACGGGAGCCCATTCAGGGGGTGATTCCCGGTCCCATGCGAGAGTGAGTTCGCGGACCCGGTCGACGTAGATGGTGTGGTCGTCGACGTAAAGGGTGGATGCGAAGTCTCCGAGGACTTGTGCGCCGATGCGGTCACCGATGAAGAAGTGACCTTTCCCGTTGTCTCCGATGAACCAGGGTGCGCCGTCGCGGATGTTGATTTCGTGGGAGAACCAGGACCGGGTTTCGTGGAGCGCTTTCCGCAAATGCAGGAGCGCTTCCAGGGTGTACGCACGGTCCGATCCGGAGGCTAGAACTTCGAATGGTCGAGCCCATCCAGAATTGGCGATCCGGCCTGGGCTTGCTATTCGCATCCAGGCGGCGATGGTGTCCCAGTAGAAAACCTGGGCGATGGCGTCAACCGCACCACCAATGGGGGGCACGACGATCGCGGCGGCCAGGAGATCGCCTGCGGTCTGAATGGCCGCCGAAATCAATTCGTTAACAAAAGGAAACGAATGGCCACCGGCCACAACCTGAACGGCAGTCGACGGGGTGAAGATGAACTTCGACGACTCAATGCCCGTCTCTTCACCCTCAAGATAAATGACATACGGGCACGTCTTATCCGTCAAACGAAGCCCAGGAACCTTATAGGAGCCGGGGATCGCAGGGTCGACGATGTCTTCGACGATCGGGTCGATGAAATCCTCAACGAACTTCGCTGCGGTCCGTTTCAAACCGAGGAACGGGTCACCGCCGTTGGACGTGTCGGTGTAGTAACCGGACTTGTCGACGATGTCGACGACGAGGGCCCCGTTGCGGAGGGTTTGACCGTCGATGGGCTGTTCGTCGTCGGCGGCGATGAACCGTCGAACCTGAATGGAAAGCTCAGCGTCTTCGAGGATGTCTTTGGCCATGTCGACCCACCGTTTGAAACGTGAGTTCGGCACAGACCAGAGTGTTCCGGCGAACATGTCTTCGGTGAACGAGGTCGGTTTGACGACTACCGACCAGTTGCCCATTCCGGGTGCGCTGGAGTTTTGGTCCATCGGGTCATCCGGTAGGCCCCACCAGTTGTCCTGCTCGCGCATGACGTTCAGGAACAGTGCTGTTTTGAGCGCCCAAATACTGGGTCCTGCCAGGAAGAACACTCGGGGGAACTGCACGAAATCGGGCAGGAACGGGTTACACCATGCGAGGTAGTACTCCAGGATGCTGAGATCATGTAGCCATCGGACGACCAATACCCGGGTGCCGTCTTCTCGTTTTTCAACGGTGTGGTCGTGGATACGTCCGGACCATCGGGCACCGTCTTTGTCGACGGTGATGTAGACGTTGCGTTTCTCGCCACGGTTGATGCGTGCCGAGACTTGCCAGATCCATTTTGCAAGCGGGTCATCTAGCGGAATTTCCGTCAACCCGGGGCCGACTTCGTTATCCAACCAGGTGAAACTGGCCGAATACTCGCTATCGAGGGTTCCTTGCAGTAGGAAGTCGCCGTTCCAAATCCGCATCAAAGGCGGCTCAAGGCGTGCCCGCCTGTCCGCTTCTTCTGCCGCGTTAGTGGCTTCCCAGATGGCTTCGCACTGCTCTTTTAGACTGAGAGTTGAGAGATCTGTCACAGGCAATCAACTCCAATACTTCTACCTGCATGGATGAAACGCTCACGGATCACGATTTGGTAAACTCGGTACGTGAAGAAAATGGGACTTCCAGACAATCGCAACGACGAGGATTGGTTTCCTGTCCCAGGATGGGACGGTGTCTACTCGATATCTCGCAGTGGGCGCATTCGATCCGAAGAACGCGCTGTGATGCGCCGCGACGGTACGCGTCAAACGGTGCGGCGAAAAGAACTGCGACCGACTAGAAATAGCAATGGCTACCCCTGTGTTGAGCTATGCCTTCCAGGGGTTCGGTCGGTCCGTATGATTCACGTGCTTTTGCTGGAGACATTCGTTGGGCCGCGACCGCCAGGTTTGCAGGGCTGCCACAATGACGACGACCCTGAGAACTACTCGCTGGAAAACCTGCGCTGGGATACGAGATCCGAAAATAGTCTCGACAGGGGTCGCAATGGAATAGACCACAACTCGAACAAGACACACTGCCCTCAGGGGCACCCGTACGACGACCTGAACACCCTCGTATACACGAGACCGTCTGGCAAAACAGATCGTCGGTGCCGTTCATGCAGGCGCGAACACGCAATAAAACGGAAGCATTCGAGAGCACAAACCAGGGCGGCTTAGCGACTTTCCCAGCAATGACCCCATCGACGTTGGCAATAAACATCGACACGAGCACCACCAACAGGGGCGCCCTCAACCTTCACCGGAAGATTCGTTTCCGGTGTTTTCGGTGGAATCCGGTGAAGGAACGAAATGCCGTTCATGCGGCCCGCAAGGTTCGTGCCGGCGAAGTCCCGGACCTGTAGCTTCTCGCGGTACAGGGTGATGCGGGCACCGCCCTCGATGTCGGTCAGTTCGGGGAGAGTGATCTTCCGGTTGGGCCATTGCCCGCCGGGGATTCGGTGGTGTTTCTTCCCTGTCCATGTGTAGTCCGGGAGTGTCCAGATCCCTCGGGTGACGACCCATTGCAGCCACATCGGTTGGTCGGTCGGGTTCGAAATGGTGACGAACCCTTCCGAGGTGCCTTCGGAGCCGGTTTCGAAGTAGTCGTACGGGGTGTTCTCGTATTTGTCTTCGAACCAAAAGGGTTGGTCGGCGACAACCGCCATCGGCTGAACCGATGACCGGGTGAGCCGCGGGTCGTGTTTTGATTCGAATTCGACCGTGTCGTTCTTCGCCAACCACAGGCTGCGAGTCCCAGACGTCGGGGTAGTGACCGACATTTTCGTCAGAGTGGAGTTCGGATCCCACCGGTCGGCTTCGTAGTCCCAGGCTGCGTTCCACCGGCTTTGGAGGTCTTGCCATTCTTCGGGGGTTTCACCATGAATATTGACAGCGAACGTGATGTCTCGCTGTTGGTATCGTTTGCCCTCATACGTCGCACCTTTTTGATAGACGCTCGACTTCCGTAGCGTAACGACCGGTGCGTCGAAAATACCCTTAATGTTTGGTGCCAAGAAGAGTTTTTCCGACGCACCTGCGCCGTTGATCAGGAAGTGCGAGCCGTCGACCCCGAGGATTTCGATTCGGGCGGACTCACGCATCAATGGGTTAGCCCCTTGCTGTTGCCGTGTGCTGAAGCGCACGCATATCGCGAATGACCTCGGCCTTGCGGTACGCCTCATCGATGTTCGGCGTTGTCAAATTGATCGTGGTGGAGTTGTCGATGGTGGTCACCGACCCGGATTCCCCACCCCTCTGCATGACCGTGTCCGCTGCACCGGTCGCCGGGATCGACGCCGTCTGGTACCCGGACTGGGCCAGCGTTTGGGATGCCTGCGCTGACGCTGACCGTGCCTGCTGCCACGACGCCAGGGACGACCCGTAATCGGTGACCTCGGACGGGATCAGGTTGCGCGGATCCGGAAGGCCGAGCGGGTCGAGGGTGGACGAAACCAAGCCCTCGAACCCACTGGACAAGGCGGACGAGAACCGGTTCTGCGCGTTCGCGCCGACCTGCTCGAACGTCTCCACCCCAGCGGCGGACGGGTCCGTACTCGCAGGTGGCTGGTAGGTGGTGCCGCCGTTGAGGGGTTGCGGGATCGTTTGCGCCCGCGGATTTTCACCGACACCGGCCCGTTGGGCTGCCATGTTGTCGATGAACTGCCGGAACATCAACCACTGCGGGTTGGTGAGGACCGCTTCGGGCAGGCCCGAGGTGTTCCACCCGAAGGTTTTGTCCTCGAAGATGCCGCCCTGGTCGTAGCCGTGGCCCTGACCCCATGTGGTGGTGAGGTCGGTTCCGTAGGTCGCCCGGTAGTAGCGCAGTGCGGCGACCATGTTCGCCAGTGGGTCCGTGCGGTCGTCCGGGAGGGACGGGTCACGGTGGGCGGCGAACGTTCCAGGGATGATCTGCAAGAGACCTTGGGCTTCGTTGCCACCACTGTTGACGTCCTGCACTTGCTGCAGGATGTTCGGGTCGCCGCCGGACTCGGACTGGATTTGCGCCAGCATGGCGTTGACCTGCGCCGGGTCGTCAGCGTTGAAACCTTCGCGGCGCATCGCCTGGATAGCGAGGTCGCGCCACTGCTCCACACCGTCGGTCGGGGTGTAGTTCGCTCCCCCGCCCCCGGATGACCCGGAGCTGAGGACCTTGTTGGCGAGCGCGGAAACCATTTTTTGGGCGAACGCGCGCGGGATCTTGCCTGCCTCGCCGAGCCCTTCCATCTCCGGAACCGAGTTCGCGGCGTTGCGGAGGGGGTTGAGGAGCAGGTTGTTCGCGAGCGCGTTCCGACCGGAGCTCACTGCCCCCGTGATCGCGCTGCCGATACGGGAGAAGATCGAAGCCTTCTCCTCATCGGACAGGTTCCCGAGGAAGTCGTTTGCGCCCCAGTGGACGTGGTCGGTGTGGCCGGCGTTCGTCGCAGCCCCGAAGTCGTGCGGGGTGCCTTCGTCGAGGTTTTGCCACCCGTTGAGCGGCCAGTGGATCAGCTCCGCTGACTGCGGGTAGGTGTTGTAGATCCAGCGGGCGATGTCCTGCATGGGGCCACCGAGGTCGATGGCCTTGCCCTGCATGTGCAGGTCGTAACCGGACCCCACATCATTGAACCGCTTACCCGAGGTCAGGACCGCATCAGGGATCGCGGTCCGCACCAAGTCCCACAGTTGGGCTTGGATCGGGTCCAGCGGGTCACTGGTGGAAACCTTGCCGCCGTCGGCCATCTGGCCGGGACCATCAACCGGCGGCCGCGACTGCAGACCGCCGCCTTGGAGGACCGAGCCACGCATTTTGTACATGGCGTCATGCCCGCCGGCCGCGTCGACTTCTGCTGCGGTCCACACGTGTTCACCGTTGGACAGCCGGTACAGTCCGGCTTTGTCGTCCTTCGGGCCACCGGGGCCCTTCACCGGGCCACCGGGACCACCCATCCACCTGCCGCCGACGTGCCCGCCCGGTTCAGGGCGGGTGGGGCGGCCGGCGAAGAAGTCGCCGGTACTGACCTGGTCGATCGGATCCCATGTCGGCAACCCCAGCTTCGATGCGACCTTGTTCCACAGTCCGCCGAAGGTGTTGAGGATGTCGATGACCGCGTTGATCGGGCCGGACAGTTTGCCGGGCAGGGAGTCCCAGGAGGTGCCGATGCCGATGACGAGCCCCGAGAAGAAGTTCGGCAGGCTGGAGAAGTTGCTGGTCAGCGACCCGAGTACGTCACCGCCGACAAGGTTTTCGACGACCGCTTTGATCTTGGCCCCGAGGTTGTTCCAGGAGGAACCGGACTGCTTGTCGACATTGTCGGAGTCGAGCGAAACCTGCTTCTGCCCGGTCGACAATTCAGGCAGCGCACCGCCGGCACCGGTCAGGCCGTCGATGAGTCCAGACAGTTTGGTGCCGAAGTTGATCCATGAGTTGGACGAGGACGTCGAGTTCGTTTCTGCGGACTGAGCGACGCCTTCGAAGTTCTTCGCCAGCCCGGTGAGCTTGGTTTCGGCCTTGCCGTCGTCTTCGGACAGCCATTGCCACAGCCCGCCGAGACCGGTGCCGCTGCGCAGAATGGGCGAATCGAGGATTCGGTCACCGGCGCTGCCTTCTTTGACACCGGGGAAGAAGCCGCCCGTATGGTCGAGTTTGTTGCCGTCCTTGTCGACTCGGTCGCCGTCGTAGTTGTAGTACTCGTCGCCCATCCAGAAGTTCTTCTTGGTCCTGGATGGATCGATTTCGGTTGGGAGGCGTGGCCGTTTTTCGTTGAAGCCATCGAGTCCGGCGCCGTCGCTGCCTTGCGGGTCAATGATTGGTGGGGTCGCGGGGGTTTCGTCGAACCCGTTCAGGCCGCCACCGTCTGGGCCGGTGCGGTCCTCTGGTGCCTGCTCCGGTGGTTTGCTGCCGGTCGGTTCGGGTTCGGGGAGGAGACCGAGGCCGTCCATGAGCTGGTAGGCCATACGGATCGCGTCAACGATGCCTTGGACGGTGGCCTTCACATCGGCGAAGAAGTCCTTGACAGCTTGCTGACCTTCTTCGCTGCCCAGGAACTCGTTCCATTTGATCAGCGTCGCTTCCATGCTGTCGAGCCAGGATTCACCGGTCTCGTCAGCACCGCGGAACAGTTTGTTGATGACGCCGCCGAGCTTTTCGACGATGGACCAGATTTGCTTGAAGGTGTCGAGTGACTCGCGGAGGAAGCCCTTGAATTTCTCTTGCCCTGCATCGGATTCAGCCCATGCACGGAAGTCCCTCATGGCGTTCGCGAAGCCTTCAGCACCGGAGGGCATGAAGTCGGATCCGACGCCTGCGAGGGACAGCATTGCCTGGATCAGGTCGTTGATGCCGTCGAGTAGCGGGCCGATCGACAGCCGGGTGTTCTCAAAAATTCGGGCGAATTTGGAGCGTGAGCTTTCAGTTTCCAGGTCAGCGAACGCCCGACGGACACCGTTGTTCAGCGCCTCAGCGATTCCGCCGAGGCCGGTCTTCAGGTCGGGGATCCATTTGCGGGCGAGGTTGCTGATGGAGTCGCCCATTTTGTCGAGCAGTTTGTCCTGCACGAACTTCCGCAGGTCGCCGAGAGCTGGTTTCAGTTCCAGCATCTTCTGCACGAAGTCGCGGGCAGCTGGTGACAGGTTGGCCATCTTCTTGGCGAGTTCGTCGGCAGCGTCGCTGCCTTCGTTCATCGCCTTGACGACCGCTTCCTGTGCCTCAGCCAACTGGTTTTTGGCGTCAGCGAGGGACTGGTGGGCGTCTTTGAGGGACTCCTGGGCGTCGATCTCGCCTTGGGCGGCGTCGGCGACACGTTCCTTCGCGGAAACAACCTGGTCAGAGCCTTCGACGCCTTTGGTATTGGCGTCGTTGACCTGTTCCTGCAGCTCCCGCGATTCGCGCAGGGTGTCTTGCTGGTCGGCGAGCGCTTGGTTGTAGTTGTGGATGGCGCGGCGTCGGTCGGTGGCGGATGCGTCGGAGTCCCGGAAGGTCTCGTGCATCGCTTCCCAGGCTTCGGCGACCGCGATCGCGGCGCCTTCCTCGTTCAGCGATGTCCGGCCCAGTGCCCGGTTGAGGTCTTCGATTTCGTCGGTGGCGTCTTCGCGGGCCTTGGTCAGAGCCTTTTGCGCCGCGGTGGACGCCTTCTGTGCGGATTGCACACCGCGTTCAGCCGAGATGACACCACGTTCAGCGGAGGCCACACCACGAGCAGCGGACGCTGCTTGCTTCTGCGCGGAGGCCACAGCTTTCGCCTGTGCTTCAGCTTGCTTAGCTGCGCCTTCGCGGGCTTTCTCAGCTGCTTTGAAGGCGTCACCGATACCGCGGGTGCCGACCACGATCGTCGCGATGACGGCAGCGAATCCGGCGAACGCTGCAGGCAGGAGCGCGACCACGCCGGCGGCTTGCGTGAGTTGGCCGAGCAGCGGAACCAGTGACACCGCGGCCAAGGCGATGAGCCCGACCTTGGCGACACCGAGCAGGTTCGAGAAGCTGAACAGGCGTTTGATGGCCATGTCGGAGGCGGCGTTGAACGCGCTCAACCCGGCGCCGGCGGCGCTGAAGATCGATCCCTGTCGGCGGCGTGCGCTGTCGACTCGGTCGTGGGCGTCGCGTTCCTGCCCCATGAGGGAGGTGAGGCGGCCGGTGGCGTCGGCTTGGTCGCGTCGGGCGCGGGTGAGGCGTTGTTCGGACGCGATGCGTTGCGACACTGATGCGTTCGAGTTGGCGAGTACTTCGTTGTGGCGTTGTTGGGCGAGGGTGAGTCGGTCGAGGGTGTCGCCTTGGGCGCGCCTGGCGTCCTGCAGGCGGGCTTCGATGTTGGCGACTTCGGCTTCGGCGCGGGCCACTGATCGTCGGTCGAGTTCGACTTGGATGCGGATGGCGCGGACGGTGCTGGTGAAGATGTTTCCGCGTAGGCGGCGGGTGGTGCGGCTCATGCTGTCGGCGTTGATCGCGGAGACGTCGTTGCCGACGGATGAGGCGAGGGACCGCAGGGCCATGAGTTGCGCGACCGCTGCGGACGTGTCGACGTTGACGTTCATCGACAGCGGTGTTGCGGCGACCGCGGTGCGGAAGTTCTCGAGCTGGGTGACCGCTTCGGTGAAGTCCAGCTTCACCCGCAATTGTGCTTCGGGGAGGCTCGACTTCAGTCCGCGGATTTTCTGCCGTAAACCCGCTTCGGACAGCTTCAAAGTGACTGTGGCATCCAGCCCGGCCGCGGCAGCGTTGACCTTGCCGCGGAGACTGGTGCGGAACCCATTCGCCAGATCAGGCGAGAACAGAATCTTCGTACCGGCCTGGCCAGCTTCGGTTTTCGCTGCCGCCTGCAGTTGAGTGCGGAACCGGGGGGCCAGCTTGAAACCGAACTCAATGTTCGCGCCGGCCTTTTCGGCGGCTTCCTTCGCCTTCGTCTTGACGTCGGTGTTGAAGCCTTTCGCCAAGACCGGTTTCAAAGTCACATTGAGCGACACATCGATCGGCTTGACAAGCGCTTTGGCCGATGCGCGGAAGTTGTTGGCGAGAGCGGGCCGGAGGAAAATCCGAGCGCTACCGGCATTGTAGGAGCCCCAGGTGGCCATGCGGCACCGCCTCTATTTACATGTTGATGCCCATTTGTTTCAGGGCGTCGATAACGCTGATTTGGTCGAGCTTTTCCCTGAACCGGGCCTCCGCAGGTTGCGGTCGGGGTTCGGCTGGCATGGGCGGCGGCATTTTGCCGGAGAACACTGCGGGCAACACCCGCAGCACTTCTTTGGTGAGGTCGAGTTGGCGGAGCTGCAGCAGAACGGGCAGTGAATACCCGACCGGTGACAGCGGTCGCCGCTCATCCGATTCGGGGTGCTGCGCGCGTTCCCACCCGATGCGCTCGTCCATGGCGACCGCGGCCTGATACCAGCTGTCCATCGGTAGTCGACGGAGCAGCCGGAACAGTTGCGCCCATGGGCGCACGCCGCGGAAGTAGTCGAGCAGGTCCCATCCGAACCGGTCGGCCAGGTCGTATTCGATTTCTTCCCCGAAATCCTCGATGAGGATTACGAGGCCGAGGCGCCCCCCGGCAGATCACCGGCTTCGGTCGGCAGGCTGTGGAAGTGCGAGTTGATGTCTTCCAGCAGGGGGAGGATGACGTTGGCGTCGGCGCGGCCGACGACAGCCCAGATCGCGTCGAATGCGTCGCCCAGTACCGCCCTGATCAGGCGGGGAAGGTTGGCGGGGTCGACGCTGCCGCGTTTGTCGATCAGTTCCGCGAACGCCAACACCTGTTCGGAGGTCACCGGTTCGTACACGGGGGTGTGCGGGGTGGTGCCGTCGAACATGTACGGTTCGGTCTTCTCGCGGGCGTTCTCGGCGTCGGCGAGCATCTTCGCCCACCGCGACACGGGTGCGGGCTCGATCACGGCGGGGGTCTTCTTGGGTGCAGCCATCTTTGGTTCTCCTGGCGGGAGTAGAGGGGTTACTTCTTGAGTGAGGGGCGCGGGACCGGCTTGGGGTCAGCAGGCCGCACGGGAGGTGCAGGTGCGGGGGCCGGTGCGGGGGCCACGCGGTAGCCCTGCGCGTGCAGGTTTTCGCGTTCGGTGGGTGAGCCGGCCAAGCATTCGCGGCCGTCCGGGGACACCATGCGAATCGGGGTGAAAGCCATAGGGTTCTCCTGGCTGAAGTCCTGGCGAAGTATGGGAAGGGGGTCGCCCCGCGCACGGCCAGGAATCACGCGCGGGGCGACAGCTCAATGACGCCGAATCAGGCGTAGGTGACGACGTAAGCCGTCGACGGGCCGGTCGCGTTGGTGACGACGACGTCGTGGGCACCCGCGGTCTTGGCCGGGGTCGTGATCGCCAGCACGTTGTCGTTGACCAGCGTGTAATCGGTGGCAGCGGTCCCACCGACAGTGACCGCGGTGACGCCGGTGAAGTGGGCGCCTTCCAGCACGACCGACTCCCCACCGGCCTCGGCGAGAGTGCCCGCCGGCAAGTGCGAAGTGATCGTCGGGACAGTGGCGGTCGCGGAGAAGCCCATCGATTCGACGAGGCCGGCGACGCCGGGGCCGCAGATGACGTTCTTCAGCGAGTAGCCCAGAGCGCTATCGATCTTGCCTGCCCAGGTCACGTTGTAGTTGAGTGCGCCGTCCTGGGACCAGGACTGCTCACCGACCTCGGTGACGATCGCGCGGGGCAGGATCCGCAGGATGTAGATGGCGTCGGCGCCGTCGCCGTCGACCATGCCGAAGATCAGCCGGTGGTAGCGGGTGGACGGGCTGGTGGGGTCGTTGTACTGGATTTCCTTGGTGGTCGCGTCAGCGGTGATCGCGGACAGGTCCATGCCGGAGTACAGCTCGAGCGAACGACGCTGGGTCTGCAGCAGTGTGGTGCTGACGGTGACCTTGCGGGAGATGATGTCGGTGCGTGGCGGTTCCAGAGCACCCCAGGCTTCGATGTCGTTGGATTCGACCTCGGGGCGGAAGGTCGGTGGTGCGTCCTTGGCGGTGAAGCCGAGGGATTCGAAGTCGGTCAAGCCCTGGAATTCGGCGGACACGCCGGAGGTGAATGCGGCGGGGATGGTTGCATCCGGGTCGCCGATCAGTACGAAGCCCTTGTTGGGGCGGCGAATCAGCTCCGGCTTCCAAGCCGCGAGCTGATCGAAAGTGACAGCAGGCATGAAGGTTTCCTTGATGTGGGCACACCAAAAACACCCGCGGCATCAAGCACGGCACGGGGTGGTGTGGGAAAGAGTGGGAAGGCTAGGCGCGGGGCCTGCGGTAAGAGAGGCGGACCGTTGCGGACACACCGCGGGCATCGCGACGCTGCGGTGGGATGTACTGGCCGCCGGTGGCTTCCTCGGCGACATCAATCAAGAACCCGCCTGGTGCGGTGTTCCCGGCCGCGAGGATGCGTTCCTGGCCTGCCGTTTTCAGCGTCTTGGATTCGGCGCGGGTGGAAGCCACGTATTCGACGTCGATCACCGGGTTGTCGGCGACACCGTCTTCACGGCCTCCGACACGGGTCACGTAGATGTAGGGCGGGTCGATCTCGTCGGACTCGAAGGTGACTACGGGTGCGATGTCGTCGAGGAGGGCTTTCATCACGTCGTCGAAATCGGGGTAGGGAATCACTTAGCCCTCCACGTCTCGGATGAAGTCACGCATCACGTGCTCGGGGCGGTTCCAACGAGTTCCGTGTTCACGGAACCGCGCGTAGTAGCCGGAGGCGTAGACGATGCCTTCTTGTTTGCCGGTTTCGTCGAGCCCGACGGCGGCTTCGACGCTGGTGGCGTTGAAACCGGTTCTCCACCTGCTGCGCAACGCCCACCGGTCGGCGCCCTGCTCCCCCACCTCTTGCAGGAATGCCCGAAGGGTCGGGTCTTCGCGGAAGTAGGCGTCGAGGTCGAGGTCAGACCCGTCGTATTCCACTGTTGCCGTCCTTCGCGATCTTGAACCGCACACCGGTGGTCCACCCGCTGAACGGGTTCGGAGTCTCCCGAACCTGGCCGTCGATGACGAATTCTCTTGCACCCAACCGGATCCGGTCCGTTTCGAGCACATCCGAACCGTGTGGGGCGGTGACCTGGGCGACCAGCATGCGTTGCTCACCTTGGGTGGAGTCCTCGGTGTCGGTCGCCCACTTCAGGTCACACGGCCCGATCGGGTGCTCGGCGGTGGCCGAGCTGGCGGGGTCACCTTCCCAGTTGCGGGCGGCGCCGCGGATCACGGTGAGCATGGTCCCGCCGGGGTAGGTGGGGTGCGCGTAATTCACCATGTGAGCGGCCTCGTGGATGCGAGCCCGGCGTTGCGGAGGATCCGCATCGCCGCTGGAGACAGGGCGGTCAGGGATCGTTCGATCTCACCAACAGTGATGCTGTCGGCGTAGGTGACCGATCCGCCGTCAGCGGTCTGGGACGCGATCGACAGTTCCCTGCCGACCGCCCCTGCGACGGGGTCGATTCCAGCGAGGTGCCACATTGCGGCGTGCGCGCAGGTCGCGTCCCGCATGGCCTCGGCAACGTCGAGGTCGACCGGCAGACCGGATGGGTACACCTCGTACAAATCCAGGCGTGTTGCAGCACGGACGAGTTGGGAGGCGTACCGGATGAGCCGGACCGCGACCGGTCCGTCGGGGAGTTCGGTCAGCCAGCCGTCGGCGAGGTCGTCAGGGTCGGCGTAGGTCAGCATCAGCTGGCGGCCTTCTTCGGGACGGTCTTCGCGGGCGCCTTGCGGGGTGCGGGTTTGGACGGCACGGGAGCAGGTTCGGGTTCCACGTCGACGGAGACCGGCGCAGGAATCTCGGACCAGTAAGCCCACCCCAGCAAGTCCGGGCGCGGGACCTCCGACTCGACGATCCGGCCGCCGTGCAAATACTGGTAGAAGTGCACTACCGTTCCTCCAAAAGCTTTTTGAGGGTGCAATCAATCACCCGCGTCGCCCACCAAATGCAGGCGACGCGGGAATCGATCAGGCCAGGTCGCCGCGCAGCAGAACGCCGCGGTTCGGATCGAGGGTCTTGGTGCCGAACAGGATGTCGACCGAGATCACGTCGGACTTCAGGTCCAGGTCGTAGTCCTGCACGATGCGCAACGACAGACCCTTGTACGACTCCATCGCGCCCCAGGTGTTCGAGCGAGGCAAGGCCAGAGGCGCGGTCGCCAACGCAAGAGCGGTCTTGTGGAACGCCAGACCGACCTCGGTGGTGGGCTGACCGACGGCCGGGCTGCCCGCAGGCTGCACGATGTTCTGGGTCATGTAGGCCGAGAACCCGAAGATGCCGTTGCCGATCGAGCCCTGACGCAGTGCGGCGTTGTCGCCGGACTTGTCAGCGTGCTTGATGATGTCGGAGTTCAGCCAGCCCGCGCGGGTCGTCGGGCCGACAACGGCGGCGCGCTCCGACGGCGGCACATTCTGGATGTTGAGCTGCCGGTCAGCCTCGATGAGGCTTTCGGGCTTGTTCCATTCGAAACCGGCCGGAGTCGACTCGCCGGCGACCTGAGTGAAGTCGGCCAGGGCCTGGGCGATGATCGCCCGGTCGACGGACTGGGCGAGTGCCTCGCAGGCGGGGTTCAGGAACTGTGCGTCGAAGTCCTCCAGACGCAGGGTGAGGTCCTGCGTGGTGATCGCGAACGACACGTCCTTGTGCTGATCCAGGGTCACCGCGACGCCGGTCTCAGTCGCGTTCTGCACGGTGATCGACGGTGCGGCAGGGTTGAAGGTCTGCGCGGTGAAGGTGGCGGGCTTGCGGATGGTGACCGTCGAGCCGATCTTCTGGCTGCCCCACTCCGACGACACGTCGGTGTAGACGAGCGGCACCATGCACAGCTGTTCGTAAAGATTGGCAAGCGCCTTCTTGGCGATTACGGACGGGGTGAGAAGGGTGTTAGCCATTTAGGCTCTCCTTGAATGCAGGTCAGTCGGCGAATCCGCGTGTGGTGCGGTATTCACGCCGGTAGAAGTCGATGTCCTTGTCCCCGCTGGAATTGGGGGTGGCGTTTCCGCCGGACATGTCTCCGCCGCTTCGGGGAGCCGCCGCCTGGGCGGGCGCCTTTTTCAGCTTCGGATTGTTTTCGACTGCCGCAGAAACGACTTCGGCCACCTGGGCTGCGAAGTCGTCGGCATTTGTGTCGAGTTTCGCGATCTCTTCGTTCACCTTGCGGGAATCGAGGATCGCTTCGAGGTCGGCTTCGGCGGTGTTCGCGGCGCGGGTGACTGCGTCGCGGCGCTCGAAGGTGCGCAGCTTTTCGGCGACAGAATCGCGGTCGGCTGCGAGTTGGGTTTCCCGTTCCTGCGCGGCTTTCAGAAGCTCAGCAGGGTCGGGTGGGGTGTCGTCGGAGATGAGTCCGAGTGCGCGACCGAGTTTTTCGGTCAGTTCGTCCTGTGCTGCTTTGGCGGCCTCCTGGGCAGCCTGAACAGCAGCTTCCTTGCCTTTGATGC
The DNA here is from genome assembly GCF_042650145.1 of Nocardia halotolerans. Taxonomy (NCBI): domain Bacteria; kingdom Bacillati; phylum Actinomycetota; class Actinomycetes; order Mycobacteriales; family Nocardiaceae; genus Nocardia; species Nocardia halotolerans. The sequence goes on along the minus strand of NZ_JBHSDL010000005.1, from coordinate 97,393 downwards.
GGGCGTCAGCGGCTTCGTCGCGGAGCTTCTTGACGTACGCGGCGTCGAAGGACTTCGGTTCCTTGCCAGCCTCGTCGGCGGGTTCGGTGACCGGGTCGGTCTTGCCGGTTTCGGTGCCCTGTACATCGGCACCGGAATCCGGGGTGTCGACCGGTTCAGCAGCGAGCGCTGGGGTGTCGACCGTGGTGGTGTTTTCAGTTGTGGGTTCTGCGGGGGTGGTGGCTTCGTCGGCCATGAATTGTGCCTCCTGGACACGCGAAAACACCCGTGCGGCACCAGGCCGAACAGGTGTTGAAATGACGAAACCCCCAGGGCCAGACGACCAGAACTGGGGGTTATTACACCCGCGCAAAATGGGCGGGAAGTCTGTTCTTTTAGAAGCGGAAGCTAGAAGTCTCGAACTCCGTGGTTTTCACGCCACCCCAGGTTTTCAAGACCTGTTTATCCCCTGCGGAGGTAGCTTCCATTTTGGCAGGCTCGCCAGGATTCGAACCTGAACTAACTGAACCAAAGTCAGTTGTGCTGCCGTTACACTACGAGCCTACGAATCAGGCTGATCGGCGCGACTGCTTCAACAACGCCAGCAGTTCGTCCTGCCGTGACGGCCCGACCGCGCCGGCGAGCTGGTCAGCGAACACTGACCGCGCCTTGTCGATCAACTCGGGCGGCACGGAAGGTGTGGCGTCCATGATCTCCAGCAGGGCTTCCTGCACCTGATCATCCAGCGAAAGGTCGGTTCGGCCGCGGCCCTGTTGTGCCTCCGCGAGCGCCCACTCGAACTGGCGGCGCAGCTCAGCGTCAGTCAGTGAGATGGTGCTGTGCGGGATCATGGCTTCTTCCGTGACATTTCGATGAGGAGGGCGTGTAGTACCTTAGCGGGTTCGCTGGCTTTGTCACCATTGATTTCGACGTCTTCGAACGCTTCAGCGAGGGCTTCGTCGAGCTTGAATCTGGTCTTCGCCTTGTCCTTGAACGAGTACGTCGAAAGCTGGCTCTCCCACCGTGTGATGCGCTGGAGCCCAACATGGGGCGGCTCGCTCGGGTCTTCGTACCGCGGCTGCCAGTACTTCCACAGGGCGTCACCGACCCGTTTACGGGCTTCGGCGTCTCCGTGGAAGTCGAGGGAGTGCCCGAACTCGTGCACGACGGTCGCGTATGCCGGGCGTAGGTCGGTGTTCGGTGCGTGGAAACCGATCTCTACATCCCTGCGGGCGTGAGCTGCGAGTCTCTTCGGGTTGGTGGCGAAGTCGATGTTGAAGTGGATTTCGCTGTACCAGGAGTCGATCGCTTGGTCCTTGATCGGGATGGTCCAGGCGTAGGCGTTGCCATCGGCGGTGTCCTGGGAGATGTGAACCCCACGCAGGTCGACATACTCGTACTTCCGGAGCATGTCCGTGACCGCACGGGCGATTTCACGCGCCGTTTCAAGGTCAACGCCCGGAGCGTCGAAACCGGTCACATCAAACCCGAACCGCCTTGCGAGAAGGTCACCGACCTCGGCGGCAGTGCGGGCCTGGTCGTATGGAGACCGCGGCACCTTGACCTTGCCGACCTTGACGGTGTTGGGCTTCTTCTTACCTGGCCAGCCCAGTGCGTTCGCGGGAGCGGGCATCGACGCCGCACGCATGCGGCTCCTGGTGCGGGCTTTCCGGTTCGCTACCGCGGTAGTGCGGCGGGCAATGCGTTGAGTTTCGGGGGTGCGGACCGCCGGCGGCGGTGTCGGATCGTCCGGCGTCCACACTTTGATGGTGTGGCGGCATCCGTAATGGAACAGGCCCCTCTCGCGGGCCTCGGCGAGTGAGCACATGACGTTGACCGGGACCGTCCGGCCGGTGCGGGTGTCGCGGGTGATCGCACCGATCGTGGCGCCGCTAATCGAGATGATGCGGCCTTCAAACGGTGTGCACAGGCGGCAGGCGCCGGGGACGTCGGAGACGATGAACAGGTCGTGGCCGTCAGTGCGGGCTTGTGCACAGAATCCGTCGACTTCGGCGGTGGTGACCCCGGTACGTATTTGCTGCTCGGTGTAGGCGACCAGCTCGCGTCGGCGACCACGCTGGTCGGTGGTGGCGACGATCCCGAACCGGGCGTTCCGTTGCAACGCATCCCGCAGCAGGGTGGTGAGGTCGTTGTCGCTGGTGATGTTCGGGTTGCGTGAAACCTCTTGGACGACACGGCGGTAGATGTTCTCGGTGTCGGCCAGGATGCCGCGGTGTGCGGTGTCGAGGCCGTCGAGGACGTGGTCGATGATGTCCTGTACCGCGTTGTCGTCGAAGTGCTCGGTGTGGGAACCGGTGTCGTCGCGGGCTGCTCGGGTGCCGTCCTCCCACGCCCGGTTGATTGCCGTAGCGACCATGCTGGGTGTTTGGTTCGCGACGTCGTCGACGGTGCGGTGGATGGTGCGCCGGAAGGTTGGCAATCGCATCAGCATGCGGGTCAGCCACCGTCTCCCCCACCCGCGTTCGAGACCTAGGAGGTGAGCGAGGATCCGCCACAGCAGCAGCTCGAGGGCTCGGTACAGGTGGACTAGTGGGGCGGCGTGTTTGTCACCGTTGGAGGGGGTGAGAGGCATCAGGCCGCCTCCTCCAAGGTGTCACCACCCTGCGGACGTGGCTGGGGGTTGGTTTGCTGCAGGTCGTTGTGTGGTTCCGCTGGTCCGTCGAAGTCGCTGTCACCGAACGAATCAGCGGCGGGCGCGAGCTCGGCCAGTTCGGCTTTGATCGCGTCGACTTCTTCATCGACCTCGTCGGAGGACAGGTTCGGGTTGATCTTGCGGACGGACGCGGCGATCGAAATGGCTTGTGCTGTCCGGAGGTTCGCGATCTCGATCGACCGTTGAACTGGGTCTTGGTCCACACGGACCGGGAATTGCATCTCCGGGTCGGCTTGGAGGCCGTAGTTGCCGCCGTAGACGAGTTCGTCGAGGTCCATCATGGTGCGGGCCAATGGGGCGGTAGCGCTGCCCCAGTACAGAGCCTTTTTTGATCGGGTGCGGTTGGACAAGTCCTTGCGGGCAGTGACCTCGGTTGCGGTCATCGCACCCGATAGTTGGTCGTCGCCGAAGTCGCCTGTGCTGTACCCGGCGGAGACCAGGATTCGGTTCATCAGAGCGGTGCAGGTGGCTTGATGCTCAAGGTGCCTGATTTTGAACTGTTGAGCTTGGACCAGAGTGTTTGGTCCGCCCTCGATCAAGTCCTCCGAGGGTGCGGGGGTGTAGATCGCCTGTTCGGGATCCCATGACGCGCCTTGTCCGGGTCCGTCCTGTTCCAGCAGGGAGGCGGCGACGAACAGGCGTGCTTTCGCCAAATCCAGGTCGCGCATCCACGACGACCACGCTTCGTCCAAGGCATCGAACAGGTGCTCAATGCCTTCGAAGTCGGAGCGCCCCAACGGGGACAGGCCAGGAAGGTTGCGCCACCGGCGGGCGGGTCGCACGTTCGGAATGTATGCGGCGGTCAAACCCTTCACGCCGGTCTTGATCGACGAGTTCTCGTCAACCAGGTCGGCAGCCCAGGCGGTGGCTTCTTGTTCTTCGAGGGGCATGCGGCGGCCGATGTGGTCGCCGTCCCCGCAATACAGGGCGTGTTCGATCGCGCCGGGTTCGTGACGTTCCAAATGCCGCCAGGTACCACGCTTGTCCGTGGCAACGACCGACCAAAAGGTGACAGCCGATAGTTTGCCGTACCGCCATTCCGGGATCGCAGCATCGGGGCCGACAGCGGACAGCATCACCTTGTCGGTGACTTCCTGGTCCCAGAACAGGCGCAAGAACACGCCACCGAGAGCTGCCTGGATCTCTGCCGCTTCGAGGAACGTGGCTGTCGCGTCGTCGCATTCAAGCAACTGGTTCAACCGGTCTTGTGCCGCTTCGAGATTCGTGGCGTCGCCCTCGTTCAACACCCACTGTGGCGGTTGCCCGAACAGCAGGTCCGCCGAGGTGCGTGCAACGTCGGCTGCGGCGGGGATATGCAACCGTTTGGTGGCTTGCTGTGGGGGGCGCCCCCAGAACCAACGGGCGACTTTGCCGATGACGCCGGTGGAGTATTGGGCGGACCGGGTTTTGGCGGGTTTGCCGTCAGGGTTTTGGGTGTAGAACGCGGACAGCAAATCCGTGTCGCCGGCAACCCACGCTGAGTGGAGGTCGTAGGCAGATTGGGCGACATCCCATGGCTCAGGTGGCCAAGCACCACTGAATTCGGGCATCGGCATGCGCCACCTCCAGAAGGGTGCGATGTGAGCGCACGCTCAACGGCGGTCGCTATGAAGTTGGGAGACGGCGGCGGGGCCCGTCAGAACACGTTGACGTTCGACCAGCCGCGCTGGTTGTGTGCGCCGACCATCAGGCCGAGCATTCCGGCGGGTGACCACACGCCGTACTGGTTGAGCATGTACTCCGAGGAACGTTCCGCTTCCAAGGCGGGGCAGCCGAAGAGGGTTCGGCCTTCGAACTCCTGAGAGTAAAAGTGGTGGAAGTGGGCGGTGAAGAACAGTGATGTCGTGCCGAGTTCTTCGGTGCGGCCCAGGATTTGGCGTTCGATCGCGTTGCGGGTGCGGGTCTCCGACGAGGAGCCGCGCCCCTTCTCGATGTAACCGTGGGAGAAATAGCAGTCCACACCGGACAGTCGGAGGGTGACGGCTGGGTCGCCGGCACCGATGTGCCAGTTGATGGTCGGGACAGCACCGTGGTCGGCGAGTTCGTCGAACAGTTTCCGGACTTGGCGGGCGATGTGAGTGGAAGCGTTGTCGCCCTGGGTGGTGACGGGATCCTTCGAGCCGTTGCGGGTCCATTCGCCGTGGTTGGAGATCACCGACGACACCGACACCGGAACACCGATGCGGAGTGCTTCTTTGATCGTCCACACCCGCATGTCGAAGTCGAGCTCCAACTGTCGGGACTTGTTCAGCTCCACCACATGTGACTGGTTGCCGTAGTTGTTACACACGCCTTCGACCTCGTCGCCCATGAATGCGACGTGGATTCCTGACAAGGGGCGTGAGGCGTGCATGCCGGCGGCTGTCACCAAATGGGTGGTGACGCCGCGGCGCCAGTTCTCTATCGCCTGTTCGGTGCCCGGTTTCCCCAGTTGAGGGTCGGCGACGAGGATCACGTACGTGTTCGTCGCGGCAGTCTGGGTCGCCACAGGGAACGCCGCCGTGAGAAGCGTTGTGCGCCAACGGTCCACCGTTTCCGGGCAGATGTCTGTGGCACGGCGGCGTCGGAACCGTGCGCTGTAGCTGTAGAGCTGCACAACGTCTCGGGTGCCGTCGTCCTGGGCCTTGGATTGTTGCCACGTGCTCATGCGGACGGTGTCGTCGACGACGTGGAACTCGGTGGCGTTCAGGTTGAACAGGGCGAAGACATGGGTCCAGTCGTCGTTGATCGGTGCGTCGACGACCACGTTGTTCACTGTGGCGCCGTCACCGGTGACGTCGATCGAGCCCTTGTTCACAGGGTCACGGCCGGCGAGGTTCGCGGCGTCGTCGGCCAGTGTCACGCAGCAGCCTCCACGTTGACCGAGCATCCGCAGTCGCCGCGCACGTGCACCCGGAACCTGGTTTCTGCGGCGTCGAGACCGTATTTCACGGCGAGCCTCCACACATGAGCGATGGGCTGACCATCTGCGAGCAGAACGTCGAGAGCTTGCCGGTCCCGTTCATCGAGCGAAGCCAGCCACGCGCCCGTGGAACAGGGTCGTGGTTTGCGGGTTCGCTGCCGCAATTCGAAAGCGTCATCAGCGAATGACATTCCAACCTCCAAGATCGGTTACACCAATCCTATGAGTGTTGGCAAACCGCCAGTTTCTATGCGGCGAACCGGACTTCGACTGGTTTGTTTTCGGGTTCCGGTTCCGTTTTGACCGGGAGTTCGTTCAGTTTGATCTGCCGCCGCCATTTACGTTCGGTAGTGACGATCACGTAGCGTAAACTGTCACATCCATGGTCATTTACCTTGACCGGAGCATCTTTACCTTGGTCAGTCGCCTTGGTGTCCCACACATATCCGGGGATCTCTTTCAACAGCTCAGGGCACCGGTCAGTGAATTTCAACCGACCTGCAGCGACCAACGCAGTCAATGTTCGAATCCCGTACAGGACGTCCTTTTGCGCGATGACCGTCGACAGCCCGTCTTGTTTCAACTGGACCCGGTAGTCGGCGGCGGCGCCGTCGACGACCACGTATCCGCGCCACGGTTGACCTTCAGCGGGGTCAGAGGGGTGGTGCGGTTGGGCGAGCCAGTCCCGCAACCCTTTGGACAACTGCACGTTGGTCCAGCGGGCTTCGTTCGAGGTGGACTTGTGGCGCCACTCATCCATCACATACAAGACGTCGTCGACACCGTGGCCGACGATTACCGCGTGCGTGGGATTCGTGGTGCCGTGGTCGACACCGACGCCGATGATCCACCGCATCTCTGGCAGCAGATCCCACGGGACCACGTGCTGGTCGGGGTCGTACATGTCGAAGATCGCGCCGTCTGCAGCGACCCAGCGCCCCAAGATGTTCCGCAAATAAAACAAGCCCGTGAACTCGGCTTTGATCGCGGCGACGTATTCCGGCGGCAGGCTCGGGTTGTCGTCGAGGGTGAAGTGAAACGACTTCACGTCCATCTCCGGGTCGTCTTCCCGGTCGATGTACCCGACCTTCAGAAAGTGGTTCGGGTTATCGGGGTTGGTCGTGGCGAGGCATCGGGCACCCGGCACAGACAGACGCGCCAGCAACTGTGTCCAAAATGACTCCGGCAGTAGTGTGGCCTCATCAACGAGCGCCAAACAGGCTGTCAGGCCGCGCAATTTTCCCTCGGCACGAACATCGGATGCACCGATCAAGTGCACCGTGCGACCGAAAATCACCGCGATATTGGAGCCGCGGGTGTGATGGGTTTCGCGCGCCCACGGGCCGAATACGTTCTCATCCTGCATCGGTTCGAGGATGTTGCGCTCGATGGTTTGCAGCGTCCGTCCGCAGATGAGGATCAACCCGCTAGCCGGTGCGCGCGTGATCGCGTCGAAGAACGCGAGAATGCTCGCTATGGTCTTGCCTGAACGAACCGCGCCAGACCAGATGGACGTACGATATTCACGGGATTGGACGATGGAGGTGATCTGCTTGCGTGAGAGTGGGAGGTTGTCGAGCAAGCTTGCTAGCTCATCTTGGCGGCTCATTCGGAACCGCCGTCGTCGTCAGATTGTTGGGCGAGCTCGTCAGCGGCAACTAGTTCAGCCATACGGCCGAAGAAGTCGCTAATCATCGACGTCGCTTCGGCGGACATTCCGCCCTTAGCCTCGGCGATCGCCTTCAGCTCGGCAGCCTTATAGCTGCCGGTGAGCTTGGCGCGTTGATCCATGATCGACAGGGCGCGGTCGATCTTCCATTCGTAGCCTTTGTCTTTGGCCTTGAGGTCGGGGTGGATCAGGTCCCAGAGGAAGTCGAGGCGACCGAGTTCGATGGTCAAGTATTCTTCGGCGTTTTCGCGGGTGATTTCTTTGACCGCTTGGGTGATGTAGCGGGAGACGCTGGAGCTGGAAACATCCAGTTCCTCGGCGATCTCGGCGTGGGATTTGCCCGCCATACGAAGTTCGAGCGCACGATTGCGTTTCTGCTGTGTCTCGACCAGGGTTTCGACGGGGGTGGTTTTCTTGCGTGCCATATTGGCGGACCTCCAGGGCGCGGCGGGCTCCTGGCCGGACTCGCGTACTAGGTGGTGGGGACGGTCGCCGCCTGGGCGATCCGTGCGAGGCGCACGACGTGTGCGGTGCCTCTGGTGAGCGGCCAGATCAGGGCTTGGCCGTGGGTGATTCGGGTGACGCGGTATCGGCCGGGGAGGTCGGTCGCGGTCACGATGGTGCCGGGGGTGATGGTCATTTCCACACTCTCGGGAGTCGGGCAAACGGGTCGAGCTGTTGAGGCAACCCGTTGATCAGATGCAGGGCGGTGATGATGATCGCCGCACGCACAAGCAGCGGATGTTCCTCAAGACCGCGGTCGACACCCTCCGAAAGTAGTTCGCCTTCCGGGGCGATCACTTCGAGCACGGTCACAACACCGACCAACACCAGCCACAGATGGCCGGCACGAATCCGTGAACGCCACACCGGTTACTCCTCGTCGTCGACGACCACGATGTCGGGGCGTGTCATAGCGCTGCGGGTTTGTTCGAGCAGGCCGAGCAGCACATATTCTGGTACCGAGTCGTCGCGGGAGAAGCGACACACCTGGGACCAGGAGTCGCCCTCGTCGTCGTAGCCGCGTCGGACACCGATCACCATGTAGTCGGTGAGGAGGCCGGGGTCGTCGTCCTCGACGTATGCGGTCCAGACGGTGTCGATTGCGGCGGTGAGTGCGTCGTCAGCTTCGCGTTGTTCAGGTGTTCGTGGCATTCGCGGCCCGCCTCAAATGGTCTGGGCGGTGACCGGACCAGTGCAGGTCGTTGGTCACGACCACCGGGGTTTGTTGGTAGCCGAGTTCCCGGATCGTGTCGTATGCGTCCGGGTTGTCGGTGATGTCGATCAGCGTGTATTCGGCCCCGAGTTTGTCCAGCGTTCGTTTTGTTGCGTTGCAGGGCTGGCAGTCGGGTTGGGTGTACACAGTGATCAACGAAAGCTCTATTCGGTTGTGTTGAGTGCGGTGGTGATGTCGTCGAGCGCACTGTTCAACTGGTGTTGGGCGGTGATCACATCAGCGGTGGCGCGGGCGCAGGCGGTTTGGGCGTCGGCGAGTTGGCGGGCAGCGTCGGCGGCGCGTCGTTCGGCGGCTTCGACTCGTTCGGTCATGGTGGTCCTGTCAGTAGACCGGCGGGAACCAGTTGCCGCGAACGAAGTTCGGGTAGTTCCGGGGGTTGAGGTCGTACTTGCCGTGCACACCGGTGGTCAAATATCCCCACATGCCTGCGGATTCGTTGCACACCCAGTCGCCCGCGTTGCACACCGTCAGGACGGGGAACGCCCCGAAGTTTGCATCCACACCTGCAGCGCCGCGGAACAGTCCGAGCAGGTCGGCGGGGACGGCCAACGGGTTCGCGGCGATGCCAGGGCCTCCCGGACCTGCTGTTCGTTTAGGGTCGGAAAGGAGGATGGCGGTGGCGTTCGGTTCGGTTTGGTGTTGCGAAACCCAAACGTGAACAACGGCTGCACCTCCCGAGTGGCCCAACATTTTGAGGTGTGTTCCGGGGCACCGGTTGCGGTAAGCGTGGAACAGGCGGTCGAGTTCGTTGACGCCAGCGGTGATGTCGACGGAGTTGTATCCGACGGGTTGGTCGGCCGGAATGTAGGTCGAGGTTTGTCCGGTGCCGCCACCGTTGATTTCGAATCCGCCGACCCCGAACGTGTACGTGTCGGGGCAGCCGGGTCCGCCTGCGTTTGCTGTGGCGGGTGCGACGATCAGGGTGGCGGCGATGAGTGTGGCCGCTGCGATGAGTCGGGTGCCGATGTTCATGGGGCCTCCCGGCCGCTCGAAACAATGAAGCTGGGCCCGCCGGACTCCCAGGTAGCGAAAACTGGTCCGGCGGGCGGGCCGCGGCGCGGTGACGCTGCCGGCGGCCCCGCCACCTGAGAAGCCCTACAGCCAGGCGCCCGAAAGGCGGGGCGGCCCCGGATGCGGAATGGGGCACGAGGGTGGTGGCGAAAACGAGCGGTGGGAGTTCTCCTGGCAGACACCGACTACCGATTTGCGTTACCCCACATAGGAGGTCGCACTACGCCAATGGGCGCAGTTAAGTTCTAGGAGTGGCCGCCGAGACGCAAAGCATCAGCAGAGGGTTCCAGGCTGACAGTCTCATCCGTCTTGGTTTCGAGGCCGATCTTCACGAGACGCGCGAACACCGTCAGCGTCACCTTCACCACATCGTCACCGCCGATGGCCAACTCGTGGATGACCACGGGGTTGTCCTTCGGGGAGAGGACCGGCTTGCCGTTGATGCGGATCTCTTGCGGACGCACAACACCTGCAGCACCGGATCGGTCGTCAGTGTCGGCGTATTCGATGATCTCGATGTCGCAGCAGTCGGGAATGGGACGTGACATTCAGTTCTCCTGGTCGAGTTCGCCGGGCAGGTAGTGGTGGCAGCCGCAGTCCGGGCCGCCTTTCGGGCATGCCCGGTCGATCACGTCGGCGGGGTCTTCGTACTCGTCAACCCAGCGGGCGAGTGCTTGACGTTCGCGGGAGCGTTGCCCGCGTTTGTCGATGAAGTCGCCGGAGCTGGGCCCGCAGAACACGCACACGGGGCGCCTGGCCATGGCGCCGAGCATGCGCACGGTCAGGGGATCTCGGCGGTGAAGTGTGCGTAGGCGTGCGCAACCTCGGGGTACAGAGGCGCGAGTTCAGCGTCCACCTCGTCGGCAAACGAATCGATGTTCAGCACATCAGCGATCACATCGGCAGCTGCGCGCACGGTGGCGCTCACAGTCTCAGAGGTGTTCTCCACCAGGGCCCCTCGGGGTAGTAGCAGTCGAAGTTGTTGCAGATGCAGCGCAGCGGTGCCACGGCGGGGCAGCAATCAGCAGTCCAGTCGCCTGGGTTCTCGTATTCGTCGGCCCAGGCCGCGGTCTCACGCTTCTCGCGCTGGCGGACCGTGGCGTGTGTCGGCGGGTGGCAGCAGCCGAGCCAACAGTTCGGGTGAACCATCATCGCCACTACGCGGCGGCCAAAGCTGATCGAGTTCGAGCCCGATAGTCACGCTTGTAAGCGGCGCAGGCATCCTTGCAAGGGCGACAACGGCATCCGCGGTAGTACATTGCGATTCCGCCATGCTCAGCAAGTTTCACGCCGAAAACCTCGACAAGATCGACCACAGATTTCGACTCATGGCACGGCCTACAAAGCACCTGACACTTCGCGAGTTCGGCGTTTCGTCGTTCCTCTGCCCACGACCACACCAGATGGGTAACCTTGGACAGTGGGTCGACATGGTCAATTTCTAGCCGGTCCCGTCGAACCACATCTAACGCAGGACTTGCCACGGAACCAGTTCGCGCGACGATCGGCCATCCACTTCCGTTGATACTCGCGCTGCGCTTCTTTGGTCGCCATAGGCACGGCTGCACCCCCCGTTGGCTCGATCTTTATAATGCGGAGATAGCCCAGCTGCCCAGTTGGGAAGGTAGGGCTATTGCGTCGGGATGGCGCGACTCGAACACGCAACAGCCCGCTCCCAAAGCGGGTGCTCTACCACTTGAACTACATCCCGAAAGCCCCGTCGAAGTAAGGAAGCCGTAGCTCTAGCCTTGGCGGGCATCATTGATGCGGCGGTCGGATTCGAACCGACGACTTTCAGATTATGAGTCTGACGGGGTAGCCGGACTCCCCCTACGTCGCAATGGGGCTTTGATATCGGAGGTATCCAACTCCGTAGGGCGCTACCTAGACGCAGGCTTTTCGGCCGGGCCGCTCTATCCAGCCGCGCAAGGATTGGTTACCTCCGCCTCGCCGGTCGCACGGGCGGGAAGGGTCGAACTTCCGACACACGGTTTTGGAGACCGCTGCTCTGCCACTGAGCTACGCCCATAGGAGCAGGCGCCCTTGCGGGCGGTCTGCTATGTAGTCGCCCACCGTGGTGGACTGGCGGGATCAATGTCCCGCTGCTCCGCACCTGTAGTTCCGTGCGGCAATTCTGTTGTCCTCGGGAGGAGGCCGAAGCCCGCGAGGCCCGAGGCGAAGTTAGTGGGTGGGGAGTTGCCTAGACTCCGACCGGGGCACGGATCGTAAGGATTAGGTACCCGGTGCTGCGACTGTCCAGCTACGGACCGGTTTCCGCCTGCGAAGGTTTCCCCTCAGCCACTTGGCCGTTAGGTTCCCGGCAGTCGCACACATTCGCGGCCCGATCACGCGGTAGCCGCTCTCTCTGTCACCACCAGCACCGGCCGCTAAACCGATGCTTTGGGTCCTCCGCTGGATTCGAACCAGCATCAACCGCAATATTGTTGCGGTGCCTCAACCAATTGGGCTAGGAGGACTGTATGAAGTTGTTAGCACCGAGCTGGTACGTCAGCAGCTTGGGCGGGTTGTGTGCTACGTAATCGGGTTGCCGATCCGGTTTTGGGCACACGTAATGCACGAGACTGACAATAGCATCCGGCGGACACAGTTTCTCTGGTTGTATATCACAATTCGGTAACGATAAAGTTGGCTGGGTTGAACCGCCCATTTATGCAAATCACGCCGCATACCCCCTGTACTTCTTCACGACCGGTTTCCGAGTGCCCTGCATCTGCCGCACCACACCCACACCCCGAGGCCCATAAAAGGCTCCCCGAGGAACCTCACCAGACCGCACCTCCGGCGCCAAATGACCAAAATGCCAATACCCGTCGACCACCGGACACGAATAAGCACTGAACCGCTCACCAGGAAACGCGGCCCTCGCCGCGGTTTTTGCGTCACGGCGGGACCGGTACAACCGTTTCCCGCAATACTCGCAGGTGGCGGTGTGCTGCCCCTGCCTCGACTGCCCGGTCATGCCGCCTCGTTCCATAGAACGTTCACAGTGTGACCTCCTGGGTTCATGCTGTTCTCCCATGCGTTCGGGCGAGGTAATCACGGGCAGCCCTGCCCACGAAGTCAGTTCGGCTCTGATCGCGTTCGGCGGACTCGTAGTCGGTCGGCGGAATGGGTTCGTCGTCCCAAATCGCCCGCCCACACAAGCAGTACGTGCCGTGCCACGGGTTGTAGGTGCGGGGCTCGTGGCGGGCGTCGATGCACCGGTACCGGTTCTCGATCTCGCGGGCAGTGTTCTTCGCGGCGGTCGTCAGCGGTTGGTTCGTTCTCATTTGGTGCCCTCCGCCCGCCCCGCGCAGGGCCCGCGTTTTTCGACATCGACGGCGCGCTGGAGGTGTACGAGCGCAAGGACGAGGACGGTGCCAACAGCCAGGAGCGCCAGCACCACGACCGCGACGAGCAGCCACAACACGAGCAGCACCGCGGTCACGCGGCGGTCTCCAGGGCGTGCTGCACGCTCGCGACGGCCCGTTTCCACCCGCACGTGATCACGTCGTCGTCGGGGTGGGCATCGCAGCGGGGATGCTCGGCGAGGGCTGCTTGCACATGGTCGACCAGTGCGCGGGCGGTGTCGCGTTGGTCGAGGATGGCGTCGATCATGTCCGCCAAGTCTGTGGATTTGCCGTCGCCGGCGTCCCACATGGCGTTCCACCTGTTGGTGTCATCGGCCGCACGGCGAGCCTGCTGCAAAGCGTGGGCCTGCCACCCCTCCAGCTCGGTGATGCGTTTGTCGCGGGCGGTCACCTGCGACCGCAGTTCCATCGCGCGAGCGTGGCATGCCCCCGCCTGACCATGGGCACGGCCAGCATCGGCGCGAGACGCGTCCAACTCGGCCTCCAGCGCGGTGACGCGGTTGATCAAACCCTCTCGATCGGCGGTGTTGGCGTCGAGAGCGGCCTGCATGGACACGGCACGGGCACGAGCGGCCAGCAGCTCGGCGGCCATCGCGGCAGTCTCGTCCGCGTTGGCGGTCCGGTTGTCGCGTATGGCGCGCAATCGATCCTCGGGGACGCGCACCCAGGACGGGCCGACGTCGATGGTGTGCCCGCCGTGGCAGGCACCGGGAGAGCAAGAGCAGGGGTCAGGCATCGGTCTTCGCCTCCTCGATGAATTCCCATGCCACGTAGTCGTCCTCCTCGAACCGCGCCTTGATCGGCCCGGACATGCCGACCGTGTAATCGCATTCGATCAGCGTCTCGGAGTAGGGGTCGGTGCAGTCGTTGTCGAACCAGTTCTTCATCCAGCACTGGTCATGCGGCACGAGCGGGTGCCCTTGCTCCTCCTCGTGGTCGCTGTCCCAGCGCTCGCAATCGCAATCCGGGTACTGGTGACACTCGGCATCACGGTCGCCGTGGCAGGTGAACTTGATCTGCCAGGTCGCCGCGTCGTCCGGGTTGCCGGTGATCTCGACGGTGTGCAGGGTGTCGGTCATCGGGCCGCCTCCTCGGGCAGGTATTCGAGTTCCCATGTCGGGTGGAAGATTCGGGGGCGCTTCTCGCCGTCGAGGCGGACCCGGATGCGATGGTCTGCGCTCGTGATGGTGCCGAGCCGCGGTGCTCCATCGCCCGTGTACCGGACCCGACCACCGCGCTTCGCTGGTACGGCGTAGTAGTCGCGGACGTACTTCATGCTCACGGGGTGGCCTTCGGGTACTCGTCCCAGGTGCGTTCGTCCAGCTCACGGCCAGCGGCCTTCTTGCCGACACGCCAGTACGCGTCCCGGGTTTCGCCGGAACCGTGTTCGATGTCCCAACCTCTGAAGGCGTCTTCGGTCATCTGGTTGGGCGTCACGTACTCGCCCCACTGCTTGAACAGGAACGGGATGGCCGCTCCTACGCACTGATCGCGCAGGCCTCGCGCCCAATCCGGGTGCATCGGCCGGGCGCCGTGCCCGGATTCGCCGCCGACGATCACCCAGTCAAGCGGTGGCACGACAAACTTCCCGGGGTCGTTCTCCAGCCACATACTCAGGTCGATGGGCCCGAGTAGCGGTTCCGCACTGACGAACCGGACAGCAGCCGGGGTATCGAGGAGAACCGGGATCCGCACGCGGGCCCACTTCTGATCCTCGGCCGAGACACCCAGCCACACGTTCGGCAGCGGCCATGGCGCGTCATAGATCGCGGCGGCCGTCTCCTCGTCGGTCGTGGCCTCCAACAGCTTCTGTGTATCGGCGAGCAGCGCCCGCATCCGGCCGGGTCGTTTCGTCAGGATCTGGAAGGTGTGCTGGGGTGCGCGGGCCATGGTGGCGAACACCTTCGCGATGAACTCGTCTGGAATGTCGGCGTGGAACAGATCGCTCATCGAGTTGACGAAGACGCGTCGTGGCTTCCGCCAATGCAACGGCTCCTCCAGGCGCTCCGGACGCAACGTCACACCGAATCCGTTCGGGAACTGCGGGGTGCCGGCGAACCGATGCGCGATCCCCTCGGCGTAGCAGTGGTCGCAACCCGGAGACACCTTTTCGCAGCCCGTAACTGGGTTCCAGGTTTGGTCGGTCCACTCGATCGATGTCTTACCCACGGCTGGTCTCCTCGGTGGTGGTGAGGTAGGTGTTCGGTCCGCAGTCGGTACCGCACTGGTCGCACCGCCACCGCCCGCCGGCACCGCTACGGCTGTCGTGCGGGCAGGCGTCCTCGGCGGGGACCCCCAGGTCTAGGACGGATTGCGCGAGTCGTTTGGCGGCGGCCTCGCAGTAGCGCTCGTCGATCTCGATGCCGATTGCGCGTCGGCCCGCGTTGCGCGCGGCGATCAGAGTCGAACCCGATCCGGCGAAAGGGTCGGCGATCATGCCCCGTGGGCACCGCTGGATTAGCACCTCAAGCACCGCCGTGGATTTCGCGTGAGGGTGACCTGATCGTGCGGCGAGACCGTGTTCGCCCGCCATCAACCCTGTCGCACGCAGGATTGATGATTCGCCGCCGATTCCTGCGCCCCATTTCCCGATGAGGTAGATCATTTCCACGTCGCGCCGGAATCCGGCGAGCGCTCCTCGCACGCCCGCGTCGGCTTGCTTGGCGTACACGAGCGCCTGTCGTGTGGCGGCTGGCGCCGGGATCAGCGGGTCGCCGAATACGATGGCGGGCCGGTCTCCCCACGCGGCAAGCACCGCGTCCCGGGCGGTGGTGTCTCGGTCATTCGCGATCCCCCGGTGCCCGGCGGGGACATGGCTGCCCCCGTGCCCGCTGAGCAGCCCGGCACCTTGCTTCCAATCGCGGCCGTACGGCGGGTCGGTCACCAGGACATCGGCGGCGAGCCACGCGTCGATCGCGCGGCAGTCACCGTGGTAGAGCGTGACGTGCTCGTCGGCGTAGTACGGGTCAGCCACGGCCGGCCTCCTCGGTGGGGACGTACGCGACCAGCAGCGGGCCGCCGCAATCGGCGTGGCCCTCCAGGTCTTCGCCGTCGTAGCGCTCGTCCTCGTCGCCCCACGCCGCCCAATGGATGTGGTCGAATGTGCCGCCGTCGATCTCGTCCTCGACTTCCGACGGGCTGCACGCACGCCGCCAGATGCAGGGATCAGGGTTCGGGCAGTCGACGTGGAACAGGATGGTGCCGACGGGGAGCGCGTCGGCCTGGGCGGCCGTGGTGATCTCGCGGGCGGCGGGACGCCAGCCCTTGACCTCGTCGTGCAGGTAGACCACGCCAACCGCCTCGTTGGCCCACCCTGCCGCGATCAACGAGGCGTCGGGGGCCATGCCCTCGTCCTCGACCAAGCGCCACCCCGGCCCGGTGCGCTCCACATGCACGTAGCCGACCGGGGTGGGCTCGGTCAGGGTGTCGCGGTCACTCACCATCGGACACCTCGGCAGGGACGTCCACGACGGTGATGTCACACAGCCCCTTGGCCGCCAGGATCACCGCGCTGCTCGACTGCAAACGGTGATGCCCGAATCCTGCCCATGCCCGCTTGCTGAGGTCGATGTCAGACCAGCCCGCTTGCAGAAGGAGCGAGCGGAGTCGGATCACCGTGCCCTCAGGCAACGCGTCCAGTTCCTCGACCGTGCTGACGGTGCGGGGTTCGGTGATGGCGCGGGTGCCGGTGTCCCCGTCCGGGCCGATCGGGATCAGGGCGTACTTGTCGTGGTAGTCGCGCCAGTGGGCCAGCTCGTCGTGGTCCCACTCGGGGATCACGATCGCGCCCCGATCCCACTCGGGCCGGTCGGCGTGGGGGCTGTGCGTGCGCTCCACAAGGACGTAGGCGTGGGGCTGGTCGTCGGCGGGGATCGGGTCAGTAGGAGTCTCGGCGTCACTCATCACTGGCACCCGCACCGAAGTACGTGGACCACTCACCGAACGTGCGGAATCCGCCCTGCCGCATACGCAAAGCAATCCCGGTCCAGATCTCGATACCCTCATCGGCCTTCCCATCGGGCGCACCATGAGAAGCCAGAACCTCCCGCATCTGAATCGCCTTGCGCTCCAGGTCCTCGGCGGTATCGGTCGCCACGGCCATGACCGCCGTGTCCCTGATCGACATTTCATCCATGGTCAGCACTCCTTCGAACAGAATCAGTTATGGCCGTGGAGGTTTCACCACAGCCCGGAAAACATGGCGACGACGTCGCGAACTTGGCGTGCCCAGGACACCGATAACCCGGCGGGGACTCCTTAATCGGGCGACCCTCAACCACCGGTTGCCTCGATCCGTCGGTATTTGCTGAGCAACCCGCGGTAACTGATCAGCCGCTGCCGGTTCGAACCGCGAGTGCCCTTCACCAAGAACTGCCGATCACCACGCCACGACGCCGCCTCCCGCAACACCACGAGCGCCCGCGTACCGTCCTTCGACTCCCACTCGGAACCGACCAGATCAGAAATCGTCATGATCGGGTGCTCCAACCGCAGCAACGGGACACCGAGACGGGTCCTCGTGCATGCGCGTGTACAGCGTGCTTTTGCCGGACCCAGGCAGCCCGCGAGGAATAATCACCCGCTGGCGCGCAGGCGGCGGAATCACGTCAACCAGCTCGGTGGCGGTCATCGCACAATCACCTCATCGCGAACAACCTGCATGGCGGCACGGTCGACAACAACCTCACGATGCTCAGCAACAGAGCCCTTACCAGCAACCAAGCGGAACCGCAGCCGCGGCGCGCCACCAGACGAGGTGATCACGCCCCGCCAGCTTCGGTCGATCGGAAGGAGCCGCAACCTGACAACTTCAGCAGCGGACACGAGGTCGCTACCAGGGACGGTGTTGCCGCGGGAAGCTTTCACCGCCGTGCGTGTCTGAGTGAAGGTCGCACGGGTGTGGCAGCCTCCCAGTGACGAAAATTCCACGCTCATGCCGCTACACCGCCTTCCGCTTCGAGATCGACCGACATCTCGTCGTCGAGGGCCTTCGTCTCGTGCTGCAGAAAGATCGGCGACTTCGCCTTCAACGTGGTCGGGTGCAGGCTGTCGACGGTGCGGATGCACACGCCCTCATCGACGAGCTTCTTCGACCCGGACAGCGGGACAGCCTGCCCGTACCCCTCGTCGTAGTAGCGGCGGTCCAACCAGTCGGCGGGGTCAAACGCCTTGTGCGCCAACTCCGCCAACACCGGAACCGTGTTCAACCCGAGCTGCGCGCACCACTCAACGAGCTGACCCCACGCGAGGTCGGTGACAATGCCCTGAGGGTTCACGTAGGCGACCCGGTACACGTACAGGCCAGCATCACCATGCGGGACGTTGTAGGTGTACCCGCCTTGAATTGGCGCACCATCGGAAGTCCACCCGATCAACTCGGCATAGACAACGAAGCCCTGCGGAATCAGCCCGTTGAGCCGCTGACCGTAGTGAGTCCACACGTCGGTCCCGTAGTAGTGGTTCTGCTCCGCTTTCGGATCCTTGATTACCTTGCGGCTGCCGTACACGGTGTCGTAGGTGTACTGGACGACAGGCACTTTCATGAACCGGGTGGCGAGCTTGTCACGCCAGGTCGGCTGCCGCTTCGCGATCGTGTTCCCGATCCGGATGCTCGTCCCATGCAGCTTTTGTGTGATCACCACCCGTGCTTCGGGGCCGATGAGGTGCTCGTTGCCGAAGTAGCGGGCGGTGTCGTAGTGCTCCGGCAGGTACTTCGCGTCGACCCGAACGAACTTCTTCGTCGCTTTCTGCTGCGGGGTGCGCGCGTTGCTGCCCTTCACCGGTCGCTTGAATTTGCGGCAGATTTCGTGCCCGTTCAGCTCGTCAAACACGTCACCGGGCGCGAGCTTGGCGACGTCGAAACCGGTGTAGGCCAGTGCCTCAAGCGGCAGGAACAGCGCGTCGGACCGGTGGCCGCGGAGCTTGATCGCTCGAACGCGGCGGTTCTTCGCCAGGTATCCCTTCTCCGCGGTGTCGGCGTTCAGCTCGGTGTCGGAGTGCAGGTTGTTGGCCCGCGCGAATCCCTCCGACAGCTGAGTCTCGGCGGTGAACACCACACCGAGGTCGCCTGGCTGGCGGGTCTTGTCGACGATCGCCTGGTAGCCAAGGATCGGGGCGCCGGCGATGTTGTCGCAACCGGCCAGGTCGTTGACTGCGGCCAACTGAACTACGACTGCAGCGTAGTTGGGGTTCTTCGGGGTGGTGAGGGCCATACGAGCAGCATAATCGCCTTACAATGCACTTGTCTACATTGCATTGCGCTTTACCCCAGGTTGGTCAGGTCCATCACTGTCATGTTTGCTGACATGGGTGTTCCGTCCATGTCGAGGATGTGCACCTCGGTGTGGTAGTCGTGGCCGACCAGGGTGGTGTCGAGGCGGCAGTGGTAGTGGCCGGCGAACAGGTGTTTCGGTTGGACGTGGTCGACGACGTTGCGCAGGAGTTCCCGATGTCGTTGCGCGGCTTCGATCTCCGCTTCAGGGAAGCCGATGGGGTTACCTTCGATGCACGGGATGTGGACGCCATCGGGGACGTCGTGGGTGATCATCACGTCGGCGGGGCCACTGTTCGCCGCGGTGACGGCTTCTTCGATGGTGATGGTTTCGCGTGGCCACCATTCGCCGCGGGCCCGCCACGGCCGGTCCACGCTGTGCGCGCCACCGAGCGCCAGGAACGACACACCGGACCAGGCCCACCGGTAGCCGCGTGGCAGGTAGAACGTGAACGGTGCCAACGGGATCGCAGCACAACCGTGGGCATGTTCCAGCATGTCGAGGCGACCATAGTCATCGTGATTCCCGGCGACGAATCCCAGGCACATGTCGTTGTCGGCGAGAGCGTCAGCCACCCGGCGCCGGAAGCGCGCTTCGAATTTGTACCCGAAGTCACCAACGTGCAGGATCGCCTGCGCGCCTTGCTCAGCGGCATATCGGATCGCTCGAACCGCATGAAAGCTGTTGCCGTGCCAGTCGCCGGCGACCGCTATGCGCGTGGGGTTGCGTGTTTCCCAGATCATGCTGGGTGCCTCTCGGTGTCGTCGATAGAGCAGGTGCCCCAGTAGTTTTGGCCGTAGCCGCGGAGTGTGCCGGGTGGGGCGTAGCGACGGGCCATCCCGATCAACCACTCCTGACCGCAGGGGTTCGCGGTGTGAACGTACAGCGCTTCCGGCCACCAGTCGTTCTCACACATCCACAGCATGATCGGCCGTGTGGTTTCGTCCTCGTAGGTTGCGATCGACGTACCGAGGTCGTGGTCGAGGGACAGCGCCTCGAGCGGGATGCCGGCCAGGCGGTGCCCGTGCAGGAATACCATTGCTGCGGGCGCGGTCTTGGCGAGCGCCCATCCGGCGGGCACCGGTCGCTCATCGTCTACGAACAGCCTCATTCGAGGACCCCGTCTGGTAGTGGTGCGCCGATGAGGGCGCCGAGGGTTCGGTAGTACTCGGGCGCCCATTGCATCCCGCATGCGAGACATTCCGCGCTGGACAGGTTGGCGCGGAGGGCGTACTGGGTCACGGTTTCTCCGGCACTGTCCTGGCCTGTGACCATGGTTTCCCCGCACGATGGGCAGGGTGCGCGGAGTTCCCACACGTGTTCGTCATCGAGGAGTCGGCGGGCTCGTACCGCCCAGGTGTCGATGTCGCGCGCGAGCCTGCGCACGTACCCGGTTTCTTCTGGCGCCCAGGTGGCGTCTGCGAGGGCGTACAGGCGGCGCACCGTGAGTTCTCGACCGGGAACGGTGGCGCCACCGATCGACGACTCCCCTACCCGGCGGTCGATCAGCTCGAGCAGCGACAACGCATCGGACCAACCGGGTGCGCGGGAGCCTGGTTCGGGGCGGCGTGCACCTCCACCGTCGGCGCGTTCCCCGTAGCTGGCTTCCCGGAGCTGGTCGTAGAGCGAGTCGACGGGGATCGGTACTTGTTGGCCGTCGCGCTCGACGTGCTCGACTTGCATGCCGACGAGGTTGTGGACGGCGTCGGCGAGGGCGGTTCGGGCGCCGGCGACTAGCTCATCACTCACGCTGTTCGTCGTCTCCTTCGATGTACGGCAGGATGCGGATCACCCCGTCGGCAGATGGGACGAGCGGGTGGAATCCGGGCGTGGAGTAGTCACCCGGTTTGACGTCCTCGGTGAGCGTTTCGGTCGGTTCGTCAGGGCCGGTTGGGTCGGTCATTTCACGCTCCGTGGGTTTGGTTCGGTGTTCGCGGGGTCGGCGCCGCGGGTTCAGCATTCGCAGTCGGCCCAGTGCATTCCGCAGCGCACGCAGGTTTCGTCGCCGTCGAGCCAGTCGAAATCGTCACCCACCTCATCACCGGTCACTTCAGCTCCGGCAGGGGTACGTACTGACGGTCGATGAGGCGCTGGGCCGCTTGCACTGCTTCACTGGGCGCGGATACAGCGAAGGATGGTTCGAATTCCGCCTGACGTTGGGTGTTTGCGATGTGGGCGCGCGCCGAAGGCGACAATGCGACCGTGTAGTCGTTGTTCTGCTTCTCTGCGCGCTCGGCCTTACGGAGCGACTTAGCGCTGTCGGCGGCCTGATTCTCTGCTGCTATTCGGCGACCTTCGGCAAGGGCTCGACCCAATCGGAGCACCCAGTACAGGTGCCACGTGCTGGCGCAGATGCTGGCGATGGCTACGACGAGTGCCAGTAGTGCGAGGGTCATTTGTTATCTCCGTTGTTGTCGCCGAACAATATGGCGGGTGCGATGGCCCGGTTGTCGTGTTGGAGGGTGTGCGCTTTTTGGATGGCCCGAATGTCGTCGTCGACCAGATGGTGACCCAACCAGAGTTCGCAGCCGTGCGACACGCACGTAATTTTTTGCACGCCCTTGTCAATCGGTGTCACTGATACCCGCCGATGCTGCGATGAACACACCAAGAAAACGGGGCACCACGAACCACCAGGTCAACACCGCTACCACACCGGCAGCGACACTAATTGCAGTCTTGCCCATAGTCGTAGTCATCTTCCTCGTATCCGAGCCACGGAAATTCGGGGTCGGTACCCAAAGTTTCGGTTTCAACGTATTCCGGGTCCATCTTCAGCCTCCTTGTTCGGCTATTCACAGAATAAGGTTCGAGTCAAACCCGGTTTACGCACGAAAATGCCCGCCACAATGAATGTGGCGGGCACCATGTTTTCGGGTTAGGCGGCGTCGGCGTGCAGGATTTGTTCCGCCGCGAACCGCACCTGATCCCAACCCTGCGGCGGTTCACCATCGCGGTACAGGGCGTAGAGGACATGGTCCGTGCGGACGAACGCGTTCACGATCCCCGCACGCCGCTGTTCCGCTTCACACAGGGCACCTATCAGGTTGATTGTTTCGTCGTCGGCCAGTGCCCTCGCCTGCCAGAACCGGCGCGAGGTCCACAGCCGGCGCAGCAACGGCATCATCCCGGCCTTCACATGCCGTTGCCCGTGCCGCTCCCCGTAGATGACCGCGTTGTACAGGCGCGCCTGATACGGGGTGATCACTTCGTCGATGTCAGACATGACGGTCTCCATCCAGGTTTGCGCGACGGATTCGCTGCAGCAGGTCCTCGATCGGCGCCTCGTTCGGCTCGTCGGGCAGAACGGTTGTCGCTGCGTCGAACAGCACCTCATACTCGGCGATCAACTCTCGTGCGCACTGCGCGGCCGGATTGGCGATGACCTGGCGGCCGAAGTCGAAGTACGCCTGCGGATTCGGGACCCGGATCGGCAGGACACCAGTGGTGTACAGCTCGTACCCTTGCCACAGCACACGCATGGTGTGCCGAGCGTGCTTCTCGCGACGGGTTTCCAGCGATCCCTGAAAGCGACCCTTCTCCAGCAGCCGATGGAACTGCTGCGTCGCATACCCGAAGAAGCTGTTCCGCACGCGGCGCGCGGCCAGGAACTCGGTGCGGAGGCCGATCAGCTCGTCGCCGAACTCGGTTGTGTGCGTGTAGTGGTCGAGCCACAGGGTTTCCATCGCGGTCGGGTTGCATGACAGCGCGAGCGACATGGCTTTGCCGAGCTCGTGGTAGGTGGCGTCGGCGCCGTCGCGTCCCTTCTTCGTCGCCCGTTCCCGTGACGGTGGGTGGAGGCCGAGGAGGTTCGAGGTCGGCTCGACGTAGATGCCGGCGTAGTCGATGTCGGAGGTTGGGGTGTTGAGGCCGTAGGCCGTGGAGCCGACGATTCCTTCGAGGAGTAGGTTCATCATCGGTCCAGCCACGCGAGCCAGCCGACGAAGGTGAACAGGGCGACGAGGGCGAGCAGGTGGATCCAGGTCATGCCGCACGCTCCACGATTTCCCAGGCGCTGATGGTGACCTGGCGGCGTGCGACAGCAACCTGGTATCCGGCGTCGGTGAGCTGTTTGCGCTCGTTCCACACTGAGACGGAGTCGGTGCCGACGGTGTGTTCCTCACCGGTCTGCGGGTCGCGGTAGTGGAGCTGGTATTCCGGGCGCGACGTGGCGGACTCCCGCACCGTCGGCACGTACGGTTCGTGGCCGTCATCCATGAGGGATCTCCAGAGTTGCCAGGGCTTCGAGATGTTTTGCAGGAAGGTCGTCAATGGGGTCTCCGATCAGTCGGCGTCCGATCGCCATCAAAATGACGGCGTCGGCGGTGTCGTTACTGTTGATGTCGAGCAGCGGGTAACGGCGCACCGCGGCGGCGAGGACTTCGTCTTTGCTCGCGTTGCCTTTGCCGGTGGCGTATTTGGCGCGAATGTTGGGTGCGACAGGGAGGATTGGGACACCTTCGTCGGCGAGCATCGAGTAGGTGAGCCACCATGCCCCGGACCGGTCGTGCATGGCGCCAGTGTTGGAGGCGTATGCAGGGGCTTCGATGACGGCGAGGGTGGGTGCGTTGACGATGACGTGGTGGGAGATGGTGTGGGTGATGTAGCCCAGTCGGTGCCAGCGATCGATCCACCGGTCGTTCTTGCGGCCTGTAGTTTCGATCACCCGAAGGTCGGCTGTCTGCTCACCGACGCGTGACTGCGCGATCCCGGTGGCGGTGAGGGATAGGTCGATGCCGATGACGCGCTCGAAGGTGGTCACAGTTCCCTCCAGGTGAGGTAGTCGGCGGCACAGGTGAACAATTCGCCGCACTGCGCGCATTTGATCGGGGCGTGTTTGGCGAATCCCTCGCCGATAAGGCCAAGGCAGCCCTGGCACATGAACACGCCGTCACAGCCGTGCATGCCCGCCCACAATGTGGCAGCCGGGGCTGGACCGAACGGCCCGTAGACGTGGATGTTCCCTTCGCACAACGGTTCCTGCAGGACTGGCAGCGGCGCGGTCACAGCGGGCTCACGGTGGCGAGTTCTTGGAATGATTCGGCTTCGCGTCCGCAGTGGTAGCACTCGATCGTGGGCATCCCGTCAGCCCATTCCAGGTCATCTGCGAGGCAGGTTTCACACAGCAGCGAGTTTTCGCAACCGTGCAGGTGCACAACGTATTTCGCGACCCGATCACAGGTTCCGTTGTGGGCGTCGCAGGTGGGGTGGAAGTCGAGGTGGGCAATGGGGTCGCGGTGCTTGCGGCGAAGAATTCTCATGCAGCTACTCCGGGTACGGGTGCGGGTCGTTTGGTGGTGTGCCACTTCCCGCACCTGCACAGGTAGGTGCGGGTGGGGCGGGCGCCAGGTTGTTGACGGCGGAGGAACCGGGCGATCGCTGTCTCTGCCTCCGTGACGGTGCCGTGACCCTTCTTGTATGGGGTGGGGCATGTTTTGTCGCGGCCGGCGTCGATGGTGTGCCGGTAGAGCGTGGCTACTGCGGTTGCCCGGTCGGGGTGGGTTTCTTTGTGTCCGCAGCGGCAGCGGGCGACCCATGTTTTTCGTCCGCGCTGGGTGGTGTCGCGCAGGATGTGGTCAGGGGTGCTCATTGTCGGCCCCTGCACGCATGGTGGTGATGAGGGTGTCGATGGGGAGTTTCGCGCGGGCGGCGAGGATGATGACCAGGTCGGCGAGGGACACCACGATGCCGAGGGGGTCACCGAATTCGAGGAGCGACTGAATACCGGTGTCGTCGGAGTGGTGGCGTGCGGCGACGACAGCAGCGGAGTTGTGCATTGCTTCGACCATGTCCGTCACGCTGCGTCCAACCCGAACAGCATCTGAACGATGTCGGTCGTGGCGGGCTGCTTGTCGCGGTAGATGGTGCCGCCCCACACGCCGGGGACGGTGTAGGGGGCCGCTTCGGCGGCGAGCCCGGCGTGACGCGTTTTGCAGGCGGTGCGTGCCGTGAGGGGGCAGGTTTTGCACAGTGCTGCGGAGGTAGCTCGGCGGCGTCGTGCGGTTTGGTCGTCTTCGCCGGGTACGAGCCAGTCCCATCGGGAGCCACGGTTTTTCCGCATCCATGTCAGGTGTTCTTCGGTTGCGCAGGGGGCTTCAGCGAACAGGTTGGGGCGTCGTGTTTCGCTCATTGCCGCACCACCGCGATGATCGGTGCGAGGACGCACGCGATGAGTACGAGGATGATGGATGCGGCGGCCCCCACCAGCCGGAGAACAAGGTCTTTCATGGTGAACCTCCTGGTAGGGGCCGCTGGCCCGATCAAGAATGTGTTACAACGTAGATCATAATCTGCATTGTACTTCACTTTCAATAGACACAGTACGAAGATCGAAGTGTTCGGATCGGGGCTGGCACGGGGTGTTTCGGCCAGGGGCTAGTTACTGGCCAGTCAACATGGTTTGTGCGGTGATGAGCCTGGCGATGATTTGGTCGAGTTCGGTGGCGTCGACGGCGACTGTGGTGGCCCCGAACCGGTTTGCTGCTTCGATCACAACCAACGGTTGGGTCTGGTCGTCGGTCAGGACGGTGACGTCGACGTGGGATTCGGTGGCGGTGAGGATCACGCCGCAGCCTTCTTCGGGTAGTTGTCGGCCCGGTCGCTGGCAACGATTTCCCGAATCCGTGCGCCCATCTTCTTCTCCGCCTCGATGTTCGATCGGTGTGCGCAGATGGCGTGGAGCGCTTCGAGGTACCGGTCAACCGCGGCGTCCTGTTTGGGGCCGCGGGTGGTGTAGTCGGCGATCTCGGCGAGGTCTTCGACCCGGTAGTAGAGCTTGTGGTTGTAGCCGCCGAAGGTGCTCATCGGAGGTGTCCTTTCTGGTCGAGCGTGAGGGGGTGGGTGAGTTGGTCGAACACCCGGCGTTCGTGGGTGGCGACGGTGTCTTCGAGCCAGGTGCGTGCGGCCCGGTCGTCGGCACCCCACATCAGGAAGGTGGCTTCGTCGGGGTCGACGCCGAGGACTTCTTCAGCGACCTGGTCGGCGTATCGGATGCGACCGCTGGTGTGGTGTTGCACTTGGATTTGCCCGTACGCACTGTCTGGTGCACCGATCCACCGCCATCCGCCGGCGAGGGTGATGGCCCATCCGCCGACGCCGAGTTCGATGTGTCCGCGGTCGGTGAGGTGCCGGAAGAAGGATTGGTTGTAGCTGGTGCGGTCGCGGGTGATGCGGGTGAGGATGCGGCGCATGAGCGGGATGTTGTGGACCATGTGGGGCACCAGGTTTCGTGAGAGCGGTTAGGGGAGGTGGGTGTAGAGCTGGGCGCATCCGCCGTCGCGGGTGGCGCGGATGAGGGTGCCGTCGTGGCGGGCGCCTTCGCTGGCGACCGCGAGCGCTTCGGCGAACAGGGCGCGGGCGTCGTCAGCGTTCTGGGCGGAGATGTACACGCTGATTCCGGTGTCGGTCATCAGATGTGGCAATCGACATTGACGAGCCAGTCGCAGCGGTCGAGGCTGTCGATGTAGTCGTTGGCGGCGCGCAGGTAGCGGTCTGTCGTCTGGTCGGTGGCGTCATCCGTGCCGAACCAGCCCATTTCGCCGCGCGCCATCCACAACCCTTCCTTCGTGAGGAAGGCGTAGCCGGGGATCGCCATGTCGCGGCGAAGCTGCTCAAACTCGTCTCGGGTGAGGTGATCGAAGGTGCCCTCAGGGCCGTCGAACCAGTTCTTGTACGGTTCTGCGGCACGCAGCGCGGCAATGCGCGGCTGTTCGCGGTAGTCCTTGCGCGCCTGGTCCATGCTGTATTCGAGGCTCGTATGGTAAGCGGTGCGTGCCTCTTTGGTGGCCTGCTCGATCGCCGCGAGAGCAGTCTTGTATTGAGGGCCGTCGTACGGCAGGACGTCAAGGTCCTCGGCGGTCACGCCCACCTGTGCCATGGCGCCATCGCGAGCTTCGTCGTAGATATCGCCCCATGGCTTCGGCGCAGCAGCTTGAGCGGCTTCGACGCGGCCGTAGAACTCTTTCCAGGGCTTGTGCTGCGGGGTGCCGTCGATGACCATCGCGTATTCGTTCCAGTCGAGGACGGCTTGGTTGCCCGCAACGTTGCGGGTTCGCTCGATGTCGATTGCGTGGATTCGTCCGCCGTCGCAGCCGCCGAGGGGAACTGGCTTGTCCTTGTTCGTCCAGCTGGGTTCGCCGTGCACCAGGTCTTCGCGCAGTGCGCCGGAGGTCGCCTTCCAGCGACCGGTCCAGCGCCCGCCGATGGTCCACCAGTCCCACTTGGCGTTCGGGTTGCGCCAGTAGGTTTCGCCGTCTTCGGTGTGTTCCTCGACTTCGAGGTTCTCGTCGAACGGGCGGAGCATGTTGGTCAGGTAGGACTGGATGTTGGCGGCGTTGTCGGGCAGGGCGACTGTGACGGTGAAGTGGCTCATCAGGTTTCGCTTTCGGTAGAAGGTTGGTAGGGGCGGCGCCCGAGAGATGTGGGGGTCGATCTCGGGCGCCGCGTCCTCGCTCCCCTATGCGCGGCCGTCACGCGCTGGCAGCTCGGTGGAGCGCCGCGGTCGCGGAGGGAAGGTTCATGGGGTGGTGGGTCAGCTGGTGGTGTCGAGGGCGGGTCGGCGGTGGTCTCGTCGCGGCGGCCACCACGGTCGGTGCCGGCGGCGGTCGTGGGAGGCGGCCTGGTAGGCGTGGTCGAATGCTTGACGCCAGGTCGGGTATGCGGCCAACGCCAACCACTCGTCACCCTGTACGTGCCGCGATACAGCCCATTGGCCGTCGGGGAGGCGGTACACGAAGGTGTTCACGGCGTTGTGTCTTCGGTTTCTGCGTGCGGGCGCGCCCGGAGTTCGTCGACGGTGATCTGTTTGGGCTTCCACCACACGCGCTCGTGTTTGGAGACCTGGGTGAAGGGGGCTGTGGCGTGGGCTCGTATGTCGGCCCACCTGTTCGGGGTGTCAGCATTCAAGATCATCGGGTTGCTCCGTATTTGATGGCGATGGCTTGGGCGCGGGCGGCAGCGGTGGTGTTGCCGTCCCAGCGGAGGTCGTGGGCGAGGGATTCGACTTCGCCGATCAGTTCCGTCATCCGATTGCGGCGGGCCGCGAGAGACAACAGCAGCAGAGCGAGCACGGTCACCACTGCCTGCCTTCGGGGAAGCACGAGCAGCCTGGGCAGTGGTGCTGGAACATGCCGGGCCGCCACGTAGCACCACGGTCGAGCCGGAACCCGTTCGGGAGGATCACCTCTTGACCGCTGTGGTTGAACAGGGGGCGGCCCTGGTCGATCGCCGCTTTGATCCGATAGGCGTCGGAGGGGTGGAACGCTTCACCGGTCAGACAGTCGGTGCACCCACAGCCCTCGGGGTCGATCCCGAACCCGTTCCCTTTGAACCCGGTTTCGATGCGGATGCCGTCGCGGTAGCCGTCGTCGCTCATGACTGGCCGTCTTCGGATGCCATGCGCTGGGCAAGGGTTGCGATCTCGTCGGACAGCTCGAACAGCGCCCAGCTGGCCTTCTCTCGCGAACCGGTGGAGGCTAGTAGGGCGTTGGCCATGGCGCGAGCTTCGGCAACCGGCTCGCGGTCGGCGGTCTCCTGCGAGGACGGCGATATCGGGCGGACGTGGTACTCGGCGAGAATGTCGTCCGCGACCGGCCCCCAGTAGCGGAGGTTGTAGCCCAGGGCGCCGTGCCGGTCCCCCGCGCGTTTGAGGGCGGCGGCAAACTGATCGCGGTGGCTCATGCCTTGCATGCGTTCACCTCGACCGGTGCCGCAACGATCGTGTACCCGGCGGCGGCGAGAGCCTGCGCGTGGTCCCGGTCGCGGCCGGAGCCGGGGAGCGTGTTCCAGTTGACGACCATGCCTTCCTCGTCGGACACGTACAGGTGCGTTTCCTCGCTGCGACGGAAACCCGTTGGGGTGAGGATGGTGTCGTCGAGGGTCGACGCGACCACATAGTCAGCGATCCCGTTCGGGAACAACAGCGGCGGGCTGAGCCGGTAAACGTTGGCGTCGGTGCAGAACGTTTCACCGGTCACGGTGTGGGCGACTTCATCGGTAAGCAGGGTCGCGGTCTTGGTGTTCATCAGTTCTCCTGGTGGTCGTTGAGGTAGGCGTCGCACCGGTCGCGGAGTTCGCGGACTTGGGTGCGGGTGAGTTCGGCGCGGATTTTGGGGCAGGGGCCGGCGGGGTTGGTGGCGACGCAGATGCCCATGAATGCGTCGTCGGGGGCGTCGATGACTTCGACCGCGTATCCGTCGTGGTCGACGAGCGGGGCGGCACCGTAGAGGGTTTCGCCCCGGTCGTCGTGGCGGGTGATCACGCCGCGACCTGTGCGGGCTGCGCGTACCGCAGGTACCAGCCGTTGACCACGACCTTGATGTAGATCTCGTCGTCGTGCGCGAACGGCGCGGTCTGGTCGAGAGCTTCGGCGATCTCGGCGCGGGCGTGGTCGATGCAGAACGCCAGCTCCTGCACGCTCAGCTCGTTCGGGGCGTCGGTGTCCTCGTCGTAACCGGGCTTCGTCCAGTCGATGTGGACCGAGGCGGTGGTGCCGTCACCGTAGCGGCAGGCACCCTCGTGGCATTCGCTGCCCTGGAAGTCGCTGCCGTCCCAGTCGATCTCGAAGTCGATGCGGGGGTCCTTGTCGGGGAGGCCGAGGAGTTCGCGGGCCTGGGTTTCGGTGAGCATCGGCGTGTTCCTTCCGGTCAGGCCGCGAGGGCGGTGGGCTGGAGCATGGTGGTGGGGATGATCGCGGTGATCGAGGCGGCGTCGGCCATGTCGAGCGCCCAGATCGCTTCGGCCGCGTGCGGGATGCAGTGGGTGGTGGTTTCGGTCCAGTTCCCTGCCCGGTGCGTGTACTCGGCTTCGAGGCGGACCAGCCCGGTGGCGGTGCAGTCGTCGCACTCGGTGGTGAATGTTGTGGAGTCGGCGGTGGTGCCGTGGATGTCGAGCGGGCTGACACCGAGGACGCCGGCGACCGCGGTGGTGTCGGGGTTCATGCGGCTACCTCCAGCGGGCCCGCGGTGAACAGGCAGTAGGTGACGTAGCTGCCGTCGGTGGCGCGCCAGGTGTCGCAGTCTTCGTGTCCGCAGGTGGGGTGGGGGTCGGTGGTGGTCATGGTGGGGTCCTTTCGCTGTGTCCGGGTGCCAGCCGGTGTGGTGAGGTGCTTCACAATTAGTACATTGCAATGCACTTCACTTTCAAGCGGTTCGCAGCAGTCGTTACCTTAGCGTGACCTAAAGCGCTCGACCGCCCAGCCGCACACACTCGCCCACTACGCTGCATGTTTGGCGGCATCCCAGCCAGACAGGCCGGTAAATCAGTACATTGCATTGCACTTTCTGCAAGCCACAGCTAATGTGGTGACACAAGCCACACCAGCCCGCCGAAGGAGCCGCCGTGAACACACTGACCGCCCTCACCAACACCGTGATCCGCGGTCTCAAAGCCGCCCGCAAAACCATCACCCGCCGACTCGCACCGCAGATCGTCGCCCACCGCAACGGCCCCGGAATCACCAACGCCATCACCGCCGGCGACCTCGTCACCATCACCACCCACCTCGAAAACCTGGGCGTCGACACCGAATTCGCCGCGAAGTACGCCAGCGCGCTCGGCCGGAAAGTTGCCCCCGCCTACCGGGCCCGCACCGGTCGCGAACCCCTCCTGATCTGGAAGGTCAACACCTCCGGTTACCCGATCCAGGTCCGCGCCTACTCCCCCACCTGCCCCGCCCTGACCGAAGGTGTCGCCACCTACAAGCGCACCACGCACCTCGTCGCGGCCTAGACCACCCGAACTTGTTGGCGGGGTCACCGCACAGCGTTGTGCGGCAAGGGATCAACGCCGCTCCCCCACCGACCCCGCCAACACCCCCGCACACTCATCAGCACCGACCGAGGAGAAAGCAATGCCCCGCACCGTTGACCACATCGTGGCCACACACCAACTCGCGCAAGAACGGAAACGAACCGGGCGCCCCGTGTGGGACGAGAAGGTCGATCTCAGCGCAACCTTCCACAACCCAGATATGACGTTCATTGAGCGCCGCGACGCGATAGTGGCCCGGCTGAAGAGGACTCGTTGGTTCAAGACTGCCGACCAGCACGAGTTCGATGGTGTGCACGACATCATCGCCGAACACCTCGCTCACGCCGAGGACACCGAAGAGTGGGACGGCTGGTGGGACGAGCTGTACGACCTGGCCGATTACGCGCGCGTCTGGATCGGCACCCGATGATCGAGTCGACGTGCCGCACCTGCAACGGCGCCATCCTGTGGCAGGACTGCCCCACTGGCGGATGGTGGTTCCACGAGGCACACCCTGCCGACGACCATGACGCGACCAGCTCGTTCGACCCCGTGGAAGACATGGATGCCCACGGTGTTTGGCACACCGTCCACCCGAAAGCGCAGCCATGAAGCACATTTGGCTCGTCTCGAAGGCCGCTACCCGCGATGGCGACTCCGACCTGCCCGTCCTGGCCATTTCGACGAAGAAGGCTGCCCAGGAGTGGGTGAAGTTCGTTGCCCCACAAGCGGTGTTCCACCGTGACCCTGGTGACGGCGGCTTCATAGCCTGCATCACCCGCGGATCGGATCCCGTCTGCCTGTACACGATCGCGAAGATCCCGTTCGGGACCACGGCCGCCGATGACTGAACAGCCCGCTGAGCGCCCCGACCTCGCGGCGTGGCGGCGCCGGCACGAGCTCCGGCAGTCGTCGGCCGCGCAACCGATCCCGTCGGGCACCGAGTACAAGCGCAAACCGAAACATGAGCAGGAACAGGACAAACGAGATGGATAGCAACCAGGCCACGATCGCGGCGGCATTGGCAGCACTCAACCCGGAGATGCCCGCCGCGCAGACTGAGCACGCTGCACGCCTCACGGCAGCCTCACTCGACCACGCCGAGTACACCGTCGTGAAGCTGCCCAGCGCGCAGGCGAACGCAGACGACGTCCGCCGAGCGGGCTGGCGTCCACCCGCCCGTGGGATCACCACGGCCGCCGAGCTGGACGCACTGCCGAACGGCGCAATCGTCGTCGCCGCCGCGACCGGCAAACCATGGCAACGCGATCGGATGAGCTGGGTTGCACATCGTGGGCACCTGTACTCGCACGAGCTGTTCGGACGATACGGCGCGCTAACACTGGTCTCCGTCCCCACAG
Source organism: Nocardia halotolerans (assembly GCF_042650145.1). Taxonomy (NCBI): domain Bacteria; kingdom Bacillati; phylum Actinomycetota; class Actinomycetes; order Mycobacteriales; family Nocardiaceae; genus Nocardia; species Nocardia halotolerans. The sequence continues at coordinate 65,169 of NZ_JBHSDL010000005.1, read as the reverse complement.
AGAAGGCCAGTCGTGGCTGAGCAGCGTTGCGTGGCGTGCGGGAAGCCGATCCACCTCATCAACTGGGACAAGGCGCGCGGCGTCATCGGGATGACGCACGCGTGGGTCCACACATCCAGGTGGGTTCGCCACAAGCCCATCCCACCCGAATACCTCAAGAAGGAGGCCACCCGATGACCGCACAGCCCTGGAACTCCCCTGAACCCGGTTCCATCTGGGAGATCACCGGCACCTACACCGATGGCGGCACGTTCACTGACTGTTTGGCGATGGTGTGGCCGTACGACATCACCGAGGGGCACGTCCTTTTCAGTCACATCGCGCCCGCACTGGCCAGCGTGACGAAGGACATCATCAGCCCCGACATGATCACCCGTGCTCGCCGCCTGGTCCTCGTCCACGCCGACAACCCGCGCACCGCCTACTACCTCGATGACCAAGACCTGTTCGTCCCCACCGAGGAGGCCACCGATGAGTGACCGCGACACCCTGGCCGTGCTGATCGCCGAGAACCGCACGGAGTCCAGCGACGACCTCGCCCGCTGGCTGCTGGCTCACGGTGTGCGTCCACCCGCCCGCGAGATCACCGACCCGGCCGAGCTGGACGCCCTGCCGTATGGCTCTGTGGTGTTGCCGAAGCGCTGCGACCCGTTCAAACGTAAGACGCTGCCTGAGGGGCTGCGATGGACCGGCGAAAGCTTCCCGGACGGCTTGACCTCCGAACAGTTGCTCCGCCACTACAACGCCCTCGGCTGCACGATCACCATCCTGTACGTCCCCACCGAGGAGGTCGGCCATGGAGCGTGAAGAGTACTTCGAGAACCCCAATTCGTGCCGTTGGTGCGGAATCGATCAGCAGGGGCATTGCCAGCGATGGACAGAAGAGCAGGGTTGGCATCGCTGGGCAGTCCCGACGGATGCACAGCGGAAAGCCCGCATGTTGGCGAGGTCGAGCGCGTGATGTCGAAACCGTTGCTGTATTTGGATGTTGATGGGGTACTCAACCCGTGGCGTGCGAAGCCGGAGAAGCGGCCCGCCGGGTACGAAACCCACCGGTTGACGCCCGCGGCATGGCTGGCCGAGTACCCGAGTCCGCCGAGGCGGGTGAAGCCGTTGCGGGTGTGGTTGAACCCGGAGCATGGGCCGAAGCTGCTCGCCCTGGGTGAGGTGTTCGACCTGTGGTGGGCGACGACGTGGGAGCACGACGCGAACACCCAGATCGGGCCGCTGATCGGGTTGCCGGAGCTGCCGGTTGTCGAGTGGCGGTCCACGAAGCGGTTCGGGCCGGATGGGGTGTTCTGGAAGACAGCCGAGCTGGTCGAGCACGCCGCGGGGCGCCCGTTCGTGTGGGTCGATGACGACATCACTGTGCGTGACCGCCGGTACGTCGAGCAGCATCACCCCGCGCTCGCACTGTTGCATTACGTGGACCCGGCGAAGGGTTTGCTCGATGATGACTTCGACACGCTCCAGGCTTGGGGGGCCTGTCAGTTCGGGGTGGCAGGATCGGCGGCATGAGGTTCGAGGTTGGTGCGCGTGTGCGGTTGCATGCGGGTGGTGCGTCGGTGTTCGAGGTGTTGGAGGTTGATTATGAGGGTGATCCGGAGCGGGTGTTGATTCAGTCGGTGGAGGACACGCCGGGTACGTATCCGTGGTCGGCGAAGACGACGTTGATGGTTGCTGCCGACGAGTGAGGTGTTGGAACGCCGAACGCCCCGAACACATTGTGTTCGGGGCGTTCGTGATTGGGTAATCGGCCGCACGGCAGGCTTGACACATGCTTGTGTGTTGGCGTTTTGAGTGTAGCGGGTGGGGTCACGGTAGGGGTCCTGGGTAGCGGGGTGGGATGCCGATTTGTTGGGCGTGTTCACGGAGGATGAGGGCTACCCATTTTTGGGCGAGTTGTGTTCGCCAGTCGTCGGGGTCGTGGCCGGCTTCGATGAGGGCTGCGCGGTCTTCGGGTGTCATGCCTGGTTGGACGCGGTGGGATGGCTTGGGGTTCCGGGCATTTGGGACTGATTTCAGGTTTGTTGGGTGAACCTCTTGACGAATTTAAACCCTAGGGTTTACAGTTGTGTCATCACCAAGAACCACCAACCGAAAGGCAAAACAATGAACCTCAGCACCGCAGACGCCATCTGGTTCCTCACCGGCCACGGCAAGACCCGCCAGGAAGCCCACGAGATCCTCGACATGATGACCGCCCACGCCATCACCCCCACCAGCAGCTACCTCCGCAAGTACTGCTAGACACCACCGAGGGCCGGGGTAGCGCCTAACTACCCCGGCCCGCCGGTCACCCTACCTACACGCACCCACCTGAGGAGACACACCATGAGCACCTACAACACTGACCAGCTGCAGCAGACCATCACCGACGCTCGCATCCGTGCCAGCCAAATGAGCGACTACCGGGACCGCGCGCAGGCCGAGTACGACCAGGCATCGGCACGCTACGACAATGCCGAGGAAGGCGACTCCGACTACGCCGACGTCGTCTATGACGTACTGAAGGCTGAGGTGGTCCTGAAGCATTTCACCCAGCAGTCGCACGAGGCATGGAAGCTGCACGGCCAGGCCGAAGATGAACTCGCCTGCCGCCTCGGCTGACACACACGAAAGGCCCCACGCTTCGGCGTGGGGCCTTCGATCCCCGCCAGCACGGGGAGCGTCATCTGGTCGACTCTCGGGCTCATCCCCGCTCGCGCGGGGAGTGCCGCCGACGCTACCCACCTCAACCGCTATCCGCAGGAGATTCGATGCACGACCCCATGTCCGCATTCCCGCCCGAGCGGCCTGAGCCAGCGGACCCGTGGGAGTCCCTCGCCGCACAGGCCCGCGCCCTGGCCGACCTAGCCGACCAGCTCGCCGCCCGCGACCCTGCCGATCTCGCTCCGACTGATGGTCACGACCCGTTGGCCGAGCTCGACGAGCGGGCACTTGCAGTGCGTGGCGTCGTTGCTGCGTGCCGGCGTGCTACGTGGCAGAGCCTTGTCGACGGCGGGCTGACCGGCAGTGAGATTGGTCGGCGTTGGGATACGACGCCGCAGAATGTCAGTCAGGTTCTGCGGGGCGGGAAGCGGGCGCGCTGACGCGGGTGGGTGCAACCATTGACGCCTTAAACCCTAGGGTTTAAGGTAAGTTAACAGCCGCCGCGAAGGAGCCCCCGATGACCACCACCGCCACCCGCACCACCCGCCCCGCCCACATCGCCTGCACCAACTGCACCGACATGCTCCGCCCCGCCGGCAGCGACCTCTTCGCCAACACCCCAGTCCACGTCACCACCGGCAACACCGCCTGCAGCAACGGGCGCACCGCCACCCCCAACATGTGGGGCATCAAGACCACCGCCGGCACCGCATGGGCACTCGACACCACCCCCACCGGATACGGCTGCTCCTGAACCGCCAACCAAGAAGGCCCCCGCTGCGGCGGGGGCCTTTTCCATGCATAGCCCTGGAAGTACGATTCGCACATGCGTTCGATCACCTGGCACCTCGGCGACGGCACCCCCGTCACACCCGGCCGCCTCTACAAAACCCGCAACGGGATGTGGGCTGAGCCGTCCCCCATGCACTGCCCCGAAGGCCACCGCCTAGGCCCCAACCGGGTCATCGTCGGCACCACAGCCTGCCAGACTGTGGGTGGTCACCACCGCACCCACACCTGCAGGCGGTGCGACACCATCATCTACTGGCCACCCGTAGTCGACGGCTGCGACCACCGCGCATTCGACGGACGCGCACGGTAGGCCGCGTGCGCACTATCTGTGCGCACAGACAGACAGACCACTACCGTCGAGGAGGTGAGCGATACACAGTGGAAGATCCTCGGCGAGCACACGGTGGACGAGAACCGCCACATCCAGCTCAAGACAGTGGATATCGAGCTGCCCGACGGCGTCCGCTTCACCCAGTACGTGGCGCGTATGCCGCGGTGCGCGATGACGCTGGTACTCAACGACTCCCGTGAGGTGCTGCTCATGCGACGGCACCGGTTCATCATCGACAAGTGGGTGTGGGAAGTGCCCGGCGGGTACGTCGACGGGGCGGAGGACATCGCGCTGGCCGCGGCCCGTGAAGTCGAGGAGGAGACCGGCTGGCGCCCGTGCTCGATGGAGCACCTCGTCACCTACCAGCCCGCGATCGGATCACTCGACCAGCCGCAGGAGATCTACCTCGCCCGCGGCGCCGAACTCACCAGCACAGCCCCCGACATCAACGAGGCCGAAGAGGTTCGATGGTTCACACTCCAGGAGGCGATGCGGATGATCGACCAAGGTGAGATCATCGGTGCCGCAACAGTCGTCGGCGTGTACCGGGCGCTGTCGCTGACCTAAACGCTGGCCATCACTCGCTTCCGGAACTCGGCAACATCGGGCAGCGTGTCATGCTGGGACAGTCGGGCACGAACGTCACGCAGGTAAGCGCCGGTGCGTTTGGACTCCACCCCGCCGGCCAACTCCAGCGCCTGCTCCCCCACACGCACAGCCTCGTGCGGGTCGTCACCGGCCATGCTTGAGGCGAGCAGGCACAGGTTGAACGTCTTGCCCCGCTGGTACCCGTCGGACATGTTGAGTGACTGCAACGCCAGCTCCGCGGCACGCTTGTGGTCGCCGAGGTCCCGGAAGCATTGGGCGGACTTGGCTGACATGTAGGCGGAGTCGAGGTAGGTCAACCAGCCAGGCAGGTTCGAATCTTCGCGGTCGAAGGCGCGTTCTGCGGCGGCCAGCGTTGAACCGAACAATCTGCGGTCCGTGCGGGCAGCGTGGCCGTGAGCTTCAACGAGTAGGCACCCTGCCTCGAGTGTCGCTGAACCTGTTGAGCGTGCTGCGATCTGGGCGGCGCGGGCGAGGTCGACGGCATCACCGGGTCGGCCCACGTAGGTCGCTTGGTGTGACATCGCACCGAGTATTTCTGCGCCGAGCGCTGCATCACCGGCAGCGCGGGCCATACGCAGCGACTGGATCAGGTACCGCTGCGCCAGGCCGTGTTCCTCGAGGTCGTAGGCCGCCCACCCCGCGAGTTTCATCATCTCCGCTGTCGCACCGAACAGTCTGCGCCCCACATCCTCCCCGTACGTGCCGTGCAGCAGGGGCGCGACCGATGTGTGCAGGTAGTGGACGACGGTGCTGCGGATGCGGCCACCACCGACACTGTTGTCGAGGTCGGCGAACACACGTGTCATGGTGCGCACCCCATCGACGTCGCCTTGCCCGATCCGGCGCATGCCGGACGAGGACGCCGGGTGTTCAGGTCCGGGCAATGTCAGCCACCTCATACTCGCTGCCGGGTACACCGCTACGGCGTAGGCAGAATCTTGCAGATACCGGCGCCGTTCAACATCACCACGCCACAGTGCGGTCGCCGCGGCCGTCGCCTCTGTGAGGGACAACGAGAACTCCAGTCCGAGGTCTGCGGCGTCGCAGGGTGTCATGCCGCAGTCAGCCGGCAGGATACGGCGCCCGGCTAGTTCGGTCATCACTTCGGCGATCAGTGACGGTGCGGGCGGCATCGGTTGTTCGCCGGCGAGCCACCGGCCGACGGATGTGTGGTCGTAGGCGAGGTCTACACCTACTGCTCGCCCGCGCTCTACGACGCGGCGGGCGAGGCTTTTCCGGAGCACACCGGTTTCGTCGAGGAGTTCGGCGAGTTGCCGGTTGGGTTGCTTTGGTTTGCGTCCCATGTACGGAGTGTGGCACGGCGTGAACGTGGTGGCTACGAAACGGGTTTGGTGCACACCCCCTGTGCACACATGCGCCCGGTGCACACGCCTACCGCGGGACTGGTGGTGCGGGGTGTGCTTGGTGCGACCTCGAAATTTGAGGGTTGCCCGACCTACAGGCTGTCGGCCGAATGGGGAATAGATATGACCACATTGGAATCCCGGGTGATGGAGGCGCTCAGCCAGCGCGGGCGTCTTCTGTATCCCGGCACGCTCGCCGCGATTTTGCATCGCCCCCGGCATGAGATTGAGGAGGCTGTGGAGTCGTTGCGTGCGAAGCGGCTCGTGATGCGTAATGCGTGTGGGCAGTGGAGTGCGTACCGGGTTAGGCGGGTCTCGTGATCGACGCGGAAACCCGGTCGTTGACCGCGCTCACGGTTGAGGTGCTCGATTTCCTCAAACCTGCTGGGTCACACACTCCGGCTGAGCTGGCAACCAAGTTGGGTGCCCCGGTGGCGCAGGTGCGTGAGGCGTTGGCGACGTTGGCGCGCAGTGGGTGCGTGTCCCAGCATTTGGATGGTGGGTGGGATGTCGTTCCGGTGTTGCGACGGAATAGGGCAGAGCAGTGACCGTTCTGTTGTTCTGCAACCGCGACCCCGGCCCGCTGACCGCCGCTCAAGCGCACCGGGCGATGCAGGTCCATCTGGAGTGTGATGTCGCCACGTGCCGGTGCCGTCGTCGTGCCCGCGCCGTGTTGGTGGAGTCGAAACGGATGGTCCTCGACGAACGCGCACAACAGGTGGGCCGATGAGCGAGGAGCATTTGACTCGCTGTCAGGACTGGGTTTTGACCAGCCTGTGCACGCTGTCCCCGGTCGCGCCGATCACCACCACCGATTTGGCTACACAACTGCACCATTCCGTGCACCAGACCGAGGTTTATCTGCAGCAGTTGGTGGAGATGGGTTTGGTTCGTGTGCACGAGGTGTCGGGTGCGCCCGCATGGCGGCCGTCGAGTGATGGTCGTGCGATCGGCACCGTCCTGTGAACACCCCCGAGTTCACCATTCGTGGTCGGTCACCGACCCCCTAAACCGAGCGTCACCCCAACAAATGAAGGAGACGAACACATAATGCGGCACCTCCCGGCCCCAGGCCCTGACGGACACTCTGGCGGCAACAGCAACCCGGCGGAACCGACCAGGGACCCGCTCGGACTGTACGGCACGTCATCTCAGGGCGAAGGCGTGATCAGGGTGTTTCTGAAGGTCGACTACCAGTGACCTGACCCCACACTCCCCCGGTGCTTCCGTCACAAGTTGGCCGGGGTGATGGTGACCCCCGGAACCTCGCCATCAGCGGGTTTCGGGGGTTGCCTGTTCTATCCCAACGAATTCTCGGCGGATACGATGACCGAAGCACGAACCACGCTCGCCACCACTCGCGAAAGGTTCACCCCGTGGGCGAAGACCGACCGTACAGCGAGATCGAACGCAAACGCCACGACCGACAGCAGCGATCGCCCGAGTTCCGGGCGTGGCTTGCTGCCGAGGCCGACGACCTCGCCCAGTTCGTCACCTTGGTGCCCGGCCTCGCCGACTTGGACGACCCTTGGACACCGGCAGGATTGGCAGCGATCGAGGACGCAGCGCTGGCACGGTTCCCGGACCCCGGCGAGACGGTCACCGACGAGGAAATGGTGTATCTCGACCTCGCTGCCCGCGCCATCGGCCACACCTATCTGCGCGCCGTCGGCGCCGGGAAATGGGTATGGCTGCGGATTCTCACTGGCAACCCGATCGGCGCAGCCCTCGAATTCCCCGGTATCGGTGTGTACATTGACCCAGCCGAGTCGATTCGTCGCGTTATCTTCGGCAGGGAACCGGACACCCTCGTGCGGCAACTGGACGCCCTCGTCAACTGGGATACACCCGTCTACCAGTAGTCCCGCCTGGGCTGGTCAGTGACCGGCCCCGAGGCACCTGAGCCGCCCCGCGGCGACATCGTTCCCCGCACCGACCGGGGCCTCACCGAAGCCGGTGACCGCGGGCACCAGGCGTACGTCATGGCCAAGATCGCCGAAGCGGCCACACGGGTCTCGATTACCGCCAAGCAGCTCGAACACATCCGCAACCCGGCGTCCTGGGAACGGGCAGTCGAGTTGTGGGGCGACGCGAAAACACTGCACGACATGCTGGCCTACGGCCACCAGCACCTCCACGACCGCACCCCGGAAAAGGGGTGGCTGCAAGAGTATCGCCAGCCGGTTCCCGGCCACGGTGTCCGACAGCACGATAGCGCGCAGGTCCTGAAGCAGGCCGGTCGTGAAGTCGTCACCAACACCACCGAGTACAAGGCCGGTGGCGTCACCATCGCCAAGGGGCAGGAACAGCTGGCGAAGGAACGCGCACTACTCAGTAGCGGTACGACCCGCGATGTTTCCGAGTACATCGTTCGTGCCGCGCGCCCTCCGGCCGTGGAGGTGATGCGTGAAGCCCGCAAACTGGAGAAGGAGTTTCCGGGCCGGTTCAAGGTGATCGAGCTGTCGGAGTCAGAGTTCCGGCGGTACCTCGATGCGGGCCGCCCTATCGCGCACGCGAAAGCTGTAGAACGGCTCGGGCACCTGATCGAGAAGGTGCGAAGCGCACCGGAGTTGCAGGTGGCACCGCGCGCTCTGGAACGCTTTGCTGAGGAGATCGAGAAGGCGAAAGAGCGTGGTGCCCCGATCGGTTTGGAGGTGCTTGTCGGGTCGCGGCTCGAGCTCGCGAACCTGGTGGAGGTCGATAAGCAGATCACCAGGGAGCGCGACAAGATTGCCCGCGAAGGCGCCCAGCTCCGACTGAAAGAGTCGCAGATCGTTGAGCGGGTCCAAGCCCAGCAGCGTGAGGACCGGCAGCGTGCACTGCTGGACAGGCTGGCGACGGTGGACCGCGAGATCGTGGTATCGGCGGTGTCGACAGCGCGTGACATGGTGCCCGTGAAAATGTTGGGGCGCCAACCTGATCCCCCCGGCCTCGATCCGACGGCGGCAGCGATCCACCGGTCTATGACCGAGTCGGCGCGGGTGATAGTTCGGAAGGAGGTCGAGGCCCGGCAGCGGGACGCGTTGGCCAGGTTGGAGTTGCCGTCTGAGGTGCATCGGGCTGTGGCTGAGGTGGTGTTGGCGCGACAGCTCGATCACCCGGACAAGGTGGTGACGGTTGATCGTGTGGTCGAGGCTGAGGGTGTGGTGCGGGCGCGGGAGGAACGCGAGCAACGGCAGGCGCGTGAGGTGGAAGCGCGGGAGGCTCGGGAGCGGGAGAACCGGGAGCGGATGGCTCGGTTGGTCGCCGACCACAACCGGCAGTTGGAGCGGGTCGCGTTGGAGCAGGGTAAAGCCCGTGGTGTCGACCGCATGGAGGACCTCCACCGGGAACGGTCGTCGCAGGAGTTGGCGCAGGCGTTGCAGTTGGACCCGGATCGTCTCGTTGAGAGGGGTATCGACGCCCAGGTGGTGGATGCGCTCGCCCATACTCCTGTTCGCACCGACGAGTCGGGGCGGGCGTTTGTTGTCGAGCTCGGAGACCGCACCTGCTACGTGGATCGAGAAAGTCGGGAAGTAGCCCTCGCCAAACAGATCCGGTCAGTCGAGAGCGGCAGGGATCTGGGTCAGACGCACTCGGAGCAGATGATCGCGCGAGGCAAGGTTGCACCTGGTGTGGCGTTGTCGCGGGAGGAGCGCGAACGCAAGCAGGAAGCATTGGAACGGCAGCGCGAATTGGTGCGGGAGCGTACCCCTGAGCAGGGGAAGTCCAGGTCCCGGGAGAACCCTGGGCGTGATATCGGGCGCGGCATCGACCGCGGCCGGTGACCCCACAGGCTGGGAATCGTTCGTCGGCCGCGGTACCCCGGAGCCCGAGAGGTGGCTCCGGGGGTCGCCTTACTGCTGGGTGTGCAGCCTTTGGTCCGCCCGATCGAGGCCACGCATCAAGAGGCTTGCAAGCCCCAGCATTTCTCGGGCTTCGTCCTCGGACGTATGGAGGGGGCCTCCGTGCCCTCGCGGATTCCTCAACCCTTGAGCTGCACCCAGGAACAGGAATTTGAACCCCTCTAGTTCGTCGTTGCGCTGGCGGGCCCCTGCCTTTGCCGATGAGGTATCAAGCTTGGGCTGCTGCTCGTTGAACACCGAAGTCATCAACGGTTTCCCACTCTGATTACTACCGGTCAGTGTCTGCACGCGGTCTTCCACTACTTTGAAAGCATCGAACACTGCGCTGTCGTAGTTGCCTTGCGCGAATGGGCGACCAGCCACCGCCGAGATATCGGGATGTAGGCCGGGGATGTCGATACGCTGTGGTGGCCTGATCGCGTTGACAGCGTCGACCACACGGTATTTTGCCCCTGTGTGGTCGAGATTGCTGCCGCCTCGGAATGGGCTCCGCATGACGTCAACCGAGATCAGTTCGAGGGTTTTGGTTTTGCCGTTGGGTAGGTCGTAGCTGACCTGGTCGCCAGCTTCGATGTCGGCGTCGACTGCGAAGGTCACATCACCGTTGGTGAGGTCGACTCCCTCGATGTCGAATTCGCGAACTTCGCCGTTGGGCTCCACGCGCTTCACCTTCATCGGGGTGGCGCGGATGTTCATTCCACGGATCATCTGCCGAACCGTACACCCGGGGTACGACATCAATTAGAGGATCCGCGCTGACCGCTCCCAGACGGGGATTCCGGCGGCGCGGGCGTGCCTGATGCAGTGTTGGGTGCCGATCGCCTTGCCGAGCGGGAACGCCAAGCACAGGTCGGCGCCGGCACGGATCATCTCCAGGTTGCGGCGTGGTCCGGCGGCCGGGCAGTACGGGGTGCCGTCACGACGGGCCCGCGGTACGTGCTTGCACGTGGTGTCGCAGTGGCCCCAGTCGGCGGGGTGAGATTCTACGGGAAGTCCTGCGCTGCCCCAGATGTCGGCGGCAATGCTGTCTGCGCCGTCGGCCGCCCCGTGCACAAGGACGATCGGGCCGGGCTGCAGGTGCCGCCATGCCGCGGCGACCGCATCCCGGATCGCCTGACGATCCGACCAGTTCCGCGATCCGGTGACGAGCAGCCGCTTCATGCGCTGTCGATTGCGCGCAGTACGGCGTCGGCGAGCTGGTAGCAGTCGATGGTGGCGTCACCGTCGTAACCGGTGTTGGAGTCGACGCCGACGGATCCGCCGCCGTCCATGCCACACCGGCCGAGTTGGTGGAGCATGTTGATGCGCAACGTGTTCGCGATGTACTCGCGCCGGAATTCCGGGTCCTTCATGTCCTCGGCAAGGTCATCATCGAACAGGCTCACGGGACTACCTGCCGCTGTTCGCTGCAGCCCAGTGGGTGAGGCAGTCGAGGGTGCAGAAGTGGCGTTCGCGCTGGTCGGCCGCGTGGACGACAATCCAGGCGTCGGTGTGCGAGTTGATTTGGCCGAGGTAGAGGTTTGCGGGTTGAGTGCGTTCCCAGGTGTCGCAACCGTCACGGTCGCAGTGAATCGCCTTGCTCATTCGGGCCGCCATTCGCTGTCGGTGCGTTGCCAGAACCGCAGCAACGGCCACCCGGTGCGTTCGGCTTCGCGGCGCGCTTCCTGTTCGTTACTGGTTTCCATCCACAGCAACCCGTTCGGCTGGTTGATCCGGTACCAACGGCCGGGCTGCCAATCAGTCATCACGGTCACGCCGGCTCCCCTACGTTCGGGATACTGCCGTGTTCCGTGTGACACGGGACATCGCCGTTGATCAGGAACGTGTCGGGGCCGTTGTACTTGGCGGTCACCCCGCCCATCTCGAACGCGCGCCGTTTCGCTGCGGCCACTGCCAGTTTGTGCTCGAGATCGACTTGTTCGGCTTCGGTCATCAGCTTGTCGAACTGTTCGGCAGGCAACAGGACCGGCTCCGTCTCGTACTCGGCAATGGCCTGTTCCACGAGCAGCAGCGCACCCACGTAATCGTCGTCCACCGCGATCAGCTTCAACGCCTGATAGACCTCGGGCGCGTTGGAAAGTTCACGCAGCGGGCTGGTGACGTGGTACTCGATGAGCTGGTTGACCATCCGCTCATCTCCAGCGTGCACTGACACCCGCTGGTCCTCGTCAGCCCAGCGCAGGTAGACGGCGGCCTTGCGGAGGTCTTCGACACCGTTCTTCTCCTGGTGCCGCCACACGTACTTGAAGGCGTTGCCCGCGCAGAACGTGAGATGCCGTGTGATAGCGATGCACTCACACGAAAACCGCGACTGCGTGTAATGCGACGGGTGATTCACAACGTCAGTCATGCGAGTAGCTCCGTGATGTCGATGTCGGTGATGCGGGTACCGCTGTGTGGGCCGTCATTGACGCGGGTGACGCGGTGGGACGGTGCGGGGTTGCGTCGCAGCCAGGACACAAGTTCGTGTTTGACTGTGAACGCGGAGATCACGCCGAGCCCGTCGGTGACGACGTAAATGTAGGTGGAGCGGGCCATCAGCGCCGCTGAGCTTTGCGTGCTTTGCGTGCGGCACGGTTACGCACTCGCCGGCGCTGCACCTCGTTCTCGGGGACGGTGCCCTGGTACACGTGTTTACGCTGCAGGCCGAACAGGATGGCGCGCGCGTACGGGGTATCGAACAGGGTGGTGCTGATGGTGGTGCTCCTGGGCGAGAAGGGATCGGGGGTTCTCATGAGCGCCACCGACTCGTGGCCGCCGGTCGCTTCGAGCTCGGCGCGAGTGAGGATCGTGCTCACGCGGCGGCCTGCTCGGGCGTGTAGTGGACGTGGTTGGTGTGCGGGTTGTCGACCTCGATGACGTCGACCTCGAGGGCTTCGATGATGTTGTCGACGGGTTCCTGGCAGGGGAATTGTTCGAGGCCGACGAGGATCGTGGTCGGCACGTCGAAGCAGGGGGAATCGTTGACGCCGACAGCGTCGATGCGGGCGGCGCGTACGTAGAACGGTTGCCCGTTGTCGTCGGTGAGGCGAACGAACTGGGTAGTCATGCTGCTTGGTCTCCTGGGGTGTGGATGAGGGATTCGAGGGTCACGCCCGCGATGCCCGCCCTGTGGCGGAGTTCTGCGCGCAGTCTTGGGTCGCAACCGAGGTCGTGAATGACGAACCGGGTGGGGTCCAGGCCACGGCAATCGGCAGTATGGGTGACGATCACAGGGTTGAGCCCGTGAGTGGCTGCGTACCGCCACGCTTCGGCGCGGTTCGGTGCCGCGACCAGGTGCCGATTTGCAGGCTGGGTACGTACCGCAGGCGCTGGGCGTGCGGGCGGACGCGGCTTGTACACCCAGCGGCGCGCGACCGTGTCGTACCCGGCACGCTCGTAGTCGATCGTGTCGATAACGGGATACATCGGCGCGGTCTCGCCGGTCGGTCGGTGGATACGAAACGGTGCCACGGTCCTGTACGCGCTGCCATAAGTCGGTTCGTCGATCAGCCGACCGTGTGCGTGCCCGCCGTCGAGGATTCCGCCTGCGGGGATCGGTTCCCACCAAGCGACCAGCAGATTGCCGTGCGGTTCTTGGCGGTACTCGGTGCGGATCTCCGCGAGGTCTAGCTGGACGCCGGGGTATCGACTCGCCACCTCTTCGACGAAGCTGTACACCACGTGTTCGCGCAGGTACTCCGCATGCGCTGCGTTCGGGGCACCTACTTGGCACCGGAGCCCACGCAGGCTGTCGACAGCGGTCATGTCGATGACCCCGCGCCGTGCCCTCTCCTCGGTGGCGCGCGACGGAGGGGCTGCGAGCGAGGGTGCCAACATGGCGTCGATCTGTTCGTCGATGTTGGGGATACCGAGCAGAGCAGCATTCACGTCGCGGCGAGCAGCACGGTACGCGGCGAAAACATCCCCGGTGAGCCGGTCACCATTGTCGTAGCCGGTGTTCGGGCTAGCGGGTGGTGTGAACTCGCCCACGAATTCGGAGCCGGGGCAAAGGACGTCGGTGGTGTCGTCGGCGTACCGGTAGTCGGGGTCCATGTGACCCCAGCCCCGCATCTCGCGCATACGGGAGGTGATGGGAAGCCCGTGGAAGTCGTCCGAGCACCACGAGTGTGGGCATTTGTCCTGGCCGACGTTGTAATCGTAGCCAGAGCGATTCGCGTGGTTGGACATTTGCCAGTCGACGAGTTCGTCGATGGCATCCACAATGTCGCGGTTAGGGGTCACACACTAATTGTCGAGCCCGAGTCAAACCCGGTTTTGGTACGCACGTGTAGGGCCGTGCGGGTTCCCGCCGCACGGCCAACAGGGTTACTTCCGGCGTTTCAAACCAGGCCGGGCGGGTTCGATTCCGTTGTCGCGGGCGATCTTGCGAACATGGCTCGGTTTGTATGGGGACGCTTCAGCGACTTCCGTTGGTAATTCGCCTTCACGTAATGCCGTTACCACAGCCTCAATTACCTCTTGTCGCGCCTTTTCGACGCGTTCGTTTAAGCTCTCGAACCGCTTGGTAGCGGCACGTAGCCTGTCCAATGCTTCCGTCACGCGGCGATCGTATCGCCCGAAACAATTAGAAGGTTGCAGGAAGAATGGTTAAAACGATGGTCTAAAGCGCTTTTCTAAATCGCTTTACTATGGCGGTTTATGACGCACCTGGAAGCACAGTGACCAGCATGGATGGGAACCGAAGTGTTGCGGGTCTGTCGACAACCCGCCGCGGAATGTGCCCAAACATGTGCGAGTGCCACCCGCGCGGTGTGTCGGTGATCGCTACCACATGCGGCGACGCCTCGAGCAGGTCGAAGCACCATCGCAGCATCGAACCGCCACCCACCGAGGCACTACAGCCACCGAGCGCACGAGACCCCGTCAACGGCCAGCCAGCACGGTTCCTCAACAAGCACGGCCACACGATCGCAGCCGCAACGAACCGCCAGCACGGACACTCACGGGTGACGTCATTCCCGAATTGCGCCTAATTAGTTCGCGCCAGGTCCAGATCCAACCAATTATGACTTCGGCAACCGATTCGGCTGATATTCGACGCATTCCGGGTTCCCGCAAAACGGAGAACGGAAATCAGCCCACTTCGACCGCTGACCGATACGCACCAATTTCTGCTCCCGCAACTTCGCCACCCCACATTCGGGGCACGACGAGTGTTCATACCGGACGAATCTGCTTGTCATTCATTGAGGCTACTGCCGCAGTACCGCGATCAAGCCCAACCAGGCTGAAAGTCGGGGTGGGTTTTCCACCGCTCAGCGAGCGCGTAGATGATCTCGACGCCCTGGCCGCTGATGTGCCAACCGCCGTTCTCTTCGACACGTTCGGCCGCAGTGAGGATCTTCCGTTTCCCTGCGATGTCGCTCAGCACGGTGTCGGGATCGTTTTGCGCGATGTGGTCGGCCACGTGACGACTTCGCACACCGCCGCTAGACGGGTCGATGAGAATCGGGTCGGTTGCACCGTTCACGGTTCGCACGTCATCGAACATGTCGACCTCCCACCGCTCGGGCTCCCACGCTGGTCGCTTCGCCGGGTACTTCGGGGTGACGCGCGGCAACTCGGTCGCTGCGCGAGCGGTCGCCTCATCTTCGTCGAGCCTTGCCCGGATGAACTCCTCAATCGTCATGTGACACCTCATCGTCTTTCTGGTCGTCGCCGCCCTGTAACAGGTGGATGATCCGGGCAACATCGTCGGGCTCCCACACCACATACCGTGTGTCCGGGTCGTAGTACGCCTCACGGTCGACCGCAGTGTCGACGGGATATGTAGCGCCGGTGGCCGCCATGTCGCGACGCCGCTCGATCAGCTCGTGAGTGCCGCCGTGTTCGGGGCTGTTGATGGACCGGTAGTAGAAGTCGTCGATGTAGCCGCAGTCGCCCACGAAGATGTCGAACCCGTCGGGCCATGCGCCATCGGGCTGGTATTCAGCGAACGGGGTGCCCTTCGGCATGGTCTGGAGTTCGGCCTTGCTGACGATCCTCATGCGCGTTCCTCGGTAGTGAATCCGATGATCAGGTTGTCGTCCTCGTGGGTGATGTGCGCCCAGTCGTCGAACGCGGAGGGCTGACCGTGGATCTCGATGTACCGGTTGCGGGCGAACGCAACGGCTTCGAGGAAGTCACCGATCGCGGCAGGATTGGGCACCAACCATTCGTGGTGGGTGACAGTGCGGGTGCGGGACGTGACGACGCTCATTCGGGGTCCTCGGTATCGACGGGGCCGTCGGCGAGGAGTTCGGCGCTGTCGACCCAGATTTCGCGAACCCATGCACCATTGCGGCGGGTGAGTTGGTGTCCCCAGCCGTCACCGACGGTGGTGCCGTCGGGTTGGGCGTCGGCTTGGGCGACAGTGCGGATGGTGGTCATGCAGCCTCCTGGTGTTCGGCGGGTTGGTGTTGGGTTGCGCAGATGTGGGCGAGCAGCTGTTGTTGGTTGAAGGCGAGGTCGGCACGCTGCTGTTTGATCGCACGCAACGCCTCCAACGACCGCACCCAATGCGTTTCGACGTGCTCGGGCCCAGGTGGGTCTGTGCGCCAACGTTCGGTCGGTGGGGCCAACCGGTAGTCGGTCCACTTCTCGTGGCGCACAACGCATTCAGGGCAAAGGCGGGTCATGTGGCGCGCTGTCCGGTCCATGGCAGGTGCAGGCCGTCACCAGCGCGGCGCGGCACCACATGCACGTGGAGGTGAAACACGGTTTGTGTGGCCGCTTCGCCGATGCTGGTGATGATGTTCGCCGAGGCAGTGTCTGCTGCGATCTCCGCGGCGTACTGCATCACGATGCCGGTGAGGATCGGGTCGACGGTGGCGTTGTCGACGTGCTTGCGTGGGATGACGAGCAGGTGCCCAGGTGTGACCGGGTTGAGTGGGATGATCGCGATGGCTTCGCGCCATTCGTCCACGATGGTGGCCGGCGCACCGTCGTCCAGGATCGCGCAGAACGGGCAACGGTCAGCCATGGCTGGCCTCGACGGGTTCGTAAAGTCGGTTGAAGTGGTCATCGCGCAGGACGGTGTAGGTTCCGTTCGGTGCGCGGACGATCCAGTCGTTGGGTCGGACCTCGCCGGAGTCACGGCACGGGACGATGAACCATCGGATGTCGGTGGTGTCATTGTTGGTGTCGTCGAGCCAGGGGACGCCGATGTTCGCTTCGGGGCAGAAGGCGAGCATCTCAGCCTTCGTCGAGGTACCCAATCGGAACTGGATGGCCTCGACGGTGGCCGGACGAATCCGATACTTCGGGTAGTCAGGCATGGTTCTCCTCGGCCACCCAGCGAGTGACGGTGATCGTCTTGGTTTCTACGACGGCTCGGACCGGGGTGACGAGTGGGCGGCTCGCGGTCGTCGGCGGCACGGGCTCCTGAATCTCGGTCAGCGGGTTCCACCAGATGAATGCGTAGTGCCGCCCGGAAGGCCCCCGCACGATGACGCGTTCGACGGTGTGCCAGCTCTTCTTCTCCAGCACCTCGTCGGTGACGAACGTGAAGCCGTCGACGTCCTCGTCAGTGCCAGCGCAGTCGAGAAGGTCGCCCCAGTCCTCTTGGAGGAGTTCGGCGAGCTGGTCGATTTCGGTCTTCTCACCCATCGGGGTTCTCCCTGCGTTGTCGGGCGCGCGCGATGGCTTCCCGGAATCGTGGCGACATGGTGGATTCGCCGTCGGCGAGCATCTTGGCGAGCGCACCCGGCGCGACGATCGTGTAGTCGACGCCGCCTTTGGTTGCAGTGGCCTCTTGGTCGCCACCCGTCACGTCCATCAGGGCTTTGTGGTACTCGTGGACCAGGTCCTCCAGATCACGGATCTGGGCTGCGTCGCGTTGCTGTTTGGTGTGGATGGCCGCGTAGTCCTGCTGCACCTGCGCGCGCAACGCCTCGAGCTGGCGGGTGCGCAGGATGGCGAGGTCGATCATGTTGATCAGCCCACCGTCGCCGGCCGCGATTGCCTGGAGGTGTGCAGAGAGCGTGTGGTACGCGGATTCGTCGGCACCTAGGTAGGTGTCGAGGGTGACTTTGCGGAGCTGCTCGAGGTCGGTGATGGTCAGGTCGGTCGCCTCGTGGCCGGTCATTCGGTTGCTGCTTTCCAGTCGGTTTGGTAGCGGCGTTCTACTCGAACATCGGTGAGTTCGGGATAGTCGTTGTTGTCGCTGTACTGGCGACGGAATCGTTCGGCGTCGTCGCGGCATTCGATGCTGTTGTCCTGTAGTTCGCGTACGTGGTATCGGGTGTCTGTCCACGAGACTGCCCACTCGGTTCGGGTGGGCAGCAGGTCACCGAGAGCGTCGATCATGGCCTCAGCCGTGGCGTAGTGCCGATGATCTGGGGGCCCTGGGCATTCGAGCGCCGACATGGCCTTCGCGGCGCGCTCGATCGCCTCGGCGCGGATCTCTTCGGCGGTCATGCTGCCTCGGTTCGGATGATGCGCCCGTCGGCAACGATGTCGACCCGGTCGATGGCGGTCACGATCAAGGAAGCAAATCGGGGTCATGCGGTGTGATCTCCTTCGAGCGTGTGCGTGGTCGGGACGGTCAGGCGCAGGTCGCACCGCCACACACCGTCGGTGTCGATATCGGGGCGGTGCCCGTACGGTCGGCGCCCATCGGAAGTGACGCGAACCCACGCGCGAGTCGCGTCGAACCGCACCCCCTCGTCGCCCGGCCGGTACTGCGGTCGCCCGCTGAATACCGTTGAAACCAGGCCGATGTAGGTCTTCCGGGTCTTGTAGTCGGGTGTGTCGATCCACACCCGTTTGCCCTGATAGATATGCTCGAACAGGCGGGTGAACTGGTCGAACCCGAGCAGATCGAGCAGTCGCGTGAATGCTGACTGAAGCGGGTGCTGGTCGGAGGGCGTCATTTTGTTGGCTCTCCTTCGAGGGCTTTACGGACTTCGGCAGCACATGAGGCATGGACCAGGCCGAGCAGGTCGTCATACGTGTGCTCAGGGTCGTCCCACCGACGTAGCAGTGCGTTGACACGGTCGAGGGCGTCGAGCAGGTGGGGCAGGTTCGTCATCGCCCACGCGATCACCGCGGCATCAGCACCCGAATCCGGGACATCGCTGGTGAACCGTTCCAGCAACCCGTCCGCCGACGTACCGACAGCCCAGTAGTCGGCGGGCCAACGACCAGTGGGCGGTGACGCGACCCATTCGCCGAGGGTCGCTTCGGCGAGAAGCGAACGGCCCTCGGCGACAAGGTGGCTGAGCGGGCGGGCGGTCACGACTGGTCTCCTTCATGCGAGTGGTTCGCCAACCATGCGGCGAGGTCCAGCCGGAACGGTGCACTGCACCAACAGGTTTGGTGGTTCAACACCTGGCAGTCGAAACACCGCACCCCCTGGTCGAACTCGAAGTCGGCGAGCACCCCGCAATGGCACCGAGCCCACGGCCTCGGCAACCCGTCGACCCTGCCCCGGCTCCAAAGCCAGGGAAGGCGACGGGCGATGACCCACCAGTCCCTCACCGGGCGAGAACATTCATTAATGCGCACATCCTGATTCCACTACGTGTGTCAAACCGCCCACAGCAAGACGGAACCAGGATTCACGCCGCCACCTGCTCCTGGTGGAAGCTGACACGCATCCGACGACCAAGCCACTCCCCCACCGCCGGCGACACCGCGTTCCCATACCCATCCACCTGATTCCGGGCCGAACCCCACACCTTGAACGTGCCAGGGCGACCGGCGAAATCGGGATTGAACCCGCACCCGACACCGACCTCAGCGGCACGCAGCATCCGGAAGTAGCACTCCTCCAAAGTGAGGTTGGCGAGCAGCGCAGCCCATTCGGCGGTCAGCAGGCCGGGGATCTGTTCGCTGGTGATCGTCGGCATCGCTTCCGACCCGAGCGCCGGCCGCGTGTTCTTCCGGAACGGGATGATCCCGGCCATCAAGCCGAGCGTTTCCGATGCGGCCTGCGTCGGCAACGGCACATTGAGGCCGCGGGTCGCGCCCTGATAGTTGGCGACTGTAGCGAACAGTAACGCCCGATCCTCAGTTGCCGTGACAGTGTCCATCGGGCGGGTCAAATGCTGCCCGTCGCCGTTGTGCCGGTGCGCGAACATCGCCATCCCCGTCGACAGAATCCCGGTCTCCTGCTGGCTGGTCTGCGTCGCCAAAGGTTGACCGAGCAGCCGCTCAACACCATGAACCGCCTTCGCCGGCATCAGGATCGCCGGGTACTCAGCGAACCGTTTGCGGCAGCGTTCCGCACGGGCCATCGTCGCCGGAGCGAGCGGACTCAACACCTCCTGGTCGCCGACCGTGAACTTCTTCAACGGCCGATCACCGATCTTCGAACCCAAGTCAGTGAGGTCGATCGCTTCGACGGACGGGGTCATCGGCGGGACGACTTCACGACGGCACCGCGGGCACCGGTAGTTGTACTGGATGCCGTATCGGACGGCACCGGTCGGCGGCACACCCGTCTTCCACGACCACACCGCCTCGACCGCGTCATCGCACGATGCGCACCACGACAGCGGGCAGTGATCCAAATCCGGTGCGGGCATGTGCTTCAGCCAGAACACGATGTACAACCGGTCCCGGGACTGCGGGACACCGAAGAACATCGAGTTCAGCCGGAGTTCGCGGTACTCGTAGTCGATGTTGCCGAACTGCTTCAACCACCACCGGTACGTCGACCCGTCACCAACCTTCTGACGGCCCGGAATCGCCGGACCCCACGACACCAACTCAGTCGTGCACTCCACCAAGATCATCCGCGGCCTATGCCGGTCCGCGTAGTGCAGCACACAATTCGCGGTCGCCCGGTCACGCTCCGACCGAGTCACCCGCTCATCGAAATCCGGGTCATCCAGGTCGAACAGGCTCGCACCCTGCTCGTAAGCCTTCTTCGTGTTCGCCTGCGAGTGGTTCACGCAGCTCACGCCGGCGACGAGGAGATCACCCGCGGGCAGGTCACGCGCCGAGTGATAGTCCGCCGATTCCGGATCGACCAGGTTCGCGATCCAATGCTCAGCATCGGGGTGGTTCGCTTCGTGGACCTCGACCTTGTACGTGTTGTGATTCGCGGCCATGATCGTCGTGAACCCTGCGGCTTCGATGCCTTGGGTGATCCCACCGAACCCGGAGAACAGGTCGACGGCGATCAGTTCGTCGTGCCGGAACCGGCGCTGACGGGCAGCGGGCCGATGCGTGGCTGTGCGGGGTTTGGTCGCGGTCTTCTGCTTCGTAGGTGCACTCATCGGACGGCCCCCAGAATGGTCGTAGCCGTCCCCGGGTAACCAATCCCCCATCGAACGTTTGTTCGAGCTGCAGCGTCGACGCCAGGTGGGCGTACGGCCGACCGCGGTACCGGCAACGGCCCGCAACAGAACAACGTGATGACTGCACACAACTGCGTCCCATGTACGCAGTTACTTTTGCTAACGGTTGTGTTCATGCGGCGGTGGTCTTTCCTACGAGGCGGGCGAGGCATGGCGAGTGGGCTTCTTCTCCGGTGGCTGCGGTGCAGGTGTGGCCGGGTTGGGCGTCACAGTTGGGGCAGTGGTCGTTGATGGCTCCGTTGACCTGGTAAGCGGCGAGGACGGCGCGCTGTTTGGGCCGTGGCGCGCTGGTTTGCCGGGTGGTGATGTGGTTGGTGATGTCGAGGAGTTGTTCGGGGGTGATGCGGAAGCTGCTGGTTTTGTGGTGGATGGAGACAGCTTCGGACGCAACGTCTTTAGTGAGGTGGCCGATGGTGGTGTGCCAGTGGGTGATGGTGTCGGCGGTGATATCGCGCTGGTCGTAGGCGGCGATTTCTTCCAGGATCGCCGCGGTGTCAACCCGGTTCATGACGCGGCCTCGATCGCTTTCTGGTTGGCGAGTTTGGCGACCAAGTTCCCGATGCCGACGGCGAATGTGGCGGGGCGTGCGTCGAGTTCGGCTCGGATGGCGAGGTGCTGCCGGAGTTCGGTTTCCTCTTTGGTGGTGAGTGGCGGTTGTGGCTGGCGTCGGAGTGCGATGGCGCGGCTGGTGTCGCGGGCTCGCCGTGTCGGAAACCCCATGCCCTGGAGGGCGTGGTGGATGTTGTTCATGAGCTGTCGGCGGTCTTCGGGGAGTTCGCTGAGCGCTTTCACGTAGCTGGCTTTGATGTGTTGGGTGATGTGGCCGGGCATCAACCATTCGCCGACGGTGGTGGTGAAGTGGTCGAGGACGGCTTCTCGGGCGGCTTCGTGGGTCCAGTGCGCACGGATGGCTGCGTGGGTGAAGACCTGGATGGCGATTTCGTCGACGGTGCGGTTGTCGTGGGCGCGGATGAGCTGGAGGAGCTCGACGACCTGGTCGCGGGTCATGGTCATGATGCGGTTCCGATCGCTTTGATTTTGGCGGCGGAGATGGCGGTGGTGGGGTCGATTCCGAACTGGCGCAGGACGTC
Source organism: Nocardia halotolerans (assembly GCF_042650145.1). Lineage (NCBI taxonomy): Bacteria > Bacillati > Actinomycetota > Actinomycetes > Mycobacteriales > Nocardiaceae > Nocardia > Nocardia halotolerans. The sequence goes on along the minus strand of NZ_JBHSDL010000005.1, from coordinate 43,197 downwards.
CGGGTTGGGGTTGTCCTTCATGAGTTCGAGGTCGATGTGGGCCTGTTCGCGGGCGGTGAGTTTGCGGGGGCCGGTTGTGCGCGTGGTGGGTGCGGTGCGGGTGCGGATGACGTCGGAGACGAGGTTGGGTAGCACTCGGGGACCGCGGCCGGGTTTCGTGAGCCACAGGTCGAGGGCGGCTTCGATGTCGAGGGCGGGGGTGCCGGCGCGAAGCAGGGTCGCGGCTTCGATCGCGAGGGCGGTCCGGACGGGCTGGGTATGGATTTCGGGGATGCGATCGCGGACGAGTTTCCAACCGTCGATCGGTGCGGGCGGGCCAGGCTGATCGAGATCAGGTTCAGGGGTGGCCTCGCGCGGGGGCGCGCTCGCACGCACGTGTGTGCGTGCGCGCGTAGCTGCCTTCAAAGGTGAGTTCTCGTAAACAGTAGTTTTACTACTACCTTCCCCCTCCCCCTGGGCGTTCGAACGTCGTTCACGGTCGTCGGAACGACGTTCGAACGGCGTTACAGTTCGTTCAGACGGCGTCTCGTCGGGGTCGATTCGATCGGCAGTTTTGTCGGCTTCCGGATGGCCGAGGCGGCGCAATTCGATAGCCAACACGGCCCGAAGCTGGGTGCTCTCTACGGCTTCCGCGCACCGCAAAGCGTTCTTGAACACGTTGCCGTTGTTGACGATGCCGTCGTTGCGCACAAAACTGCGGACGAGCGTCTCTTCGGTGTACTCGTCGCATGCCACGAACCGCGATTGTGCGAGTTCGGTGAGCGCAGTTTCGATGTCTGCGAGGGTGGTGTCTGCGCCGCGCTTCGCCCATTTGCTTATTTGGGTTGGCAGGATGCCGGCGTTGTTGATGGTGCGCTGAGTGAGCAGCAGCATGTACAGTCGCTGCGCGTGGCTGCTGAGTGCAATGAAGTCCTGGTCGTCCCAGATCGAGACTAGGATTCGCGCGTGTTCACGAGGCATTAGTTCGTCTCCAGGTCGCCGCGATTGTCGAGCCGCAGGGGGCTACCGGTGAGGGCGCGCGCCGCGGCCTGTGCGGTGGCGCGACTCGGTGGGTTGTCGTTGAGGAGTTGGAGGGCCAGCCGGGTGCGGTTGGCCCAGTCCGCCTCGGTGGTTGAATCCGATTTGCTGCGATTGCAGGGCGAGCACGCTGCGCGGAGGTTGTCGACGGTGTGTTCGCCACCGCCCGAGTACGGTCCGATGTGGTCAAGCTCCAGCCACATGAGGCCGTAGCCCTTCACATGCACGGCAGGCGCATGAGCTCCGCGTTCCTGCTTCGGAGTTGTGGGGTCGATGCGACGGTGGCAGTACTGGCATGTCCAGTCGTCTCGGACGTACACAGCCAGGCGGACAGCGGTCGGAACCTTCTTGCGGTGCTGTCGGACTGGGCGGGAGACAGCCATTCGGGTCTGTCCTCTCGGATTGTCGGCGGGATGGTCAGGCGGTGGTGTGGGCGCGTTTGTTGGCTCTGGCGCGGGTGTTGCCCTCGCGTTGGCAGGTTCGGCAGGCGCGGGATCCGTCGGCTCTGGTCGCGGTGTTCTCGGGGCTGTAGAGGTGCCCGTGTTTGCATTGGCCCCAGACCGCAACCCAGTCGGGTTCGGTGAGGGGGTGGTCGATGTCGATGCCCTCCCATGCCAGCGGCGGCGGATGCCCAGCTGCTTTGGCGCGCTTGGCGCTATCCGGCGATGGCCCTGGGGTGCCGGACAGTTCGTCGTAGAGGTCGCGGACGCGGGACCACATCGCGTAGGTGGTGTACGTGCTGGCGAGGGTCTTGTTCAGGGTGGAGCGACTGCTCTGTCCGAGGCGGTGACCGAGTTCGTTGGTGGGCCAACCGAGTGCGTTCAATGCGCGGGTGCGGCGGCGGGCGCCGACCGTGAGGACCGTGGGTTGGCTAGGCACGGGCAGGTGGGTGACTTGCAGGATCTTGGCTGCAGGGTCGATACAAACGAAGTGGTTGTTGCGGTACAGGATCCAGCCGACGGTGCTTCGACCGACTTCGGCGCCCTGGCTGATCATGGTGTGGGTGAGGCCGAGGTCGACGAGGTACTGGATGTGGTCACGAACCCGTTCGATCGGGACGGTGTTCGGCAGGCCGCGGGCGCGGCGCAGTTCCGCGCGTTTGCGGGCTTTCGCGGTCGCGGTCACGCTGCTGCCTCTTTCTTGCGCAGGTTGTTGCGGTGCCGGTGAAGGGCTTGGTCTGCGGCGGCCATTTTCAGGTTGAGTGCGGTCGCGACCTGTGTTTTCGTCCAGTGGTGGGCGACGGCGTGGTCCAACAGCGCTTTACGTTCGGGGGCGGGGACAGCGCCGGCGTGGTTGCCGCGGATGATGCGTTGCAGCAGCACTTCGTCGACTGCGTTGCCGTCGGGGTCGGCGTCGAAGATGGGTTCGCTGTCGGGGTGGTCGATGTCGACGCCTTCCCAGGCCATCGCAGACGGGTACTTGAGGGTTGCGGCGCGGCGCCGGGCGAGCTCGGAAGGTCCTGGGGTGGCGCTGATTGTGTCGTAGAGGGCGGTGACCGCGGCCCAGGTTGCGTAGGACACCTGGTTGCGGCGGCACATCCAGTCGCTGATTTGTGTCGGCTGCGCGTCGAGTTGGTCAGCGAGCGCTCGCAGGCTCCACCCGGTTGCTGCGAGGGCCCGGAGGCGGCGTTTGGTGCCTGTGCTCGGGACGCGGCAACCGGCTTGTGCGGGTACTGGGATGTGTCCGACTGACAGGATGCGTTGCCCAACGGCGATTTGTGAGAACTGTGCTTCGCGTGTGCGGATGCAGTGGACTGTTACGTGGGAGATTCCGGCGGCTGCGGCGACGGCAGGGTCGCCGAGCCCTACTGTGTCGTGGAGCCAGAGTGCGTGTGCGCGAACGTGCTGGCCGGGGATGGATGTCGGTTGCCCTTTCGCGACACGGCAGTCGCGGAGTTTCATGGTCTTGTAGGAGCCGAGGATCGGCCGGTTTGACCGAACATTGTGGGGTTTGCTGCGGCTGCTGTCGGTGTTGGGTCTGGTCATGCCGTTGCCTCAGCTTCGATCGCTTGCCGGGCTTTGGCTCCGGACATGGTGAGAGCGCGGGCGATGCGGGATTGGGTCCAGCCGAGCTTGTAGAGGGCGCGGGCGTAGAGGGGTTTGTCGTAGGAAGCGACAGCTACCTGGTGTCCGAGGGCGATCCGGTCGAGGGTGACGTTGTCCAGGTAGGGTTCCGGTTTCGGGTACCGGTCTGCCGCGATGTCGATGTCGATGTCGGCGACGGTGTCGGCGAGGTGTTTCGGGACGAAGCGGCGTCGTCCGTTGATGATGCGGTTCAGTGCTTCTCGGCCCAGGCCGTGGGCTTCGGCGAGGTCGCGGAGGTTGACGTTCGCGTTGATCAGGTCGTGGAGTCGGTCACGGGTTTCGTCGACACGTAGGTATCCGCGGGCGAAGTACGCCCGCTCCCCCGCGGTGAGTTCGGTGGTGGTCATGCTGCTTCGCTTTCGGGCGCGTCCTGGATGGGCCAGGCGGTGGGAATGTGGATGGCGGGTTCACCCTTTTTGGTGCGCCAGTCGCGGTAGGACTCGGCTTGTTCGCGGTACCAAACGGTTTGGTGTTCCATGAGCTCGCTGGCGGTGAACTGTGCGAGGTGCGGGTAGACGCGGGGCAGTTTCCAGGCGAGGCGTGCCGCGGCGAGCGCATCGGCTTCAGCGTCGTGGGCTTGGTCGAGGCTGATGCCGTAGTGGATGGCGACGGCGGACAGTTTTCGGGATCCGCGCCGGAACTTGTCGTAGTGCTTGTCCAATATCAGCGCGTCGACCACGAGCCCGCGGACTTCGAAGTCGGGGCGGTAGGTGTGGAGCATCGTCAGGTCGAAGCTGCCGTTCATGACCGCTACGTAGCGGCCTTCGGCCCAGCACGCGTAGAGGTCGGCCACGATCTCGTCTACGACTTCCTGGTGCGGGCGCCCGTACTTTTGGGCGTACTCCGTTGTGATGCCGTGCACCTCGGTCGCGCCGGCAGGGATTTCGACGCCGGGGTCGGCCAACCATCTGTTGCATCGGACATTCGCTCCGTCGATGCGGGCGACGCAGCCGGTAACTACACGGTCGGTGAAGACGTCGACACCCGAGGTCTCGAGGTCGGCGGCGGCTGCCGTCATTTCGGTCCAGCTAGTCATGCTGCGATCCCCTGCTTCTGCTGGTTGCGCCGACGGTTGTACGCCCGGTCGCACTCCCGGCACCGACGAGACCCATTACTGCTGCGAGCGGTGTTTGCAAGGTCAAACAGGTGACCTTGAGGGCAGTGCGTCTCCGGCGTGCTGGCATGGCGTGAGAGCCGACTCTTCCCGGCCGCGATGTCGGCGAACTTCTGGTCGGCAAGTTCACGAAAGCCGGGCTCGTGCTGGCCAATTCGCGCGGACGCGCGATGGCAAGCCAGACACATTCGAAACCCTTGGTTGGCAGCCGCACGTCGCAGGTTCATCGGGATCAGCGGGTGATTGTGGTTGCAGTGAGTCTTGTTGGCTTGGTAGTGATTGCCATGCTTGGCGACGTCGTACATGTTCGACGAATGCGTGTCCCATCGAAGGTTTTCCACGCGGTTGTTGGTGGGGTCGCCGTCGTTGTGGCATCCGTCCACACCAGGGAAGGGCGGCTCACCGCGGAATGCTTCCAAGACGAGGCGATGCACGTAGCGGCTATGACCGTGACCACCGCTATGCAGCCTGACTCGTGGGTAGCCGTTCTTGTCCAGGACCCCCTTGCGAAGGCGTCCTTTGCGATGCTGGATATCGCCGTTCCTGCACGTTACTTCGCGATCCACGCTGCGCACTTGCCCGGTGTTCGAAACTTCGTACGTCTCTTCGAAGCCCGGAACTGGGCGCCACTCTTCATCTGCGTTGTTCATTGCTTCTTCTTCTCCGCGTCGAGGATCGACTGACCTGGCTTGATGAACACGGCGCGGTACCCGCGGTGTTCGTTCACGTAATGGAGGGCTTTGAGCTCCTCATCCCCGAAGAAGAGGACTGAGTAGCAGTCGCCGCCCTCGCCTGGCTGATCTCCTGCTTCGAGGTAGACCAGCCAGGCTCCGTCGTCGTACATCTGTGTCACTGCTCCGGCGGAGCGTCGTAGTAGTCGGCGGGCGCGTCCTGGACGTCGCTATCTGGCGGCGTCTTCTCCTCGTCGCTGAGGGTGTTGGCCCGGTCCTTCCAGAGCTGCACCAATCGGCCCCGGTGCTGCGCAAGGTCGAATGTCTTCAACTGGGTGCCGATTTCGTCGAGCGCGACGCGGTCGGCGGCCTTCTCGATCTCCCCCGCGATCTCGTCCGCCTGTGCGTCGGTGATCAGGGGCGGTCCATCGGGGAGCGGTTCGACGACGAACGGTTTCCTCTGTCCGCGCGTGATGGTCAGGGCGAGGGTCAACCGTTTGCCGATGTGTGACATGTGGGAGATGCGGATGCCGCCGACTTTTTCGGGGCCGAACCGGATTTCGGGGTCGCGGTAGATCTTGAGGCGGCGACCGGCGTAGACCGTCGAATCGGCGCCCCACGCGTTGATCAGTACACGGATCATCGACTTACCCGGTCGGTATGGGCGCTTTGATCCGAACTCGGCCGTGACGATTTCGACGGGCTGCTCGGCGTTCCCTCGGCGGGTCTCGATGATGGTGACGACACGGGGCCCGGACATCAGGTCATCCGCGTTGATCTGGTCGGATTTCGGTGCGGCGGCTGCGGAAATGTCCATGTCAGAAGCTCATCTCGGTGAGTTCGCGTTCGGTGGTCGGCAGGCCCTCGGTGGCCTCGTGGTAGCGGCGGATCATCTCGGCGGCGTTGGTCTCGAATGCCTGGACGGCGGCGATGATGGCGTCGAACCATCGCTGGTCCGGGTGGACGCGCTTCACCCACATGGGCATGCCGCCGGCGTAGCTGATGTAGTCGAGCCAGGCGCGGCCGGAGACGAGCAGCCCGGCCTGGCACTGCGCCATGTTCTCGGCGGGTACCTCACCGGCGAGAATGTGTGCGAGGTGGATCTTCGGGCGCCGTGACTTGATTTCGATGAGTCCGTCGGCGCCGACGAGTCCGTCCGGGGAGTAGCCGAGCCGGATTCCGTCGAATTCGCGGACCATGAACCCGGCCTCAGCGACCGGGGCGTAGTGCTCGCTGTACTTGTCGCGGGCACGGGGTTCGTCTTCGATGCCGCGGTACATGTCGTCGCTCATGAATGTCGGGTCGGTCCAGCCTGTGATGCGTTCGGCGACGAGCAGGGCGGTCAGCCCTCGGCTCGTGTCGTTGCTGGCAGGTTTCATCGTTTTGGTGGTGATGAGGTCGCCGACGATGGAGGCGGTGACGATCCCGCGTCGCTGGTCGAGCCATTCGTCCGAGCCCTGGAGTAGGTCCGAGTAGACGGTAAGGCGCGCGTTGAGCAGGATTGGGTTCGTCACTGTGCGCTCCATTCGGCGAGCCAGAGCACGGTGCCGAAGAATGCGCCCATGCTGGTCACACAGGCGGTGACGGTGATTCGGTCGCCGAGTGTGGGAGGTGCGGCCGTGTCGTGTCGGGGTGGCCGGGTAGGTTCGGTGATGGTCATGCTGCGGTCTTCCTTTTGCTGTCGCGGTGTGGCCCCGCCCGTCTCCCCGTGCCAGGGGGAGGCGGGCACCTTCAGGCCCAGAATCAAACTGCAATGCAGTTCATTACAGTACGTCGCATTGCGGTTTGAGGCAAGGCTGTGGGCGGGGCTGCCGAGCGGGGGTGGCGAACGTGGCAATCGGGGCCGTCATTCGAAAGTATGTTCGACCAGCGGCGATGCAGTGAGGTCGTCAGGTGTGACACTCGCCGTCGTCACACTGCAATACCTTTTACTGCACCAAATTGCGTTGTAACATCCAATCGACAGCGTCCACCCTCCGAGAGGCCACCATGACCGACACCACGGAGATCCCCACGCCCGAAAGCAGGTGGTGGGACTACGTCGAAAGCCTCGGGGCCAGAGTGGGTGCAAGCACGCCCGCCGTAATCGCCAGATACATCGACATCGCACCGACGACCGTTTACGCATGGAAGAAGGGTGTGGGCACCGATACCGGCAGAGTGGACCCACAAACCGCGAGAGCGGTGGCGTACGCCTTCGGGCGTCCCGTCATCGAAGCGTTCCTCAGTGCCGGGCTCATCGCGCGCGAGGATCTCAACGTCGCTGACGAGCCACCACTGACGCCGGCCGAACTGCCCGACGAATCGCTCCTCCACGAAATACAGGACCGGTTCAAACGGCTCAAGTCCGAGAACGAGCTACTGCGGGCGGAGCGCCCCTCCCCCGAACCGGAGCAGGCACCGGCACCGGCACCGGCACCGGCGAAACAGCGTCGCGGACGAAAGCCCAATGCCACCAGTACCAGGCGGGTTGCGCGGCTACCTGAGTCGCGAGCATAGAACGCAAAAGAAGGCCCCTCACCTAACCTTGGTGAGGGGCCTTCTCATTCTCTGTACTCAATCGGGGTTACGCTGCGGACACCCTGCGCTTGTGCGCTGTGCGCATGATCTTCGCGTGCGCCGCGGCGATTCGCGCTGCGGCCCGGTCGTCTTCGGCGACGGGGACTGAGACTGCGCAGTGCCACGCACCGTCGGTTCCGTGGGCCCATCCGGACGCTGTCGAGGGTTTGTGGATGATGGCGTCGAGTGCGTACTCGCGGAGGGTGTCGGCTTCGTCGTCGATGAGGTCGATGTGTGGCCAGACTCCGATCGTGCCGTCGAGTTCCACGCTGTGGAATCCGAGTTCCTTCCACATTTGGTCGTCTCGGTCAATCCAGTATTTTGCGGGGCCTTCGCCGCCGCGGATCTGGATGCCGAGGCCGTCGAGTTCCGGTGAGGATAGGTCGACGGGGAGGGGGATGGGGTCGTAGTCCTGGATGTAGGGGTCGTCGGGGCTGAGCGTCATTGATCATCCTTGCTAGTGATGCCCCGGACCGCTGCTTGCCGGGGTGTTGCCGTGTCCGCGTGCACCCACAGAGGTGCATGATGCGCGTGTGTTGCGCTATTTCGTCTGTGCGTTCACCAGGTGTCACCGTCTCGCGTGTTGCCGGGCCCCTGAGCTGGGCCTTCCCCGACGAAGGCCCTACTTCCCCTGCGGGCGAATTTACCGAAACTTTGTGCTGTAAATCTGTGATGTGACACTACAACTAAGAATCTTAGTTCCGCAAGCGGTGTTCCCGGTTGGTTTGCTCGTGTCGTGTTTGGGACGTGACAGCTTGGGTACAACCCCACCGTTCCGGTCCCGTTTGGGGCTACTGTGTCCAGGTGACGGAAGGCCCGCGGACGCTCGACCAAGCGCTGGGGCGTGTGATCGCTCGGCGCCGATCAGAAGGCCCTTGGAGCCAGAAGGAGATGGCGGATCTTCTGGGTACCAGTCGGGCGCGTTTGGCGAACTTCGAGCAGGGGCGACAGCCGATTCCTCAAACGTTTTTGTGGGAGTGCGCGGCTCTATTCAGTTGTCAGCCAAGCGATTTCATGATCGAAGCGGAAGAGTTGCTGCGCGCCCAGGGTATTGTCCCGACTGCGTCGAGTGTTAACCCCACCGTCCGCAACATCGGTCGGTCGCTGGGGTTCTGACAATAGTCTCAAATACGCTTCCGTGTGGCGATTTCGAACCCCTTCCACGTGCACGTATCTAGGATGCGGCATGTGTGGGTAGTTGGGTGTTTTGCGATAGCTGTCGCGATTGCGCGACTGAGCATTTGGCGGTCCAGGGCGGGGACGCGCCGGTTCACGGCGGCGTTGCTGCTGACCGGTGTGGGGTTTTTGATCCCGCCCACGGCCTTGGGTGAGGACACCCCGGTACTTGGGTGGCGGCTGCTTTCCACTGTGGTGGCGGCGTTGGCCTGCGAGCTCTATGGGTGGATTCTGATCCACGGGATCGCCGGCACTGACACTGATGATGACGTGGCGTCCTGGTTTGGGCCTGCGGTGTGGTCGTGGCGGGTGCTGGCCGCCGCGATGGCGGTGGGCATGTTGTTCCCGAGCCTGGCGCGTTTCGGCGCGGTCGTTGTGACGTTGGTGGCGGTCGTACTCGGGGGGCTCGGTGTGGCCACGTTGGTGAAGGTGTTCCGGGGCTCGCGAAGGTCTATCCAGGTTGCCGCCGCGGTCCTGGTTGGAGGGTGCGGTTTGGCGGAGCTGGGGTTTGTGGGGTTCGCGGTCTGGGGTATTCACAACGACCCGGATTGGCTTGCCGTGAACAGCGAGCTGGTGACCCAGTTCGTCACGGTTCCGGTGGCGGTGACCATCGCGATCGCGGGCATTCTGGGGTTGTGGTTAGCTTGGAGGGATAAGCTCGCGGGGCGGGAACCTGAGTATGGCTACCGGTGAGCAATCGGAGGCGTGGCGGCGGGATCGGAGCGAAGTGCCATCCGTTGCCGACTTGCCGCAGGGGTGAATTCGCGACGGTCGTATGACCCCAGCCCCTGTTGCAGGGAAGCGATCCCAGGCCGTCTACGGGCCGTCCGAGGACAACCGACAACACCGATCAACACCCACTGGACACCAAAAAGCCCAGGTAGTCACCAATTTCGAGGCAAACGGCGCGACCTGGGCCTTTAGTTAATTACTGATGTATTGCATCATCCCGCGGATGAGCACGCTCTCGAAGGCGGCGCCGACCTTGATCACATTGGCGGTACGCCACTTGCCGATCTCGATCTGCTTGTCGAGTGGCTGGTCCTGGTACCACTGTGTGGCGCCCAGCGGGTCGACGTCCGGGGAAAGGACCCAGCGCGGGTCGTTCGGGTCCAGAGCGAGCTCGGGGGCATCCCAATCGATGTCGAGGTAGGGATCGAAATTCCGGTCGACAGATCCCTGGGACAGGGTTGCCAACGCCTCTCGATACTCCTCGGTGATGAGTGCGCCACGGCTCGATTCGGTCAGCGTCATCGGTGCCTCCTCGTTGCACATCCGGTGCCCACAGCTGTTATCGCTGTCACACTGGTTGACCCGAGAATAACTGAGACTTACAGTCCCAGACAACCCCTGCGGCCCGGCGTGTACGAATCGAGACCTACCGCTACTGCACGAGCAGAACGACCAGCCTGCGCGACAGCTCACCGTCGCCCGGACCGCCCAACCAGACCAGCGGCCGGCGTGGGTCGAGCCGATCGAGAGCGTCCGGCAGCGAGCCGAACACCCGGTCGGCGCGGACCACACACACCTGCGGCACCACCTCCGATACCGCGGGCCCACCCTCGACATCGAGCGCCAGCGAACCGGTCGACGCGTCACCGGCGACGGCATCGCGGACCACGGCGTCACCGCTCTCCGTCGAGCCCGACCCGCCGTGCACCACCTGGTGTCCGGGTGCGGCCGCCCAGTGATCCAGCCAGGCCGGGCCGGGTTCGACGGCGGCGAGCACCGACTGCACGCTCAGGCCGTAGAGCACATCGGCCACGGCGGCGGGCAGGCCGGCCAGGTCGACGGTGCGCACCAGCGAACCCTGCTCACGCAATCGCTCGGCGAAGCGGGCGAGCACCGCGGCGTGTTCGGCCGGATCGGCGGTCTCGCGGCTCGAGGAGCGCCGCATGGGTACCCGGCGCTCGTCGTCGGGCAGGTCCAGCAGTCCGTCCCGGACCCGGCGCAAGATCTCCTCACGAGAATTCATCGGGCACTCCCGTTCGTTGGCCACACCCCGCGGCGTTCACATATTTCTCACCCGACATACCGCCGGAATCACCTCGATCGCTACCGTACCGACCGGTCCACTGTAAATGGGCACAGCACCACACCGCGTCGGCTAGTCGCCGGGGACGAATCCGAGCATCCGGAGCAGGCCCTCGACCTGCAGCTCGAAGACTTCGGCGCGGTCGGTGAAGGTGTCGCGGCCGTACATGTCGAACGCGTCGAAGGTCACTGCGCCGAACAGTCCCGTCCAGGCGGCGAGGGCGGCGGCGATCAGCCAGTCCGGTGCCGTGAGCCCGAACTCCGCTCGGATCGCCGCGAAATCGGCAGATGTGCGCGCCGAGACCGCCGACCGGTTCGCCGGTGGCGCGAGCCGGTCGCCGCGGTAGGCGTCGTCGATGATGGCGAGCAGAGCCGCCACGACCCGAACACCGGGAGCCACGGTATCCGCGGCCGGGGCGCGGTAGCCGGGGACCGGAGTGCCGAAGAGCAAGCCGTACCAGGCGGGTTCGGCCAGCGCCCAGGCGCGCACGGCGCGGGCGGCCACCCGGAAGCGAGTCGCCGGGTCGGCGGGAGCGTCGACCAGGGCCGCGTCGACCGCGTCACCGAGCGCGTTGTATCCGTCGACAACCAGCATCGTCAGCAGTTCGTCGCGGCTGCGCACGTACCGGTAGACCGCCGAGGACACCACGCCCAGCTCCCGCGCGACGGCGCGCAGCGACAGCGCGGCCGCCCCCTGCGACGCCAGATGCTCACGGCCGATGCGTTTGATGTCGGCGATGGTCTGCGCGCGGGCTCTGGCGCGCGGACCGGGCTGGTCGGTACTCATCGGTCGATCATCACCCACCCACCGCATCGGGCAGTGGGCGGCGCTGGGCCGTGTCGTCGGCGTCGGCCGCACGCTCGACCTCGGCGGCGAAGGTGGCGCCACCGACCTCCCAGGCCATGGCGAGCAACCGGTCACGGAACCGGCTGGTGTCGATGCCAACGCCTTCGCCGCCGTAGCCGGTGCCCGCGGCCTCGCGGACGGTCCGCACCACCTCTTCGGCGAGTTCGGTGATGCGGGCACGTACCAGCGTGCGCAGCACCGCACTCAGTGCGACGTCGACGCCCACGTCGTAGAGCAGCAGGGCGGCTTTGAGCATCGGCCGATCGGGCACATACCAGTTTTCGCCGCGACGCTCGAGATAGCCGGCCGCGGTCAATTCGGCCAGCACGTCGGCGCCGCGGTCGCCGAACAAGGCGCTGAGCTCCGCGTCGTCGATGCAGGTGGAGCGCTCGGCGAGCTGGCTCGCGCGCGGATCGAACAGGGTGCGCCAGTCACCGGCCTGGGGTTCGGTGTCGAACACCTCGCGGATCGCGTCCAACCGCAATCCCCGCGCCTGCATGGCAACGATGTCGCGTAACCGGTCCAGGTGCTCGGCGGCGTAGACCACTTCCTTGCCGGCCCGGCCGGGTTTGGGCAGCAGACCGAGCGAGTGGTAGTAGCGGATGGTGCGCGCCGCGACGCCACTGACGTCGGCGAGTTCCGCTCGGGTGTATCGGGGCACTCGACCAGCATAGGGGCGGTCGCGATGGACTTTGACAGCCCTGGCTGTCGGCGTTAGCGTTACCGGCGTCACTGTTGACACCGACCGAGGAGCTCCTCTATGTCCGAGCGAACCACCGACTTCGACGTCTTGATCGTCGGTTCCGGCTTCGGTGGCAGTGTCACCGCACTGCGGCTGGTCGAGAAGGGCTACAAGGTCGGCATCATCGAGGCGGGCCGCCGATTCGCCGACGACGAACTGCCCAAGACCAGCTGGGACCTGCGCAAATTCGTCTGGGCACCCAAGCTCGGCTGCTACGGCATCCAGCGCATCCACCCGCTGCGCGACGTCCTGATCCTGGGCGGCGCCGGTGTCGGTGGCGGCTCACTGAACTACGCCAACACCCTCTACGTGCCGCCGGAGCCGTTCTTCCAGGACGCGCAGTGGCGCGACATCACCGACTGGCGGGCCGAACTGACCCCGTACTACGAGCGGGCCAAGAAAATGCTCGGCGTGGTGCAGAACCCGCACATGACCCCCGCCGACGAGATCTTCAAGTCCGTCGCCGAGGACATGGGCGTGGGCGACACCTTCGTGCAGACGCCCGTCGGCGTGTTCTTCGGCGAGCCCGGCAAGACCGTCGCCGACCCCTACTTCGGCGGGGCGGGCCCGGAGCGCACCGGGTGCGTGGAATGTGGCGACTGCATGGTCGGCTGCAAGTTCGGCGCGAAGAACACCCTCGTCAAGAACTACCTCTACCTCGCCGAACAGGCCGGGGCGCAGGTCATTCCGATGACCACGGTGTCGGCACTGCGGCCGCTGCCCGACGGCAGCTGGGACGTGTCGACCGAACGCACCGGCGCCTGGGTGCGCAAGGCACCCAAGACGTTCACCGCCGGGCACGTGGTGCTCGCCGCCGGCACCCTCGGCACCCAGAAGCTGTTGCACGCGATGCGCGACGAAGGTGCGCTGCCGAAGATCTCCGACCAGCTCGGCCTGCTCACCCGCACCAATTCCGAGTCCATCGTCGGCGCTGCGACCAAGACCCTCGCCCCCGGCCAGGACTTCACCAAGGGCGTGGCGATCACCTCCTCGATCCACCCCACCCCCGACACCCATGTGGAGCCGGTCCGCTACGGCAAGGGTTCCAACTCGATGGGCATGCTGCAGACCCTCATGGTCGACGGCGGTGGCCGGATCCCGCGCTGGCTGCGGTTCCTCGGGCTGGTACTGGCCAACCCACTGACGTTCTTCCGCTTCATGAGCGTGAAGAACTGGAGTGAGCGCACCATCATCTCACTGGTCATGCAGCACCTGGACAACTCGATCACCACCTACACCAAACGCGGGCTGTTCGGCCGCAAACTCACCTCCAAGCAGGGCCACGGCCAGCCCAACCCCACCTGGATCCCGGCGGGCAACGATGTCACCCGGCGGGTGGCCGAGCAGATCGGCGGAGTCGCGGGCGGCACCTGGGGTGATGTTTTCAATGTGCCGATGACAGCGCACTTCCTCGGTGGTGCGGCGATCGGCGCCGACCGCGAGCATGGCGTGATCGACGCCTACCACCGCGTTTTCGGCTACCCGACGCTCAGCGTCGTCGACGGCGCCGCGGTGTCGGCGAACCTCGGGGTGAACCCGTCGCTCACCATCACCGCCCAGGCCGAGCGGGCCGCGGCCTACTGGCCCAACAAGGGCGGGGTCGACACCCGGCCCGAGCAGAGCGCCGGGTACGCCCGCATCCAGCCGGTCGCCCCGAAGCAGCCGGTCGTGCCCGAGGGCGCACCGGCCGCGCTGATCCTGCCGATCGTGGAGATCCGTGGCGCGGAGAAGACCGCGGGCTGATCAACCCACTGACAACTCGGCCCCGGTCCCGCGGAATCACACCGCGAGGCCGGGGCCGAGTTGTCAGAGTGCGTTGATCTGCGCCAACGCCTCGAAGGCCAGGTCGGCGGCTTGCCACAGCGCCGCGATCTCGGCGCGCACCGCCGGCGCCAGCGCGGGGTCCTGTAGGGCCAGGCCGTTGCTGAAGATGACGATGTTGGCGGCGAGATCGGCGGCGATGAGCATCTGCTCGGTCGCCACACCCGCGCCGAACAGTTGATCCAGTCCCTCGCCGACGAAGTAGAAACGCCACAGCGGTCCGAGATCGGCACCGTAGACGGCCTTGGTCCGGTCGATGATCACGTCACCGACCGAGGCGATCGCGGCGACGATCCGGAAATAGTCCGGGGCGTCCTCGGGCCGGCTGCCCACGGCGGCGACCGAATACGACAGGTCGACGGTCAGATGCGCGTTGTAGCCCGCCATCGCGGTGCGCGCCCGAGACGCACCGCAATCCTGCGCCAGCGCGAAATAGTGCTCCCACTGCGGTTCGGCCACCCCACCGGTGAACTCGGCGTGCAGGTTGTCGAGGAATCTGCGCAGCAGCTCCAGGCTGATCGCGTGCGCGTATTCCCGGTCGGCGAACGCCGTGGGGTCGCGCTGCAACGGCATCACCGCGGTCTGCTCGACGGCGTCGAGTCCGATCGCGAACAACCCACGCAGGTCCCGGTGCTCGACCAGGATGCCGGTGATCCGGCGGTGCCGGTCCACCGCATTCTCGAGCCGAGCCAGGCCGTCGTCCCCGCTGATCGCCGAAGTGTCCGACAACTCCACGATCTCGGCGATGTCGGTAGCCGACAGCGTCGACCCGCAGGCAGTGTCGACCACCGCCGTACCCGCCGCCGGACCCGCGACGAACGCGGGCAGTGCCATGACCATCGCCGCGATACACGCGACCGTCCCGTTCGAAAGGCGCATCCGGAAATTCCACCATCCGCGCGGCCGGGTGCCCGTCAGGCACGCCAGGCCAGACACTTTCGTGTCTTCAGGCCGCCAGATCAGTCGCCGGGATCGCCCTCGGTGATCCGTTGCGCGGCAGCGACCGTCGCGGTGCCGAGGTTGCTGAGTTCGGTGGTCGACAGGCGGGTGTCGGGGCAGGTGACGACCGAGGCGATCACGGCGCCGTCGGTGTCGCGGATGGGTGCGGCGACGGTGACGACGGCGTTCTCGGGGCCCAGTTCGTCGGGGAGGTAGTCGATGGTGATGAGTTCGGTGATGGCCGAGCTCAGTTGGGTGCGCAAGGCGGAGGTGACCGGCGAATCGCGGAGGGCGGCCAGGGCTTCGAGTACGGGGGTGGAGTCGTCGGCCAGGCGTTCCACCGAGTAGCCGCGGGCGCGGATTTCGGCCAGGACGTGGGTGAGGCGGTCCCGGTGGGCCGGGTCGGCGGTCGAAAGCCATTCCTGGCGTTCGGGTTCCGAAGTCCAGGCGATGAATTCGCGGCAGACGGGTGGCGCGAGCGGGAGGCGACGGCCGGGGCGGATCCAGCCGGCGGACGGGTCGCCGACGACTTCGGTGACCACGATGCTGTCGCCGTCGCGTTCGGCGAGGAACACGGGGGTGCCGGTGTGTTCCGACAAGGCGCGCAGATGCGTGATCGCGGTGCGGCGCAGGGGGAACGCGGCTTCGGCGCGGCGCGCGACGGTGAGCAGGCGCAACCCGATGCCGTAGCAGCCTTCCGCGTCGCGCGCGGTCCAGCCGTCGGCGGTGAGCTGGGTGAGTACCGCATGGGCGGTGGCTCGGGAAAGCCCGGCTTCGCGCACGATGCGGGCCAACGAGAGTCGCTCGGTGGCGTGCCGAGACAGCAGTTCGAGCACCTGCACCACCCGCTGCGTCGGTGGTGACGCGGTGCCGGCGTCCTCGCGCGCCGGATTCGGCATCGCCTCTTGACCGGTGCGCGCGGCCCGGCCTATCGTCGGTGTCACAATACCGAACAATAGCGTCGAATATTCGACAACGCAACCCGGGCGGGATGTCCGAGGGAGCCCGGGAACGAAGTGAGTGACTATGCACACGGGATACGAGCTGTCGCACCTGGCCGCGCTGGAGGCCGAGTCGGTGCACATCTTCCGAGAGGTGGCCGCCACCTTCGAACGACCGGTACTGCTGTTCTCCGGTGGGAAGGACTCGGCGGTGCTGCTACATCTGGCGCGACAGGCGTTCTGGCCCGCGCCCCTGCCGTTTCCGCTGCTGCACGTGGACACCGGCCACAATTTCGACGAAGTGATCGCCTTCCGCGACCACACCGCCGACCGCACCGGCGCTCGCCTGCTGATCGCGCACGTGCAGGACGACATCGACGCGGGCCGGGCCGTGGAACGCCCCGGCGGGACGCGCAACCCGTTGCAGACCACCACATTGCTGCGCGCCATCGGCGAGCACCGATTCGACGCCGTCTTCGGTGGTGCCCGGCGGGACGAGGAGAAAGCGCGCGCCAAGGAGCGGGTGTTCAGTTTCCGCAACCGTTTCGGCGAATGGGACCCGCGCGCGCAGCGCCCCGAGGTGTGGAACCTCTACAACGGGCGGCATCGAGCCGGTGAACACATCCGGGTGTTCCCGCTGTCGAACTGGACCGAACTCGACATCTGGGAGTACATCGACCGCGAGGCCGTCGAACTGCCGAGCCTGTACTACGCGCATCGGCGCCGAGTCGTCGAGCGTGACGCGATGCTGCTCTCGGCCACGCGCTTCGTCTCCCCCGCGCCCGGTGAGCGGGTCTTCGAGACGACCGTGCGCTTCCGCACCGTCGGCGACGCGACCTGCACCGGCTGCGTGGAGAGCACCGCTGACACCCCGGCGAAGGTGATCGTCGAGGTCGCGGCCACCCGGCTCACCGAGCGCGGCGCCACCCGCGCCGACGACCGGATCTCGGAAACCGGCATGGAAGATCGCAAGCGAGAGGGCTACTTCTGATGCGCCGCAACCTGTTACGCCTGGCCACCGCGGGCAGTGTGGACGACGGTAAATCCACGCTGATCGGCCGGCTGCTCTACGACTCGAAGTCCCTGTTCGACGACCAGCTCGCCGCCGTCGAGCGCCTCAGCACCGCACGGGGCGCCACAGCCACCGATCTGGCGCTGGTCACCGACGGTCTGCGCGCCGAACGCGAGCAGGGCATCACCATCGACGTCGCCTACCGCTACGTGACCACTCCCCGCCGCAAGTTCATCATCGCCGACACACCGGGGCATGTGCAGTACACCCGCAACATGGTGACCGGCGCGTCCACGGCCGATCTCGCGATGATCCTGGTCGACGCCCGCACCGGGGTGTGCGAGCAGACCCGCAGGCATGCCTTCCTCGCGACACTGCTGGGCGTGCCGCATCTGGTGGTGTGTGTGAACAAGATGGACCTGGTCGGCTGGTCGCAGGACCGCTTCGAGGAGATCCGCGCCGACTTCGGGGCCTTCGCCGCCAAACTGACCGTCGGCGATCTCAGCTTCGTCCCGGTCTCGGCGCTGCACGGTGACAATGTGGTCGACGGGTCGACCCAGATGGACTGGTACCCGGGCCCGCCGCTGCTGCGTCATCTCGAGGATGTGCACATCGCCTCGGACCGTAATCTGATCGACGCCCGGCTACCGATCCAGTACGTGATCCGCGCCCAGCAGGATGCCCCCGCGCACCGCAGCTACGCCGGCACCGTGGCCGGGGGCATTTTCAAACCCGGTGACGAGGTGGTGGTGCTGCCGGCCGGGCGCACCACCAGGGTCAGCCAGATCTGGGGTCCGGGCGGCGGCAAGGTCGACGAGGCGTTCACCGGCATGGCGATCTCGCTGACCCTCGACGACGACCTCGATGTGGGTCGCGGCGACCTCCTGGCCCGCCCCGGCAATCGCCCCCATCAGGACACCGACCTCGACGCGATGGTGTGCTGGTTCTCCGAGACCACCCCGCTGCGGGTCGGCGCGCGACTGCTGGTGCGTACCGCCGCGCAGACCGCGTCGGTGGATGTCACGGCGATCGACTACCGCCTCGACATCAACTCACTGCACCGGGTCGAGGGAGTGCGATCACTGTCGCTCAACGACATCGCGCGGGTGCGGCTGCGCAGCCGTCACCCGTTGATGTCGGACACCTATCGGGACAACCGCCGCACGGGCAGCTTCATCCTGATCGACCCGGCCACCGACGAGACGGTCGCGGCGGGCATGGTGACCGGTCGCGAATCCACGACGGCGGACGACGACGGCCGGCACCCACCGGGCACAGCGCACCTCGCTCAGCCGGGCACGGTGGCCTGGCATCGCTCGGCGGTGGGACGCGCCGAACGCACCCACCTCGGCGCCACGATCTGGCTCACCGGTCTGTCCGGCTCCGGGAAGTCGAGCATCGCGGTCGAACTCGAACGCCTGCTCGTCGAGGCCGGGCGACCCGCCTACCTGCTCGACGGCGACAACCTGCGCCACGGGCTCAACGCCGGCCTCGGCTTCTCCCCCGCCGACCGGGACGAGAACGTGCGCCGCGTCGCCGAGGTCGCCGCGCTGTTCGCCGATTCCGGGTCGGTGGCGGTGGTGTCGGTGATCAGCCCGTTCGCCGACCAACGCGGCGCTGCCCGCGACACCCACGCCGCGCGGGAGCTGCCCTTCCACGAGGTCTTCGTCGACACCCCGCTGCCCGAATGCGAACGGCGCGACCCGAAAGGCCTCTACGCCAAGGCCCGGGCCGGTGAGCTCCCCGGATTCACCGGCATCGGCTCACCCTACGAGCGACCCGAACGACCCGACCTCGTCATCACTCCTGATCTCGGCTCTCCCACCGAGATCGCCGCCCATATCCTTCGAGCGCTAGGAATCACAGACCGTTGACCCACTCCAGCACCGCCGCCGAAACCGGTAGCAGTTCCCCACCGGAAGCCATGACCGCACCGTTCCTCGCCGCGGTGGCCCAGGCCGAAACCCTCATCGCCGGGGCGGAATTCGTCCGCAGCGACCTCGACCTGGCCGAGGGCTACGACTATCTGGCCGCCAGTACCGCGGCGTGCCTGCGTCTTTCCGGCGTCCACGGCACCTCGCATCCCTGTTTCGTCTCCTCCACCGGGCCTTACGCCAAGATGGGCCTGGACAACCCCGACACCCTCTACTACCACGCCAACATCGAGCCCACGGCCGAGTACGTCGTGCGTGGCGTACGTGGCAGTACCGTCGACCTCAGTTTCCAGGTACTCAAAGGCGACTACACCGCCACCGACGTGCCGGGTGGCGCCGACGCGTTCGACGACCGGCGGATTCCGATCGCCCCGGACGGCAGCTTCTCGATCCGGTTCGGTCCGCCGAAACCGGATGCCCCCGAGGACTATTTCCCGCTGGGCGCTGGTGCGTCCATGCTGGCGGTGCGCGAGGTCTACAGCGACTGGACCGAGCGTAAGGGCTCGATCCGGATCGAGCGGGTCGACACCATCGGGACCGCCCCGGCGGAACCGGACCTCGCGCGCCTGCGCAAACGGTACCGGGCGGCCGGGAACATGCTGCTGACCAGGGTGCACACCTGGTTCAACTTCCCGAAGTGGTTCTATCTGGACCTGCCGGTGAACACCCTCACCGCGCCCCGCCTGACTCCGGGCGGGCTCAGCACCCAGTACTCCTCGGTCGGGCATTTCGATCTCGCCGACGATCAGGCGCTGGTGATCACCGTCCCGAAATCCGATGCGCCGTATCAGGGTTTCCAGCTGGGCAGCCTCTGGTACATCTCGCTGGACTACGTCAACCACCAGACGAGCCTCAACCACACACAGGCACAGGTGGACCCGGACGGGATGATCCGCATGGTGGTCAGCAGACGCGATCCCGGCATCACGAACTGGATCGAGACGACCGGGCGCACCCGCGGGATCCTGCAGTTCCGGTGGCAGCGCACCGACCGGCCGATGACCGCGGCCGACGGGCCCACCGCGGAACTGGTGGCCTTCGACGAGGTGGGCGAGCACCTTCGCCACTACGAACACAACCGGATCGACGCCGCCGGATGGCGTGACCGGATCGCCGCCCGGCAGCGGGCATTCGCAGAGAGGATGCTCGGATGAGCGGGGCACTGCTGGACGGAAAAGTTGTCGTGGTCTCCGGAGTCGGCCCCGGCTTGGGTCGATCGATCTGCCTGGCGGCAGCGGCCGCGGGCGCGACGGTGGTACTGGCCGCGCGCACCGAATCACGGTTGCACGAAGTCGCGGCCGAGATCGAGGCGGTGGGTGGTGTCACGCTGAGCGTGCCCACCGATATCACCGACGACGCAGCGGTCGGCAATCTCGTGACGCGGACCGTCGAAACCTTCGGCCGGGTCGACGCCCTGGTGAACAACGCCTTCTCCGTGCCGTCGATGAAGCCGCTGGAACGCACCGATTTCGACCACATCCGGGCCGGTGTCGACCTCACCGTGCTGGGCGGTTTGCGGGTGACCCAGGCCTTCACCCCCGCCCTCACCGATTCCGCGGGTGCTGTGGTGATGATCAATTCGGCGGTCGTGCGCCACAGCGAACCCCGGTACGGCAGTTACAAACTCACCAAGGCGGCACTGCTGGCCATGTCACAGACGCTGGCCACCGAGCTCGGCGGCAAGGGGGTCCGGGTGAACAGTGTGCTGCCCGGATACATCTGGAGCGATCAGCTGAAGTGGTACTTCGGGGAGATCGCGAAGAAATACGGCATCACCGCCGACCAGGTGTACGAGCAGACCGCCGCCAGGTCCGACCTGAAGCGCCTGCCCGAACCCGACGAGATCGCCCGTGCCGTGGTGTTTCTCGCTTCCCCGTGGTCGAGCGCGATCACCGGCCAGACCCTCGACGTCAACTGCGGCGAATACCACAACTGAGCAGGAGCTTTCCCCGATGATCCGCACCGATGTCGGCACCGTCGCCGACCTGCACGCCTCGGCCACCAAACTCACCGGCCTCACCGATTTCGGGCCCGACGACTACACCGAAGCCCTCCAGGTGTTGCTCGACTCCTATCGCGAAGAAGCCGGGCTCACCGAGCTCGGCTCCAAGATGTCGCGATTCTTCCTGCGCGGCGCGCTGATCGCTCGGGCCCTCAGCGAAGCGGCGTGGGCGGCCAACCCGGAGTACAGCGAAACTCCCGTCACCCGACCGATTTTCGTGACCGGACTGCCCCGCACCGGCACCACCGCCCTGCACCGTCTGCTGGCGGCCGACCCCGCCAACCAGGGCCTCGAGATGTGGCTCACCGACTTCCCGCAACCCCGCCCGCCACAGGAGAGTTGGCCGGACAACCCCGCCTACCAGCAGATCGACGCGGGCCTGCGCCAACACCAGGTGCGCAACCCCGAATTCATGGGCCTGCACTACATGAGCGCCGCCGACGTGGAGGAATGCTGGCAGTTGCTCCGGCAGTCGCTCGTCTCGCGCTCCTACGAATGTTTGGCCTACCTGCCCACCTATTCGCGGTGGCTCGCCGACCAGGACTGGACCCCGGCCTACGCCCGTCACCGCCGCAACCTGCAGCTGATCGGCATGAACGACGCGCGCCGCTGGGTCCTCAAGAACCCCAGCCACCTCTTCTGCCTCGATGCCCTGCTCGCCGTCTACCCCGATGCGGTGGTCATCCAGACCCACCGCGACCCGGCCACGGTGATCCCCTCGGTCTGCAGCCTCAACGAGCACGCCACCCGCGGCTGGTCCACTGTCTTCACCGGCGAAACCATCGGCCGCACCCAACTCGACCTGTGGTCGCGTGGTCTCACCGAGTTCGCCGCATCCCGAGCCCGCCATCCCGAAGCCACCTTCCTCGACGTCGACTTCGACGACCTGCGTACCGATCCCCTGCGTGTAGTCGAACGCATCTACTCCCACATCGGCACCGACCTGACCCCCGAAGCCCGCACCGCCATCACCGCCCTCGACACCGAAAGCCGCACCGGCGCGCGCAAACCCACCCACCAGTACGCCCTCGCCGACTACGGCCTGACCGAGGAGATGGTTGCCGACCGCTTCCGAGCCTGACACCCGGAGTCGATCCCGGCCGTTTCGACAACGGCCCGATCCATCCCGCTGCCGACGACGAATGAGGTGCAGGCGGGTCGGCACGGTGCAACCAACACCCATTCACTCCCCATGAAGCCGACCCGCCTGCTCTGCCCCGACCCGAGTGCGGGGGCGGTCATGCCACCGAAGATCAGCGCGCGAACCCGGGCGGCCACCTCGTGCACTCCTCGAGGGCAGGCGACCCCACCGGCTCGACGTGCGATAATGACACCAGGACGCAGTGGACGAGCATGCGGAGGCTGAGGATGACGGTGGAGATGGCGCCGAGCCCGCGCGGGCGACCGATCACCGTCGCCGAGTTCGATGCTCTGCCGACCGACACCAGCCAACGCTACGAGATCGAGAACGGACTCTTGCTCGTGAACGCTCGCCCGGCGCCACCGCACAGTCGCGCGATCAAGCGATTGCTCATGCAGTTGGACAGCCAACTTCCGGAACAGTGGGAGGCGTTCGCGGAAATCGAGGCCGAGCTCAACGGCCGATCCCCCCGTCGTGTGCCGGACGTGGTGGTCGGACCCGCCGACATCGACGACCAACTTCGAATTCGCAGCGATCAGATCGCGCTCGCCGTCGAGGTCGCGTCCTCCGGCGAGTCCGCGGTCCG
Organism: Nocardia halotolerans; assembly: GCF_042650145.1. Lineage (NCBI taxonomy): Bacteria > Bacillati > Actinomycetota > Actinomycetes > Mycobacteriales > Nocardiaceae > Nocardia > Nocardia halotolerans. Next base: position 20,577 of record NZ_JBHSDL010000005.1, on the reverse strand, counting down.
TGACTACTCCATCAAGGCAGGCGAGTACGCCGCAAATCGCATCGCCCACTACTGGGTGATCGACCTCATCGACATCGAATCGGTCGGCCTCACGATCTACACCCTCGACGACACCGGCGGCTACCGAATCACGCCGCGCGCCACCGGCACGGTGCACATGAGCGAACCATTCCCACTCACCATAGACCTGAGCGCCCTCACCGGCCGGCGCACCACCTGATCACACCGACCAACCCGGCCGCCGACAGTCGAGTCACTGGCCGACCCCGACCCCGTACCCGCTGGCCAGCGCACCGAGATCGGTCTCGTAACCCTGGCCTACCACGCGCAAGCGCCAGTCTTCGCCACGCAAATACAGTTCCGCCAGCAGCAGCGTACGTTCCACGGTTGCGGCATCGAGCGTGGAACGCACCGCGGCACTGGATTCTGTGCCGGAGGCGAAGTCCAGTTCGATCGCGCCGACGGCGCCAAAGGTGAGACCGGCGCCGTCGACAGCGGCGGCGAAGACGATGCGGGTGCAATGCTCGGGCAGGTCATCGAGGACCACTGTGATCGACTGCTCGTTCGGGCCGTCCTCGGAAAGCGCGGCGCCCTGCGCTGTTGGCTGGTTGTAGAACACGAAGTCGCCGGAGTCATCGACTTGCTCGTCGCCGTCCAGCAGGAACGCGACGAGATCAACGGTCGGTGCGCTGTGTTGGCTCCAGGTTGCCCGCAGGGTCCACGTGGTGCCGCCATCGGCAATCGGTAGGTCGATCACCTGCCCCCGCGACAACACCGTCGGCTCCGCAGGGCTCCCAACTCGGCCTCGTTCCGCTTTCGCTGCGGGCGTGCTCGCGCCCTGATCCAGCAGCTCTGGTCCGTGCACCGCCCGTGCCAGTTCGCGAGCCTTCTTCGCGCGGCGGTCGGATTCGCCACCTGTCAGCACGAGCACATCAGTCACCGACGCCGAGAGGTTGACCGCCGCCGAACCGCCGAGTTCGACGACCCGCGAGCGCGCCGCCGAAGCTTGGCCGTGGACTCCGCCCAGCACCAGAACTCGCCGCCCGGCCAGCGGCCCCGACACCGCCGCGGTGGGTGGCACAGCTCGCCGTGGCGCCGGGCCCTTGGACACCGCAGACTCTTTCGGATTTCCGGGTTCGACGGCCTCGAGCAGCGCAACGAACCGCGCCTCGTCGATCACGGGTGTACCCAACTCGAAGGCCTTGCGTGCCTTGCTCGTACCCGCCACCACGCTATTGGTGACCAGCACACTGGTCCGATTGCTGACCATGCTGGTGATTTCCAGTCCCGCAGCCTCGGCACGCGCGACCAGTACGTCCCGTTCGAGACGAGTTTCGCCGGTCAGCGCCACCTTCATCCCCTGCCGAAGGGAGCCCGCCGCCGAGAGCTTCCCCGGGTAGGCGAAGCGGCACGGCTGCTTCGGGACACGTCGTTCGACAGGCCATTTGGATTGTGTCGGCCTGGCCGACTCGGGTGAGCAGTCGAGCAGGGGTGGTGTGATGCCGAGATGGGCCGCATCGGCGACCAACGCCCGAAGAACATTCGCGAGTACACGGGTGTCGTCGAGAGCATCGTGCGCTTTCTGTTGCGGTACCCCGTAATACGTCGCAAGGGTGCTCAGCTTGTAGTCCGGGGTCGGCAGGGCGATGCGGCGGGCCAGTGCCAACGTGCACAGCCTGGATCCCCCAGCTCGGGTGAACTCCTGGAGCAAGAACCCGTAGTCGAACAACGCATTGTGCGCCACCATCACCCGGCCGTCCAGCATCGTCGTGAGTTGGTCGCGTACCTGGCCGAACTGGGGCGAACCTCGCAGCACCTCCGCGGTGAGCCCGTGGATGTGCACTGGGCCCGGATCACACCCCGGGTCGACCAGGGTGTGGAACTCCCGCGTCACCCGACCGATGCCGTCCAGTGTCACCGCAGCGACGGACAGCACTCGATGTTGGTGCGGCCGTAGCCCGGAAGTCTCGACATCCACCACGGTGAACGCACCGAACCCGGCTGTTTGCTGCTGCTCATCGACCTGTGTTGTCATCGCCTGCATGAGCATCGCATCGCTCGCCGGGCCCGAAACGTTGCACTCCAATGCTCAGTGACGCGCGAATTGCGTTACGCGACTTCGGCGACCGAGTCCGGGCACGCCATCTCCGTGTCGTCGGCACCAACGCTCGGGTGACAAGCCGGGCGCCTCCATAGCTTCGCTGAAGGGGATCACTTCTCGCCCATCGCGACCTGGTACAGGTCCGTGAGGGCGTCGTCGATGGGGTGTGGCTTCGGCTTGCCATCGGCGCCCATCTCGTTCCAGCGCACGAGGTTCAGCGCGACCGACAGCTGACGTGTGCCGTCGGCGCTGGTCAGCGACAGCGCTTGGGCACCGAAGACGCTTCCGTCGTGGCCCCAGAAGACTTCGCCGCCCGGCGACCGCACCTTGTGCAGGCCGAGGCCGTACTCGATCTGTGTGCCGTCCAGGGCGATCACCGGCACGGTGCGCTGCATCTGCGCCAACGACTCGGGGCTCACGATCTGCCCGTCGAGCAGCATGCGGTAGAAGCGGTTCAGGTCGGACATGGTCGAGACGAGGCCGGCGCCGGCCATTGCCCAGGACATGTTGTAGACGCTGTAGTCGCGCGGCGGATCGAGTACTCCGAACAGCGCCTCGTACATGCGCGGGTGCGGAGCTGACAGGGTCGGCTCGGTCGGGAACGCGGTGTGCTCGAGTCCGGCGCGCTCGATCACGTTCTCGGTGACATAGGTTTCGAACGCTGTTCCGGTCACCTGCTCGAGCAGTTGGGCCAGCAGCAGATAGTTGGTGTTGGAGTACACGCCGGGAGTCGATCCGGGCTCCCCGGTGGCGGGTGCGCTGACGCCCATTTCGATCAACTCGATCGGGTCGAACTGGGTGAACCGGTGCTCGTCCAAGCTCTGCGACGACAAGTGCGCGCCGCCGAAAAAGGCGGCGAGGGAAGGGAACGAGTACGGCAGGTGCTCGGCCAGCCCGCTGGTGTTGTTGAGCAGCATCCGAACCGTGATCTCGGTGCCACGCGCGCCAGGGACCAGGTGCGGCAGGTACGTACCGATCGACGTGTCGAGCCCGATCCGTCCCTGCTCGACCTGCTGCATGATCGCGGCCGCGACGAATGTCTTGGTGATGCTGCCGATTCGGTGCACCATGTCGGGCCCGATGGGCTCGCCGGAGTCGACGTCGGCAACCCCGGCCGCGCCGTTCCACACCCGGTCGTCCTGACGTACCTCGAGGTACGCACCGATCATCCCCGCGTCGTGGACGGCGTCGAGCGCGGATCGCAGGGCAACCGGGTCCAGTTCCGAACCTGTTCGCGCAGCCTCGGTTTCGCTGGACGCCGGTTGCACCGTGCACGCGCCCAAGGTCAGCGTGGCCACGCCGATCAGTATTGCCAGTGGAATCTTCACGATCTCTGTCCTCCCGTGGCCGGCCGCGGTAGTTCCGGGCGGCGCACCGCTACCGTGACAGGCGCGGCCCACCGGGCGCTTTCGGAATCGTGTGGTGCCCAGGTCTCACTGCGGGACGCGGGCAGCAACAGTTCCGGCGCTGACATCCCGTGCGCCGACGGCCAGGGTGAGCACACCTGCCGCGCCCAGGGCCACCGCGGTGGCGGCGACCAGACCGGACCAACCGAACCAGCCGATCGCCGCAGCCCCGAACGCGGTACCCAGACTGCCTCCGACGAAGTAGACAGACATGTAGGCCCCGTTGAAGCGGGCCGGTGCGGACGGGTCGATCGCCAGAATCGTGCTCTGGTTGGCGACTTGCGCCGCGAACAGTCCGGCGTCGAAGAGACCGAGACAGATCAGTGTCACCGCGAGGTTCGACAGAGCGTGCGCCGAGACCGCCACCGAAACCAGGGCGAGGGCGAGCCCGACCAGGATCACCTTCTTCGGTCCGACCCGATCGGTCCAGCTGCCGGCGATCCGCGTCGCGACGACACCGGCCAACCCGGCGCAGGCGTACAGACCGATCCGGTCGGGGGAATACGAGTACGGGGGCTGCGACAGCGCCACCGCGAGACCCGCCCAGAGCGCGCAGAACGCGAAGAACCACAGCGCTCCACGCGCCGACGCCCAGCGCAGCACCGCGAACCGGGTGAAGAGCCCGGGAATCCCACGCACCGTATCCAGATACCCGGCATCGGTTCGTCCGCGGATCGCCGGTAGCACGGACAACGACATCACCGCCGCCGCGATACAGGGCACCACGAAGACCACGAGCGTCGCACGCCAACCGATCATCTCGGTGAGCCAGCCACCGACGATGCGGCCCCCGAGGATTCCAGCCGATATCCCCGCGGTCACGATCCCCAGGACGGTGGCCTGCCGGCGCGGTCCGGCGAACCGCCCTGCCACCGAGCTCAATTGGGCACCGACGGCCGATCCGGCCCCTACGACCGCGATCACCAGTGCCAGTACCCACGGCGAATTCGCGACCGCCCCGGCAGCCGAGGCCAGTGCCAGTACCAGAAATTGCGCCGCCACCACGGTCCGTGGCGCGAACAGGTCCACCAGGGGTACCAGCAACACCAGCCCCGCCAGGTAGCCGATGGGCCCGCAGGCCAGCGCGGTGCCGATCACCGCCGCCGAGGTGTCCAGCGAAGCGGCGACCTCGGCGACAGCCGGGTGCAGCAGATAGACACTCGCGGTGGCGAATGCGGCCGCCACCGCCATGAACCACACGACCGACACCGGCAGTACCGCGCTCGGAACCTCCGGGATGCGCTCAGTTTCCATTGCACTGACGTTAGAAATTCCGGGGTGGCGCGTCCGGCGGGAAACGGACAACACCGTCCGCTCGGCCGGCGAGGTGCCGCGGCACGGTTTCAGCCCGCGGGCCAACCACCGTTGCGTTTGCTCTGGTCTATCTTGTCGTCACCGGCGAGGTGTTCGATGCCGAGTTTCTCGGCGAACAGATGACGTTGGGTGATCCAGCCGAGTACCGAGAGCCCGATCCAGGCCAGGGTCGCGGTGACTTGTTGCCAGCCGGGTTCGGGGTCGCGCAGAAAGCTCAGCGAATCGCTCATGCGGCCGAGGCCGCTGAGGACCATGCTCGCGCCGCCGATCGAGGTCAACCACAGCAGGGCGCGGGCGCGGAACTTCTGGGCGAGAAAGGCGCCTGCCACGCAGACCGCCAGCGCCACGATCATGCTCAGTGCCCAGTTCTTGTCGCCGGGCTGCAGGACCATCGCCAGTTTGGTGCCGATCATCGCGCCGGTGAGACCACCGATGAAATAGGACGCGAAGCGAAAGATCAGTGAGGTCACCACCCAGGCCGAGACGGCGCCGATCAGGGCGATCAGCAGCAGCCACCAGAACGAGGCGTTGAACAGGTCGGCGATCAGCCAGCCCAGGCCGAAGCCGATCGCCATGATGCCCAGGTGCACCGAACGGATTCCGTAGAAGCACAACAGCGCGCCGACCACCGCGACGATGATGCCGTTCATCAGTACTCCTTATTCTCGGTCGAACATGATCACGAAGGGGTGGGCGGGTATTCGGGCAGGTCGGCGGCGGCCGCGGCCACCGTGGGATATATGCCGATCCGGGCGTCACCGGTCTGGGCCGAGCCGAGTTCGTCGCCGAACTGGGCGACCGAGCGCGCGATCCGGAAGTCGATCCGTTCGCGCGCGAGCGCGGTGCGCAGATCGAGGAGCATGGCGGCGGCGGTGACATCGAGCGAGGGGGAGGTTTCCGCGTCGAGCACGACCAGCCGGGTCGCGTCCGTGCACAGGCTCTTGATGTGTTGCTCGACGTAGTCGGCGTTGGCGAAGAACAGTCCGGCCTCGACGCGCACCACGAGCAGGTCGGGGCGGGCCCGCGCCGCCGGGTGGCGAACCCGGTCGACCCAGACGGGACCTTGTTCGCCGAGCGCGGCGATGTGCGGCTGGGAAGTGCGGTAGACCAGCAGCAGCATGGCGACACCGATGCCGATGAGCAGGCCGGGCAGGGTGTCGAACAACAGCACACCGAGCAGTGCGGCGAGGGCGCCGAGGAAGTCGGCGCGCGCCGCACGACCGTAGATACTGCCCAGCAACTGGGTCCACACCCCGTACAACCGGCGCAGCGCGGTGAAGTCGACGAGTTCGATCACGGCGGCGATCACCACTGCGGCCAGCGTCGCCTCGGGCAGCTGCTCGAACAGGCCGGTGAGAAACAGCAGGGTGAGCACGGTGAGCGCGGCCACGACCAGGCCGCTGAGCTGGGTTCTGGCGCCCGCCCCACCGTTGACGGCGGTTTTGGACAGGCTGCCGTTGACCACCATGCCCGAGCTGAGCCCGGAACCGAGGTTCGCCGCCCCCAATCCGATCAGTTCCCGGTTGGGGTCGATCGAATAGTTCGCTTTGGCCGCATAGGTCTTCGCCGCGCCCAAGCCTTCGGCGAAACCGATCAGCACCACGGCGACGGCGGGTCCGAGCAGGTCGAGGTAATCGTGCGGGTCGAGCCCGGACGGCAGGCCGAGTGCGGGCAGTCCCGCATCGATGTGGCCGACGATGGCCACCCCTTCATCGTCGAGACCGAACAGCTGCACCGCGGCGATACCGAAGAACACTGCCAGCAGCGCGCCGGGAACGAACGGCAACCAGCGCCGCATCGCCAGCACCAAGGCCAGGCTGAGCAGACCGACAGTGGTTGTGCGCCAATTCATTTCACCGAGGTTCGCGAGCACGCCCCACGCCTGTCCGAAGAAATTGCCCTCGTGCCCGTCCACGCCGAGCAGTTCGGGTACCTGGCCGATGATGATGACGAGCGCGAGCCCGACGATGAACCCCTTGAGCACGGGCTCGGAGATGAAAGCGGCGATGAACCCGAGCCGGATCAGGCCGGCGAGCAGTCCCACGAGGCCGGTGGCGATGGCCAGTGCCGCGGTCAACGCGATGTAGCGGCCGCTGTCACCGCCGGCCAGTGGTGCGATGATCGCCGCGGACAAGGCCGCGGTGGCCGACATCGGGCCGACCACCAGGTGGCGGGAACTCCCGGCGAGGGCATAGAGCACAAGTGCGGGTACCGCGGCGTACAGGCCGACGACGGGCGGTACGCCGGCGATCGAGGCATAGGCCAGCGCTTCGGGCACCAGCACCGCCCACACGGTGAGTCCGGCGATCACATCGGGCCGCACCCAGCCACGCTGGTAGCCGCGCAGTGATTCGAAGACCGGCACCGCCATCGCCATTCCTTCCTACAGCCCGCCGATCCCCTTGCCGACGACCACGGCCCCCATCACCGCGAGCACGATCGCCATCACCGCGTGGTTGTTGGCATGCAACCATTCCCGCAGACTGTTCAGGCTCGGGCGCAGCCGGTCGGCGGCGACGCGGTAGCCGATCACCACCGCGAGCACCGGTATCGACGCGAGCAGGGTGAACACCACGATCGCGGCGGCCGCCTCGCCCGCTCCCAGTCCGGCCGAACCGATCGCCAGACCGGCCGAGATGCCCAGCAGCAGGTTCTTCGGATTCACCACCGACAGCAGTGCACCGAGCCCGGTCGCCTTGCCCGGGGTGAGGGTGTCGATGGCCTCCATCCAGCCGGGCACCGCGGTATCCGAGCGTGCCCGCCACTGCCGCACCGCCAGCACCACCAGGGCCACGCCGAGCGCGATCTTGATCCACGACGACGCCGCCGAGGGTTCGCTGTCGCCGGGGTCGTCCAGCGAACCGGCGATCAACGTGATCGCCGTGGCGACGAGCACGATGCCCGCGACCCAGCCCACCGCGAAGCCCGTCGCGGCGCCACCGGCGTTCTTGGACAGAATCATCAGAATCGCTGCCATGATCGGAATCGGCGAGATCGCCACACCGACAGCCAGCGGAAGCAGATCACCGATTACCGAGCCCATGCCATGAAGTCAAACGCTCGCCGGCGCCGGGCGCCTCACACTTTCCGGATGAGATCGTCGGATGCGGGCCCGCGATTCACCCGGTTCGGGTGAGGCGCACCCGTCCGGTTCGGCGCATCATTCGGCCATGGGCTCAACACCAGATCTGGGACCGGTCGATTTCCTCGTGCTCACCTTTCCCGGCACCGCGGTCGACGCGACGATCACCGAAGCGCTGGCCGAAGTCGTCGGCAAAGGTTTGGTGACGTTGCTCGACCTGGTAGTGCTGTCGAAGGACACCGACGGGGCGGTGACCGCACGCGAAATCGACGACGATCTCGAGCAGATCGGTCTGACGGGCCTCACGGCCGCCGATATCGACCTGGTCAGCGACGCCGACCTCGACGTGGTGCGGGCGTCGATGGAACCGGGGACGCTGGCGGTGGTGCTGGTCTTCGAGCAGACCTGGGCCACCGAGCTGGCTGCGGCCGTGCGCGTTGCAGACGGCGAACTGGCCCTGCATGTTCAGGTGCCACGCGAGGCTGTCGACGCCGCGGTGGCCGCGGCGTCCACGTCGTAGGAGAGGATCCACATGCCACTTCGGAGAGGTCGCATCGGGCGGCCGGGACTGCTCGGCACGGTGGCGCGCACCGCGGTCATCTCGGGTACAGCGACAGCCACGTCCAATGCCGTCAACAACCGAGGCCGCAGGCGCGCGGCCGAGCAGCAGGCCTACGCCGAACAACAGGCACCCGTGTACGCTCCACCACCGCCACCGCCCGCCCCCTCGGGTGGGGTCGATGTGGTGGCCGAGTTGACGAAGCTGAGCGAACTGCATCAGGCCGGTGCGCTCTCGGACGCGGAATTCGCCGCCGCGAAAACGAAACTGCTCAGCTGACTTCGGCAAACACCTCGCCCCCGGCATCGTGTCGGGGGCGAGGTGTTGTGGCTGTCAGGCGAGGGCTTTGGCCTTCAGTTGCTGGAATTCCGTGTCGGTGATGGTCCCGGCGTCGAGCAGTTTCTTCGCCTCGGCGATCTGGGCGGCGGAGTTGGTGCCGGCGGTCTGCTTGATGTAGTCGTCGGCCTGGGTACGGGCCTGCTGTTCGGCCTCCGCGGTCCGGTGCGCCATCCCGCTACCACGGAATATCAGATACAGCAGGCCGGTGATCAGCGGGAACAGGATCAGGCACAGCACCCACACCGCCTTGATCCAGCCCGAGGTCTGCCGGTCGCGGAACAGATCGGTGATGATCATGAACATCAGCATCAGGTAAGCGATGAAGGCGAAACTGACAATGATGAGCCAGATGATGTCCCAGAACTCCATGATTGGTTCCTCGCTTCCGTGATGTGTGCGCACCGGTCGGCGCGCACGGTGGTGCGTGTGTGGTCAGGGACGTGGTTGCAGCCGGGCCCCGACGTTGTGGACGATGACGACGCTCGGATTCCACGGCACCAGTTCGTCGACCCGGCGCTGCAACTGCTCCACCGGTGGTAGTTCCTGCGGGCCGAGCACCGAGACCGTCGCGGTGTTGCCCTGCAGGGTGACATCGGTGACCTGGGCGCCCGGCTCCTCGCGCAGCCAGTCGCGGGCAGCGTCGGAGATCTGGCCGGCCCACAGGGTCGACAGCGAATTGACCACCATGGGCACGGCCACCAGCACCAGAGCCGCGCCGAGCACGAGGTAGGCGCGACCACGGCGGGCAGTGGCGGCATCGGCGTCGGTGGCATAGCCGGCGATCAGCAGCACCGCCGTCACCATGATGATCATGGCCAGCACGTTCGAGGCGAACAGCACGAACGCCCCCAGCGCCAGCGCGGGTGCCTGCGAGCCGAGGCAGACTCCCACCACACCCAGCGGGGGTACCAAGGAGATCGCGATCGCAACGCCCGGCAGCACGTCACCGACATCGCGCCGGGTGATCGCTACCGCCGCGACCAGCCCGGTGGCCAACGCGGCGGTCAGGTCCATCAGCTTCGGCGAGGTGCGGCCGACAACTTGTGCGTTCGACAACACGTGGACCGGATTCGGCAGCAACTGAGCGAACAGAAACCCCAGCGCGACGACCACCACGACGCCCGCCCCCACCAGCAGCAGGCTGCGGCCGACCAGTGCGCCGCGCCCGGTCGCCACGCCCAACGCGATGCCGAGAATCGGGATCGACAACGGCGCCACGATCATCGCGCCGATCACCGTGGCGGTGGAATCACCGATGACACCGGAGATCGCGATGACCGCCGACATCACGAGCATGACCCAGAACGCCGACCGCTTCGCCGTGACCTGGCCGACCGACAGATCCAGCTTGTCGGTCAGTTCGTCCAGTGTTCGGCGCTGCTCGGTCGGCACCAGAAATCCCAGCATCGCGGTCCTTTCGCTGAACCCGGCCGATCAGGGGGTGACGACCGGGAACCGCGGATCCGGTGTTTCGATCAGTCCGAGCAGCGTTTTGAGCACCTCCGGATCGCCTTCCATGGCGACGCCGTCGAATCCCTGCCCGCCCAACCCGCCGAGCAACTGTGCTTTGGTGAGCGTCATGGCGAGGTCGGCGTCGCCGAACAGCGGCGCGGTGTCGGTGCGGGTGCGGTGCGTGAGCGCCCCGTTGGACATGGTCAGCCGCACCACCGCAGCGGTGTCGGTCATGTTCAGGTCGATGGCGAAATCCTGCTCGGCGGCCCGCATTCCGTCGATCCTGATCGCGATCGAGTCGATGATCATGTCGATCGTCAGGGCCGCCATCATCTCCGGGTCGGTGGTGTCGAGACTCACCTGGGTCGGCCCGTTGCGCAATTCGCTCGCACCGACGAGGAAGAAGTTGCGCCAGGTGCCGTTCTCGCTGCCGTAGCCGAGCTCGTCATAGACCTGCGCCAACGCTTCACGAGCTGCGGCGTTGCCGGGTTCGGCGAAGACCGCGTGATTGAGCAGGGTCGCGGCGAAGCGCCAATCCCCTTGTGCAGCATATTCACTGCCCTTGGCGATCAGTGCCTCGACACCGCCGTAGTCGGCCGCGTAACGCTTGGCCTGCTCCACCTCGGTGTGCTCCCACAGGTGTGCCGGATTGCCGTCGAACCACCCGAGATAGCGCTGGTAGATGGCCTTGACGTTGTGGCTCAACGATCCGTAATAGCCACGGTTGGCCCACAGACCGTCCAGCACCGGCGGGAAGGTGATCGTCTCGGCGATCTCGGGACCGTTGAGTCCCTCGTTGACCATGCGCAGCGTCTGGTCGTGCATGTAGGCGTACATATCGCGTTGACCGGCCAGCCAGGAGGTCCAGTTGCCGGTGCCCCAGGTGGGCCAATGATGTGATGCGAAGGCGACGTCGGCCTGGTCGGCGAACATCCCGATCGCCTCGTCGAGGTAGCTCGCCCAGACGCGCGAATCACGGACGACAGCTCCGCGCAAGGTGAGCACATTGTGCATGTTGTGGGTGGCGTTCTCGGCCATGCACAGTGCTCGCCGGTCGGGGAACAGGAAGTTCATCTCCGCCGGGGCCTCGGTGCCCGGGGTGAGCTGGAAGACGATGCGCACACCGTCGACCACTTCCTCCTGACCCGTGCTGATGATGTCGACCGTCGGCGGGATCAGGGTGATCTTGCCGGTGGAAGTGGTCATGCCCAGACCACAACCGATCTGGCCGTCGGGCGCCTTGTCCAGGCCGGTGCCGTACATGAAGATCGCACGCCGGGTCATCGCGTTGCCCGCGTAGACGTTCTCGCTCACCGCGTGCTCGAGGAAACCTTCGGGAGCGATGATCGGCACCTCGGGGTGGCCCTCGGGCACGACCCCGCGCGCCCCACCGAAATGATCGGCGTGCGAGTGGGTGTAGATCATCCCGGTCACCGGCCGGTCACCGCGATGCTCGCGATACAACGCCAGTGCCGCCGCGGCGGTCTCGGCCGAGATCAGCGGGTCGATGACGATCACACCCGTGTCGCCCTCGATGATCGTCATGTTCGACAGGTCGAAGTTGCGGACCTGGTAGATGCCCTCGGTGACCTCGAAAAGGCCCTGGATGTCGCAGAGCCGGCTCTGCCGCCACAGACTCGGGTTCGCCGTGGGCGGGCATTCGCCGTCGAGGAAGTCGTAGGCGCCGATGTCCCACACCACACGTCCGTCCGCCGCCTTGATCACCGGCGGATCGAGCTTGGCCACCAACCCCCGAGTCGCGTTGTCGAAGTCGGTCGTGTCGCCGAAATCCAGATGCGTGCTCATGGTCCACCTTGTCGTCTCGAGAGATCGTCGTCCGGTGCTGCCGCCGCGTACGGAAGGGGGCGCTACCGGTGATGCTAGGAAGCTGTTGGCCCGTGGGAATCACCCGTTGCGGGTGAACTTCACCCAGAACGGGCGATCCGCGCCGTCCCCGGCCGTCCCTATCGTCGACTGGCAGGTCTCGGTCCTTCGGTACAAGGAGCTGTTATGCGGGCATCGACCTCAGCGACCACGGCTCCGGCCGGCGGCTGGTCGATTCCCCGCGGCCTGGTCGTGCTGCTGTCGCTGGCCGCCGTGATCGTCACCGTGGCCGGGATGGCAGCGTTCTCCGGGGTCATCGGCCCGACGTTCCTGGCCCTGATCCTGACCGTGGCGGTACAGCCGGTCCAGGATTGGGCGCGCCGGCGCGGGTGGCCCGCGTGGTCGGGCATGCTGATCGCGTTCGGTGCGGTACTGCTGATCCTGGTCGCGCTCGTCGGCGCGCTGACACTGTCGGTGGCGCAATTGGCTTCGCAACTGCCCCAGTACACCGACCGGCTCGACAATCTGCTCGATCATGCGCGCGGCTGGCTCGACGCCGCCGGGATCAGCAGTGAGCAGATCCAGAAACTGTTGCACAGCATCGACGTCGGCAAGGTGGTCGAACTGCTCAACGACCTGCTCGGCGGGGTGGTCGGGGTGTTCTCGAACCTGTTCTTCCTCGTCGCGCTGCTGCTGTTCATGGCCGTGGACGGCATGAGCATCCGCGAGCGGATGGCTGTGGTCGCGGCCGAGCGTCCCGCCATCGCGCGGGCGCTGACCGATTTCACCTACGGCACCCGCAAATATCTGGTTGTCTCCACAGTGTTCGGCGCGATCGTCGCGGTGATCGACGGCGGCGCGCTGTGGCTGCTAGGGGTTCCGCTGCCGCTGCTGTGGGCGTTGCTGTCGTTCATCACCAACTACATCCCCAACATCGGGTTCATCATCGGCGTGATCCCGCCCGCGCTGCTGGCGCTGCTCGACAGCGGTCCGGTGCTGATGGTGTGGGTGATCGTCATCTACAGCGTGATCAATTTCGTGATCCAGTCGATCATCCAACCGAAATTCGTCGGCGACGCCGTCGGATTGAGCGTCACGATCACTTTCCTGTCGCTGGTCTTCTGGTCCTGGGTCCTCGGCGGGCTCGGTGCCGTGCTGGCGGTACCGCTCACTCTGCTCGTGAAGGCACTGCTGCTCGACATCGACCCCTCGACGCGGTGGGCCGATGTGCTGATCGGCGCCCCGCTGCCAGCGAAACGCAGTGTCCCAGAAGACGAGGACACCTCATGAACGGAGTACGCGAGCTCGCCGGTCCGCAATCCGGGTGGTCAGTGCGGCATTCGGGTGCCGGGCGACCCGGATGTGCCACGCGGAGTCAGTTCGATGATCGGGATGGTTCGGCCCGCTTCGCTCGCCTCGCGGCGGTAAGGGACATAGGCCGGGAAGACCCTGTCGGCGATGGTCCAGAGCCGTCGGCAGTCATGGCGTTACGTCGCCGCGTTCCCGTCCTGGCTCCCTCGGTTTCCAGCACCGCGGTCGGGATGATCAACGTTGTCGCCAGGCGCCGCGCGTGAGCCGCAGGAGCAACGGATCAAGCTTCCATGCGATGTGCCGAGAACGAATCTCGGCCAGCGGCCGGCTGCCAACGCCGAGTAGGCCCGTACGAACCAATTGGGCTTGCTGGTCACATCGACCGGCGTCGAGCGCAAAGTGCGCGCTCCGGTCGTTCTCGTGACGAAGAGCTTCATGGTGTCCCCCGCTCCGGATTTATCTACTACAGCACATAGTAGTCAAATTCGGTCTGCACGTACATATCCTGTGCCGCAACGATTCCGCCCCCGGGTGATCAATGCAGAACGGGTCGGCACAGGCGATGCCCGGTACGTGCGCGCGGTGAGCCGACGAGCGTGCCGGGCCACATCGTTGCAGTGTGGCCCGGCACGCAGCGGGGATCAGTGCTGGTGGTGACGCACGACCGGCCAGTCGATATCAGTGTCGACAGCCTTGTTCAGGTAGTTGGTGAACACATTGAGGGCGACACCGGCGATCACCTCGGTGATCTCACCATCGGTCAAACCAGCGGCCGTGGCAGCCTTCACGTCGGCCTCGTCGACGCCCCCGCGAGTGCGCACCACCGCCGTCGCGAAAGTGAGCACCGCCTCGGCCTTCGGATCGGCCGACCGACCGTGGCGAGCACCCTCGATCTCCTCGGTGTCGAGCTTGGCGATGTTGGCGCCGATGTAGCTGTGTGCCGACAGGCAGTAGTCGCAACCGTTCTCCTCGGCCACGAGCAACGCGATCCGCTCCCTGGTGGCGGCGGTCAACGCGCCACCCGCCAGCGCACCGGAGAAGGCGAGGTACGCCTCGAGAACGGCGGGGCTGTTGACCATCGCCCTGGTCATGTTCGGGGTGACGCCGAGGGCCTGCTGCACACCTGCGAGCAGGTCGGCGGTCTTGCCGGTGGCAGTGTCGGACTGGATGAGCGGCAAACGGGACATGGGGAAACCTGTTCTGTGAGAGAGATCTTCGGGTGATGAGCGGCCACAGATTTTCTAACCGGTCATACACATATGAACAGTTACAGGCGAATGGTTGATTCCCGCTTGACGAACTTTTTTCGAACTCAACTCCCCCGCGTGGATTCCACCGCACCCGCGGCGGTGTCGTCGGCTCGATCATCGGCCCGCGACCCGCCGGATCGGGTCGGGTCGTCGACCCGGATGACGAGCAGGCCCGCCAGGACGACGGCCGCGATCACCGCGGCGAGCAGATATCCCCCAGTGATCGACGTGGCAGCCATGAGCGGTCCGAACACCAGCGGCGACCCGAACTGACCGGTGAACATCGCGGTGCCCGACAGGGCGGTCGCCTGGCCGCGCCGCTGCGGGGGTGGCGTTTCCCCGATGAGCACGGTGATCACGGGCAACAACAGCCCGTTACCGACTCCGAACAGCGCGGAAGCGATGAAGACCGGCACCGGGTGGGCGACCGATCCCAGGATCGCGAAGGCGGCGACCCAGCAGCACGCGGTACATCGAAGCAGTGCTGAGAATCCGAAATATGTTCGGATGCGGGCATATCCGAGCCCGACCCCGATCGAGGCGATGGCCTGCACCACCATGAACATCGACACGAAGATCGGCGCCGCGATCCCCAACTGCGCCAGCCGTTGCGGCAGGAACACGGCCAGGCTGTACATCATCAGCCCGGTGGTGACCATCAACCCGTACCACACCAGCAACCGCGGGTACCGGCGCAACAGCTCCGGCACCGAACCCTGAGGGCCCGAACTACTCTGGGCGACATCGGTTCTGGGCATGAGGACCAACGTGGCGACCCCGAGCGGGATACCGACGAGATAGATGGCGAAGGTCGCGTGCCAACTGATCCCGCCCAGTACACCGGCCAGCAGCGGCCAGATCAGCCCGCCGGCAGTGGTGGCGGTGGTGCGCCAGCCCATCAGCTGGTCGCGCCTGCTCCCGGTTGCCATGGTGAGCATCGCGACGGTCGTTGCGCTGAACACCGTGGCCGCACCGACACCGAGGAGCAGTCGGCTCGCGATCAACATCGGATACGAGGCGATCAGCAGGCCGGCGCCACCGGCCGTCCCGTACAGCAGCAGCCCTGCCGCCAAGGGTGCCCGCACACCCCACCGGTCGATCGCCCGCCCGATCAACGGGCTGACCACCGCGATCGCGAAGCCGTGCGCGGTGATGATGAATCCCGCTGCCGTGCCGCTGATTCCGAGATCGCCACGGATCACCTCGAGCACCGGCATCACGATCGCGCCCGCCATCACCCCCAACGTGGAAGCCGACAGCATGATCACCAGCTCCGCGCGCTCCCGCATCGCCACTCCCCTCCGAAACTGCCACTGAGTGCCAAATTACAACAAGGGGCACAATTGAGGGAAGGGGTGTCATCGACTGGTTAAGGTGAAACCGTGAGCGAACAAGCGCGCGAGGGTGCTGTGCAGGTGGTGTCACTGCGCGAACGCAAGAAGCAGCGGACCCGGCAGCAACTGGGCGAGATCGCGCTGCGGTTGTTCACCGAGCACGGTTTCGACGCGGTCACTCTCGACCGGATCGTGGCCGAGGCCGAGGTATCCAAACGCACCTTCTTCCGCTACTACACCGCCAAAGAAGATGTGGCGCTGGCCGCCGAAGCCGAACTCTGGGACGCCTACGTCGACACGTTCACCAGCCACCACAGTCCATCGGAGGTCACGGTCCTGCAGACGCTGCAGGCGACCATGACCGCCACGATCACCGGCCGCAATGCCGATTGGGAACGCCGTTTCCTCGCCACCCGCCGCCTGATCGCCCACCACACCGCACTGCGCCACCACAGCAACGCCCTGTCCTTGGCCGCCCACGAACGCCTGGTGGGCGCACTCGAAGAGCGCACCGGCGCCGACGGCCGCGCCGATGTGCGGATCCGGCTGCTGCCGGAGCTGGCGATGGCCGCCTGGCGATGCGGTGCCAAGAACTGGGTGCGCGCCGAACGCCATTCGGCCCGGCGCGGCGCCGGCGCACGCGACTCCCTCATCGGCCACGTGGCCGAAGCCTTCAGCGCCTTGCCCGGCACGTTGACATTGACAACCGGGCAGATCACCGACGTCACCGCCGGTCGCCCGATCGAATCGCGGTCGTGATCACGGCCGAGCTGTGTGGACGCCGATCATGCACTGTCACGGTGCGCGGGCAGCGCCGGGGCGATCGCCGCTACCCCGACCATAGCCGCCGCGATCAGCCAGAAGGCCCGGCCGTAGCCTTCAGCCGCGCCCACCGTTGCCGTCGCCGTGATCAGTGCCGCCAAGCCGAGGGCCGCGCCGACCTGTTTGGTGGAATTCATCAGTCCCGAAGCGGCACCCGCGTCGCCGGTGGGCACCCCGGCGGTGACAGCGGCGGTGATCGGAGTGTTCAGCAGGCCCGCTCCCACACTGAAGATGACGGCGGGGCCCAAGATCCCGGTGAGGTAGTCGCTGTCCGTGCCGAGCTGAGCCTGCCATCCGAAACCCGCCGCGGCCAGCAGGGCACCGGTCGAGATGAGGACTCGTCCGTCGACCAGCCGCATCAGCCGTGGCGTGACCCGGGTGCCGACGGCGATGGTGATCAGCGTGTGCGGCAGGAACGCCAACCCGGTCTGTAGCGGGGTGTAGCCGAGCACGTGTTGCATCGACAGTGTCAGGAAGAACCACATCGGATTCAGGCAGGCACCGGCGAGCAACATCGCCACGTTGCCGACCGCTACCGACCTGATGCGCAACAGCGACAGCGGAATCAGCGGCATTCGCGCGTATCGCGCCTCCACCGCGACGAACGTCATCAGCAATCCGGTCCCGGTCGTGATCGCCGCCAGGGTCACGAGCGCCGACCAGCCACGAGTAGCGGCTTCGCCGACGCCGTAGGCGAGCGCGGCCAGCCCGGACGTCGCCAGCAACGCCCCGGGAACATCGAGTCGCGCGGGCGGGCCCTTCGTCGCATCGGGAGCCAGGATCCACACGGCCAGGATCAGCCCCAGGACGCCGACCGGGACATTGATCAGCAAGGTGGCACGCCATGTCAGGAACTCGGTGAGCACTCCCCCGAGCAGGTTGCCCGCGGTGCCGCCCGCGAGGCCGATCGCGGTCCACAGCGCCAGGGCCTTCGTCCGCCGCGGGCCCACGCTGAAACTGGTGGTCAGGATCGTCAGCGTGGCCGGAGCCAACACTGCCGCGCCGACGCCCTGGCCGGCACGGGCAGCGATGAGCCAGCCCGGGGCGGTCGCGAGCCCGCCTACCAGGCTGGCGACGGTGAACAGCGCCAGCCCGATGAGGAAGACACGTTTGTGACCGTAGAGATCGGCCAGGCGACCACCGACCAGCAGCAGACCCGCGAACACGAGGGCATAGGCGTTGACGACCCAGCCCAGGCCCGTGCCGGTGAAGCCAAGGGCTGCCCCCATGGACGGCAACGCCACGTTCACCACCGAGACGTCGAGCACCACCATGAATTGCGCCGCACAGACCACCGCGAGCAGTGCAGTCGCGCGCACGGGCGCTGCCACCGCGGTCTCTCCGGTCTCGGGCCGCCGCACAGCTCACCTCCGAATCCGGATACGTTCGTATCCGATACATGTGTATCATCACTGAGGTATTGACGTCGAGAGAGGAACGAACGTGCCCAGAACGGTCGACCACGTCCAGCGACGCACGGATATCGCCGAGGCGGTCGTTCAGGTCGCAATCCGCGACGGCCTCCACGGGGTCACGATTCGCGCGGTCGCCGCCGAGGTCGGCTCATCGCTGCGATTCGTGCAGTACTACTTCCCCACCAAAGCCGATCTGCTGATCGGCACCTTGCATCATCTGGAGCGACTCAGCCACCACCGCTGGGAGCAACGCCTCAGCGCGCTGCCCGACCCGCCGCCTGCCCGCGCGTTCATCGAGGCGTTCTGCGCCGAGGCCCTGCCCACCGACGAGGCCAGCCGCGCCTTCCAGCTGATCGGCACGTCGTACGCGGTGCTGGCCATGACCGATCCCGGCATCGCGCACCATCCGTTCATCGCAGGTATAGATCGGCTGGAACAGCAGCTCGCACAGGCACTCTCGCACGCGCGCGCCAACGGCGAACTCGCGGACGACGTCGACATCGCCACCGAAGCGACGCGGGTCGTCATGCTCACCCACGGCCTCGGCACGAGCTTGCTCATCGGTCAGCACTCCACCGCTACCGCCCATGCGGTTCTCGAGTACCACCTGACCCAGCTCTTCGGCCCCGCGGCGAGCCGAGAGCAATAGCAGGTCGTCGTCGCGACATTGCCCGCCGGTGGCGCTGTCCACGTGCCGGCGAAGGATGTCGCGCTGCGGGCCGCCACATTGGCGGAAGTCTCCTGCGCGCGGCGGCCGACGCACGCTGGTACAGCGGGCATCGGTGATCAGGGGGCGGTCGAGGATGCTTCGGCGTCGAGACGGGTGGTCAGCAGTTCGGTGAGTTCTTCGGCGTAGCCGAGCTGGCGTCGCAGGTTCTCGCAGCTGGCTTCGGCCTTGCCGCGCAGCACATCCAGGGCCGCACCGGCTTGCCGGCGGGCATCCGGGTTCGTCGAGCCGGCCAGCACATCGAGCGCGTCGAGGAGTTCCTTCATCTCGGCGAGGGTGAAGCCCAGCGGCTTCATCCGGCGGATCACCAGCAGCCGTTGCACGTCGGCCTCGGTGTAGAGCCGGAAGCCGCCCGCCGACCGTGCAGAAGGGGCGACCAGGCCGACGTCGTGGTAGTGGCGAACGGTCCGGATCGACAGATCGGTTCGCGCGGCGACCTCACCGATCTGCAGGTGCTGATCATCCATGTTCGACCTCCATAGCTCGGGCCGTTCACCCGCTGCGGCTCCCGGTGGTCCCGCCTGCAGTCTTCGCTGTCAACAAGGAATTCACTCTAACCTCCGCACCGGATTCCACGAGCTGAACCCGCCTCTGGGATGCTCCGTAGACGAGGGCCGGGAAGGCGATCAGCCCTGAGTCGCCGCCGGGCTCCGCGCATGGAGAAACGCGGTGAATTCTTCGGCGTAGTCGAGTTGACGGCGCAGCTTTTCGCAGCTGGCCGTCGCGGTCGTATGACATTCGCGCACGACCGCAGCCGCTTGCGCGCGAACCTCGGGCGCACCGGCCGGATCGTCGAGGACGTCGAGCGCTTCGAGCAGTTCGCGCATCTGCTCCAAGGTGAATCCCAGCGGCTTCATACGGCGGATCACCAGCAGGCGTTCGACGTCGGCCTCGGTGTAGAGGCGGAAACCGCCCGCGCTGCGTGCCGACGGAGTCACCAAACCGACCTCGTCGTAGTGCCGGATCGTCTTGATCGACAGTTCGGTTCGTTCGGCCACCTGACCGATCTGCAGGTGCGCGCGGGCGTCGTCGACCATGTCAGTGCCCACCCGCCAAGTACCCACTGAGCCGCACGTGGCGCTGCTCGGAAGCTTCGTTGAGTCCGACGATCTCCACGTTCTTGCCCTTGGACTCGTACTTGGTGGTGATCGCGTCCAGCGTCGCCACGGTCGAGGCGTCCCAGATCTGGGCACCGGACATGTCGATCACGACATTGCGCGGGTCGTCCACATAGTCGAACTGGTAGATCAGGTCGTTGCTCGAGGCGAAGAACAGCTCACCGCGCACCTTGTAGACCCTGGTGTCGACGTCACCGTCGTGATCGATATCAGCGTCACCGATCTTCTCGACCTCGGTGAAGTGCGCGACACGATGCGCGAAGGCGACCATCGCCGTCAGCACACCCGCGATCACACCATAGGCGAGGTTGTGACTGGCCACGGTGACTACCACAGTGACGAGCATGACGAGGGTCTCGGCGATCGGCATGCGCCGCAAAGTCTTCGGCGCGATCGAGTGCCAGTCCATGGTCCCTACCGAGACCATGATCATCACCGCGACCAGCGCAGCCATCGGGATCAACGCGACCACGTCACCGAGCCCGACGACGAGGATGAGCAGGAACACACCGGCCAGGAACGT
>NZ_JBHSDL010000004.1:0-173757 GCF_042650145.1 Nocardia halotolerans | reverse complement strand
GAAGACTCTTGAACCATGCCCCGAAAGACACGAATCAGAAATATCTAAACTAGAGTCCGAAAATCTAGCAAAGCCAAACACCAGCAAATCAAAATTCGCTGTTGCTTTTCAATGTCCAACCTCCCACGACCGGGGGGTACGCGAAGGTTGGAACCAATAATAATATTGGCACTGACATTCATCGACACACTATTGAGTTCTCAAAGAACACACGCACAAGCAGAACCACCGGACTCTTCCGGATCTCCTGCAGGGCAACTGTTCCAGCCTAACCCCGCTCCCAGTCGGTGTCAATCTCGACCACCTGGTTGCTTCAGTTGAGGCGTGTCAGGCGCACTCCGTACTACCTCGTTTTCCCTCGCCCGCCGATCCTGTGGACCAGCGTCTCGGCTCCGGGTCGGTGTCCGTGTCGCTCTGACTTCCAATAAGTTACGCGCCGGATAACGCAACGTCAAATCGCCTGAACAACAGTGCATCCGCGCAGGTCAGCGCACTGCGCGGCGCCGCTGCGCCGGCCTGAATCACACGAATGTGATTCAGGCCTCCGCGGCGGCCTCAGGCTATGCGGCGAACACCCGCCATGTTCTTCTTCCCGCGGCGCAGCACCAGCCACACGCCGTGCAGGTAGTCGGCGTCCGACGCAGTCCAGTCGATGTCGCCGACGCGCTCGTTGTTCACCGAGGCGCCGCCCTCGTTCACCGCTCGACGCGCCGCTCCCCTGCTCTCGCACAGGCCCGACGCGACGAGCAGGTCGACGATCGTGTTCGGTTCACCCGGCCCGACCTCGGCCACCTTGCCGTCGATCGCGGTTTCGCGCAGTGCGGCACCCAACGTCGACTCGGGCAGTTCGCGCAGGTCGGCACGGCCGAACAGCGCCTGGCTGGCCAGTTCCACCGCACGGGTCTCGGCTTCGCCGTGCACCAGCGTGGTCATCTCGGCGGCCAGTCGCTTCTGCGCTTCGCGGGCGAAGGGCCGTTCAGCGGTGGCCTGCTCGAGTCCGTCGAGCTCTTCCCGGCTCAGGAAGGTGAACCAGCGCAGGTAGCGCACGACATCGGCGTCGGCGGTGTTCACGAAGTACTGGTACCAGGCGTAGGGGCTGGTCAGTTCGGGGTCGAGCCAGAGGCTGCCACCACCGGTCGACTTACCGAACTTCTTGCCGTCGGCCGAGGTCACCAAAGGCACGGTGAGCCCGTGCACGTGCGCGCCGTCGACGCGCCGGTTCAGCTCGACGCCGGCGATGATGTTGCCCCACTGGTCCGAGCCGCCGACCTGCAGCGTGCAACCGTGTTCGCGGTGCAACTGCAGGTAGTCGTTGGCCTGTAGCAGCATGTAACTGAACTCGGTGTAGGACATCCCTTCGCCCTCGAGGCGCCGTTTGACGGTGTCGCGGGCGAGCATGACGTTCACCGAGAAGTGCTTGCCGACATCGCGCAGGAAGTCCACGGCCGACAGCGGACCGGTCCAGTCCATGTTGTTCACGATCAGCGCGCCGGTCGGCGAGTCGTCCAGCTCGACGAAACGTTCGAGCTGGTCGCGGATGCGCTGCGCCCATTCGGCGACGGTGTCGCTGGAGTTCATGGTGCGTTCGCCCACGTCACGCGGGTCGCCGATGAGTCCGGTCGCGCCGCCGGCGAGCACGATCGGACGGTGGCCCGCGCGCTGGAAACGCTTGAGCGCGAGCAGTGGGACGAGATGGCCCGCGTGCAGGCTGGCAGCGGTGGGATCGAAGCCGGCATACAGGGTCAGCGGCTGCGCGGCCGCGGCAGCGCGCAACTCGTCGAGGTCGGTGGACTGCGCGATCAAGCCGCGCCAGGTCAGTTCGTCGAAGATGTCGCCGGTCATGGGGATCCATCTTTCCGCATCGGATTCCCCGCGCGCACCCCGGTTCCGGTCCGTGGTTTTCAGGCGCGGGGCCGGACCAGCCAGGCCAGCAAGTCCGCTTCGACCTCGTCACGGTTGAGTTCGTTGAGGACTTCGTGGCGGGCGCCGGGATAGACGCGGTAGGTGATGTCGGTCGAGCCCGCGTCGCGGTAACGCCCGACCAGCAGCTCGGACAACCGCAGACCGGCGTTGAGAGGGTCCTTTTCCCCGACCATCACATAGATCGGCAGGTCGGCGGCACGGTGCTCGGGTCAGCCAGGCGAGTGTGGGCCACGCTCGCGAGCACGCCCATGTTCGTCGCGTCGACGGCGAAACCGCACCAGGGGTCGGCGTTGTAGGCGTCGACCTGGGCTTCGTCGCGGCTGATCCAGTCGGCGTCGGTGCGCGTGGGCTGGAACTCGGCGTTGAAGTGGGTGAGCAGGTCGCCGCCGGCGGCCGCGATGTCGGCGACGAGCCCGTCGACGGCGGTGGTGCCGCACAGCACGATCTGGTCGACGAGATCGCCGTGGTCCAGGATGTACTGCTGCACGGCGAAAGAACCGAGGCTGTGGCCGAACAGGGTGACCGGCAGCCCAGGGTGTCGCTCACGCAGGATCCTGGTGAGCGCGACCTCGTCGGCGACGAGCAGGTCCCAGCCGTCGGGTCCCAGGTCACCCGGCACGGCGCCCATGCTGTGGCCGTGGCCGCGGTGGTCGTCGGCATAGACGGCG
The DNA here is from genome assembly GCF_042650145.1 of Nocardia halotolerans. Taxonomy (NCBI): domain Bacteria; kingdom Bacillati; phylum Actinomycetota; class Actinomycetes; order Mycobacteriales; family Nocardiaceae; genus Nocardia; species Nocardia halotolerans. The sequence continues at coordinate 171,166 of NZ_JBHSDL010000004.1, read as the reverse complement.
AAGCCCAGGTCGACCAGTCGCTCGGCGAGGTGGCTGTAGCGCCCGGAGTGTTCGCCCATCCCGTGCACGATCTGGACGATGCCGCGCGGTTCGGCGTCGGCGGGCAGCCAGGTCCGGACGTGGATCGTGGTGGCATCGCTGCTGGGAAAAGTGAACACGGGCGGCTCCTGTGGGCATGGTCTCGGACCTGGCCCTCGATCGTCGCAGCTGGCGTGGGCATTCCCCAGTGGCGCGGGCGACGAGATCGGTGCGCCGAGCTTGTCTTCGCGGCCGAACCCACCGTTCGGCCGCGACGCGCACAGACGACGATCACCGGACTCGCGGTCCGGCGATCGTCGACATGGGGTTCAGCGCACCAGCGAGGTGATGGATTCGCGGCGTTCGTAGGCGATCCAGGCGAAGATTCCGGCCAGCACCAGCGGGAAGATCGCCATCGCCGGCTTGTCGGCGATGAACGCCTGTGTCGCGGCGGCGAGCACGGTGAGCACCGACAGCCCCACCGCGGCCAGGCCGCTCAGGCGCGGCACCATCAGACCGATCCCGCCCGCCACTTCCACGACGCCGATGAAGATGAGCAACCCGATCGGGATGGTCAGATTCTCGGGGGCGTTGTCCATCAAGGTGTTCGGGATGACGAGCTTCGGGCCGCCCGAAGCGATGATGAAGAACAGGCCGAGCACGATCTGCAGAGTCCACAGGACGCGGTTGCGGATCTTGCCGGGAAGGGCGACGGGGGCGGTGGCGGTGGTCATGATCGTTCCTCCTGATGAGTGGCGCTCGGTGGGTAGCGCGTTCAACAGATAGGACGTGGGTTGCGCACCGAATTCATCGCCGCCGCGAAGGTTTTTTCGTCGGTGGCGGTTCGGCGAGGATCGGCGCGCGCGGGCTGCGGCGATACACCGAGACCGCGGGCGAGCCGGGCAGCCAGAACCGCCACGGTTCATCGGCCGCGAGGCGCACACCCACGCGCGGGCCCGCCGCGATCTCGGCCGGTCGCACGGCTGGTCGCAACTCGAGCCGAACCTCGGAGAAGGGGTCCAACAGTTCGGTTCCGTAGTCGGACATGCTGATTCCGAGCGCGCTGCCCACATTGCCCGGTCCACGGGCGAGGGCGGCGTCGGTGCGCGCGGCGGGCCTGCGTTCGCGGGCGAGTTCGATCCCGTCGACCACTTCGCCCGCACGCACCAGCACCGCCGACGCGACTCCGTCGAAACCGGCGGTCACGTTGATGCACAGGTGAATTCCGTACGAGCGGTACACATAGAGGCGCCCGGCGGGTCCGAACATCACCGCGTTGCGGGCGGTCGGTCCGGGCCACGAATGTGCCGCCGGGTCCGGCCAGGGGCCGACCGCGTCGCTGCCGTACGCCTCGACCTCCACGATCCGCAGCGCCACCGGACCCGACCACATGACCGACCCGAGCAACCTGCACGCCGCGGCAGGCGGGTCGACAGCGAGCTCCTGTGCAGACATCCGCCCATTCTCGCCCATTCCCGCGCGAACTCCCCGCCTCGGCTGCCGGTTTCGCTAGGCGAAACGTGCGGCGACCGCCTCGGCGATCCGGTGCGGCTCGTGCTCGGGGACGAAGTGCCCGGCGTCGGGCAGTTGCAGCACCTGGTGATCGGTGAAGGTCTCGCGCATCCGCGGCAGACACGCCGCCGGGCGGAAAGCCATGTCCTTCATTCCCCAGAACAACAGGGCAGGCTTGGTGCCGAGACGCGCGGGCACCTCCGTGGCCAACCGCTCGAGCAGGGGGCGCGCGCCCAGAATCTGTCGGGGCATGACGGAGATGCCGACCCTGGCTTCGGGCGAAGGCTGCACCTTGCGATAGTGCTCGGCTTCGGCGGCGCTGAGCTTGCCGCGCAGCTCGGCGAGCAGGAACCGTTCGACGAGGAGGTTGTCGCGCAGGATCCGGCGCTGCATCGGGGCGCTGCTCATCACCCGCCCGAACGTTTTCTGGGTCCAGGTCTGCACCGGCCAGCACACGGTGTTGCCCAGTACCAGCCCGCGAACCCGCTCGGCGCGCTCGGTGGCCACGGCGGTGCCGATCGGCCCGCCCCAGTCCTGACCGAACACCACGAACTGGTCCAGGCCGAGGTGGTCTACCAGTTCGCCGGTGACGGTGGCGTGCTCGGCGATGGTGTAGCCGTAGCCGGGTGGTCGTTGCGACAGGCCGAAGCCGGGGTAGTCGATCGCCACGCACCGGAACCGGTCGCGCAGTTCGACGATGATCTTGCGATAGAGGAAGCTCCAGGTGGGGCTGCCGTGGCAGAACAGGATGGGCGTGCCCGATCCCTCGTCGATGTAGTGGATGCGTCCGGCGGTCGAGTCGAACCAGCGCGACCGGAACGGGTAGAGGTCACTGTCCGGAGTGAAATCGATGTGCATGGCGTCGTCCTGTCCGAGGGCTTGAAATCAAGCCTAGGGCCCACCTCGGCGGATGGGCTCGAGCCGTCACTGAGACGGTCATCACGCTTGATCCCTGAACACTGTTGTGCCGCTGCGTAATCCATCGGACAGGAAGCGTCCGCATTCGGGCAGGCGCCGCCGCGGTCCCTGGAGCGCCGACCTGCCGACGGCCTTGCCACATCGACCGCACGGCGCTAAATTCATCATGTAGTGAATTCAACGCTCGATGAATCGAGGCGACCATGTCGCACGCCACGCCGTCACCGATCGCCGTGCGGGTCCAGGACCTGACCGTCGAACGCGGAAAACGCACTGTGCTGCGCGGGCTCACCCTCGAGATCCCACGCGGCTCGATCACCGGGCTGCTCGGCCCGTCCGGTTGCGGAAAAACCACGCTCCTGCGCAGCATCGTGGGCACGCAGGTGGTGAAGTCGGGCCGGGTGACCGTGCTCGGAGCCGCGGCAGGCAGCTCGGACCTGCGGTGGCGCGTCGGCTATGTCACCCAGTCGCCGAGCATCTACCCCGACATCAGCGTCCGCGACAACGTCGCCTACTACGCCGCGCTCTACGGCCGCGACCGCGCCGATGTCGGCTCCGCGCTCACCGCGGTCGGGTTGGACGATCAGGCCGATCAGCTCGGCGACCGGCTCTCGGGTGGGCAGCAGACCAGGGCATCGCTGGCGTGCGCGCTGGTCGGCAAACCCGAACTGCTCGTGCTCGACGAGCCGACGGTCGGCCTGGATCCGGTCCTGCGCGTCGAATTGTGGCAACGCTTCGGCGAATTGGCCGCGGCGGGCACCACCTTGCTGGTCTCGAGTCACGTGATGGACGAGGCCGAGCACTGTGATCAGCTGCTCCTGATGCGCGACGGCGAACTACTGGCCCAGCTCAGTCCCGACGAGCTGCGCGAACGCACCGACGAACACAACCTCGAGGCCGCCTTCCTGACCTTGATCACGAGGGGAGCCCGCGCATGAGCACTGTGCGCCCGTACCTCGCCACCACCGGCCGGATCCTGCGCCAGCTCCGCAACGACCGGCGCACCGTGGCGATGATCCTGGTGGTGCCCGCCCTGCTGATGACGCTGCTCTACTTCATCTACCAGGACACCCCGAACGCGCCGGGCTCCCCGCTCACGATGTTCGACCGGGTCGGCATCACCATGCTCGGGATCCTGCCGTTCATCGTGATGTTCCTGATCACCGCGATCGCGATGCAACGCGAACGGGCATCGGGAACGCTCGAACGGCTGCTCACCACGCCGTTGCGCAAAATTGATCTGCTCGCCGGGTACGGCAGCGCGTTCTCCCTGGCCGCCGCGGCGCAAGCGGCGCTGGCCTGTGTGGTGGCGTTCTGGCTGCTCGGGCTGACCGCGGCCGGCAGTCCCGGCTGGGTGATGCTGATCGCGATGGTCGACGCGGTGTGCGGAGTCGGGCTGGGTCTGCTGGCCAGCGCGTTCGCGCGCACCGAATTCCAGGCGGTGCAGTTCATTCCGGTAGTCGTGGCACCGCAGATCTTCCTGTGCGGACTGCTCGTTCCCCGCGACCAGCTGCCCGGCTGGCTCGAGGCGATCAGCAACGTACTGCCGTTGAGCTACGCGGTGGACGCGCTACAGCAGGTGTCGATACACGCGGAGCCGACCGGCCTCATGTGGCGCGACATCGCCGTCGTCGTGGGGTTCGCCGTGGTGGCGCTCGGACTCGCCGCGGCCACATTACGTCGCCGCACCCCGTAGCGAACGCACCCGGCGACCACGAGAGGACCACCATGAACGAGGGCGCATCCGGCGCCGGGAGATCCGGGCGCACCGGACGCAGACCCGGCAAAGCCGACACCAAACCGGCGATCCTCGACGCGGCTCGGGCCCGGTTCGCGGCCGGCGGCTTCGACAAGACCTCGATCCGCGCGATCGCGGCCGACGCCGACGTCGATCCGGCGCTGGTACACCACTACTTCGGCACCAAGCAGCAGCTCTTCGCCGCCGTGGTGAACTTCCCGGTCGACCCGGACCCGACGCTGGCAGCCGTCGATGCCGCACCGCTCGACGAATTGGGGCAGACGATCGTGCGCGCGGTCGTCACGGTGTGGGACTCCCCTGCCGGACCCGGCGTCGTCGCGATGGTCCGCAGCATCTTCGCCGGCGGCGATCAGAATCTCGCCCGCTCGTTCTTGCTCCAGGTGGTGCTGGAGCGGGTCCGCGCGCGCATCGCCACAGCCGACGACGACGGCCGGGCCAGAGTTTCGCTGGCCGCGGCGCAGATGATGGGCGTGCTCACCGCCCGGAAGATCATCGCGCTGGAACCGTTGGCCTCGATGCCGATCGACGCCGTGGTAGCCGCGGTGGGTCCGTCGGTCCAGCGCTATCTGACCGGTGACATCGGCGCTCGGTGATTCGGCGCGCCCCGGATCAGGATTCGGCGACGAAGAATTCGTGTTCGGCGTCGCTGACGTCGCGAGCCTCGTCGATCAGCAGCACGGGAATGCCGTTGTCGATCGGGTAGGCGCGGCGCAGGCGCGGGTTGTAGAGCACACTCGCACCGGCTTCGGTCCGCACCAGCTGCAGCGGGCCCTTGTCCTGGGGGCAGGCCAGCAGGCCGAGCAGGGTTGCGTCGATGGTGGATTCGGGCGCCATGTCCCTAACCTACCGCGCCCGGCGGAAGGAGATGTAGCGGTGTCCGAAGAAGCTGAGCACCGCCACCAGACCCATCACGATCACCGAGGCGGGTTCGGCCGGAAAGCCGAGGCCGGTGACCGCGAGTTCCACCAGCACCACATTGAGGATCAGGCCACCGGCGTTCACCCCGCAGAAGGCGAGAAAGTCACGCACCAGGCGGCCGTGCACCCGGAACACCAGTGTCCGGTGCCCGGCGAACGCCACTACCGTGCTGATCGCGTAGGCGGCGGCGACAGCCAGACCGGGCCTGCCGTCTCCCAGGAGTTGCAACCAGAACACCACAAGCACCATGCCGAGCAGGGTGTTGAAACCGCCGACGATCGCGAAGGCCAGCTCCTGTCGTCGCACGATCCGCAGCAGCGGGCCCGGCGTGTCCAGCACGCCGCCGGCCGGCGCCTCCGTGGTCATCGCGCGGCGTCCACGAGCGCGTCCGCATCGGTGATCGACTCCGTCGCCGGAGCGCCCGGCTCCTCGTCGGCGTTGCCGGTATCGGCGTCGGGCTTGCGGCCGCGCACGTACAGCCACTGGAACACCGCGAGGCCGAGCAGTCCGGTCCCGATCGCGACGCCGCCGATCTTCCAGCCCGGCGGACGCCAGGTCAGTTCGAGATCGCCCTGGCTGGTTCCGGCCGGAATGTCGACCGCGACGAAAGTCTTGGCGACCACCTCGAACCCGATGTCGCGGCCGTCGAGCGTCACCCGGTAACCCGGCCAGCCCAGACGGGCGAACACCACGCGCCCGCCGGTCTCGGAGCTCACGGTGACCCGGCTGGTCATGCCGCTTTCCGACACCGAAGCCGCGGTGGCGTCCTGGACCGCCGAGACGCGGCCGTTGCGGGTGGAGACGAGGCCGTCCACGCGTTCGAGCACCGCGATGTAGTTCTCGTGGTCCGGGTATCGGACCCACTTCCAGCCGGCGGGCGCGGGCTGGGCGGCGGCATCGGGATAGAGCGCGCGTTGCAGGACCACGCGGTCGACGTTCATCAGGTCGACGATGGTCTTGCCGGTGGACGGCTCCACCGAGAACGCGCGCCGGTAGGCGTCGGGGCACACGCTGGTGTCCCAGCGCATGCACAGCATCTCGCCGAACCAGTAGTGCCCGTTCGGGGTATACCCGCTGACGTAGGTGCGTTCGATGTCCTTGGCATAGTTGCCGAAGACCAGCGAACCGTAGGCGCCGTCGAGGGTGCGCTCCCCCGGCTGGATCAGGGCCCGGTCACCGAGTTGCAGTGTGGTGCCGGCGAACTCGGGGAACGCCGCCCTTGCCGCGGCGCGGTCGCCGGGCAGGTTCCAGCTCATCGGGGTCGGCTGTGCGCGCTGCACCTGCACGTACGCGATCGGCGACACCGCGATGATCGCCAGTGCGACCGCCGCCGAGATCCCCTTGCGTACCGCCAGCCACACCATCGCGGCGCCGAGCACGGCGAGGGCCGCCGCCGCGACCACATGCGCCACCCAGTGCTGCGGGTCGGCCGAGAACGACCGCACCCACAGCAGCCCGATCAACACCGCCGCGGCGACGCACCGGGCCCGCCACTGCCGGGCGGTCGCGAACCGCCCGAGCAGCACACACACCAGAACCAGCAGTCCCAGCGCGACCATCGGCAACACCCGGGCGGGCCAGCGCAGCGGACCGATCGTGCCGGGACCGGCGGTCCACATCAGCGCGACGATGGTGAACAGCCCGATACCGCTCAATTCGCGCCACGCGGCGCGGGCCCTGCCCCAATCGATGAAGGCCAGCGCCGGAATCAGGAACCAGGCGATATAGACCACCGGCAGCGGCTGCACGTAACCCCACCACGACACGAAGGCCGGCAGCGTCGAGGGCAGGCTCGCGTTCAGCGATTCCGACCACGGCACGGTGAGGAACTGGTCGTTGATGACCTGGGCGGTGCCACGCCAGGTGACCTTCGCCGACAGCATGCTCGGCAGATACGTCGCCGCGCCCGCCAACGCCGCGAGGCCGGCCACCGACAGCAGTCTCAGCGACGGTCGCCAGGTGCGCTGATAGATCAGTTCACCGACCGCGACCGCGACGATCATCAGTCCCGCCTCGACGGCCGGGAACACGTACTGCACCGAAATCGCCAGGTAGAGATACACGAACACCGAGATCGGCCCGCAGTATCCGACCGGCCCGTCCGAGCGCTGCCCGAGCAGGCGATGACCACGCGCGTAACGCACCCCCGACGCCCAGGCGTGCACCAGCCACGCGGTGCCGGTGAACGCGGTCCACCAGCTGGCTTCGTCGAAGAACAGCAGCCACCCGGTGAACGGAATTGACACACCGGCCAGCGCCGCCCACTGCACCCGCGAGCCGTAGACCAGGCAGATCCGGTACACACCGAGACCGAGGATGATCGCGAAGATCAGTTTCACCACGGTCGCGTAGAGCACCAGGTTGTCCACCGACGGCGCGATCAGATCGATCAGCAGCTGTGGCGGATTCAGCAGGCCCGCCTCCTCGATGGCATAGTTGCCCGCCATCCAGTGCTCGGGAACCAGCACGGGGAGTTCACCGTCACGCAGCTGCCTGCCGAGCATCACCCACAGCGGGACGTACTGGGATTCGGTGTCGTCGGTGTAGAAGTGGCGGACGTTCGCCAGCAGCACAGCGCCGTAGCCGACGATCACCCCGAGGGAGGTGAACAAGCCCCACAGATGGACCGAACGCCGGGAAGGAGTTCTACTTTCCGCCACGAGCACCAGACCCTACAGGCACACCCGGGTGACATCACCGTCGCACAGGCCGATCCAACGCCGCCGACGCGCCGCCCTCCGGTGTTAAAGTGCGCACACTGTTGGCTATCCCGTCGCGACACCGAAAGTCGACCATGCCGATTCCTTCCGCACGTTCGTCTCGACCCGGCACCGCGCTACACCCCGACGACCCCGACCGCAACCGATCCCACCCCGTGCATTCGGTGTCGGTCGTCGTTCCGGTGTACCGGGGTGAGGACACGATCGCGGCCCTGGTCACCGAGCTGGACCGGCTCACCGGCCCGAGTACCTCCGCCGGGGGCGCGCGGTTCGCCGTGGCGGAGATCATCCTCGTCCACGACAACGGCCCCGATCGATCCGATGTGGTGCTGCAGGAACTCGAAGGCGCCTACCCGCAGGTGCGCGCGGTGTGGCTGAGCCGCAACTTCGGACAGGACGCAGCAACCATCGCGGGAATGGCGGCCGCGCACGGCGACTGGATCGTCACGATGGACGAAGACGGGCAGCACGATCCCGGCTGCATCGCCGACTTCCTGGACGCGGCGCTGGCCTCGCGCGCCGACCTGGTCTATTCCAAGCCGTCCAACACCCGCCCGCACGGGCTGCTGCGCAATCTCACCTCACGCAGCGCGAAAGTGGTGCTGGCGACGGTGTTCGCCTTTCCCGATTCCACCCGGTTCGAGAGCTTCCGGCTGATCCGCGGCGATATCGGCAGGCGACTGGCCGAGGTGGCGGCCAACGGCGTGTACCTGGATGTGGCACTCACCTGGGTGGTGGGCAATGCCGTGTCGGTGCCGGTGATGTTGCGCGCCGAGGGCCGCGACGAGTCCGGTTACAACTATCGCCGCCTGTTCTCTCTGTTCTGGAAGATGGTGCTGTGCAGCGGGACTCGCGGGCTGCGCCTGGTGAGCATGCTGGGTGTGAGTTTGGCGCTGGCCGGGGTGGCCATGGCCGGGGTGATCGTGGTCCAGGCACTCACACAGGACAATTCCGATCCCGAGGGCTGGGCTTCGATCATCGTGGTGCTGCTGCTGTGCTCGGGAGCCACGCTGTTCTCGCTGGGCCTGATCGCGGAGTATCTCGGTGTGGCCCTGCACATTCTGGTGGGAAAGCCGCTGTATCTGACCGTGCAGTCCCCGACGCCGCGCCCGGACGCGATGCACGCGCCGGTCGTGATCCACCGAGTCGCGGCCACGGTGTCCGCGTCCGCGACGGAAAAGGGCAACCGCGAGTGAGCGATCGCATCATCTTCAGCCGGCCGTTTCGCGCGGCCGCCGAACGCGCCAATCTGCTGGCCGTGCTCGACTCCGATCACAGTCACGGCGACGGCGCGTTCACCAGGGCCGCGACGGCGAAGATCAAGGCGATCACCGGTGCCGATCACGCGCTGCTCACCACGTCCTGCACGCACGCGCTCGAGCTGGGCGCGCTGCTGCTCGAGCTGGGCCCCGACGACGAGGTGATCGTCCCCAGTTTCGCGTTCACCTCGGCGGCCACCGCGATGGCACTGCGCGGTTCCACCTGCGTTTTCGTCGATATCGACGAGTCAAGCGGCAATATCGACCCGGCCGCCGCGGCCGCGGCCGTCACCGACCGCACCAAGGCCATCGTGGTGATGCACTACGGCGGGGTGGCCGCCGACATGGCGACGCTGCTGGACCTGGCCGCCCAGCACGGTCTCGCGATCATCGAGGACAACGCGCACGGCCTCGGCGGTACCTGGCGTGGCAGGCAACTCGGCACCATCGGAACCCTGGGCACGCAGAGTTTCCACGACACCAAGAACGTGCACTGCGGTGAAGGCGGGGCGCTGCTGCTCTCCGACGAGATCCTGATGGGCCGGGCGGAGATCATGCGTGAGAAGGGCACCGACCGGGCTCGTTTCCTGCGCGGCCAGGTCGACAAGTACTCCTGGCAGGACATCGGTTCGAGTTACCTGCCCAGCGAACTCAACGCGGCCGTACTCGACGCGCAGCTCGCCGAGTTCGACACCATCCAGGCCCACCGGCACCGGGTGTGGGACACCTACGCTGCCGCGCTCCCCGACTGGGCCGCCCGCAACCACGTGCGCCCGATGCACGTACCCGCCGACCGCGGCCACACCGCGCACCTGTTCTACCTGCGGATGCCCACCGAGGACAGCCGCGACGGGATCATCGCCCATCTCGCCGAACGTGGGATCGTCGCACCGTTCCACTACATCCCGCTCGACTCCAGTCCCGCCGGCCTCAAATACGGCCGCACGCCGGTGCCGTGCAGGCGCTCGGCGAAATTCTCGGCGACCATCGTGCGGCTGCCGCTGTGGCCGTTGCTCAGTGCGGCACAGGTCGGCCGGGTGATCGATGCGGTCACCGAATATCGGGTGTAGCGACTGGCGCGCGAAGGCCGCCCGGTGTGCGCCGGACGGCCTCGTGAACAGCCGTGTTCAGTTCCCGCCGAACAGTCCTGCCGCCGCCGCGTCGGTGAGCACCACATAGGTGTCGGTGTCGCGGTCGTAGACCCAGGTACTCGGCCCCGCCTTCGGGAAGCCGGCCGCCTGGACGGCCGAGGCCGAGGGCCGGAAGCTCGCACTGCGCGGGATCTCGTCGACGACGTAGACCAGGTCGGGGCGCTGATCGGGGTCCAGAGCGCGCATCGCCTCGGTCAGGTCGCCCGCTTCGATCCGGAACCCCTCGCGCACACTCAGCGCGGCCGCGACGAGCGTGCCCGACGCGGTCGGCAGTCCGAACGCGACCTCGAGGTCCACCGGAGTGATGTCGTTGAGCACGTCTACGATCGGCTGGGTGAACACCGGGCCGCGGGCAGTACGGATCACGGTGTCGCGGCGGTCCATCAGCCAGTAGTCGCCGTCGCTGTCCCGCCGGAACAGGTTCTCCGTCGGCCACCAGGCGTCGCCCGCGCGGAACACTCCACGCAGTCCGCCGTCGGAGATGTCGCCGCCGTCGACGGCCTTGCCCAGCAGCAGGCCGGGTTCGTTGTCAGCGCAGCGCCGGGCGAACCCGTCGTCGCCGACCTGGATCTGTTCGGCGATCGGGTCGTAGGCGACCAGTTCCACGCGCGCGGTGCCCGGCACCGGCCTGCCCTTGGCCCCGATCTTGGCGCCGGTCACATTGGCCAGCACGACGTCACCGTCGATCGAGGCGTAGAACTCGAGCACCCGGGCCGGGGCGAACTGTTCGGTGGTGCGCCGCCACAGACCCGGCGGCATACCGGAACCGATGAACAGCCGGATCGGATGGTTGTGCCCGGCCGGGAACACCTGCGCGTCGAGCAGGTCGCGCAGCATGGTCCAGGTGTAGGTCACGACGGTGACGCCGTAGCGATGGACTTCCTCAGCGAACCGGCCCGGATCCAGATCCCGTGGCCGGGCCAGCGCAATTCGGCTGCCGCCGGCGATCGCACCGCCCAGGCTCACCAGCAGACCCGACGAATGATGCAGTGGCGCAAGGCAGTACACGGTGTCGCGGCGGTCGAGGTCGGCGGCGCTCGCGGTACCGAACGCCGAGAGCGCCCAGCGGTGGTTGGTGATGTACTTGGCTTCGAGGCGATCACCGGAACCCAGCACGAGCACGAACGCGAGTTCACGCGCCAGACCCGGATTGGGGCGATACCAGGCCGGTACCCGCACCGCGCCCGGGTCGACCTGTTCGAGGTCGATCACCCGGTCACCGGTCGGCACCGCGAGCGCACGGCTGTTGCCGCCGCCGAGGACCAGCACCCTGGTGCCCGTCGCGGCCGCGGTGCGCAGGTTCTCCGGATCGGTGATCAGGGTGCCCACGCCGGTGAGTTCGATGGCGCGGTCCAGTTCGGCGCCCGGCGCCAGCAGCACCGCGACGGCACCCAGACGCGAGAGCGCGGCCACCGAGGCCAGCGCGCTCGGACGCGTCTCCATGATGACGCCCACCCGCATGGCGGGCCGGATACCCACCGAGATCAGGCCACGCACCACATTGTCGACGCGCTGCTCGACCGCGGCATTGGTGTGCGCCCGGTCGTCGAACAGCACCAGATCCTTCTGCGGTGCGCGCTTGGCGTGTTCGGTGAGCAGCTTGCCCAGCGAGATACGCGTGTGCGGCTGGATCATCCCGAGCCGGGTCAGGCGCGGCAGCGCGCGCGCGGCCTCGCCCACGATCTCGTAGGAACCGCGAATCGTGTTGCCCGCGATGCCTTCCAGTGCTTTGCCCACGCCGGCACCGGCCTCGGCCAGACCCGCCGCGGTGTGGACCATGCGGGTGGCGGCCGTGCGGGGCGCATTGCCCGCGACGTGTTCACGCATCGGCACGATCTGTTCGGGCAGCGCGGCGTCGCCGTCCATCCAGGAGATCCAGTCGCGCACCATCGGCCAGGTGTGATTGGTGGCCGTGGAACCGGCGACCAACCCGAAATGCCCTGCCACCAAACTGGCTTCGTAGACCTCGGCGTGCGGCGCCGCCCGCACGATGCCGCGCACCGCGGCCGGCTGGCCGATGTCGTCCACCTCGCCGACGAAGGCGAGGATCGGGCACTTGATCTCGGCCAGCGAGACCGGGTGATCACGGATCACGAAGCCGCCGAGCATCATCCGGTTGTGCGCGACGAACTGCTTGAGCAGATCGGCCACCGCCGGACCCGAGTACCCCACCCAGCCATCACTGTTGAGGAAACGGCGCTGACGTTCCTTGGGCAGCAACGCTTCCCGGTCGTGTAGCTGCAGCAGGAAGTCGATCCGCGACTTCGCCGTCTTCACCGGGTCGAGCAACTGGAATCCCAGGCGCACCATCGATTCGGTGATCGGCAGCCGGTGCATCACATGGTCGGCCAGAAAGTCGGCCACCTCGGACACCAGGCCGTAGGGCAGGCCGAACGGCATGCCGGCCACGATGTCGACCGGGCTGCCGAAGGTGACGATGGAGGCCACGCCCTTGCCGTAGCGGTAGGCGGTGCTCTGGTAGGCGAACATGCCGCCCTGCGAATAACCCATCAGGTGCACCTGCGCGCCGGTGGCTTCGCAGACGGTGTCGATGGCGGAGTTCAGCGCGAGGACGTGGTCGGCCAGGTCGCGTTCCCAGCCGCCCTCCTCGGTGGCGGGCGAACCGAAATCGATGACCCAGCAGTCCACCCCGCCCTCGTGCAGGATGCCGACCGCGCCACCGGCAGCGTTCACGTCCCAGATGTCGGCGTTGACCATCAGCGGCGGCACGAGCAACGCCACCGGCCGTCCCGACGACGTGTCGTCGGGGAAGTAGTGCCGCAGCCGGTACATCCGCCGACGCTCCACCACCTCGAAGGGCGAGGACTCCACATCGTGCGCCAGTCCGCCGAAGCGGATCACCTCCAGCCCGTTCTGCGCGGTAGCCAGCAACCGCTGCACCGAACCGACCACACCTTTTGGACTGATATTCACCGTTCCCACCTGAGCCCTGCCTGCTGAAAGTGACGCACCTCACACACCCCAATGTGCTCATATGAGCTAACCACACCGGACCTCCATTATGTGTCGCCTGTGACACGCCGCATGTTCCAGCGATCCGGCTCACAACGCCGGGTTACGCCCGGGTAACGCCGCCATCGTTTCGGTTCCCGATCCGGCACACCGCTAGGGTGTCCGGGTGACCGAACCGCTCACCGACGCATCGACCGACCGTGAAGCCATGACCGTCGAACTGGTCGACGACCACGGCGTGGCGATCGGGGCCTGCTCGGTGGCCGAAGCGCATCGCCCGCCAGGAGTCCTGCACCGCGCCTTCTCCGTCCTGCTGTTCGACCGCCGTGGAGACGTCCTGGTCCAGCAGCGCGCCGCCGTGAAAACCCGCTTCCCGTTGCAGTGGGCCAACACCTGCTGCGGACATCCGACGCCGGGTCAGCCGGTCACCGAGGCCGCCGCGATCCGCCTGCGAGAGGAATTCGGGATGGCGGCCGAGCTGACCGAGGTCGGCGCCTTCCGCTATCGCGCCGGCGACGAGTCGACCGGCCGGGTGGAGCACGAATACGACCATGTACTCATCGGCACGGTCGGCGACGAGACACCTCGGCCCGATCCGGCCGAAGTCGCGCACTGGTCGTGGCTCACACCGGACACTTTGCGCGCCGAGCTGACCGAACATCCCGACAAGTACACGCCCTGGCTGGCGGAAGTCCTGGAAATCGCGGTACGAGCGCAACCACCGCGCCCCTGAACCCTCCCCACTCCTTGCCCGTCCCTCTTTCTCATTCGACGCAGCAACAGGTTTTATGCGCATATCTATATCTGTCCATGTGTACTGGTTCCTTGGCCAACTCACAGCCTCGCCACAGTCGCCGGACAGGACACGCGACGACTCTGGACACTGAAGTGTTCCGCGACGGTGAGTGAGGTAGCGATGGTCGAGGTCGAGATCAACGACGACACGGTGACGGTCCACGTACTCGGTGGGCATCGACTGCTCGCGTTGCGCCAGCAGGTCGTGGTCGACCGGGCCGCCATCACCGAGATCGCCACCGCAGAGGTGGACCTGCGCCCGCCGTGGGTGCGAGCACCCGGCACCTTCATCCCCGGTGTGATCGCCGCCGGCGTCTACCGCGGCAAGGGCCGCAAGGAATTCTGGGACACCACCTTCGGCGGCAGCGCGGTGCGCATCGACCTCGACGGCCCCGATTTCACCCGGCTGGTCGTCGATGTGGACGATCTCGACTCGGTACTGCACGCACTCTCCGGCAACTTCGCCGGAGTCTGATCACACTCTCGTCGGGGCCTGGTGGCCTCGCTCGCAAACACCACCGAATCGACCGAGCGGGCGCGCACGGTGGCATGCTCGGCTGATGGGAGTTTCGACAACGCAGACGGTGGACCGCCGTTTCGTCCGCCTGGTCGCCGTGTTCGACCGTTTGTTCCGTAAGCCTTCCCACGGTGGTGGCGCACTGTGCGTGTACCTGCACGGTGAGCCGGTGGTCGACGTATGGACCGGCTACGCCCGCCCCGGTGTGGCGTGGACCGCGGATTCGGTGGCGTTGGGGTTCTCCACCGGAAAAGGCGTGGCCTCCACAGTGATTCACCAGCTCGCCGATCGGGGCCAGCTCGACTACGACGCACCGGTCGCCGAGTATTGGCCGGAGTTCGCCGCGGCGGGCAAATCCACCATCACCGTGCGCGACGTGCTCACCCACCGCGCCGGCCTGCACCGGCTACGCGGGCTACTTCCGGGCCCGATCGAACGCTTCCTCGACGACGCGGCCGTCACCGCGGCCCTGGCCGCGGCCACGCCGGACCCCCGCCGCCTCGTCACCAGCGGCTATCACGGGATCAGCTACGGTCACCTGGCCGCCGAGATCGTGCACCGGGTCACCGGTCGCGAGTTCGTGGACGTGGTCCGCACCGAGCTCGCCGAACCGCTCGGCGCCGAAGAACTCTGGTTCCGGGTACCGCACGAGCAGCGCCACCGCATCGCGACCACCTTCCCCCGGCTGCGGGCGGCGGGCATGGACTGGGACACCGGTTCGGAGTTGTTGTCGCGCACCCGCTTCTCGGCCGCCGCGGAAACCACCCCGCGCGGATTCGCCGATCTGATCGTCGACGAACGAGTGCACGATTCCGTGATGCCCGGCGTCAACGGCGTGTTCTCGGCCCGCGCCCTGGCCCGCCTGTACGCGGCCCTCGCCGGGGACGGCGAACTCGACGGCACCCGCGTCCTCTCCCCCGGCACCGTCGCCCGCGTCGCCACCCGCCAGGTGTTCACCCCCGACTACGTCCTGGCCTTCCGCATCCCCTGGGCCCTCGGCTACCACGGCGTCCCGATGAAACCGTCCAAAGCCGACCCCATCTCCGCCTTCGGCCATTTCGGCCTCGGCGGCTCCGGCGCCTTCGCCGACCCCGAAACCGGCCTCTCCCTGGCCTTCGTCACCAACCGCCTGGGCGGCAAACTGACGCCCCTCGGCGACGCCCGCCTCACCCGCCTCTCCACCATCGCCCACAACATCGCCAAATCCACCGAGCCTCGATTGGACGCGTGACCACCAGGCTCTGGTGTGAACATCGGCCGAGACGCGAAAACCACCAGAGCCTGATGATCATGCGTCCAGCGTCTGGGCTGGCACGATGTGGCGTATGGCTGCTGTTGGGTGGGGGTTGGTTGAGGGGGCTGGGGAGTTGTTGGGGGGCGTGGTTCGGCGGACGCCGACTGTGGGGTCGCGGGTGTTGTCGGAGCGGGTGGGGGTGCCCGTTTTGCTCAAGTGTGAGAATTTGCAGCGGACGGGGTCGTTCAAGCCTCGGGGGGCCTATAACCGGATTGCGAAATTGTCCGGGGCGGAGCGGGTGCGGGGGGTGGTTGCGGCCAGTGCGGGTAATCATGCGCAAGGGGTGGCTTGGGCGGCGCGGGAGCTGGGGATCGCCTCCACGGTGTTCATGCCGATCGGGGCGTCGTTGCCGAAGCTGGTCGCCACGCGGGCCTACGGTGCGGAGGTGCATCAGGTGGGTGAGTCGATCGATGAATCGCTCGATGCCGCGAAGGAGTTCGCCGAACGCACCGGGGCGACGCTGATCCACCCGTTCGATCATCCCGATATCGTCGCGGGGCAGGCCAGTGTCGCACTGGAGATACTCGAGCAAGTACCCGATGT
Organism: Nocardia halotolerans; assembly: GCF_042650145.1. NCBI lineage: Bacteria > Bacillati > Actinomycetota > Actinomycetes > Mycobacteriales > Nocardiaceae > Nocardia > Nocardia halotolerans. The sequence goes on along the minus strand of NZ_JBHSDL010000004.1, from coordinate 154,789 downwards.
CGGAACCGTTGTGGTGCCGACCGGTGGCGGTGGACTACTCGCCGGGGTGGCGGTGGCGCTCGATCACCTGGCACCGCACGTCAGGGTGATCGGGGTGCAGGCGGCCGAGGCGGCGGCGTGGCCGGAATCGCTGCGCGCGGGTAGACCGGTGCGGGCGGCGCGGATGTCGACGATGGCCGACGGCATCGCGGTCGGCCTGCCGGGTGAGGTGCCCTTCGGGTACGTCGCGGAACTGGTGTCCCAGATCGTCACGGTCGACGAGGAATCGCTGTCCAAGGCTTTGCTGCTCTTGCTGGAACGCGCCAAACTCGTCGTCGAACCGGCGGGTGCGGCCGGCGTGGCCGGGCTGCTCGGCCCCGAATTGCGCGATCTGGCGGGCCCGGTGGTGGTGATCTTGTCCGGTGGCAACATCGACCCGCTGCTGCTCACCCACGTGATCAACCACGGGCTCAGTGCGGCCGGTCGGTATCTCGCGATGCGAGTGACCATCGCCGACCGGCCAGGGGCGTTGTCGGCGCTGCTCGGCGTGGTCGGACGCGCCGGCGCCAGCGTGGTCGACGTCGTGCACTCGCGGACGGGGACATGGTTGGCGGTGGACGAGGTCGAAGTGTCGCTCACCGTGGAAATGCGTGGCCCGGCGCACCGCGACGACGTCCTGGAGGCGTTGCGCGACGCCGGGTTCCGGGTCCGCGCGGAGTTGTGACCCCGGCGTGGCACGGCCCGACACGGCAGATGTGACTCAGTGTGCCCCACCGAGTTCCAGTGCGAGCACACCGAGGATCACCAGTCCGATACCCCCGACCTGCACGAGCGTGAGCCGTTCACCCAGGAACAACACACCGATCACCGCGATCATCGCCACGCCCACGGCCGACCAGATCCCGTAGGCGGCCCCGATCGCCATCCCCCGCTTCAACACCTGGGACAGGAAGTAGAACGCCGCGCCGTAGCCGAGGACCACCACGATCGACGGGACCAGTTTGGTGAATCCTTCCGACAGCTTCAGCGAAATCGTCGCCGTCACCTCGGTGGCAATGGCCAGCGCCAGAAAGAGCAGGGTCATAGCCGCAGACTAGCGGGCGGCCGTTCCGGCCCCGCCGGGCTGCGAGCCGGATGTAACCGGCAACGAATCACCCACGCGACGCCAGTTCGACGACTCCTGCTGTCAGCGCAGCCAGGCGCGGGCTTCGTCGGCGGTTTCGCGGACCTCGTCGAGTTGTTCGGCGACGCGGACACCGGCGGTGCCGCCGCGGGCGTTGCGGGAGGCGATCGAGCCCGCGACGGTGAGGACTTCGCGCACACCGGCGGTCAGCGACGGGTCGACGGCGGCGAATTCCTCGTCGGTCAGTTCGTCGAGGCCGACACCGCGCGCTTCGGCCGCGCGCACACACCCACCGGCGGCCTCGTGGGCGACGCGGAACGGAACACCTCGGCGCACCATCCATTCCGCGATGTCGGTCGCGAGGGTGAACCCGGCGGGGGCGAGTTCGGCCATCCGGTCGGTGTGGAAGGTGAGGGTGGCGACCAGGCCGGCGATGGCGGGCAGCAGCAGTTCCAGCTGGGCGACCGAATCGAACAGGGGCTCTTTGTCTTCCTGCAGGTCGCGGTTGTAAGCCAGTGGCTGCGCCTTCAGGGTGGCCAGCAGGCCGGTCAGGTTGCCGATCAGGCGGCCGGCCTTGCCGCGGGTGAGCTCGGAGACGTCGGGGTTCTTCTTCTGCGGCATGATCGACGAACCGGTCGACCAGGCATCGGCGAGGGTGACGTACCCGAATTCCGGTGTGCTCCAGAGGATGACCTCCTCGGCCATGCGGCTCAGGTCGACACCGATCATGGCGAGCACGAAGGCGGCCTCGGCGGCGAAGTCACGCGAGGAGGTGGCGTCGATCGAGTTCGCGGCCGAGGCGGTGAAGTCCAGGTCGGTGGCGATCTGTTCGGGGTCCAGGCCCAGCGAGGAACCGGCCAGCGCGCCCGAACCATAGGGGGAGATCGCGGCCCGCTTGTCGAAGTCGCGCAGGCGTTCCAGATCGCGCAGCAGCGGGTGCGCGTGGGCGAGCAGGTGGTGGGCGAGCAGCACCGGCTGCGCGGCCTGCAGGTGGGTTTTGCCCGGCATCACGGCGTCGGGGTGCGCGGCGGCTTGGGCGACGAGCGCGTCGACCACGTCGAGCACTCCGGCGCCGACGCGGCGCACACCGTCGCGCAACCACATCCGGAACAGGGTCGCGACCTGGTCGTTGCGTGAACGGCCGGCCCGCAGCCGGCCACCGAGCTCGGTGCCGACCCGCTCGATCAGGCCACGCTCGAGGGCGCCGTGCACGTCTTCGTCGGAGTCGGCGGGCCCGAAGGCGCCCGAGGCCACATCGGCGGCGAGCGCGTCCAGCCCGGCCAGCATGCCGGTCAGGTTCTCGTCGGAGAGCAGCCCCGCCTTGTGCAGCACCCGCGCATGCGCCTGGGACGCGCGGATGTCGTAGGGAGCCAGCGCCCAGTCGAAGTGGGTCGACTTGCTCAGCGCCGCCATCGCCTCGGCGGGCCCGGACGCGAATCGCCCACCCCAGAGGGCACCGGTGTTCGTGCTGCCGCCGTCGGTCATGGTGTGCTGTCTCCTCGGATCGAAGTGTGGGGTTTGCTCGCTCGGGCCGGTGCGCGGTGCCGGCCGACTGGTGCGACTTCACCGTAACCAGTACCGCCGACGCGGTGAGTGCGCAGGTCGCGGTCCCGACACGCACATCGGCAACCGCCCGAGCCCGACGCGCCCCGCCGATCACCCGCACCGCCGAAACCCCGGCGCCCGAGACCATCAACTACCCGCGGGACACGCCACACCAATCGCCGTGCTCACCGGAACTCGACCGACACCACACCAGCCAGCACATGGACAACCGACCACCGGGCTCTCACGTAAACATCGTCCGAGAGGAGATGACCACCAGAGCCTGGTGATCGGCTGTCCAATTGAGAATCGCTACCTGCGTCGCGTGCTCAGGCGAGTCCTGCGCGAACTCGGGCTGTCCCGCGACCGGCCAGACGTTGCGGGGGGCTAGCTGAGGTCGCGGCGGGCGGCGACCTTCGACGACAGGCCGTGGATCTGCACGAAGCCCTTGGCCAGGGACTGGTCGAAGGTGTCGCCCTCGTCGTAGGTGGCCAGGTTGAAGTCGTAGAGCGACCGCTCGGAGCGACGGCCGTTGACCACCGCGGAGCCGCCGTGCAGCACCATCCGGATGTCGCCGGAGACGTTCTGCTGGGTGTCCTGGACGAACGCGTCGAGGGCGCGCTTGAGCGGGGAGTACCACAGGCCGTCGTAGGCCAGTTCGGCCCACCGCTGCTCGACCTGACGCTTGTAGCGGCCCAGTTCGCGCTCGACGGTGACGTGCTCGAGTGCCTGGTGCGCGGTGATCAGCGCGATGGCGCCCGGTGCTTCGTAGATTTCGCGGCTCTTGATGCCGACCAGGCGGTCTTCGACCATGTCGAGGCGGCCGACGCCCTGGCGGCCCGCGCGGGTGTTCATCTCTTCGATGGCCTGCAGCACGGTGACCGGGCGGCCGTCGATGGCGACCGGCACACCCTTGTCGAAGGTGATGATGACCTCGTCGGGCGCTTCGAAGTTCACCGTCGGGTCGGCGGTGTAGTCGTAGACGTCCTTGGTCGGCGCGTTCCACAGGTCCTCGAGGAACCCGGTCTCGACCGCGCGGCCCCACACGTTCTGGTCGATGGAGAACGGCGACTTCTTGGTGACGTTGATCGGGAGCCTGTTCTCCTCGGCGAAGGCGATGGCCTTCTCGCGAGTCCAGGCGTAGTCGCGGACGGGGGCGATCACCTCGAGGTCGGGGGCGAGCGCGCCGATGCCGACCTCGAAGCGGACCTGGTCGTTGCCCTTGCCGGTGCAGCCGTGCGACACGGTGGTGGCGTTGTGGAACTTGGCGGCCTCGACGAGGTGCTTGACGATCAGCGGGCGGCTGATGGCCGAGACCAGCGGGTACTGGCCCATGTACATGGCGTTGGCCTGGATGGTGGGCAGGCAGTACTCGTCGGCGAACTCGTCGCGCGCGTCGACCACGATGGCCTCCACGGCGCCGCAGTCCAGTGCGCGCTGCCGGATCGCGCCCATGTCCTCGCCGCCCTGGCCCAGATCGATGGCGACGGCCACGACCTCGGAGCCGGTCTCCTTCGCGATCCAGCTGATGGCGACGGAGGTGTCAAGCCCACCGGAGTAGGCGAGTACGACGCGATCGGACATGTCTGTTGTGCTCCTCGACGTGGTTGTGCTGTTTCCTTCGGCTCGCGCCGCTGCTGCAAATGATTATGCATGATGATGCAATCTCATTCATAACCGGGGTACGCGCCGCCGCCGACGATACCGAGCAACTCCTTGGCGACCGGCGGCCGGTGTGAGACGCTGGTCACAATAGCCAACCCAAATGGTCGGGGCCAGGAGTCGATATGCAGCAACTTCGTGATTTCGCGCAGGAGAACTACGACCTGATCGGGACCGTGGTGATCGGCCTCGGGAACCTCGGATTGACGGTCGCCAAGACCGTGATCGAGCTCGGCACACCCATCCTGCAGCAGTTCTTCGCCTGACCCACCTCAGTACAGGGAGCACATCATGATCGACGAGGTCCTGCAGTTCCTGTCCGACCACTACGAATCCGGCGCCCAGATGGGCCTGCAGATCGGCCGCGTGCTGTTCGACCTCGGTTCGCCGCTGGCACTGGCCATCCTGAACTTCCTGGCCTCCTGAGCTGCGCCGACCATCCACACCCCGGTCCGTATGGCACGCTGGGAGAGCACTATTCGCACTCGCCACACGGAGGACGAACAAGATGCTCCACTACATCGCGCAGGAATTCTCCACCCTCGGCAACGGTGTGCTCGACGTCGGCCGCGCCGTGGTCCAACTGATTCAGGACATCATCGACGTCGCCACACCGAACAACCAGGGCGGCGCGGGTGGCGGAGAGTACCCGTTCAATTGAGTGCGTGTCCCCGGCGCGGGCTGTCCGCGAGGCACGGCCCGCGCCGTTACGCTGACCAACCATGACCGACGACGTGCGGATCAGCGCAGGTGCCGCGGTGCTCACGATCGCCCCGGCGGACGGCGGCGCGATCAACGGCCTCACCGTGGACGGCACCGAACTGCTGCGCCAGGATCCCGGAACCGGTTGTTTTGTGATGGCGCCGTGGGCGGGCAGGCTCGGTGACGGCCGGCTCACCGTCGGCGAACACACCTATCAGCTACCGATCAACAACCCCCCGCACAGCATTCACGGCACCGCGCGTGACACAGCCTGGGAGGTCGTGGACAGCACGCCCGACACGGCCACCTTGCGCACCGCGCTGACCGACCCGTGGCCCTTCGCCGGCACCGTCACCCAGACCTTCGCCCTCACCGACACCGGCTTGAACCTGTCGATGCGCATCACCACCGCCGGAGACCCGTTCCCCGCGCAGGGCGGGTGGCATCCGTGGTTCCGGCGTGCGGTCGCACCGGCCACCGGCGCACTGGAACTCGACTTCGACCCGGCCTGGCAGTACGAACGCGGGCCCGACTATCTGCCCACCGGGCGCCACATCCGGCCGACTCCCCCACCCTGGGACGACTGTTTCGCGATGCCCGACGGTGTCCGCGCGCGACTGACCTGGCCGGGCTTCCTGGAGCTCACGATCACCAGCCCGGTCACCGATGTGGTGGTGTGGACGCTGCCCGAGGAGTCGCTGTCGGTGGAGGCGCAGTCGGGTCCGCCCAACGGATTGAACACCGATCCGCGGATGGTCACCCTCGAGTCGCCGCTCGACGTGCAGGTCGACTGGACCTGGCGCAGGTTGTCACCGCGCTGAGAACGCGGCTCAGGCCAGGCCCTCGATCTTCGCGGCCAGCTGGGCGCCGGTGAGCGGCTCGCGGGCGATCACGGCGATGGTGTCGTCCCCGGCGATGGTGCCGACGATGTAGGGCAGCGCGGCCCGATCCAGGGCGCTGGCCAGGAAGTGCGCGGCGCCGGGCGGGGTGCGCAGCACCGCGAGGTTGCCGCTGGCGTCGGTGGACACGAGCAGGTCGCCGAGCAGTTTCGACAGCCGGCCCGTACCGCCGGTGACACCGCGCACCGGACTGCCGTCCTCGGGCACGATGTAGACCCCCGCACCACCGTCGGCGGCGCGCAGCTTCACCGCGCCGAGCTCGTCGAGGTCACGCGAGAGAGTCGCCTGGGTGGTCTCGATGCCCTCGGCGGCGAGCAGCGCCGCGAGTTCGGTCTGGCTGCGCACCGAATGCGCGGACAGCAGTTCGATGATGCGGGACTGGCGCCCGGCGCGGGTGCGGGCGATGGCCGGGGTGCCCTTCTCGGGTGCGCTCATGCCCGCGCCTCGCCGTGGCTCGGCGCCGGCGCGAGTGCACCGGCGGCAACACTGTGGAGCCGCTCGCTCATCGCCTGGTCTCCACGTCGGCCCGGGTTCGCGGTCTCATGCGGCGGCCTTCGCGAGCAGCCACACCAGCAGCGCCTTCTGCGCGTGCAGCCGGTTCTCGGCTTCGTCCCAGACCACGCTCTGGCCGCCGTCGAGCACCTCGTCGGTGATCTCCTCGCCACGATGGGCCGGGAGACAGTGCAGCACAATCGCTTCCGGATCGGCCTTGGCCAGCAGTGCGGCATCGAGCCGGAACGGACGGAACGGTCCGACCCGGTCGAGGCCGTCGTTCTCCTGCCCCATCGAGGTCCAGGTGTCGGTGACCAGCACGTCGGCACCGGTGGCACCGACCACCGGGTCGCCGGTTACCGCGACGGTGGCGCCGGTTTCGGCGGCCCTCTTGGCGGCCGCGTCCATGATCCAGGGCAGCGGCTCGAAACCGGCGGGCGCGGCGACGGTCACGTTCATGCCCGCGGTCACGCCACCGAGCAGCAGCGAGTGCGCCATGTTGTTGGCGCCGTCACCGAAGTAGGTGAGGTTCAGCCCGGCGAGCGAACCCTTGCGTTCGGCGATCGTCTGCAGGTCGGCCAGCACCTGGCAGGGATGGAACTCGTTGGACAGTGCGTTCACCACGGGAACCGTCGCGGTGGCCGACATGTCGTCGAGCCGGTCCTGCTCGAAGGTGCGCCACACGATGGCCTCGACGTAGCGCGAGAGCACGCGGCCGGTGTCGCCGAGGGTTTCCTCGCGACCCAGCTGGGTGTCGCGGCCGTCCACGACCACCGCGTGCCCGCCGAGCTGGGCGATCCCCAGTTCGAACGAGAACCGGGTGCGGGTGGAGTTCTTCTCGAAGATCACCCCGACGCCGCGCGGGCCGTCCAGTGGGCGGTGCGCGAACGGATTCTTCTTCAGATCGGCGGCGATGGCGAGGATTTCGGCCTGTTCGGCCTGGGTCACATCGTCGTCACGCAAGAAATGACGCAGGGTCACTTGGTCGCTCCCTCAGCATCGGCGGCGGCCTTGTCGAGAATCTCGGGCAGGTCGGCGACGAAATTGTCGGCCTGGGTTTCGGTGAGCACCAGGGGCGGTGCCAACCGGATCACGTCGGGCTTGGCGGGGTTGAGCAGATACCCCGCCTCGCGGGCCCGTTCGTCCACGTGGGCGGAGATGTCACTGTTCAGCACGATGCCGATGAGCAGGCCCGCGCCGCGCACACGGGCGATCGCGGGGTGCTCGAGCAGGGCGATGCCATCGCTGAGCTTCTTGCCGATCCGCTCCACGTGCGCGAGCAGGTCTTCGGCGTCGATGGTGCGCAACACGGCCAGCGCCGCCGCGGCACACACGGGATTGCCACCGAAGGTGGTGCCGTGCAGGCCGGGGGTGAGCAGTTCGGCGGCGCGGCCCTGCGCCAGCACGGCACCGATCGGCAGTCCGCCGCCCAGACCCTTGGCCAGGGTGATCGCGTCGGGCACGATACCGGCCGCCTGATGCGCGAAAAACGTGCCGGTGCGCCCGATTCCGGTCTGCACCTCGTCCAGGATCAGCAGTGCCCCGGCGCGGGAAGTGATCTCACGCGCCTTGGCCAGGTAGTCGAACGGCGGGACGACCACTCCGCTCTCGCCCATCATCGGTTCGAGGAACACCGCGGCGGTGTCGGAGTCGACGACGGCTTCCAGCGCGGCGGCGTCACCGTAGGGCACGTGCACGACGCCGGGCGGCATCGGCTCGAACGGAGCCCGCTTGGCCGCCTGGCCGGTGAGGGCGAGCGCGCCCATGGTGCGGCCGTGGAACGCCTCCTCGGCCGCGACGATCTTGCGTCGTCCGGTGAGCCGGGCGATCTTGAACGCGGCCTCGTTGGCCTCGGTGCCGGAGTTGCAGAAGAACGCCTTGCCCTCGCCGTCACCGAAGTGCGCGAGCAGCTTCTCGGCCAGCTCGATCACCGGCTCGCTGGCGTAGAGGTTCGACACGTGGCCGAGGGTGCCCAGCTGCTGGGTGACCGCTTCGAGGATGGCGGGGTGGGCGTGGCCGAGGCTGTTGACCGCGATGCCACCGAGGAAATCGAGGTAGCGCTTGCCGTCGGCGTCGTAGACCACCGCGCCCGCACCGCGCACCAGCGCGACTTTCGGGGTGCCGTAATTGTTCATCATCGCGGCCGACCACCGCTGCTGCAGTTTCGCTACTTCACTCATGATTGCGTTCCGTCCGGCGACCCCGCGGGGGTCACCATGGTTCCGATTCCTTCTCCGGTGAACAACTCCAGTAGTACCGAGTGCGGGACACGCCCGTCGATCACGTGGGCGCTGGGAACACCGCCGAGTACCGCGCGCAGGCAGGCTTCCATCTTCGGCACCATGCCCGCGTCGAGGCGGGGCAGCAACTCGGCCAGCGCGTCGGCGTCGATCTCGCTGGTCAGCGAGGAGCGGTCGGGCCAATCGGTGTAGAGGCCCTCGACATCGGTGAGGACGACGAGTTTCTCCGCGCCGATGCCCTCGGCGAGCGCGGCGGCGGCGGTGTCGGCGTTGATGTTGTGGACCACACCGTCGGCGTCGGGGGCGATGGTGGAAACCACGGGGATGCGGCCCGCGTCGATCAGGTCGAGCACGGCACCAGGGTTCACCTCGGTGACATCACCGACCAGGCCGATGTCGGTGGTCACACCCTCGACCGTGACGGTGCGGCGCGTGGCGGTGAACAGATGCGCGTCCTCACCGGAGATGCCGACAGCGTAGGGACCGTGCGCATTGATCAGCCCGACGAGCTCGCGCCCGACCTGGCCGAACAGCACCATCCGCACCACGTCCATCACCTCGGGGGTGGTGACCCGGAAACCACCGCGGAACTCCCCCGCCAGACCGAGCCGGGTGAGCATGGCGCTGATCTGCGGGCCGCCACCGTGCACCACGACCGGGTGCACGCCGACCGTGCGCAGGAACGCCATGTCGGCGGCGAAGGCGGCCTTGAGCTCGGCGTCGATCATGGCGTTGCCGCCGTACTTCACGACGACGATCTTGTCGCGGAACTTCTGCAGCCACGGCAGCGCGTCGGCCAGTACATGCGCCTTGTCCAAAGCCGAAAGCGTGTGTAGCACACTGCTACTCATGAGCTGTACGCCGAGTTCTCTTCGACGTAGGCGTAGGAGAGGTCGGTGGTGCGCACCATCGCGGTGCCCGCGCCGACGTTGAGTTCGATCAGCACATCGATCTCGGCGCCGGACAGGTCGACCTCGCGGGCACCGGGTGCGCCGACGCTGTCGACGCAGACCGGATTGCCGTTGAACGACACCGCGATACGGTGCGGGTCCAACGTCACCGGAGCGATCCCCACGGCGGCCAGTACTCGGCCCCAGTTCGGGTCGGAGCCGAACAGCGCGGTCTTGACCAGGCTGTCCCGGGCCACGGCGCGGGCGGCGACGAGCGCTTCGTCCTCGGTGGCCGCGCCGGTGACGGTGACCCGCACCCGCTTGGTGACACCCTCGGCGTCGGCCATCAACTGGGCGGCGAGATCGTCGCACACGGTGAACACCGCGGCGTCGAGGTCTTCCTGCGAAGGGGCGACGCCGCTGGCGCCGTTGGCCATGAGCAGCACGGTGTCGTTGGTGGAGCAGGAGCCGTCGACGTCGAGCCGGTCGAAGGTGTATTTCGTGGCCTTGCGCAGCGCCTCGTCGAGCTGCTGCGGGGTGGCCACGGCGTCGGTGGTGAGCACGACGAGCATGGTCGCCAGCGAGGGTGCGAGCATGCCCGCGCCCTTGGCCATGCCGCCGACGTTCCACTTGTCCGCGTGGTGGAAGGCCGATTCCTTGGGCACGGTGTCGGTGGTCATGATGGCGTGGGCGGCGTCGGAACCGCCGGTGAGCCCGCCGCCCATCTCGTGCACGATCTCGGTGACGGCGGGGAGCAGCTTGTCCATCGGCAACCGGTCACCGATCAGGCCGGTGGAGCAGACGGCGATCTCGCCCGCGCCGGTCTCGGTGCCCCAATTGCTCAGTGCCGCGGCGAGTTCCTCGGCGGTCTTGTGCGTGTCCTGGAAGCCGCCGTGCCCGGTGCAGGCGTTCGCGCCACCGGAGTTGAGGATCACCGCGCGCAGATGACCGGTCTTCAGCACCTGCTGCGACCACAACACCGGCGCGGCCTTCACCTGATTACTGGTGAACACACCGGCCGCCGCGTACTCGGGGCCCTCGTTGAGCACCAGCGCGAGGTCGGGTTTGCCGTTGGCCTTGAGGCCGGCCGCGATGCCCGCCGCGCGGAAGCCCAGCGGCGCGGTCACCCCTTGGGTGTGCAGTAGTTTGCCGTGGTCCGGGGTCTGCGGATCAGGGGTCGTCACGGTGCCACTCCTACGGCGGGAAGTCCGGCGGTCTCGTCGAAGCCGACGGCCAGGTTCATCGATTGCACCGCGGCGCCCGCGGTGCCCTTGGTCAGGTTGTCGATCGCGCCGATCACCACGAGCAGACCCGCGTCGACATCGACGGTGACCTGCAGGGTGATGGCGTTGGAGCCCAGCACCGCGCCGGTCTGCGGCAGCACGCCCTCGGGCAGCAGGTGCACGAAAGGCTCGTCGGCGTAAGCCTTCTCGTATACCGCGCGCGCCTGGGCGGCGTCGACCTTCACCGGGGCGGTGCAGGTGGCCAAAATGCCGCGTGGCATCGGCGCGAGCACCGGGGTGAACGAGACCGAGACGTCCACGCCGCCTGCGGCTTTCAGGTTCTGCGCGATCTCGGGAGTGTGCCGGTGGGCACCCGCGACGCTGTAGGCGCGCACGCTGCCCATCACTTCGGCGCCGAGCAGGCTCACGTCGAGTTTGCGGCCCGCGCCCGAAGCGCCGCTCACCGCGACGACATGCACGGCGGGTTCGATGATGCCCGCGGCGATCGCCGGGGCCAGCGCCACGCTCGACACCGTCGGGTAGCAACCGGGTACGGCGATGCGCCGGGCGCCGGTGAGCTGGGCCCGGGCACCGGGCAGTTCGGGCAGGCCGTAGGGCCAGCTGCCCGCGTGCGTGCCGCCGTAGTACTTCTCCCAGGCGGCGGCTTCGGTGAGCCGGAAGTCGGCACCGCAGTCGATGACGACCGTCGACTCGGGCAGCGCCTGCGCGATCGCGCCGGACTGGCCGTGGGGCAGACCGAGGAACACGATGTCGTGCCCGGCCAGGGTGTCGGGGGTGGTCGCCTCGAGGATCCGGCCGGCCAGCGGCAGCAGGTGTGGCTGCAGCTCGCCCAGGGCGGTGCCCGCGTTGGCTCCGGCGGTCAGCGCCCCGATCTCGAGGCGCCCGGCTCGGTATTCGGGGTGTTCGAGCAGCAGTCGCAACACTTCGCCACCGGCGTATCCACTCGCACCGGCAACCGCCACCCGCAACACGGGTCCTCCCGACGAATCAACCATGTGATGATTATGCACGATTGTGCAAGCTCATTCATGCGCGGGTGCGGCGGTGCGGGCACCACGCTGCCCGATCAGCCGTGCGACCAGCGGGAACACCAGTACCGTCGTGGCGCCCGCGGCCACCAGAGTCGAGGCTACCTCCGTGCTCAGCAGACCGGTTTGCGTCGCCACCTGGGCGACGGCGACGATGATCGGCAGGCCGGTCGCGGCGTAGAGGGCCAGTTGCACACGCTCGCGCCCCGATGCCAGATTCTGTCCGTGCGGGAGGAAACGCTCGCTCAGCCACACCGGCAGCCCGCGCGCGAGCGCGATGGTGACCACGAACCACAACCACAGCGCGGGATGACCACTCACCGCCGCCACATCGATGCCCATGCCCGACACCACGAAGAACACCGGGATGAGCAAGCCGTAGCCGATGGCCTCGAGCGAGGCGTCCACGTCGGGGTGTCCCGCCGCGATGAGTCTGCGCAGGATCATGCCCGCGGCGAACGCGCCCAGCACCACATCGAGCTCGAACTCCTCGGCCAGGACCATCAGCACCAGCAACAGCAGCACCACTCCGCGTACCGGCAGTTGCGATGTTCCGCCGCCGAGCCGCGCCAGCGCCGACCCCAGATCCGGCATCCGGTCCAGCATGCGCACCGGGATCAGCCCGACCAGCACCGCCGCCACGAAGAACATCAGCACGATCACCACGGCGGAACCGACATCGCGGCTGGTCAGCAGCACCGACATCGCCACGATCGGCCCCAGTTCACCCACTGCGCCGTGCGTCATCACCGCCCGGCCCAGCGCGGAGTCGACGATCCCGGCCTGCTTGAGGATCGGCAGCAGCGTGCCCAGGGCGGTAGAGGTGAGCGCGATGGCCACCGCGATCCCAGTCGCGGTCGACCGGTTGGTTGCCACCATGACGATCCCGAACGCGAACACCAGACAGACGAGCCAGACCAGCCAGGCCGTGTGCCCCGACCGGCCCCGCAGCAACTGCGGGTCCAACTCGTATCCGGCCAGCAGGAACAGCATGCCCAGCCCCAGCTCGCTGACCAGGTCCACCCCGCCCCCGGGACCCGCCCAGCCGAGCACGTGCGGTCCGAGCACCGCGCCGGCCACCAGCAGGATCACCACATCGGGCAGATATCCGCGCAGCAGCCGCGCCACCACGGGCGCCACCACCGCGATCAACGCGATCCAGAACAGCGACACGATCGGCGAGGGACCGTCCACACCAGCGGAAGCGAGCAGCTCCATGCGGGTCATCGTGGCACAGCGAGGCGCCCGATCCCCGAAACCGCGCGGGGCGATCCCGCATCCCGCCGTCTACACCGGGTTGTCGACAGCGCCGGCGGCCGGCAGCAGATGGGCGAGCAGGAGTTTGATCAGCAGCACCGGCCCGAACCAGAGCAGGAATGCCGGCACCGTGAGCACCGCCGTGGTGATCACGACACCGAAGACGGCCGCGGCGAAAGCGACGGGCGTGCGCAGGTGTGGCGGCGCCGAGGTGACGGCGACCGCCGCCGCGAGCATGATCGTGTAGACTGCGGCGGCCGCCACCCAGCCGAAACCGGGCACCACCAGCGCCAACAGGAAAGGCTGCACGTGGACCGCCACAAAGGCCAGGTGGTGGCGAGTTCCGCGTCCGGGCCGGTGGAACCACCGCTTCGCCGCGGCCGTCGCGTTCACCACCGCGCCACCGAACAGGTCGAAGCCGACGAGGGCGACCACCACGATCACCAGCGCGGACTCGTCCCGGGCGAGCACCCCGGCGGTCGCCGCACCGAGGGCGGCGGACGAATAGCACAGCGCGGCCTCACTTCTCGTCGCGCCCGGCGCGATCAGCCGGTCGGTGAGCGTCATCGCCGGATCCCTTCCACGCACACCTGCACAATCGGTTCGGCCAGGTCGGCGAGCCGAACGGTGTCGTCGGCGAGCCACTGCACCAGACACCCTTCGATGGCGCCCACGATCACCGCGGCGTGCCCCGCACCGATCCCCGGCCGCAGCTCGCCCTCGGCGCCGGCCTCGCGCAGCAGGTCCCCGATCGCCGCGCGGTAGCCCGCGTACACCGCGGCCAGGTCCAGCGGGGTGCGCGCGGACCATACATCGAGCAGCACGCGGGCATGATCGGGGTGTTCGGCCAGCATTGCGACCGTCGCACGAACGAGTTCGGCCAGCCGGTCGAGCGCCGGGCCGCTGCCGGTCACGGCCAGCTGGTCTTGCGCGCGAGCCCGGTAGTCGTCGAACGCGGCGGTCAGCAACTCTTCGCGACTGCGCACCGCCAGATAGACACTCCCTTTCGCCACGCCGGCCTCCGCGGCGACGTCCTCGATCCGCGACGCCGCGTACCCCTTCCGCGCGAACACCCGCACCGCCGCCTCGACGATCTCGGCCCGTCTGCCCACCACATCAACTTTTCTCGGCACCCTCCGATAATGACTGACCAGCCAGTCATAAACAACCCCCGAGCCCCGGGTGCCGAGTCCGACTCAGTGTTTGCGGACCACGGACTCGGGTCGGCCGGGTTTCCAGATGGTGATGTCGAGGTGGTCGTCTTCGACCTCGACGGTGGAGGCGCCGGTGAGGTCGGCGATGTAGAAGTGGTCGAACTTCTCGGATCGAATGTCCAGGCCACTGTCTTGGAAGAGTTTTTCGGCGAAGCGGGCGTGGACCGATTCATCCTTCAGGTCGGTGACGGTACCGAAGAGTTTGGCGTCGCCTTCGGAGACATTGGTGTCGATGGTGGCGGTGTGCAGGCAGAAGCGAGGGTCGCGGGCGAGATCGTCGAACTTCCGGGTGCCGGGCATGCCGGCCAAAACGAGCATGTCCTCGAAGATCATCGGTTCGATCGGGCTGATCCGCGGCGATCCGTCGGCGCGCAGGGTGGCGAGCATGCACAGATTGCCGGTCGCCCGGTGCCTGCGCAGGAACAGGGCGGAGATACTCGGCGCTTGCGCGGTGAACTGGCTCCAAGTGGTCATGAAGTCGACGGTACGACCCAACCTTGACATCTCATGTCAGGTTTCCTGGCTAGTCTCGGAATGTGCGTGCGAGCAGGTTGGTGCAGCTACTGCTCCTGCTGCAGGCGGGCGGCGGGGCCACGGCGAGTGAGCTGGCGCGTGAGCTGGAGGTGTCGGTGCGCACGGTGTACCGGGACGTGGAGGCACTGTCAGCGGCCGGGATCCCGGTGTACTGCGAGCCGGGACGCGGCGGTGGAGTGCGGTTGATCGACGGGTACCGCACCCGGCTCACCGGGCTCACCACCGACGAGGCCGACGCCGTCCTCCTCGCCGGACTACCTGGAGCCGCGGCTGATCTGGGGCTGGGCACCGTACTCGCCACCGCCCAGCTGAAGATGCTCGCCGCCCTGCCACCGGACCTACGCGACCGGGCCACCCGGATCGCCGAACGCGTACACGTCGACATGCCGGGCTGGTTCCACCGCCCCGAGAACACTCCGGCGCTGGCGATGATCGCCGACGCCGTCTGGCACGACCGCCGCCTCACCATCGGCTATCGCCGCGGCGACCGCACGGTCGAGCGAACGCTGGACCCGCTGGGCCTGGTGATGAAGGCAGGCACCTGGTATGTGGTGGCCCGCCTCGGCCCCGATATCCGGTCCTACCGGGCGAGCCGCATCGCTTTCGTCGAATCGACCGGCGAAACTTTCACCCGCCCAGTGGAATTCGATCTCGTCCGGCACTGGCGGGAGGCGGCCGACGAGTTCGCCCGGTCGATGCTGAAGGTCAGGGCGCGCTGCCGGATCGACACCGCGCACACGAACTTGCTGCGTTTGATGAACGATCCCGCCGCAGTGCGCGAAGCACTCGCCTCGATGGGCGAACCGGATGCCCACGGATGGGCCGACATCACGATCCCCTCCGAGTCCTACGAGGTCCTCACCCACGCCCTGCTCCCCCTCGGCGCCCACGTCGAGGTCATCGACCCACCCGAAATGCGTGCCAGGATGACCGCGACGATCGAGTCGATGTTCG
Organism: Nocardia halotolerans; assembly: GCF_042650145.1. Classification (NCBI taxonomy): domain Bacteria; kingdom Bacillati; phylum Actinomycetota; class Actinomycetes; order Mycobacteriales; family Nocardiaceae; genus Nocardia; species Nocardia halotolerans. The sequence continues at coordinate 139,026 of NZ_JBHSDL010000004.1, read as the reverse complement.
CGCGCTACCGCCGGTGACAGGCGCTCGGCACCGACCCCCGCCACTGGTGCATTCCGGGCGCCGCACCCGCGGACTCTCACAGCGATGTTCGGTCACTCCCGACCCGGCTGAGGCCGGCCGGTCACAGCGATACGACGCCACCGCATCTTCGGCGAGGGACCGTCGGGGATGTCCCACAACGGTCGTCGCGACACGCCGACTCGATTCTTCAGCAGGCCCAGTATTCAGCAGGTCCAGTCGAGAACCGGAGCCAGGGAACGGGATTGGGCCGAAGCCGGGGCGAGGCGCAGGGCGGTGTTGCGCAGGGCGATCAGCGGTGGGGCGGCGAATTGGCCGATGCTGCCGATGCGGGCGGAGCGCTTGGCGATCATCTGGGTGCGCGGGCGGCGCCGGCGGTCGTAGGTGGCGAGGCCGTTCGGGTCGGCGGCGAGGCGCGACAGCGTGATCGCGTCTTCGAGGGCTTGGCAACCGCCCTGGCCGAGGTTGGGCGTCATGGCGTGGGCGGCGTCACCGAGCAGGGCGATGCGGCCCGCGGTGAACGCCGGAAGATCCGGAATGTCGTAGATATCGTTGTGCAGCACCGTGTTCCGGTCGGCGGCGGCGAGCAGTTCCGGGATCGGGTGATGCCAGCCGGCGAAGCGCGCGCGGACCTCGTCGAGGGTGCCCGGCGCGTTTTCGGGTGCGTTGTAGACGGCGAAACAGTAGATACGGCCGTCGGCGAGTGGCGCCATACCGAAACGTGCACCGCGGCCCCATGTTTCGCCGAATTCGGTCAACGATTCGGCAGTGTCGACCACCGCACGCCATGCGGTGTAGCCGGCATAGCGTGGTGCCACCTCACCACAGACCGCGCGGCGCACCACGCTGCGGATGCCATCGGCACCGACGATCAGATCGGCCGTCGAGGTCCCTTCGGAGTGGTCCACTGTCCCGTCGATGTGCGCGGCGCGTACCGAGATGCCGGTGCGCACCGTCGCTTCGGGCAACGCCGACCGCAAAATCTCCAGCAGGTCGGCCCGGTGGATCAGCACCGGTGTGCCGAACCGCTCGCGCAGCGTCGCCACATCGGTGCGCGACAACCAGCGCCCGCGCTCGTCCCGAATCCCGGCCGACACATCGGCCAAGGCCTGGGCACGGACCTGCTTGCCGACGCCAAGCGCATCGAGCGCACGTAAGGCGTTGGCCCACAGCGAGATCCCCGAGCCCACCTCGGTCACCTCGGGTGCCCGTTCGAGCACCCGCACCGACCAGCCGCGATCGGTCAGCGCGAGCGCCGCGGCGAGGCCCCCGATTCCGGCACCGACGACGATTGCTGTGCGCATCGCATCTCTCCCTTGTCCGAGAACCGACGATGTCGGCGGATCGTCCCCCGAGTAACTCGGGCTTGCCGCCACCGTACTACTGCTGTAGTGAAAAGCATTGTGAATGTAGTGCCTGTCACTACAGGAGTAGTATCGGGCGGTGGCTACGAAACGTGAACAGGTCCTCGACGCGGCCATCGAGGTACTCGGCACCGGCGGATCACGCGCACTGACCCACCGTGCCGTGGACCGAGCCGCCGACCTGCCGCCCGGTTCGGCGTCGAACTACTACCGCACCCGCGAGGCACTGCTGTGCGGAGTCGCCGAACGTCTCGAGCAACGCGATCACACCGACCTGACGGCGCTGAACCGCCTGTTCGGTCCCGCCACCGTCGAGCACCTCATCGCCGCCCTCACCCTGTTCCTCACCCACGCCACCACCACCGACCGGGTCCGCACCCAGGCCCGCCTGGCGCTGCTGGGCGAATCGCAAGCCGTGCCCGCCCTCCACGAATCCGTCCGGCGCGGCCACCACCGTCTGCGCACCTGGGCGATCGACATGGGAGCCTCGGTCGGCCTCACCGCCACCGCCACCGGCATCCTCGTCGACTACCTCGACGGCGCAGTCATCCACCGGTTGACCGGCGCGGAGGCAGGCAAAGACCCTCGTGCGGCCCTCGAACAGTTGGTCCACGCACTGCTCCCCTGACTGCCGACCAGCGCTGCTTCGGCGCGCCCCGGCCCTAGCGCCGGCCGAAGGAAGCCGCACGCACCCCGGCACACGAAACCGGGCTGCCCCGTGGGGACAGCCCGGCTTCGTCGATGATGCCTCAGACGATGGAGAACAGCAGGGCCGCGACCGCGAAACTCACCACGGACAGGATGGTTTCGAGGACGGTCCAGGTCTGCAGGGTTTGCTTGACGGTCATGTTGAAGTACTTGGCGATGATCCAGAAGCCGCCGTCGTTGACATGGCTCAGGATGATCGAGCCCGCCGCGATCGCCATCGCGATCAGCGCGATCGCCATCTGTGAGTAGTGCTGCTCGGCGACCAGCGGGGCGACGATGCCGCCGGTGGTGACGATGGCGACCGTCGCCGAACCCTGGGCGATCCGTAGTCCGCAGCTGATCAGGTAGGCGAGCACGATCACCGGGAGACCCGCTGCCGACATGGTGTCGGCCAGCGCGGTGCCGATGCCGGTGGCGGAGATGACCTTGCCGAAGAACGCACCGGCGCCGACCACCAGCAGCACCATGCCGACCGGTTTGAGCGATTCGGCGGTGATGATGCTCAGTTCCTGCACGGAGGATCCGCGCCGGATGCCGAGCAGGTAGAACGCGACGAGCACGGTGATGAGCAACGCGACCGCGGGGGTACCGAAGAAGGTGAGTACCTGCAGCAGCGTCGAATCCTGGTCCAGCAGTTGGTAACCGAAGGTGGCCCCCAGGATCAGGACCAGCGGGATGGCGATGATCGCACCGATCAGGCCCACCGACGGCGGTGATTTGGTGACCACGGCGGTGGCGGCGGCGCCACCGCCTTCGTCGCCGGTATCGGGCTCGAGCGGCACGAATTCCTCGGGCACCGACACCTGTACGCGCTTGCCGATGTAGGAGCCCCACACGATGCCCGCCGCGACGAAACCCGGGATGCCGCAGACGAATCCCATCAGGATCAGCCAGCCCAGGCTCACTCCGAGCAGGCCACCCAGGGCGACGGGGCCGGGGTGTGGGGGCAGGAAGGCATGAGTCATCGACAGTCCGGCCAGCATGGGCATCGCGTAGAGCACCAGCGAGCGTCCGCCCCGTTTGGCGGCGACATAGATCAGTGGGGCGAGGACGAAGATGCCGATGTCGAAGAACACCGGGATACCGAAGATCAGCCCGAGCAGGCCCATCGCGATGGGTGCGCCCTTCTCGCCGAACACCCGCAGCAACTTGTCGGTGAGCACGTCGGCGCCACCGGAGCGTTCCAGGATCGCGCCGAGCACGGTACCCAGTCCGATGATGACCGCGATGTGCCCGAGGATGCTGCCGAAGCCGGTTTCGAGCAGGGACTCACCGGCTTTGAGCGGGGTGCCGACGATCTCGGCAACCGGGAGCCCGGCGGCCAGGGCCAACAGCAGACCGGTGAGCAGCAGCGCGACGAACGGCTCCAGTTTGATCTTGATGATGGCGAGCAGTAGAACAGCGATCGCGAGACCGCACAGCACCAGCAACCCAGGGGTCGAGGTGCGCAACCAGTCGACAGTTGCGCCCATGGAAGAACCTCTCAATCAAGCGAATGGACGAAGCGTGCGGCCCGGGAGCCGATATGGGACCACCGCGAACTCGCGACGTCCAATGGGGCGACCACCTCGGTGCCCGCGGTCACCGCGATCGCTCCCGCTTCCAGGAACTCGCGCGCATTGTGGGCGTTGACACCGCCGGAGGGGATGAGGAACACGTGCGGGAAGGGGCCGAGCAGATCCTTCAGATACGCCGGCCCCAGTGCGCGGGCGGGAAAGATCTTCACCGCTGCCGCGCCCATCTCGACCGCCGCCAGCACCTCCGAGGGCGTGAACGCGCCCATGATCACCGGAATCTGGTGCGCCACGGCCACTTCGGCCACCTCGGGGCGCAGCGCCGGGGTGACCAGGAACTGCGCACCCGCCTCGATCGCCGCCTCGGCCTGCGCACGGGTGGTCACGGTGCCGACCCCGACCACGGCATCGGCGACCGCGGTGGCCTTGCTGATCGCGTCGAGCACCCCGAGGGTGGTGAAGGTGAGCTCGACGGCGCGCAGCCCCGCGCCGGCGAGCGCCTCGGCGAGCGCGACGGGATCGGGGATGGCGGGCGCGCGGACCACGGTGAGGGCCCGGTCGGCGCGGATCACCTCCATCGCCCGCGATGACGAGCTGAGCAGCGGATTCATCGGGTCTCCTCTCGCGCGGCGTGCAGGCGCAGAGCCCGACCGGCGCGCGCCCCGGTCGGGGTGCCGTTCTCCAGCGCGAATTCGCCGTTGACCAGCACGTGCTGGACACCACGCGCCGGCTGTCGCGGGTCGGCGAAGGTGGCCGTGTCGTGGATTGTCGCCGGGTCGAACACCACCAGGTCGGCGGCGTAGCCGGGGCGCACCAGTCCGCGGTCGGCGAGCCGCAGCCGGGCAGCCGGCCTGCCGGTGAGGTGGTGCACGCACTCTTCGAGTCCCAGGACGCCGAGTTCACGCACGTAGCGCGACAGATAACGCGGGAAGGTGCCCCAGGCGCGCGGGTGCGGACGGGCGCCGACGAGCAGACCGTCGCTGCCGCCCATGTGTCCGGCGTCGACCATGATCGCGCGCACGTTCTCCTCGTGGCCGACGTGCTGCAGGATCGTGGTGGCCAGTTGGTCGCGGCGCAGCAGTTCGAAGAACACCTCGACCGGCGCGCAGGCCCGGCCGGCGGCGATCTCGGCGACGGTGCGCCCGACGTGTTCGGACAGTTCGTCGTCGCCGACACCGCTGATCTGGATGGTTTCCCATTCGACCGTGACACCGTGGCAGCCGTCGGAGCCGTTGACATCGACATCGGCGGCGATCCGGGCGCGTTGGGCCGGGTCGTCGAGCCGGGCGAGGGCGGCATCGGGCCCACCCGACATCGCCCAGCTGGGCAGCAACGCCGACAGCGTGGTCGAACCGGGCAGGTAGGGGTAGGTGTCGAGGGTGATGTCGCAGCCGTCGGCGCGGGCCTGGGCGAGCATGGCCAGCAATTCCGGTGCGCGGCCACGGTTCACGCCGAAGTTCATGGTGGCGTGGGTCAGGTGCAGGGCGCAGCCGGTGGCTTTCGCCAGGCCGATCATCTCCGCGTACGCCTCGAGCGCGCCCGCGCCATAGGAGCGGGTGTGCGGTGCGTAGAAGCCGCCGTAGGCGGCCACGACCGCGCACAGGGCGGCGAGTTCGCCGGCGTCGGCATACATTCCGGGCGTGTAGGTGAGTCCGCTCGACATCCCGACCGCGCCCTCGTCGAGCCCCTCGGCCAGCAGCGCGCACATCCGGTCGATCTCGGCGGTGGTGGCCGGGCGCTGGTCGGCGCCGACGACGAGCAGCCGCAGTGTCCCCTGCGGGACGAGGTAGGCGGCATTGGTGGTGATGCCCTGGTCGAGCCGGTCCAGATATTGACCTACGGTGCGCCACGAGAAGTCGAAGCCGGCGGGGTTGCCGTTCCAGCCCGCGATCTGTTTGCGCAGCACCGCGAGTGCGGCGTCATCGATGGGGGCGTAGGACAGGCCGTCCTGGCCGAGCACCTCCGTGGTCACCCCCTGCGTGATCTTCGGCGTGTGCTCGGGATGGGTGAGCAGGTAGAGGTCCGAATGCGCGTGCATGTCGATGAAGCCGGGCGCGAGGACCGAGCCGGGTGGCACGGCGACAGTTCTCGCCTCGGTGTCGATGGCGTTCGCGATCTCGGCGATGCGCCCCTCGCGCACGAGTACGTCGCCTCGGGTGCGCGGGCCGCCGGTGCCGTCGACGATGTCGACATCACGAAAAACGAAGGAGGTCATGGTCATCCGTCAGAAGTAGGTGCTGATCAGGTCGACCACCCGCGGGCGCGGCGCCGCGGCGTCGTCGATCACCGGGATGAGCCGCCACTTGTCGAAGGCGGTGCAGGGGTGCGACAGGCCGAGGCGCACGACGCTGCCCACCGGCAGCTCGGTGGCGCCGGCGCCGGGCAACCGCAGGAAGGTGTGCTGATCGTTGAGCGCGGTCACCACCGCGCCCGATGGCAGCGGCGCCCCACCGACGACGAGTTGGGGCACCGGCAGACCTTCGTCGAACGGGAAGTCGCGTTTGCCGCCGTCGAGCAGGGCCAGTTCCGGTTCGGGACGCGACACCACCCGCGCCCACCCGTGCATGCCCGCCCGGAGGCCGGGATCGGCCGCCGGGGCGGCCAGTGGCGAGATGCTTGCGTAGAAGCCGTCGTCGTGGATCAGGTAGGCGCCGCTGCGCAACACGACTGTGGTCGAACCGCCGGGGACGGCCAGACCGGCCAGTTCGTCGACGACGAGTTCGGGATAGGCGCTGCCACCGGCGGTGACGATCGCGGTGCCCGGGTAGATCGCGGCGAGTTCGGTGTGCAGGGCGGCGAGTTCACCGAGGTAGCCACGAACCGCGGCGACGCCCGCCGGGCTGCGATCGTGGGCCAGTGCGCCCTCGTACCCGGCCACTCCGGCCAGTTCGACGCGTTCGCCCGCGCGCAGCGCCTCGGCTACGGCGCGGGCTTCGGTGCGGGTTCGGGCCCCGGTGCGGCCGTGCGGGCCACCGAGTTCGACCAGTACCCGGATCGGCGGGCCGGGCGGGGCGTCGCGCAGGATCTCGTCCATGAGTTCGACGGTGGCGACACTGTCGGCCCAGCAGTAGATCTCGAAGGTGTCGTCGCGGGCCGATTCGGCGACGGCCCAGGCCAGGCCCACCGGGTCGACCAGCGTGTTGGCGAGCATGATCCGGCCGACGCCGAAGGAGCGGGCCAATTGAGCCTGCCAGGCGGTGGCGAGGGTGATCGCCCAAGCGCCTGCGGCCAACTGGTCACGCCACAGCTGCGGGGCCATTGTCGTCTTGCCGTGTGGGGCGAGCGCGACACCGGCGGCGGCGGTCCAGTCCGCCATCAGGGCACGGTTGGCGGCGAGCGCGGCGCGGTCGAGGGTGAGCAGCGGGGTCTGCCATCGGGCGAGTTCCGGTGTGGCCGCCAGATATTCGCGCACGGTGGCCCCCCAGGCGGCGGGCGGCACGCTCTTGTCGTGCGGTCCGAGCACCGTGTCGGCGAGTGCGTCGACGACGTCGTTGTCGATGATCACAGCGTCCTTCCGGGGACCGATTCGGCCCGATCAGTCATATCAACTAGGCATTGCATAATGCGCAATGTGAGTTGCAGTGAATGCTTTCGCTCGTTATTGTGCATCTCAGCAACTGTGACCGCAAGCACGAAAGGAAAAAACGGTGACCCAGGCAACATCGGTACCGCCCCGTGCGGTCACCGTCGGCGAGGGCCTGGCGGTGCTCATCGCCCGGCCCGGCCCGCTCGAGCAGTCCGCGCGGTTCGAGCGGGCCGCGGGCGGCGCGGAGGCCAATGTGGCCATGGTGCTGGCCCAGCTGGGCGTATCGGCGGCGTGGCTGTCGCGAGTGGGCGACGACGGCTTCGGGCGCTACCTGGTGAACGAGCTGGCCGCGGCCGGAGTGGATACCGATGCGGTCGCCGTCGACCCGGCCCGGCCCACCGGGCTCTACGTCAAAGAGCGCGGCAGTGGTTCGGGCACGGCCAACGACCTGGGCACCGGGGACAGCCGCATGCACTACTACCGGGCGGGTTCGGCGGCCAGCGCCCTGTCCCCCGCCGACCTGACCACCACCGCGGCCGCGACCCTGCTCGAACGCACCGACCTGGTGCATTTCACCGGCATCACCCCGGCGCTGTCGGCATCGGCGAGCGCACTCACGCGAACGCTACTGACCCGGCCCCGGGGCGACACCCTGATCAGCTTCGACCTGAACTACCGCCCGGCCGTGTGGGGACCGCGCCTCGACGCCGCCGCCGACGAACTCGCCGCGCACATACGCGGCGCCGATGTGGTACTGCTGGGCGCCGACGAGGCCGAGGAGATCTTCGGCACCGGCGACCCGGTCGCCCTGCGCGCCCTGTTTCCGGAACCGGCGCAGCTGATCGTGAAGAACGACAAGCACACCGTGACCGGATTCGACGCGGACACCGCACTCGAGGTGCCCGCGCTCACCCTGGAGATCACCGAACGCATCGGCGCCGGCGACGCTTTCGCCGGCGGCTACCTGGCCGCCCTGTTGCACGGCGCCGACCTGCGCACCCGCCTGTGCTACGGGCACCTGTGCGCGGCCGCCACCCTCACCGCGTCCGGTGATTCGACGAAACTTCCACCGGTACAGGAGCTTCGGCGGCTGGCGGCGTTGTCGTCGGCGGCCTGGACCGGGTTGCGGTATCCGGCAGCGCTGGATGGGACGATCGGGCCATGAGTCAAAGTGTGTCGCGGGCGCTGTCCATTCTCATTGCGCTGGGCGAGGATTCACGGTCGCTCGACGAGCTGGCCGTTCGCCTCGGTGTGCACAAGTCGACCGTGTTGCGCCTGCTCCAGACCATGCAGGCCGAGCGGTTCGTCGTGCACGACAGCGCGCACCGGTATTCCCTCGGCACCCGCATGTTCGAATTGGCCAGCCGCGCACTGGAGAACCGCGACGTGCGCACCGTCGCCCGCCCCTACCTGAGCGCGCTCGGTGCCGCCACCGGCCAGACCGTGCACCTGGCCGCCTACGAATCCGGCGACGCCGTCTACATCGACAAGGTCGATGCCGAGCAATCCGTGCGGATGTACTCGCGCATCGGCAAGCCCGCACCGCTGCACTGCACCGCGGTGGGCAAGGTACTCGTCTCGGCGTTGCCGCGCGCCGAATGGCCCGCGGTCGCCGCCCGACTGGACTACCACCCGTTCACCGCGCGGACCCTGCGCACCCCGGAGCAGTACCTGGCCGAGCTGGCACGAGTGGCGGCACAGGGCTTCGCCGAAGACCACGAGGAACACGAGAGTTTCGTCAACTGCGTCGGGGTGCCCGTGCGCGACGGCATCGGCGCCGTGGTGGCCGCCGTGTCGATCTCGGTGCCCGATGTACTCCTCGATCACGACCAGGTGCTCGCACTGCTCCCCCAGGTGCGCGCGTGCGCCGATGCCATCTCCACCGAACTCGGCTGGGATCCCCGTCGAGCCGTCACCGCGAGGAAAGGCTGAATCACATGTCCGACAAGATCGCCGTGCGTACTTCCGAGGCGCCAGCGCCCGCCCACACCTTCTCGCAGGGTGTGCGCAAGGGCCCGTTCGTCCAGGTCTCCGGGCAGGGCCCGGTCGACCCGGAGACCAACGAATACCTGCACCAGGGCGACGTCGCCGCGCAGACCACCCGCACCCTGATGAACGTCCGGGCGATCATCGACGCCGCCGGCGCCACTTTCGACGATGTGGTGATGCTGCGGGTGTACCTGACCGAACGCGAGCACTTCGCGACCATGAACGAGGCCTACGGCGAGTTCGTCACCGAGCACACCACCGACGGTGTGCTGCCCGCCCGCACCACCGTGTTCACCGGCCTGCCGCGCGCGGAGATGCTGGTGGAGATCGATGCGATCGCGGTGGTCAGCGACTGAACCCGCCCGATTCACGGGACAGCGGCAGCCGGGCCGTGTTGAGATGAGGCGATCCCTGTTCAGGGGGTCGCTTCACCCGTTCTACCCGAGGATCAGCCTATGTTCGCCAAGACCGCCCGCCCGCTCGCCGTTGTCGCGGCCGCCCTGTTCGTCACCGCACTCGGCGCGGGCACCGCCTCGGCGGCCACCGACTCAGCGGCCACCGCGCAGCCGATCGTGGGTTCGGTGGCCATCTGCGCCGGCATCCCGGTCGGCCCGATCACCATCAGCGTCTGCCTCTAGTCCGGGGGCGAGTCGCCTAGCCCGAGTTGCGCAGCGCGGTGGCGAGGCCGTTCATGGTGAGCAGGATGCCGCGTTTCACCAGTTCGGAATCGTCACCGCCACGCAACCGGCGCAACAGGTCCACTTGGAGCTGGTTCAGTGGCTCCAGGTAGGGGAACCGGTTGTGGATCGACTCCGCCAGTGACGGGTTGTCGCTGAGCAGTTCGGCGTGCCCGGTGACCGCCTTGTACATCCGGACCGTGCGGGCGTGCTCTTCGCCGATCATGCCGAAGATCTCCGCGCGCAGCTTCTCGTCGGTGACGAGATCGGCGTAGCGGGCGGCGATGTCGAGATCGCTCTTGGCCATCACCTGCGCCAGGTTCGACAGGACCGTGTTGAAGAAGGGCCAGCGCTGGTAGAGGTCGGTGAGCCGCGCCAGGCGGGCCGGGTCGTCCCCGACCCATTGTTCGAGGGCGGTGCCGGTGCCGTACCAGCCGGGCAGCATGACCCTGGCCTGGCTCCACGCCATCACCCACGGGATCGCCCGCAGGTCCGATACCGAATTGGTCGGTTTGCGTGAGGCGGGGCGGCTGCCGATATTGAGGTCGCCGACCTCGGCGACCGGGGTGGACTCGCGGAAGTACTCGACGAAGCCGGGGGTGTCGTGCACCAGATCGGCGTAGGCGGCGCGGGCGCGGGCCGCGAGGTCGTCGAGGACCGCGTACGCCGTTTCGGCATCCTCGCCCAGGCCCTCCACGTCCAGCAGGGTCGATTCGAGAGTTCCGGCGATCAGTGATTCCAGATTGCGGTGGGCCGCCCCGAATTCGGAGTACTTGGCGGCGATCACCTCGCCCTGTTCGGTGAGGCGCAGCGAGCCCTGCACCGCACCCGCGGGCTGGGCAAGGATGGCGTCGTAGCTGCGGCCACCACCGCGACCGACGGTGCCGCCGCGACCGTGGAACAGCCGCAACCGGATGCCCGAGTCGCGCGCCACCTCCACCAGATCCAGTTCCGCCCGGTACAGCGCCCAGTTCGCGGCCAGATATCCGCCGTCCTTGTTCGAATCGGAGTACCCGAGCATCACCTCCTGCCGCATGCCCGCCGCCGCGACCAGCTCGCGATACACCGGTACCGCCAGCGCGGCGGCCAGGGTCGCGGCACCCGCGCTCAGGTCCTCGATGGTCTCGAACAGCGGGACGATGCCGACAGAGCTGGCCGGCGCCCCCTCGGCGGTGCCCGGGTCGAGGATGCCGGCTTCCTTCAGCAGCAGGGCCGCCTCGAGCATGTCGCTCACCGAGGTACACATGCTGATGATGTAGTTCGGGATCGCCGCGGCGCCGAAGGTGTCGATCACCTCCTTGGCCGCGCGCAGCACGCCCAGCTCCTTGGTCGCGAGCTCACTCAGCTGCGCGTGCGGGCCCAGCAGTGGCCTGCGGGTGCGCAGTTCACCGGCCAGCAGGTCCACCCGTTCGGCTTCGGTGAGGCTCGGGTAGTCGGGGTGCACGCCCGACCAGGCCAGCAGTTCGGTGACGACCTGTTCGTGCACCTCGGAGTTCTGGCGCATGTCCAGGCCCTGCAGGTGGAAGCCGAAGGTCTCCACGGCGTGACGCAGGGCGGCGAGGCGGTCGTCGGCCAGCAGGGCGTCACCACTGGCGCGCAGTGACGCGTCGACGGCATCGAGGTCGTCGAGAACTTCCCGCGCGGTCGCGTACGGGACGGCCGTGGTGTCGATGCCGTGCTCGGGCAGCTCGCCGAGCGCACGGTGGGCGGTGGCGCTGAGGCGGGCCCGGATCGCATGCAGCGCGCGACGGTACGGTTCGTCGGCGAAGACCTCGGGGTCGGCGTAGCCGGCTTCGGCCAGCGCGGCGACGTCCGCGCTCACCCGCACCAGCCGCCCGGACTGCGACAGTGACTTCTCCAGTTCCACCAGCTCGTCCAGGTACCGGCCGAAGGCGAAGGCGGCGGCCTGCTCGGCCGCGGTGTGCACGACTTCGGCGGTGACGTAGGGGTTTCCGTCGCGGTCGCCACCGATCCAGGAGCCGGGGCGCAGGATCGGGCGGCGCAGCAGCTCTGCCTCGGGCCAGCGGGCGCGCAGGGCGGTGCGCACCTGCGCGTTGATCGCCGGAATCACGTCGTAGAGGGTCAGGTCGTAATAGCGCAGGCCCACCGCGATCTCGTCCTGAATGCGCAACCGTGCCAACCGGATCAGCGCGGTGCGCCACAGGGTGAGCACGGCGCGCCGGATCCGCAGTTCGGTGTCGTCGAAGCCGGGTTCGCCGGGGTCGAGCCGGCGCCGCAACCGCATCAGCTCGGTGATCTCGGCCTGCACGTCGAAAACCGTGCGCCTGCGGGTCTCGGTGGGGTGCGCGGTGATCACCGGCGAGACCAGGGCGTCGGTGAGCAGGTCGGCCACCGTAGCGTCGTCGAGTGCGGCGGCGTCGAGTTTGGCGTAGGTCGCGGCCAGCGACGAATCCTGCGGCGGCTCGCCCGCCGCCACGTGCGCGGCGCGACGACGATCGCGCTGGAGGTCCTCGGCGAGATTGGCCAGCAGCACGAAATAGCTGAACGCCCGGATCAGCGGGATCGCCACCTCGGTGGGTGTGCCGTCGAGCATGTCGGCGACCGCGCTGCGTTCCACCTCCTCGCGGCGCACCCGGAACGCCTCGATGCGCACCCGCTCGATCAGGTCGAAAACCTCGGGGCCCTCGTGATCATGGATGGTGTCGCCCAGGATGCCGCCGAGGAAACGGATGTCCTCGCGCAGCGGTCTGGTCGCTTCCTGCTCCTGCACGGTTCGCGATTCGCCCATGGTCAGACAGTATTGCCGCCGCGCCCACGATGCGACCCGGCGACGCGCCCCGCGAGCGGACGGCCACTGTCAGCCCTGCTGCAGGGACGTTGAAAACACAGGTGGTCGCCCCAGCGCACCTACAGCCGGCGCAGCACCCGCGCCGGATTGCCCGCGGCGAAAACCCGGTCCGGCAGGTCCCGGGTGACCACACTTCCCGCACCCACCACCACGTCGTCACCGATGGTCACCCCGGGACACACGATCACGCCGCCGCCGAACCACGCGTTGCCGCCGATCCGGATCGGCGCCGCCGATTCCCAACGCTGCCTGCGCTTGTCGTGATCCTCCATCGGGTGCAGCGCGGTGAGCAGCTGAGCGCGCGGGCCGATCGAACAGTCGTCGCCGATGACGATGGGCGCGCAGTCGAGCAGGATCGCGTCGTAGTTGAGGAAGCTGTTCGCGCCGATCTCGATCAGCGAACCGTAGTCGCATTGGAAACGCGGCATGATCCACGAGCCTTCCCCCAGCTTCCCCAGCAGCGCACCGAGCACCTCGGTCCGGCGCCCGGTCTCCTCGGGCCCGGTCCGGTTGAACTCGTCGCACAACCGCTGCGCCCGCAACCGCTCCGCCACCAACTCCGGGTCACTGTCCCGGTACAACTCCCCCGCCAGCATTCGCCGCTTCTGTTCACCCATGCGGTCAGGGTAGGCGGGGTGACGGGCACGCGGCCCCGCCGCCGTGGTGGTCAGTAGGCTCGGGGAAGTGAAATCGGCGCGGACTCGACACAACTACAGCGGTACCTCGGTCGCCGAACGGCGGGTCGAGCGGCGGGCGCTGTTCATCGAGGCCGGGTTGACGGTGTTCGCGGAGAAGTCCTATGCGAACAGTTCGCTGACCGATGTGTGCGCGGCGGCGGGGTTGTCGCGGCGCCAGTTCTACGAGCAGTTCGCCGGACGCGAGGAACTGCTGGTCGCGGTGTACGACACGGTGCAGGGCAAGGCCAGAGCGGCCGTGGTGGCCGCGCTGGGGGCGGCGGAAACCACGGAGGTCAGTGCGCTCATCGACGCGGCGGTGCGGGCGTACACGACCGCGATCACCGACGACATCCGGGCCGCCAAGGTCGCTTTCGTGGAGATCGTCGGAGTGAGTCCGGCGGTCGAGGAGCACCGGGGGCGGGTCAGGGACGAGTGGGGCGAGGTCGTGGCGGGGATCGCCGACGGCCGCGCGGACACGCGGACACCACCCGGCGGCTGGCGCGTCGCGATGGCGGCGTTCATCGGCGCTGTGAACGGTGCGGTGCACCAGTGGAGCCTCGACCGTCCGCGCCCACCCGTCGACGAGTTGGTCGATGTCTTCACCACGCTGCTCACCGCGTTGACATCGGTTCAGACCCCCCAGCGCTGATTGCGATCCACGACACATCCGTGCCATAGTAGCCGCCATTGAGACGAAGGCGTCTCAATAGATTGAGGACTGTGGACGATGAGATCTCCCTTGATTCCGCGCTGGTTCGCCCTGTTCACCACCGTGCTCGCGGCGGCCACGGTCGTGGTGGCGGCCGGTCCGGTCGCGGCCGAGCCCGCGGCGCTCCCGCCGGCGCCGGTGATTCCGCTGCCACCCGAGCTCGATCCCGGCTTCTACCTCCCACCCACCGAGGTCGTGGCGGCAACCGAACCCGGCGCGATCATCGCGGCCAGGCAGGTGCGGATCGCCGACTTCGGTGTGCTTCCGGTCGATGTGGACGCCTGGCAGGTGTCCTACCGCTCCAACAACAGCCGCGATGAGGCGATCCCCGCCGTCGCCACGCTGATCAAACCACGCGGACAGGCGATCTCACCGCGCAAGCTGCTCTCAGTGCAGTTGGCCGAGGACTCGACCGCGGGCTACTGTGCGCCGTCCTATGCGCTGCAACATCTTTCGGTCGCCCCGGTGGCGGGCCAGATCGTCGTGCCCGCCGAATTCCTGTTCGCACAGGCGGCGTTGGCGCAGGGCTGGGCCGTCGTCGTGCCCGACCATCAGGGCCCGAACTCGGCCTACGCGGCCGGACCCCTGGCGGGGCGGATCACCCTCGATGGGATTCGCGCCGCGACCGGATTCGCGCCACTCGAGGTGGGCCGAGGTGGGCCGGTCGGCCTCTACGGATACTCCGGCGGGTCGATCGCCACCGGACACGCCGCCGAGCTGTACGAGAGCTACGCGCCCGAACTGAACATCGTGGGCGCGGCCGAGGGCGGTGTCGGCGCGGATCTGGGCGCCGCCCTGACCATGGCGAACAATCAGCTCACTTCCGGCCTCGTCTTCGCCGCCGTCATCGGACTCACCCGCGAGTATCCCGATTTCGCCGCCTACCTCGACCAGCGACTCGACTCGCTGGGCAAGGGGCTGGCCGCCGTCAAGTCACCGCTGTGCGTGCAGTACCAGTCCGCGCTGCTGCCGTTCGTCAACCTCACCGGCATGATCGGTTCCGATGGCAATCCGCTCGACGATCCGCCGGTCGCGGCGATGCTCGACGACACCCGCATGGGTAAGTCCGTCCCCGACATGCCGCTGTTCCTCTGGCATTCGGCGTGGGACGAGATCCTCCCGCTGGCCGCCACCGACACCCTCGTCGACACCTACTGCCGCGACCCGGACACCTCCCTCACCTACACCCGCGACCACGCCAGTGAGCACATCGTCGCCGAGGTCGTCGGCGGCCCCGCGGCCCTGCTGTGGCTGCGCGACCGTCTCGACGGCATCCCCGCTCCACAAGGCTGCACCATCTCCGACGCGGGCACCATGGCCGCGACCCCGGGCGCCATGGACTTCCTCGGCGACACCCTAGCCGCCAAGTTCGCCACCTTCTTCGGAACCCCCCTGGGCAGCCGCTGAGATCACAGCGCCGACGCGAATTCCCCGTCGCGCCCCGGTGATCGACCCCGCCGGTACTTCACCGTGGCCGCGCGGCGGGGATCGCAGCGAGTGGGCCGCCCCCGGTGGGGGTGCATCCGAAAGCTCACCGCGGTGGCGGGTCATTCCTCGCCGAGAATGCCCAGCACCTGCTCGGAGTAGAAGAAGGGTTCGAGGCGTTCGCGGATCAGCGCGGCAAGCACGCCGTTGCGCTTGGCCGACTCGATGACGGCGGGACCGTAGCGCAGGATCTCGGTGCTGATGTCCTCGGCGCCGAGCCCGAGCTCGGGCAGCATCGATGACAGCGTGTGGTCGCTGTAGCGGGTGTAGAAGACCTCGACACACTCACGCACCAGGAGACCGAAATACTCCTTCTCCCTGGTCGTCACGGCGATCTCGTAGCAGATCTGAACCAGTTCGTTGAGATCCTTCTGGGTCAGGTACTCCCGCAGGCCGGCGACGGGTTCGTCGGCGTGCAGGTCCCAGAACTCCATGGCCGCCGAGTGCACGGGGGCATCGCGCAGCATGTCGCGGATGGCGTTGTTGGTGCGCTTGAGCGCGAACAACGCGCCCTTACCGGCGAGATCGCCGACGAAGGTGCTGTCGGCGGCGGCCTTCTTGGCGCGACTGGCCGCGGACTGACCCAGCGACATCAGCGAGGACACACCCGGGATCTTCTCGGCGCGCTCCCGATTGGCCTGCATGAAGTCGCCGATCAGCTTGTCCACGAAACGGGAGGCGACGGTGGCGACGAGCGGACTCTCGGTGAGCCGGTCCAGGATGCGTTCCTGAGCCTGGTGCATGCCGAAGATCTTCTCCAGCAACGCCTCCACCGGTTCCCGGTCGACGACATCGCCGAGGGTGTATTCGGTGTTGGCGGCGATGTGATCGTAGATGGCGTCGGAGAACATCCCGACGGTGTCGGCGAGGACGGGACTGCCACCGATGCGATCGATCACCCGGTCGACGGTCTCCTCGCCGTCGGCCAGCGACACGACATCGCCGAAACGAATGGTGTCGCCCACCGCGAGCACCGCGGCCACATCGCGGGCGATCACCTCGGCGAACCGGTCGCCGGTCACCTCGGCGAGCAGGAAATCCACCTGCGCGTCGAGCAGTCGTTCGGCGATCTGGCGCGCCTGCGTCATCTGTCCACCCATCACGGTCGTTGCGTCGGCCGGGAGACCTCGCGACTAGGTGTCGGAATCGTTGCCGTGCATCGATTTCCGAATCCGGTCCAGACGCTCGCGCGCGGCATGTTCGCGCGCCTCCCACTGTTCGTCGGCGCTGCGACCCGCGCGGGTCTGCCGGTCGAGCTCACCGGTGCCCTGCGCGGTGCCGAAACGCTGCTCGACCTTATCGCGAACCGAGTCGAATGTCGGCACTCCAGAAGTGGAATAGCCGCCGGTAACAGTGGGTGCGTCCGCCCCTGACACATCATGCGGTACCGGCGGTACCGGCAATGTGTCCCCGACCTGCTCGGATGCGCCGGGCTCGGCCACCACGACCTCGGAGTCGGTGTCGAGTCTCACAGGGCCACCGGTCTCGGCATGAACGAGTTCGGCCTGGGCCAGCGCCGCCGCGACCGCCCCGAGCCCGGGCCGCCCGGCCACCGCGGCGCGCAGCACCGAAACCAGCTCGGTGTCCGGCAGGGCCGCCAGGCGGCCCAGGATCTCGCTCGTTTCGCTCATACCGCCAGGCTACGCAGCCGTGCTCAGCTGTCGAGGAACGCGCTCCAGTCGCTGATCAGCCGCGGCCAGCGCGGCCCGAGCGCGTCGATGACATCGTTGTGGCCCGCGCCCGGCACCACGACCAGCTCTTTGGGCTCGTTCGCCGCGGCATAGAGCCGCTCCGCGTGCCGCAACGGCAGCAGTTCGTCGCGTGCGCCGTGCATCATCAGCACCGGAACCCGCAACCGCCCGATGCGGCGCAGGTTCGGGTAGGCGTCGGGGACCAAGGCTGCGGGCAGGAACGGATACACCGAGCGGGCCGCGTCGCGCATGCCGCTGAAGGTCGACATCAAGATCATGCCCGCGGGCGGATACTGCCCCGCCAGCTCCAGCAGCACCCCGCCGCCGAGCGATTTACCCAGGTACAGCACGCGCGCCGGGTCGACCTCCGGTTGGTCCAGCAGCGCCGCGCGGGCGGCCCTGGCATCGAGGTAGGTGCCCTGCTCCCCCGGTGCGCCGGTGCTGTGGCCGAACCCGCGGTAGTCGAAGGCCAGCACATCGAACCCGGCCCCGACCAGCAGCGCGATGATCGCCACGCGGTCGCCGATGGTGCCCGCGTTGCCGTGCGCGTAGAGGATGTGCCCGCGCGGGCGGTCGGCGCGCACGAACCAGCCGTGCAGGTCGATGCCGTCGGCGGTGCGCATCGTCAGCTCGCGGTGGTCGAGCCCGAGCGCCTCCGGTGTCTGCGCGAGGTGGCGCTCGGGGTGGTAGACGAGCGCATTGAGCACCCGGGTCGCGGGGTGGCGCATCACTTGCCGCGCCCGGCCTGGAAGCCGAAGTCCCAGTGGTACAGGCGGGCGATCTCGATGATGCCGCCGGCGGGCTGCCCCGCGGGCGGGCGGACGAAGGCGCCCTCGCGGCGCACGACGAGTTCGCCGTCGACGTTGTCGAGCACGGCGAGCACGGCATCGCGGGAATTGTCGGTGCAGCCGTCGAGGGTCATCTCGATCGGCGCCGAATTCACCGGGTACAGGGTGACGGTGGCGTGCACATTGCGGAAATCGCTCGCACCGTCATAGATCGAGGCGAACACCAGGATGCGGCGGAAGGACTGCGCGTAGTCGAGGTTGATCGACAGGTTCTCGCCGGTACTGCTGGCGCCGGTGCGGTCGTCCTGGTCGAGATGGATGAACGGGGGTTCGTGGAGCGCGCCGAAGCGGCGGTCCAAGGCGCGCACCGAGCCGATCGCGCCGTTGGACAATTCGAAGAAGCAGCACAGGTCGAGATCGATGTTCTTGCCGCGGAGTTTGCCGAAGATGCGGCCGGTGGAGGCCATGGTGGTCCAGTTCAGGTTCACCCGCATGATCCCGCCGGTGGCACCGTGTTTGGTGAGCGAGACCGACGGCGACTGCTTGGTGAGGGAGAGCTTGGCCAGATTCACCGGTGGTGTGCCCGGCTGCGCAGGTGAGGGCGCCGGGGGCGAGGCGAACGACGGTGTGGGCGCCTGGGCCGACGGAGGGTGCGGCGCGCCTACCGGCGGCGGGGCCGGCGCAGGTGTGTGCGGCTGGGCCGGCGCAGGCCTGTGTGGCTGGGCTGGGGCAGGTGTGTGCGGCGGTGCCGCGGCGGTCGGCCGGGCCGGCGGCTGCGGCGTGGACGGCGCGGCCGGGGCATCGTCGACGGAGATGCCGAAATCTGTTGCGAGACCAGCCAACCCGGTGTCGTACCCCTGGCCGACGGCCCGGAACTTCCACCCGCCCTGGCGGCGATACAGCTCACCGAGCACGAACGCCGTCTCGGTGGTCGCACCGGTGCTGTCGAAGCGGGCGACCTCGGTGCCCTCGGCCGCGTCGAGCACCCGAATGTAGAGCCCGCTGAACTGACCGAAGGTGCCACCGTCGGCGGAGGCGGCGAGCACGATCTTCTCGATCTGCGGCTCGACCTGCGCGAGGTGCACCGACAAGACGTCGACGACGGTGGGGCCCTGCTGTTTTCCCTCGTAACGAACAGCACCGGAGGGGTGGGTGGCCTGGTTGTAGAACACGAAGTCGTCGTCGGAACGCACCTTCGTTCCGGCGAGCAACAGCGCGGAGGCGTCCGCATCGGGCACCCCCGCCCCCGCCTGCCAACCCAACTCGACCCGGACAGCGGCAGCAGGCACCGCGACATTGGCGCCTTTCATCATCGACACAGGTGCCAACTTATCCCGCCACGCCGTCGCAGCCCAATACTCGCCCGCCGGTGACGACGAAGGCCGCCCGGTGCCCGCCGGACGGCCTTCGAGCACTCGACGCGGTTCAGCCGCGCAGTTCCGCGCCCACCGCGGTGCCCGCCGAGGCGACCGCGGCGTCGCGGGCCGCACTGGCCTCGTCCTCGGTGAGGGTGCGATCCGGCGCACGGAAGCGCAGCGCGTAGGTGAGGGACTTGCGGCCCGCACCCGCCTGGGCGCCTTCGTAGACGTCGAACAGGGCGATGTCCTCGAGCAGCTCGCCGCCACCGGCGCGCAACGCGGTCGCCACCCGGTCGGCGGGGACGGACTTCTCGACGCTGATCGACACGTCCTGCAGCACGGCCGGGAACACCGAAACCACCGGCGCCGGCCGCGACTCGCGCAAAGGCAGGGCGTCGAGGTCGAGCTCCAGAGCGCAGGTGCGCGGCGGCAGACCGGCACGCTCGAGCACCGCCGGATGCAGTTCACCGGCGTGACCGACGACCACACCGTCGACGAGCAGCTCCGCACAGCGACCCGGATGCCACGGCAGATGCGCGGCGGCCCGGCGTTCGATGACCACACCCGCAGCGTCGGCGATGTCGTCGACGAGGGCGAAGGTGTCGGCCGCCTCGGCCTGACGGCCGGGCCCCCACGGCCCGCGCGGCTCACGTCTGCCGCTGAGCACCGCCGCCACGTGCAGCGGCTGAGCGGGCAGCGACGCGTTCAGTTCGGCGATCTGCTCGTCGGTGGGGCGACGATCCACCGGCAGCGCCGCCACCGCGTGCGTGTCCGCACCGGGCTGCACCACCTGCGCGATGCCGTAGATGGTGAGGTCGCGCGCACCGCGAGAGATGTTGCGCGCGGCCACTTCCAGCAGGCCGGGCAGCAACGTGGTCGCCAGTTCGGGGCGTTCGGCGTCGAGCGGGTTCAGCACGCGCGTGGTGTTGCGGCGCGGGTCGTCGGCGTCGAGGCCCCACACCTCGAACACGCCGCCGGGCAGGAACGGCGGCGCGGGCACCTCGACGGCGCCGGCGAAGGCCAGTGCCCGGCTCACCGCGCGCTGCCGCCGCTGCCGCGCGGTCAGGCCGCGACCGGCGGGTGCGCTCGGCAGGACCGACGGGATCTGCTCGAGCCCTTCCAGGCGCAGCACCTCTTCGACCAGGTCGGCGGGCTGGGTCAGGTCGGGGCGCCAGCTCGGCGGGCTCACCAGCAGCTGGGTCTTGCCCGCGTCGTTGACCTCGATGTCGACGCCGGCGCCGATCTGGGCCAGCCTGCGCACGGCGGTGCCCGCCGGGTAGGTGACGCCGGCCACGCGGTCGGGCAGGTCGATGTCCATCGCGATGGGTGCCGCCGGATCCAGCGGCACCCGGATGTCGGTGAGCGCGGATTCGATGGTGCCACCGGTGATCTCGGCGAGCAAGGTGGCCGCGCGGTCGAGCGCGGCGACATTGATCTCGGGGTCCACCACGCGCTCGTAGCGCTTGGCCGCCTCGGAGGACAGCTTGTGCCTGCGCGCGGTCCGGTAGATCCGCAGCGGGTTCCAGGTGGCGGCCTCGAGCACCACCTCGGTGGTCTCGGCGCCGACCTCGGTGCTCGCGCCGCCCATCACACCGGCCAGCGAGATCACGCCGGAATCGTCGGCGATCACCACGTCCTCGGCGTCGAGGGTGCGTTCGGTGTCGTCGAGGGTGCGCAGCGTCTCGCCCTTGTGTGCC
Source organism: Nocardia halotolerans (assembly GCF_042650145.1). Lineage (NCBI taxonomy): Bacteria > Bacillati > Actinomycetota > Actinomycetes > Mycobacteriales > Nocardiaceae > Nocardia > Nocardia halotolerans. The sequence continues at coordinate 118,016 of NZ_JBHSDL010000004.1, read as the reverse complement.
GAGCGGACCACCAAGCCGCCGTGGAGTTTCGCGGCGTCGAAGGCGTGCAGGGGCTGGCCGAGCTCGAGCATCACGTAGTTGGTGACGTCGACGGCCGGGGAGATCGGGCGCATCCCCGACAGCATCAGCCTGCGCTGCAACCACAGCGGGCTCACCGCGTCGGGGTTCATCCCGGTGATCCGGCGTACGCCGAAACGGGTGCACTCCGAATCCGCTTCCAGACGCACCGGCCAGGCCTGCGAGTCGGCCTCGGGCAGCGTGCGCACCGCCGGGTCGGCGTACTCGAGGTCGAATCCGCACGCCAGTTCGCGGGCCAGACCGCGCACCGAGAAGCAGTAGCCACGGTCGGGGGTGATGTTGAGTTCGATGATCGTGTCATCGGTGCCCAGCAGCACGTTGGCGTCGTCACCGGGCTCCGCGGAACCGGGTTCGAGCACCAGGATGCCGTCGTGATCCTTGCCGATGCCCAGTTCGGCGACCGAGCAGATCATGCCGTTGGAGGTGTGCCCGTAGGTCTTGCGGGAGGAGATCTTGAAACCGCCGGGCAGTTCCCCACCGGGCAGGACGACCACCACGAGGTCACCGACCGCGAAATTGCGGGCGCCACAGACGATTTCCTGCAGTTCGGGGTTGCCGACGTCGACCTTGCAGAACCGGATCGGCTTCTTGAACTCGGTGAGTTCGGTGATCTCGGCGACCCGGCCGACCACGAGCGGCTTGTCGATGTCACCGCCGATCGGCGACAGCTCGTCGACCTCTTCGACCTCGAGGCCGACCCGGACGAAGCCCGCGTCGAGCTCTTCGGCCGACACCGACCACTCGGGGGTGGTGCGCTGCAGGATCTCGGTCAGCCAGGACTGTGCTACTCGCACGTTTTCGCTCTCTCTCTACGACCGGATACCGAAGGGCAGGGTGAACCGCACGTCACCCTCGACGATGTCGCGCATGTCGGGAATCCCGTTGCGGAACTGCAGGGTGCGCTCCATGCCCATGCCGAACGCGAACCCGGAGTACACCTCGGGATCGATACCGCTGGCGATGAGGACCTTCGGGTTGACCATGCCGCAGCCGCCCCACTCGACCCAGCCCGCGCCGCCCTTCTTGTCCGGGAACCACACGTCGACCTCGGCCGAGGGTTCGGTGAAGGGGAAGTAGTTCGGGCGCATGCGGGTGCGGGTGTCGGGGCCGAACAGTGCGCGCGCGAACGCGTCGAGGGTGCCGCGCAGGTGCGCCATGGTCAGCCCTTTGTCGATGGCCAGGCCCTCCACCTGGGAGAACACCGGGGTGTGGGTGGCGTCGAGTTCGTCGGTGCGGAAGGTGCGGCCGGGGCAGACCACATAGATGGGCAGTTCGCGTTCCAGCATCGAACGCACCTGTACCGGGGAGGTGTGCGTGCGCAGCACCTGGCGCGAACCCTCCGGGGCGATGTGGAAGGTGTCCTGCATGGTGCGCGCCGGGTGATCGGGGAGGAAGTTCAGCGCGTCGAAGTTGAAGTGCTCGGTCTCGACCTCGGGCCCCTCGGCGACCTCCCAGCCCATCCCGACGAACACGTCGGCGATCTGCTCGGAGATGACGGTGATGGGGTGGCGGGCGCCGACCGGCTGACGGCGGGCGGGCAGGGTGACGTCGATCTTCTCGGCCACCAGCACCGCCTGGTCGCGCTCGGCCAGCAGCGCGGCACGACGCGCCTCGAACGCGTCCGAGACCCGCTTGCGGGCCACGTTCACCCGTTTGCCGGCTTCGGCTTTGTCCTGCTTGGGCAGTTTGCCCAGCCCACGCTGGGCCAGCGCGATCGGCGACTTGCCGCCGATGAAGTCGGTCTTGGCGACCGCCAGCGCATCCAGGTCGGCCGCGGCCGCGAACGCCTTCTCGGCTTCGGCCGCCGCTGCCGCGAGAGCTTCCTCGCTCAGCGAGCCGTTCTTCTCGACTTCGCCGGCGCCCTGCTGGACTCCACTGTTGTCGTCGGCCACGATTGTTCGACACTCCCCTGGGGATCGGTTCACGGGCGCGTCATTGCCTACCCGTATCGGTGCTGCACAAATCCTATGGGATCGGGTTCGCGCGATTCATCCGGATTACCGGCGACACGGCGTGGGCCTCGATCGCCGGGGGTACGAGGTCGTCTACCGGACTGACAAGTCCTGGTCAGGCCAGGTTTCGCGCATTTTCGGCACCCCCGAGCATTCGAGGGAACCGAATGCGACCCGGTCCCGTCCAACCGATCAAACCCACCAGCGTGTTCGACTCGGGAACAGGACCCCTCGATGACTGAACCGATCTACGACCCCACCCCGCCCCAGGGCCGCCCCACCCGGCGTACCGCCCCCGGTAGTGGCCTCGCGCTCTGTGGTTTCGGCATCCGCTCCACCGGCCGCCCCCGCCCCTACCCTGCCGCGAGAGGTCGCTGCCCGGTCGAGTCGGCGCCGCCCCGCCCCGAGGACGACGCCTGACCCGTGCCGAGAGGCGCACGGTCCGGGCGCGAACCGACGGCAGGATTTGCCGAGGACGCCGCGCACCGGTGCGGAGTCAGGGGGTGCGGTGAGTGTGCCGGGGCAGGAAGAAGGCGATGACGGCGGCCGCGGCGACCAGGGCGGCGCCCACCCAGACCGCGGGGACGAGACCGTCGACGTAGGACTGGGGGTCGGTGTAGGCGCCACGGGTGGCGAAGACCGAGGCGAGCACGGCGACGCCCATGGCCACTCCCACTTCACGGACGGTGCTGTTGATACCCGAGGCCATGCCCTGGTCGGCAGTGGACGCACTGGCCATGACGATGGTGGCGGACGGGGCGAAGGTGAGGCCCATGCCGATACCACCGAGCACGAACGGCGCGACGTAGTGCCCGTAGGCGACGTCGGTGGTGGTGATCATCGCCATCCAGGCCAGCGATATCGCGAGCATGACCTGACCGGATGCGATGAGGACACGGGGACCGACCCGGTCGACGACCAGCCCGGCCAACGGGGCGACGACCATCGGAACCAGCGTCCACGGCAGGGTGCGGATGCCCGATTCCAGCGGCGTGTAGCCCTGCACCACCTGGAAGAACTGCGCCAGCAGGAAGATCGCGCCGAAGACGCCGGCCGAGAAGGCGAACGACACCAGGTAGCTCAGGCTCAGGCCGCGGTTGGCGAACATGCGCAGCGGCAGCATCGGATCGGTGGTGCGATCCTCCCAGACGACGAACGCGACCAGCAGCGCCGCACCACCGATCAGGGCGGTGAGCACCTGCGGGGCGGTCCAGCCGTCCTCGGCGCCGTGGATGACACCCCACACCAGCGCCAGCACACCACCGGCCGACAACGCGACGCCCAGCAGATCGAGTTTCTTCGCCACCCCGCGTGATTCGCTGAGCATGCGGGCCGCGAACGGCATGGCCAGCAGGCCGATCGGGACGTTGAGCCAGAAGATCCACTGCCAGTTCAGTCCGTCGACGACCGCGCCGCCGACCACCGGACCGACCGCGATACCCAATCCGGCGATGCCACCCCAGATGCCGATCGCGGCGCTGCGCATCCGGTCGGGCACCGCGGCCGTGAGCAAGGTGAGCGACAACGGCATGACGGCCGCGCCACCCAGGCCCTGCACCGCCCGCGCCGCGATCAGCATCCACGGTTCGGTGGCCAGCGCGCAGGCCGCCGAGGCGACCACGAAGACGGCGATGCCGGCGAGGAAGACGCGGCGGCGGCCGAGCCGGTCACCCAGTGCGGAGGCGGTGAGCAGCAGCGCGGCGAAGGACAGGGTGTAGGCGTTGATGAACCACTGCAGGTCCGAAAGTGACGCACCCAGTGCGGTTTTGATCACCGGTAGCGCGTTGGTGATCACCAGGTTGTCGAGGGTGACCATGAACATCGGGATGCCGACGGCGGCGATCACCGCGCCGAGCGGCTTCGTTTTCTGACCGGGCGGCGGTGCGGCCGCGCTGGTGCCGGAATCGAGAGTCTGCGTCATCGTCCACCCTTGTTGTTATTCACTGATAACTTGTCAGCTCATGGTTATGCATCGGCTGATAACATGTCAAGAGGAAATCGGACTTTCAGGAGGCACACCGAGGCATGGCCGACACCCCGAGAACCAGGATGACCGCCGCCGAACGCAGCACGCAGGTGCTCACGGCCGCGGTGCAAGCGTTCGCCGAATCCGGTTACGCCGCAACGAAAACCGATGAGATCGCGCGCCTGGCCGGGGTATCGCAGCCATATGTGATCCGACTGTTCGGCACCAAGCAGCAACTGTTCATCGCCGTCCTGCACGAGGTGTGCGGCCGGATCGAGGAGGTGTTCCGCAGCGCCGAGATCGCACCGGATGCCGACACTGCCCAGGCCCTGTGCGCGCTGGGCCGCAGTTTCGATGTATTCCTGCAGCAGCGCGAACTGCCCCTGATCCTGTTGCACGGCGCCGCCGCCAGCGCCGACCCCGCCGTCGGCGAGCACATGCGAGAACGATACGGACGCATCTACCGGCTGATCGGTGAACTCACCGGCGCCGACACCACCCAGGCGCGGCAATTCGCCGGCACCGGCATGCTGCTCACGATCATGACCGCCATGCAGGTCGCGGGCGCCGACGCGATCACGCTGCCCTGGGCCACCGAAATCCTGACCGACCTGCACGACGGCGACGCCGACTGCTGATCACCGCCCCACCCCGGCGGAACGGGGCAGCACCGCCCCGGCGCGCTCAGGAATCGGTGCTCCGGCCACGGTCGAGCTCCCGGATCCGCTTGTCCGCCTGAGCGAGTCGCTTCTTGCGCGCCTCGACCTCGGACTTCTTCAGATCCTCGTAGACCTTCTCGTCGGAATCGGTGAACCGCAGGATCATGCGCGGGACGCTCAGCGTGATGATCAGCGAGGGCCACACGATCCAGGCATAGTCCCACCCGATGATCACCTGCAGCACGAGGAAGGTGATCAGGGTGGTGCCGACGATGATCCAGTCGAACGATTCGATCGTCTCGCCCCGGGAGCGGAGGGCGGCGAGTTCGGCGGCCGCGGTACCGGTGGGAGCGTCGCCGCCGCTCTGCGCCGCGGCTTCGTCGGCGAAGGGCACTCTCGACAGCTGCCCGCCGGCTTCGATGAGCGGCACCCCACCGGGCAGTCCGCGGAACGGTTCGGCCAGGGCCGCGAAGGTGCGGGCGGTGGCCACGGCACCGGACCGATCGTAGAACTCGGCGCTGTCGAGCCGCCCGTCGGCGAAGTGCTTGCCGAGCGCGTCGAGCGCGTGCATCCGTTCGCCGTCGCTGAGGAGCAGCCCGTCGGGATCGGGAGTCGCGGTCATGATCGCCCACCTCTACACCAGCATTTGCCGTTCGTGGTCGAGTCTAGTGCTGCGGCACGCGCGGCATCGACCTATCGCGCGTGCTGGACGCGAGCGCTGGCGTAGAGGCAGATCGCCGCGGCGGCAGCCAGATTCAGGCTTTCGGCGCGGCCGTGAATGGGGATGCGGACACGATGGTCGGCGCGGGCGGCCACGGCGGGGTCCAGGCCGTGGGCTTCGTTGCCGAACAACCAGGCGACCGGTCCGGTGAGGATGTCGTCGGCGGCATCGAGGTCGACCTCACCGTGTGCCGTGGTCGCCAGGATCGTCACCCCGGCGGCGGCGATCGCGTCGAGGGTGGCGGTGATGTCGCGGCTGCGGGCGACCGGCACATGGAACAAGCTGCCCGCGCTGGCGCGTACGCACTTGCCGTTGTGCGGGTCGACGGTGTCGCCGGCCAGCACCACGCCGTCGGCGCCGACCGCGTCGGCGACCCGGATCAAGGTGCCGGCGTTACCGGGTTCGGCGATCTCGACGGGTACCGCGAGCAAGCGCGGACCGCCGTCGAGGATCTGGCCGAGCGGAACGTCGAGCTGCTCGCAGACCGCGACCAGGCCGGGCGCGGTGACGGTCTCACCCAGGTGCTCGGCGGCGCGATCGGTGACCAGAGTGGTGCGCACGCCCTCGGCGTCAGCCCCGGCGATCAGCGTGACATCACGCCGGGCGGCGGCGAGGGAATAGAACAGCTCACGCACTCGCCCCGTCTCGAGCGCGGCGGCCACCGCGTTGGCGCCTTCGGCCAGGAAGAGACCGGTTTTGCGGCGGTGTGCGGCGCGTTGGAGCTTGACAGCGGAAACGACCCGCGGATTGCGCTCGGAGAGCGCGTCCACGGGTCGTTCCGGCAGATTACTGTGCGTCGTCAAGCTCAGGCAGCCGCGGCCGGAGCGTTGACATCGGCGGGCAGCGCGGCCTTGGCGACGGCCACCAGGCCGGCGAAGGCTTCGGCGTCGGAGACGGCGAGCTCGGCGAGGATCTTGCGGTCCACCTCGACACCGGCGGCCTTGAGGCCCTGGATGAAGCGGTTGTAGGTGATGTCGTTCAGACGCGCGGCGGCGTTGATACGAGCGATCCACAGCTTGCGGAAGTCACCCTTGCGCGCCTTACGGTCGCGGTAGGCGTAGGTCAGCGAGTGGAGCTGCTGTTCCTTGGCCTTGCGGTACAGGCGCGAACGCTGGCCCCGGTAGCCTTTGGAGGCCTCGAGGATGGAACGGCGCTTCTTCTGAGCGTTGACAGCCCTTTTGACGCGTGCCACTTTTCAGTCCTTGATCATTTGGGGGCGCGACGGCGCCCGAATTCGGTGATTGTCGGCGTCCGGTTGTCCCGGCCGCGTGATCGTCGGGTTACGACGGTCCTCGAGCCTGCGATCAGGCCAGACCGAGCAGCCGCTTCACGCGGGGGACATCGACGGAAGCGACGGACTCCGTGCCTTCCAGACGACGAGTCCGGCGCGAGGACTTGTGCTCCAGGAGGTGGCGACGGTTCGCCTGCTCACGAAGCAGCTTGCCCCGGCCGGTCACCTTGAATCGCTTCTTGGCGCCGCTGTGGGTCTTGTTCTTCGGCATGGATTCCTCTATCTAGTCGTTGAAATCGGTGTTACTGCGGATCGGCCGGCGGAGCCTGCTCGGTCGGCGCGGCCGGTTCGGCGGGCTTGGGCGCCGCGGCCGGTTCGGCACTGGCGCGGGGGGCCGCCTGTGGACGAGGTGCCGCCGAATCCTGCTGCGCCTTCACACGGGTCTTCGCACCCTTGTGGGGGGCGAGGACCATCGTCATGTTGCGACCGTCCTGCTTGGCCGAGGTCTCGACGAAGCCCAGATCGGCCACATCGGCGCCCAGACGCTGAAGCAACCGGAAACCGAGTTCGGGCCGCGACTGCTCACGACCGCGGAACATGATCGTGACCTTCACCTTGGAACCGGCTTCGAGGAAGCGAACGACGTTGCGCTTCTTGGTCTCGTAGTCGTGATCGTCGATCTTCGGCCGGAGCTTCTGCTCCTTGATCACGGTCTGGACCTGGTTCTTACGGGACTCACGCGCCTTCTGCGCGGTCTCGTATTTGAACTTGCCGTAGTCCATGATCTTGCAGACCGGCGGGCGGGCATCGGGTGCCACCTCTACCAGGTCGAGGTCGGCTTCGAGCGCGACGCGTAGTGCATCTTCAACACGCACGATCCCAACCTGTTCGCCGCCGGGTCCGATGAGTCGAACCTCGGGAACACGGATGCGATCGTTGATGCGGGTCTCAGTGCTGATGGGGCCTCCTAGGTCAAGCGGTGTCGTCATGACGACCGCAATAACTGCAACCCCTGTTTCAACACGAAAGCCCCGTTGCGGATTTCTCCGCGACGGGGCCCGAGTCGACCGATCGTCCACAGCCGGTGCCCAGAAGGACACGGTGTCGACCCCTGCATGACCAGCACGCAGGAAACCCGCCACACTGTGGGGGTGACCGGACCGTTTGTCCCGGGCGAATGCTCGCCGGTAAACGGTGGGAGTCGGGCTCCACTTATCTGCCCCAGACTGCATGACACAACCAGGGGCGGTCGTCAACGGGAAGTCTAGCATCGCATCCGGCTATCGCCGAATCGGCCGGGTGCGCACGGTCGCGAACGGCCTGGCGATAGCCTGGTCGTCATGACTGACGAGCTCGATCCTCCCGTGCGCGACCTGGCCGACATCCCCGCTGTCGAGGTGATCAGCCGGGCCGCCGTGATGCTGATGAGTTCGGCCGCGGAGAAGCTGGGCCTGGCCGAGGAGACCCCGAACTCCGGCGCCAACGTCGACCTCGACGAGGCCCGCCGGGTGATCACCGCGCTGGCCGGCCTGGTCACCGCATCGGTGGAATACCTCGGACCGCACGCGGGTCCGATCCGCGAGGGCCTGCAGGCACTGCAGCGCGCCTTCCGCGAGGCGTCCTCGGTGCCGGACGCGCCGGGGGCCGGACCGGGCGAGAAGTACACCGGCCCGGTGCACTGACCCTCCCCCACAACGCAGAGATCCGCCGGTGCAGTGCGCACCGGCGGATCTTTTGTGTCTGCGCGATCAGACCGCGGGAGCCGGGGGCTGACCCGGGGTGACCGAGACGGCCGAGCCGGAGGAGATCATGTTGGCGATGGCGGCGAACAGTGCCGCGCTTCCGGTTTCCATTGCTGCGGGGATCCTTTCGATTCTGCCGAGTCAGGCAGTCGGCGTTGTGGGCTCGTAGGCCATCGAGGACCCGCCGCTGAGGAATGACAGAATCTGGCCGATGAGCGCCGTGGTGGCTTCATCCATGGGGACGTTCCTTTCGTACTGCACGACATCCGCGATCGCGCCGCCCACGGGCGCGAGGCACCGCTGGATGCCGGTCGACAAACCGCTACTGTCCGGTATTCCGGCGACGGTGAGGCGAATGTTACCCACGCCTGTTTCACTTCGTAGCGTTTTCGGGAAGTCCCGGCGCGATGGTAGCCGCGATCAGCCGCGGCGGTGGCCGCATCAGCGCAGCGCGGCCGCCTTTCGAGCCAAACGCTTGGCCGCGACGGTCTCCGGCGGCGCCTTCTTCTCGGCCGGCGCCGCCTTCTTCTTCTTCGCCGCGGGCGCGGTCGGGGCCGCAGCGGCGAGCACGCCCTTCAGGAACTGCCCGGTGTAGCTGTCCGACACCTGCGCCACGTCCTCCGGCGTACCGGCGGCGACCACGGTGCCACCACCGGAACCACCCTCGGGGCCCATGTCGATGACCCAGTCCGAAGTCTTGATGACATCGAGGTTGTGCTCGATGACGATCACCGTGTTGCCCTTGTCGACCAGCCCGTTGATCACCTTGAGCAGTTTGCGGATGTCCTCGAAGTGCAGACCGGTGGTCGGCTCGTCGAGAATGTAGACGGTGCGCCCGGTGGATCGTTTCTGCAGCTCGGCGGCCAGCTTCACGCGCTGGGCCTCACCACCGGACAGGGTCGGCGCGCTCTGCCCCAGCCGCACATAACCCAGGCCGACCTCGACGAGGGTCTTCAGGTAGCGGTGGATCGAGGTGACCGGTTCGAAGAACTCGGCGGCCTCGTCGATCGGCATGTCCAGCACCTCGGCGATGGTCTTGCCCTTGTAGTGCACCTCGAGGGTCTCGCGGTTGTAGCGGGCGCCGTGGCACACCTCGCACGGGACATAGACATCGGGCAGGAAGTTCATCTCGATCTTGAGCGTGCCGTCACCCGAGCACGCCTCGCAGCGACCGCCCTTGACGTTGAAGGAGAACCGGCCCGGCTGGTAGCCGCGCACCTTCGCCTCGGTGGTGGAGGCGAACAAGGTGCGGATCTTGTCGAAGACACCGGTGTAGGTGGCCGGGTTGGAGCGCGGGGTACGCCCGATCGGCGACTGGTCGACCTGCACCAGCTTGTCGAGCTGATCGATACCGTTGATCCTGGTGTGCCTGCCCGGCACCTGACGGGCGCCGTTGAGCTTGTTCGCGAGCACCGTCGCCAGGATGTCGTTGACCAGCGTCGACTTACCCGAACCCGAGACACCGGTGATCGCGGTGAGCACCCCCAACGGGAACGTGACATCGATGTCGGCCAGATTGTGTTCGGTGGCACCGACCACGGTGAGCTTGCGCTTCTTGTCGATCGCCCGGCGCACCAGCGGCAGCTCGATCTGCTCACGGCCCGACAGGTAGGCACCGGTGAGCGATTCGGGCTCGTCGAGCAGATCGGCGTAGGGGCCCGAATGGACCACGCGACCGCCGTGCTCGCCGGCCAGCGGGCCGATGTCGACCACCCAGTCCGAGGCACGAATGGTGTCCTCGTCGTGTTCGACCACGATCAGGGTGTTACCCAGCCGCTTCAACCGCAACAGCGTCTCGATGAGCCTGCGATTGTCGCGCTGGTGCAGACCGATCGACGGCTCGTCGAGCACATAGAGCACACCCACCAGCCCGGAACCGATCTGAGTGGCCAGCCGGATGCGCTGCGCCTCGCCACCGGACAGGGTCGCCGCCGCCCGGGAGAGCGACAGATACTCCAGACCGACATCGAGCAGGAAGCCGAGCCTGGCCTGGATCTCCTTGAGCACCTGACCGGCGATCGCGGCCTGGCGCTCCCCCAGCGTGAGCGCGTTCAGGAAATTCGCGCACTCCCCGATCGAGAGCTCACTGACCTCGGCGATCGACTTGTCGATGCCGTCGGCGGCCAGGGTGACCGCCAGGATCTCCGGGCGCAACCGTGAACCGTTGCACACCGGGCACGGCACATCACGCATGTAACCGTCGTAGTGCTCTTTCATCTGCTCGGACTCGGTGTTGTCCATCCGCCGCTGCAGGAACGGCATCACACCTTCGAAATCGGCGTAATAGGAGCGTTTGCGGCCGTAACGGTTGGTATAGGACACGTGCACCTGATCGGAGCTGCCCTCGAGCACCGCCTTGCGGGCCCGGGCGGGCAGTTCACGCCACGGGGTGTCCATCGAGAAACCGACCGCGGCGGCCAGGCCCGAGAGCAACCGGTTGAAGTACTCGGCGGTCTGCCCACGCGACCACGGCGCGATCGCACCCTCGGCCAGACTCAGATCCGGATCGGGCACCACCAGGTCCGGATCGACCTCCTTGCGGATACCGAGACCGGTGCAATCCGGGCAGGCACCATAGGGCGAGTTGAACGAGAACGAACGCGGCTCGAGGTCCTCGATATCGAGCGGATGACCGTTCGGGCAGGCCAGCCGCTCGGAGAAACGGCGCTCGCGGTCGTGCGCGTGTTCGTCACGGTCCACGAAATCCAGCACGACGATGCCGTCGGCCAGCCGCAACGCGGTCTCGATCGAATCGGTGAGGCGCTGCTTGGACGCCGCCTTCACCGACAGCCGGTCCACGACCACCTCGACGTCGTGCTTCTCCTGCTTCTTGAGCTTGGGCGGCTCGGTGAGCGGATACACCACACCATCGACGCGCACACGCGAGTAACCCTGGGTCTTGAGCTGATCGAACAGATCGACGAACTCGCCCTTGCGGGTCCGCACCACCGGCGCGAGCACCTGGAACTTCAGGCCCGCGTCCATCGCCAGCACCTGATCGACGATCTGCTGCGGGCTCTGCTTGGCGATCAGCTCACCACACACCGGACAGTGCGGCGTACCGGCACGCGCGTACAGCAGGCGCAGATAGTCGTAGACCTCGGTGATGGTGCCGACCGTGGACCGCGGATTGCGGTTGGTCGACTTCTGATCGATCGACACCGCGGGCGAGAGACCCTCGATGAAATCGACATCCGGCTTGTCCATCTGCCCGAGGAACTGGCGCGCGTACGCCGACAGCGACTCGACATAACGGCGCTGTCCCTCGGCGAAGATCGTGTCGAACGCCAAGCTCGACTTACCCGAACCGGACAGGCCGGTGAACACGATCAGACTGTCACGCGGCAAATCCAGGTCCACACCCTTGAGATTGTGTTCCCGAGCTCCGCGCACAGTGAGGCGTTCCGCCACCTGGTGAATCCCTTCTCCATCGTCATCCGCCGACCGGACCTGAACCCCCACGAACAATGCTAGGCGCGCCCACCGACAGAGTTGCTGGAGCGCTGGCGCGCTCGAGTTCGCGGCCCCTTGTGTCCCGGCGATCAGGCGCCGTTGCTTGCTCCTTCGTCGCGTACGCAACGGCGCCTGATCGCCGGGACGGCCGCGAACCGCCGCTGCGCGGCGGCCCCTCCTCGAGGTCGGGGCGTGGTGGTCGAGTTTCCGGTCTACGCACGGGATTTGGGGGGTCGGATTATGTTTGACCGTAAGGGGTGACCGTTCGACATGATGAAGGAGCCGGCGTGCTCGAGGTGTTCCTGGTCGACGACCACGAGATCGTGCGGCGCGGATTGATCGATCTGCTCGAGGGTGATCCAGAACTCACTGTGATCGGTCAGGCAGGCAGCGTCGCCGAGGCGATGGTGCGGATCAGGGAGACCCGCCCGCACGTCGCCGTTCTGGATGTGCGGCTGCCCGACGGCAACGGCATCGAACTGTGCCGCAATCTGCTGGCCGAGTTCGAGGACCTGCACTGCCTGATCCTCACCTCGTTCTCCGACGAGCACGCGATGCTCGACGCGATCCTGGCCGGTGCCAGCGGTTATGTGGTGAAGAACATCGACGGCATGAAACTGGCCGACGCGATCAAACAGGTCGGCGCCGGGCAGTCGCTGCTCGACACCAGGGCCGCCGACGCGCTGCGCGCCCGGCTGCGCCGCAGCACCGAACCCACCGGTGCGCTGGCCGGGCTCACCGAGCAGGAACGCCGATTACTCGAACTGCTCGGCGAGGGCCTGACCAACCGCCAGATCGCGGCGAGAATGTTTCTCGCCGAGAAGACGGTGAAGAACTACGTCTCCCGGCTGCTGGCCAAGCTCGGTGTGGAGCGCCGCACCCAGGCCGCGGTCCTGGCCACGAAGTTGCGCGAGCCGTGAGAGTTCAGGACGGGACGACGATCGTCAGGTCGCCGTCGTAGCGGCGGTAGAGCAGGTTGCCGCGCCCGGTGTGGGTGTCGGTGAAGAACAGATACGGCAGGCCCGCCGTGCACAGCACATCGGAGGCCTCGTCCTCGGCGTAGACCGGCGCGGCATCCTGGACCACCCGCACCGGCATGGCGCTGGCGGTCAGCGGCAGGTGCGCCGAATCCCCCACCGCCCCGGTGCGGCGCTGCCGGGCCAGGGTGACCCCGTGCGGGTCGGACCAGGTGACGATCGCGTCCTCGCCGGTGTCGGCATCGGTGAACAGGTAGGCCTCGTAGTCCATCGCGTCCAGGACGGTGCTGGCTTCCAGCGGGGTGCCGGTCATCAGCGCGCAGTCCTTGCGGCGGATGATCGGCCGGGTCTCGGTGACCTCGGCCAGCGGGCGCCGCGCCGGGTCCGGCCACGCGCTGCGCGCTTCCTTGCCCGCGCGCCGGGCGAGCTGCCGGTCGAGCCGTTCGGCGGCGAAGGTGACCGCGAAACCGCCGGGACCGGTGACCTGCACGCGGGTCAAGGTCTCGTTGGTGCGGATGTTGGCCTGGACGAGAGTCGGTTCGCCGTTGCCCTGCGGCGCGGTGACGCGCACGCGGGCCGGGCTGTCGAGATGGTGGCGGCGCATGACGCGGGTGATCGCGCGCACGGCACGGGTCACATCCTGGGCCGGTACCTCGCCGCGGGTGGTCACCGCGAGCTCCGGGTCCGCGGCGGTCGTCCAGTGCTGGGTGCTCGACAACGAATTCATCACTTGCCCCACTTCTCGATCCCTATTCCCGGTGGCCCTATGCCACCATCTCGGCCCGCCGGGAAGAAGGGCCGAAAGTCCCCAACCTTGCGGACTAGACTTCGAGGTGGATCGGTACGGGGTGGCGCGGTGACGGGATCAGGCGATGACGAATGACGATCGGGCAGGCCGCAGTTCGGCCGGCCGGTCGGTTTCGCAGCAGCGTCTGCGCGCCCTGCTCGGCGAGGTGGCCGACCGGGTCGAGGTGATGATCGGTTCGCGTGACCGGATGGACGGGCTGGTCGAGGCCATGCTCACCGTCACCGCCGGACTGGATCTGGACGAGACCCTGCGCACGATGGTGCGCACCGCGATGAATCTCGTCGACGCCCGCTTCGGTGCGCTCGCGGTGCACGGGCACGGTCAGCAGGTGGCGCAGTTCATCGACGAGGGCATACCCGATCAGCTGCGCGAGCGGATCGAACGACCACCGGCCGGCCACGGCGTGCTCGGCGCGGTGTTCGCGCACAAGAAGCCGTTGCGCCTCGACGATCTGAGCCGGCACCCCGCCTCGGTCGGTTTCCCGGCGGGCCATCCACCGATGCGCACGTTTCTCGGTGTGCCCGTGCGCATCCGGGACGAGGTGTTCGGCAGCCTGTATCTCACCGAGAAGTCCGACGGGCAGCCGTTCACCGAGGAAGACGAGGTCCTGGTGCTGGCGCTGGCCGCGGCGGCGGGCATCGCGGTCGACAACGCCCGCCTCTACGAACAGGCGCGCACCCGCCAGGCCTGGATCGAGGCCACCCGTGACATCGCCACCGAGTTCCTGGCAGGCACCGAGTCGGATCGGGTCCTCGCGCACGTGGTCGATCACGCCCGCGGGCTCACCGGCTCCCATCAGGCGTTCCTGGCCGCGGTGCCGGTTCCCGACGAATCACCCAGCGAGATCGCCGAATTGGTGGTCACCCAGTGGACCGGGCCCGACGCCGGACAGGACTGGCAGACGATCCCGATCGCGGGCACGGTGCTGGGTGACGCGTTCAGCAGGCGCACCCCGCTGCGCTTCGACGACGTGTCGAAGGTGACGCTGGGCGTGGAGTTCCCCGCGGCCGAATTACCCGGCGCCGGACCGGCGCTGGTGCTGCCGCTGTGCACCCCCGACGCGACGCTCGGCGTGCTGGTGACCGTCCGCCCACCCGGTTTCGCCCCCTATTCCGACGAGATGCTGGAGCTCACGGCGGCATTCTGCGATCAGGCCGCGCTGGCGGTGCGCTTGGCCGACGCCCAGCGGCGCATGCGCGAGCTCGACCTCGTCGCCGACCGCGACCGGATCGCACGCGACCTGCACGACCATGTGATCCAGCGACTGTTCGCGATCGGGCTCACCGTACAGGCCACCATGCCCAGGGCTGAGGCTCCCGAAGTGCGGCAACGGCTTTCGTCGGTGATCATGGATCTGCAGGAAGTGGTCCAGGAAATCCGCACCTCCATCTTCGACCTGCACGCCAGCGGCCCCGGCCACAGCGAGGGCCTGCAGCAGCGGCTGGAGCTGGCGATCCGGCGCCAGACCGCCGACATCGCGTTGCGCGCCACCATCCAGGTCTCGGGGCCGCTGTCGGTGCTCGATCCGCAATTGGCCGATCACGCCGAGGCCGTGGTGCGGGAGGCGGTGAGCAACGCGGTCCGCCATTCCGGCGCCGACACCGTCGCGATCGTGATCGAGGTGGCCGACGATCTCACCATCACCGTCACCGACAACGGGTGGGGCATCCCGAACCACGTCATCCGCAGCGGCCTGCGCAACCTCGAGCAACGTGCCCGCGAAGCCGGTGGCCGGTTCGGCATCGGCCCGGCGCAACGCCCCGACGCCGACGGCAACCATCCGGAGATGCCGGGCACCCAGCTGCGCTGGGCGGTGCCGCTGCCCCACGATCAGCCGGTGACCGGCGGGTACGCGCTGGCCGCGGGTCCGGAGACCAGCGAAGACTGAATCCGCGCCACCCGGCACGCCCGAACGAGCCGTGCGCACGCGCAGGATCTGCGCCGCCCGCACTCGCGCCCGGACCTGGGAGCGCTGATCACGTCGCGGCCCGTAAGCGCGGTGTCGGCCGGGAGCGGGCCGGCCGGGGAGCGGTTCCCGCCACCGCTGTCGGCGACCGCACCCGAAAGCTGAGACCTCGCCGATACCACCGGCCGACATAGAATCGATTCGGTGGGCCCTGCCGTCGGGACGCACGGTGACCACCTCAGTCCCGCGCACCATCCGTAGCCCAGGCAGAGATCGGGGGTCAGTCGCAGTGGGAGATGCCGACGCCGCGAGCGCGGAACTGCTCGCCCAGCGCTACCGTTCACTGGTCGAACACACCCCCGACGGGATATGCGTGCACGAGGCGGGCCGCGTCGTCTACGTCAATCCGGCCATGGTGCGCATACTCGGCGCGCATTCGGCCGACGATCTGATCGGCCTGCGCATCACCCATTTCGTCCATCCCGACGACGCGCCCGCGATGCTCGATCGAATCGCGCACCTCACCGCGGAGGGCGCCGCGTCCCCGCCCACCGACATGGACCTGGTGCGGGTCGACGGCCGTCGGGTGCCGGTACGGACGGTATCGGTGCTGACCGCGTGGCAGGGCGAAGTCGCCTACCAGGCGGTGGTGCACGACCTGACCGCCCAGCGGGCCGCGGAAGCTTCCGCGCGCCAGGCCGAGGCCTACTTCACCACGGTGGTGTCGCAGCTGGAGGAGGGTGTGCTCGTCGTCGATCGGCGTGGCCGGCTGGAATCGATCAACCCCGCGGGCAAGCGGATCCTCGGCATCGACGAAGGCGCGGCCGTGCTCGGGTGCCACATCGACGAGCTGCCCGCGACGATGATCGACCGCGACGGCAGACCCCTGCCGTCGGGCAAGCACCCGATGGCGCACACCCTCGCGACCGGGGAACCGGTCTCGCGCTATGTGTTCGGGGTACTGCGCGGTGACGGTCAGCAAGTGTGGGTGTCGTGCAACTGCCGCCTGCTCAACCCGGACAACCCCGATTCGCCGGGGGTGTCGTCCTTCGCCGACATCACCGAGTACCGGGCCAGCAAGCGCCAGCTCGAATACCAGGCCACCCATGACGCGCTGACCGGCCTGGCGAACCGCTCGCTGATCCTGTCGCAGCTGTCCAACGCGCTGGCCGACGAGGGCGACGCCCTGGTCACCACCGTGCTGTTCATCGACCTCGACGGCTTCAAGGCCATCAACGACACGCTCGGCCACGCCATCGGCGACACCGTGTTGCAGGTCGTGGCCCAGCGCCTGCAGCACGCGCTGCGCGCCGAGGACGTGGTGGGCCGCCTCGGCGGCGACGAGTTCCTGGTCCTGCTCTCCGGACACCCGCAGCGCACCAACCTGCCCGCCCTGATCGAACGCCTGCGCACCTCGATGGCCGAACCGATCATCGCGCACGGTCACCGGCTGGAGGTGAGCGCCTCGATCGGCATCACCGAACTCGGCCCGCAGGAGAACCGCACCCCCGAGTCGGTGCTGCACGACGCCGATCTGGCCATGTACCGCGACAAACCGTCGGGCCCCGACGACCTCGCTCCCGGCCGCAACCGACGCTCGAACAACCACGCCTCTTGAGAGACTGCTCGCGTGATCATCGAACACGCGCTGCTACCCGTGCGACCCGACCGCACCGTCGCCTTCGAGGCGGCCTTCGCCGAGGCCTACCCGATCATCGCGGCCATGCCGGGCTTCGGTGGGCTGTCACTGTCGCGCTGTCTCGAACGCGACGGCACCTACCTGCTGCTGGTGCGATGGGAGCAGTTGCGCGATCACACCGAGGGCTTCCGCGGCTCCCCGGAATATCAGCGCTGGCGGTCGCTGTTACACCACTTCTACGAGCCGTTCCCGGTGGTCGAACACTTCGCTCCGGTGGCGGGCGACGACGTCTTCTCTGCCGTGGCGCCGGTAGCCGCGGGCCCGGCCGCACCCGAGTAGACTCGACAACTCTGTTCTCAACGCGGTGACAAAGGAGTCCTGTTTTGCCCGACCGCCTCGCCGAAGACCGCGCCACCGCCGAACCGTCCGAGCGCAGCCGCGAGATCGAACAGGAGCAGCAGTACCTCTCGGTGCTCTACGACCGGCTCGACAGCATGCGCGACTACGCCAAGAACCGCCTCTCCACCGTGCTCCTCGACACCGGGGGTACCCCGCAGGCGCGCAGTGAACGCGAGTCGTTCACCGCCCTCTACACCGAGGACCTCGCCAAATACGATGCCGCCGAGCACGGACTGTGCTTCGGGCGCATCGACCTCGATGCCGCCGAGGACTCCGCCCGCTATATCGGCAGGCTCGGCATCCTCGACGAGGCCAACGACTACGAGCCGCTGCTGCTGGACTGGCGCGCTCCCCTGGCCCGCCCGTTCTACCTGGCGACCACGGCGAATCCCGAGGACGTCACCCGACGCCGCCACATCCGCTCGCGCAACCGCGCGGTCACCGCGATCAACGACGAGTACCTGGACCTGCGCGCCGCCGAACGCGACGGGGTGGTCGGCGCCGACGACGGTGTCGGCGGCGAGAGCGCGCTGCTTGCGGCGCTGAACGCGGCCCGCACCGGGCACATGAACGACATCGTCGAGACGATCCAGAGCGAGCAGGACGCGATCATCCGCTCCGATCACAAGAGTGTGCTGGTGGTGCAGGGCGGGCCGGGTACCGGCAAGACCGCGGTCGCGCTGCACCGGGCGGCCTACCTGCTCTACACCTACCGTCAGCAGCTGGCCAAGAGCGGCGTACTGATCATCGGACCCAATGCCACCTTCCTCGATTACATCGGCCAGGTGCTGCCCTCGCTCGGTGAGACCGGTGTGCTGCTCTCGACCATCGGCGACCTCTATCCCGGCGTGAAGGCGGTGCGCGAGGACACACTGCGCGCCGCCGAGCTCAAGGGCTCGCTCGACATGCTCGCCGTCCTCAAGCAGGCGGTGCGCGATCGCCAGGAGGTGCCCGCCGAGCCGGTGCGGCTCAGCTTCGACGGCTACCCGGTGACGCTGGATCGCAAGATCGTCACCCGGGCGCGGGGCCGGGCCCGGTCCTCGCGGCGCCCGCACAACCTGGCCCGCCCGATCTTCGCCTCCTCGGTGATCGACGCGCTCACCGATCAGCTGGCGGCGACGATGGGTGCGGATCTGTCCGGCGGCACCAGCCTGCTCAGTTCGGCCGACCTCAGCGAGATCGGCGACGAGATGCGGGCCGATCCGCACGTGCAGGCCGCCATCAGCGCGCTGTGGCCGGTGCTGACTCCCCAGGAGGTCCTCGCCGACCTGCTGGCCGACCCGGCCCGGCTCGATCGGGCGGCCAAGACGCTGAGCCCGCAGGATCGCGCCGCGCTGGTGCGTCCCGACGACGGCACCTTCGCCACCGCCGACGCCCCACTGCTCGACGAGCTCGCCGAGCTGCTCGGCGTGGACGACACCGAGGAACGCGAACGGTCCCGGCGACGCTGGCGGGCCCAGCTCGCCGAGGCACAGGACGCTCTCGACATCCTCACCGGTTCGGCGCCCCAGGACATCGAGGACGAGCTCGATCCGGAGATCCTGATGGCCTACGACCTGATCGACGCCTCCCAGCTGGCCCAGCGCCAGGAATTCGGCAACCGGCAGACCACCGCCGAACGCGCGGCGGGTGATCGCACCTGGACCTATGGGCACGTGATCGTCGACGAGGCGCAGGAACTTTCGGAGATGGCGTGGCGGATGGTGATGCGCCGCATCCCGAACCGCTGGATCACGGTGGTGGGTGACGTCGCCCAGACCGGCGATCCGGCCGGTGCGTCGTCCTGGCAGCGAGTGCTGGAACCCTATGTGGCACAACGATGGAAGCTCACCGAGCTCACGGTGAACTACCGCACGCCGGCCGAGATCATGGCCGTGGCCGCCGATGTCCTCACCGCGATCGACCCCGCGGCACAGGCCCCACGTTCGGTCCGCGAATCCGGCAATCCGCCGCGAGCACACCGGGTTTCACCACAGCAGGTGAAATCGGAGCTGTCCCGGCTGATCGCCGAACAACACGGCCCCGGCACCGCCGCCGTACTCGCCCCCGCCCTACTTGTCCCCGAATTGTCGTCCCTTGCAGGGGAATCAGTCCAGGTCCTGACGGTGCACGACGCGAAGGGCCTCGAGTTCGACCGCGTCTACCTGGTGGAGCCACAGTCCATCCTGGACGAATCCCCCCGCGGCCTCAACGACCTCTACGTCGCCCTGACCCGCGCGACCCAACGCCTGGCGATAGTGCACACCGAAGACCTACCGGAAAGCCTCGCCACCCACTTCACACAGTAAAAGAGCGTGGCGCCGCAGCAACCTGCGACGCCACGCTCCCAGAGTCACCCACCGATCTCGCAAGCACATGGGTAACTCACCGGGTACGGGCTGACCCACCACGCTCCCAAAGCTTGCCGCGTGCTCACCCGACACCACACCTGAGTCCGGCCAGAATTCGCGGAGAGGCGGGTGAGCGGAGAGGCGGGCGAGCTATCTTACGGTGTGGACGATCAGTACGTCAGAACGTGACTTGCGGGCCACGTCCGAGGGCACCGAGCCGAGCAGTCGCCCGGTGAGGGTGTTGAGTCCACGGTTGCCGACGACGAGCAGGTCGGCCTTGGTCTCGCGGACCAGGTCGAGCAGCGAATCGACCGGCTCACCGACGATGGCACGCTCGACGATGTTGTTCGCACCGGCGGCCACCGCCTTCTGCCGTGCCACGATCAGGATCTCGTTGGTCGGGGCCGAGCCACGAACCTGGTAGGCCTCGTCCTTGAGCACATCGGCGGCGGCGGCGACATCGCGGTCGTCGGTCGGGAAGTAGGCGCAGGCCAGTACCAGAGTGGCGTCCGCATCCGCGGCGAGCGCCGCGGCCTTCTCCACCGCGACGTACGACGAATCCGAGCCATCTGTACCGACGACAATGGTCCGGTAGGCGGTCATCTCTCCTCCAACTTTGGTCGGTGCCAGTGCCGGAGCACTCGCCGAATCGAGCGTCAGCGCGGCAATTGAAACGACCCTAACGCCAAAACCGGCCGATTCAGCAGAAATCGCAACAGATCACATCGGGAGTGTTGACCGCGCCGTGCGCGGTAACCGGCATTGTCGCGCGATGCCAACGTATTCACCTGGGCCGAACGGGCCGGCGGGCACAAAAGTTGTGGCCGATCACAACCGAATCAACATTGTTGCGCCGGTGGGATTTTGCTCACATCACCCCGGTGCCGATCGCGTCCTGCGCGCATATTCGCCGGGTGACATGCCGATCTCGGCGGTGAATTCCCGGCTGAAATGCGCTTGGTCGAAATAGCCGAGGCCCGCGGCCAACTCCGCCAGCTCGGGGCTGCCGTGGGCGAGCAGATCGGCGGCGTCTTGGAGCCGGAAGCGGCGCAGCACCCATTTGGGCCCCGCCCCGACATAGCGGCGAAACAGGCGCTGCAGGGTGCGCACCGGAATCGCGAAGCGCTCGGTGACCTGATCGACCCTGGTGAGTTCGGAGTCCTCGGCCATCGCCGCGACGATCCGCGACACCAGGGCGTAGTGCGGATCGTCGGTGCGGCCGCGGCCGGCGAAGAACTCCTCGATCAGTACCCGGCGGTGTTCGTCGTGCGATTCGGCCAGTACCCGTTCGGCCAGTCCGCGCGCCTCGGGCAGCACCTGGGTGAGCGGGGCCGCGTCGTCGCGCAATGCCGCGACGTCGCAACCGGTGAACGCACCGAAACCGCCGGGCCGGAAACGGATACCGAATGTCTCGCCCTCACCGTCGAGTTCGCGCACGTACTTGGTGGTGCTCACCCCGTTCACGAATCCGCCGGTGCGCGTGCTGGTCCGCTCGAAGGTGAGGTTCACGCACGGAAACGACAGCACCTCGGCGCGGTAGGCGGGGCGGCCGCGCAGATCCCAGCGCACCACCCAGTACCGGTCGGCGAATTCCGCGAGCGCGGGCCCGACGTCGAGCCGGCGCAGCGAGCGGTGCCTGGCCTGTTCGTCGGGGTGCAGAATCCCTTTCATCTCGCCGGTGCCTGCCGCGCCCGTCACCGGCGGCCGATCTGTCGTGTTCGTACAAGATCCCCGGTCCGGGGCCGAGCAGAATCGTCGGCATGACCACACCTGTTGCGCCCATCCCGGAGGGCTACCACTCCATCACCTGTTTCCTGGCCGTGGCCGATGCCAACGCGGCCATCGACTTCTACACCGAGGTGTTCGGTGCGAAGGTGCTCAGCCGCGCCGATCTGCCCGACGGCCAGGCGGCCCACGCCGAACTCCTCATCGGTGACTCCACCCTGCAGCTCGGAATGCCGGTGCCCGACAGCGGTGTTCGAGCGCCCGAGGGCTGGGTGCACACCTCGGTCGTGCACTACTGCCCCGATGTCGACGCGGCGATAGCGCGCGCGGTCGAGCACGGCGCCCGTATCGCCGAAGCGCCGCAGACCTTTGTCACCGGTGACCGTTTCGGCGTCGTGCTCGATCCGTTCGGTCACCGCTGGGCGGTGATGACCCGGGTGGAGAACGTGTCCAGAGCAGAGGCCGACCGCCGGGTCGCCGCCTGGATGGCTGCGTCTGCTTAGCGGCCGGCGCCGCGGGGTTTGCGGCCCCTTGCGCCTCGCGTCCGAGGAGCGACACAGCGCCTTCGGCGTTCCGTCTCGCTCCTCGGACGCGAGGCGGCCGAAAACCCGTGGTTGCCGGGTCGACACCCTCAGCTCAGTCCTGCGGCGTCCATACCGCGTAGTTCCTTCTTCAGGTCCGCGATCTCGTCGCGTAGTCGGCCCGCCAGCTCGAACTGCAGTTCGCGCGCGGCGTTCATCATCTGTTCGGTGAGCGAGGAGACCAGGTCGGCCAGTTCGGCGCGCGGCATGGACTTCACATCGCGTTCGGCGTAGATGCCCGCGCTCACCGCCCGCCCCGGCTCGCCCTGCGCCCGCCTGCCCCGACTGGAGTTGCGGCCGGACCCGCCGACGGCCACCTCGTCGTCGGCCTCGAGATACACCTGGTCGAGGATGTCGGCGATCTTGCGGCGCAGCGGCTGCGGATCGATGCCCTTGGCCTCGTTGTAGGCCACCTGTTTGGCGCGGCGGCGGTCGGTTTCGTCGATCGCGTGCCGCATCGAGTCGGTGATCTTGTCGGCGTACATGTGCACTTCACCCGAGACGTTGCGGGCCGCGCGGCCGATGGTCTGGATGAGGCTGGTGCTCGACCGCAGGAAGCCCTCCTTGTCGGCATCCAGGATCGCCACCAGCGACACCTCGGGCAGGTCCAGGCCCTCGCGCAGCAGGTTGATGCCGACCAGCACGTCGTACTCACCGAGGCGCAACTGACGCAGCAGCTCCACCCGGCGCAGGGTGTCGATCTCGGAGTGCAGGTAACGCACCCGGACCCCGAGGCCCAGCAGGTAGTCGGTGAGGTCCTCGGCCATCTTCTTGGTGAGGGTGGTGACCAGCACGCGTTCGTCGCGCTCGCTGCGCCCGCGGATCTCGTGGACCAGGTCGTCGATCTGCCCCTTGGTCGGCTTCACCACCACCTGCGGATCGACCAGCCCCGTGGGGCGGATCACCTGCTCGACGACCTCGCCGCCGACCTGCCCGAGTTCGTACGGACCCGGCGTGGCCGACAGGTACACGGCCTGACCGATCCGATCGGCGAACTCCTCCCAGGTCAACGGCCGGTTGTCGACCGCCGA
This sequence comes from Nocardia halotolerans, assembly GCF_042650145.1. Lineage (NCBI taxonomy): Bacteria > Bacillati > Actinomycetota > Actinomycetes > Mycobacteriales > Nocardiaceae > Nocardia > Nocardia halotolerans. The sequence goes on along the minus strand of NZ_JBHSDL010000004.1, from coordinate 94,818 downwards.
CGGCAGCCGGAACCCGAAGTCGACCAGATTGCGCTTGCGCGACATGTCGCCTTCGTACATGCCACCGATCTGCGGGACGGTGACGTGCGATTCGTCGATCACCAGCAGGAAATCGTCGGGGAAATAGTCGAGCAGCGTAGCCGGCGCCGACCCGGCCGGACGGCCGTCGATGTGGCGCGAGTAGTTCTCGATGCCCGAGCAGAAGCCGACCTGACGGATCATCTCCAGGTCGTAATCGGTGCGCATGCGCAGGCGCTGGGCTTCCAGGAGTTTGCCCTGGCCCTCGAGTTCGGCCAGCCGCGCGGCCAGCTCCTCCTCGATCGCCGCGACGGCGCGTTCCATCCGGTCCGGGCCCGCCACATAGTGGGTGGCCGGGAAGATGCGCAGCGAATCGACCTTGCGAACCACGTCACCGGTGAGCGGGTGCAGGTAGTAGAGCGCCTCGATCTCGTCGCCGAAGAACTCGATGCGCACCGCCAGCTCCTCGTAGGAGGGGATGATCTCGACGGTGTCGCCGCGCACCCGGAACGAGCCGCGGGTGAAGGCCATGTCGTTGCGGGTGTACTGCACATCGACCAGCAGGCGCAGCAGGGCGTCGCGGTCGATCTCGCCACCGACCTCGAGCTGCACCGACCGATCCAGGTACGACTGCGGGGTGCCGAGGCCGTAGATACACGACACCGAGGCGACCACCACGACATCGCGGCGCGAGAGCAGGCTCGAGGTCGCCGAGTGCCGCAGGCGCTCGACGTCGTCGTTGATCGAGCTGTCCTTCTCGATGTAGGTATCGGTCTGGGCGATATAGGCCTCGGGCTGGTAGTAGTCGTAGTAGGAGACGAAGTACTCGACCGCGTTGTGCGGGAACATCTCGCGCAGCTCGTTGGCCAGCTGAGCGGCCAGGGTCTTGTTGGGCGCGAGCACCAGGGTGGGCCGCTGCAGCTTCTCGATCAGCCAGGCGGTGGTCGCCGACTTGCCGGTACCGGTCGCGCCGAGCAGGACGACGTCCTTTTCGCCCGCGGTGATCCGCCGCTGCAGCTCGGCGATGGCCGCGGGCTGATCACCGGCCGGGTTGTGCTCACTGACCACCTCGAAGCGCCCGCCCGTGCGCTCGATCTCGCCGACGGGGCGATGTTCGGAATGCGCGAGCGGGTGCCCCCGCTCTTCGTACCCTTCCGTCGGGATCTCGGTTGCGAATGCCATGCACACCAGGTTAGGCGCAGCCACCGACAAGTTCGCCGCAGCGCCCGGTGCCCGGTCGGCGCCGACGGGTGCGCGCCGGTAGATTCTGCGCTCATGACGCAGGCAGCCACCGCGCACGTGCATCCGCCCAAGGTCGAGTACTTCGATCTCGCGGCACAGACCAACACCGACCCGAAGGGATTCGTCCGGCCGGTGGAGGTCTATCAGGAGCAACCGTGGGGTCTGTACATGGCGCGACATTCCGACCACCCGACCTTCCACTATCTGGAGTCGTGGCTGCTGCCGGACCTGTCGCTGCGCGCGTCGAAGCTCTGGTACAACCCGGGTATCGAGCAGTACCAAGACATCTACGTCGACGTGGGTTCGTTCACCCGGCAGTCCGAGACCCTGTGGCGTTCGGTGGACCACTACCTTGATCTGCTGGTGCAAACGGGCCGCGAGGTGCGCCTGGTCGACGTCGACGAACTGCTGGCCGCGCACGCGGACGGCCTGCTCGACGCCGCCGACGCCCAGTCGGCGGTCGAGCACGCCGTGCGCGCGATCGACGGCATGGCCGCGCACGGGCATTCGCTCGAGCCCTGGCTGGCCACCCTCGGGGTGGAGCTGACCTGGCGCTGAAACGACGCGACCGCCCGGGCTCTCGGTAGGAGCCCGGGCGGTCGCGGACGCCGGATCAGCCTGCCGAACCGCTACCGAGCAGATCGCCCAGGCCACCACCGCAACCGGCGCTGCCGGTCGCGGCGGCCTCGCCCACGGTGACCGTGATCGAGTCACTGATCAACAGCTGACGCGCCTCGAGCTTGTGCTGGCCTGCCGTGGTCGGCTTCCAGGTGATGCTCACCGTGCCCGAGAGCAGCGACGGCGACACCGGGCTGCCCGGGATGTCGCGGCCGTTGTCGGTGAACTTCACCGAGGTCAGCCGGTCGACCTCGACGCTGGCGGTCAGCTTGTAGCTGCAACCGACCTTGTGGTCGGTGCCTGCCACGCCCAGATTGCCGACCCAGGCCGAGGCTTGCGGGGCGGCCAGCACCACGGTGGCGGCCACGGCGCCGAAGGCGGTGAGGCCGAAGCCGGCCCGGCCGAAATGACGGTGATGTGTTGTCATACGCGCTACAACTTCCCTGTGAATCGAGTCACCCGATCGTGACTCGCCACAATGTACCCAGCGCGCGGCACCGCTCGGCCTATTTTGAAGTATTGATGTTTAACAGTTTCGTCTCGGCATCACCCACGAGCGCGCGCCCACTCGGTGACCGTCGGATACACGGCGTCGAACCATGGTTCCTTCACCGCGTAGTACGCCTCGCCCGCCGCTTCGCCCGCCCGGTCCGCCGCGGCCCGCTGCGCCTCCTGCTTGACCGCCAGATACTGCGCGCGGGCGTCCGGGTCGGCACGCAGCCAGTCACGCAGGTCGAGCGCGAACCGCTGACCGGGCGAATCCTGCACGCGCAGATGAATGTTGGCCGGACGCTCGGGATCGGCATTGCCGTGCAAGCGCTTGGCCCACCTGGCCGTATCGGTGCCCGCCGAGTCGCCCGGCGTGGGCTTCGGGTTGTCGTGTGTCACCTCGGACGCGCGCGGGAAGCCGGCGATCGCCAGCGGCCCGGCCAGCGCGTCGGCGGTGTCCAGGTCCGCCACCGTCACCTGGATGTCGATGAGGTCCTTGGCCGCCAGCCCACCGACCGCGGTGGACCCGATGTGATCGATGCGCACCGCCGACGCACCACAGGCCAGATGCAGGCGGGCGATGATCCGGCGCGCCTGCGCTCCCCACTCCGGATCGTGCGACACGAGCCGGTAGTCGGCACGGGCACGAATCCCGGCGCGCTGGTTGCGCTCGAACGGCACCAGGCGCCGCTCCCACAGCTCGCGCACCTGCTGTTCGACCACCTCGGGCGCACCGTTGTTGTCGAGCCACACATCGGCGACCGCGCGCCGTTGATCGTCGGTGGCCTGCGCGGCGATCCGGGCGCGCGCATCGGCTTCGTCGACCCCGCGCTGTCGCACCAGCCGGTCCAGTCGCGTCTGCACCTCGGCGCCCACCACCACGACCAGCTGCATCAGCGGCGCGAGCCCGTTCTCCACCAACAGCGGAATGTCTTGCACCACAATCGCGTCCGCGGGGGCGGCACCGATGAGCTCGGCGGTGCGCGTACCGACCAGCGGATGGGTGATGGCGTTGAGTTTCGCGCGGGCGGTGTCGTCGGCGAAGGCCACCGCGGCCAGCGCCGGGCGATCCAGACTGCCGTCATCGGCCAGGATCTGCTCGCCGAACGCGTCGACCAGCGCCGCCAGCCCCGGCGTACCGGGCGCGACGACCTCGCGCGCGATCACGTCGGAGTCGATCAGCACCGCCCCGAGTTCGACCAGGGTCCGCGCCACTGTGGATTTTCCCGCTCCCATGCCTCCGGTGAGGCCGATCCGCAACATGGGGCCAGTCTCGCATCCCGGCGGCCGCCGAGCCGCATCCAGGCCGACACGCCCAGGCGGTGACCGGCGTAAATCCGTGGTCGGGCGCGTCGCGTCGATTAATCTTCGCGGAGGCGAGAAGGCCGCTCCAGCTACCGAAGGATGATCATGAGTACCAGAGACCACCGGAGGGGCCGCCACCGCCTGGGCATGCCCGGCGGTGTGCATTGTGCCGAATTCCCCGCTGTCGCAGCGACTCTCGCGGAGTATCGGCGCCCCTGGCTCACCGCCCTGATCTCCCCGGCCCGGCACAGCTTCGCCGCGATGCGCAAGCGGTCGACGATGGCCAGCACCTACTGGGTTCCCGCCGCCGCCGCGAACTGACACCCGCACTCCTGCGCCGAGCCCACCGCCCCGCTGCGGTGGGCTCGTTCGTATGCCACGACCCCCACCCACCCTGGAACAGGCCGAAGGCCCCGGTCCGTGTGGACCGGGGCCTTCGGTATTGCTCTACCCGAATCAGGCGTTGCCGGAGAGCTTCTCCCGCAGAGCCGCGAGCTGGGCGTCACTGGCGAGCGAGCCGCCGGTGGTCTCAGCCGGGCCCGAGGAGGCCTGCGGCGCGTTGTTGCCGGTCTCGGAGGAGTAGTTGCCCGCGGCGGCACCGCCGTTGGCAGCTTCGGCAGCCGCGTCGGCGGCCATCTTCTCCATCTGAGCGGTGTGCATCTTGTGACGACGCTCGGCCTCGGCGTAGCGGCTTTCCCACTCTTCGCGGACCTTGTCCGAGCCCTCGAGCCATTCGTTGGTCTCGGGATCGAAGCCCTCGGGGAAGATGTAGTTGCCCTGCTCGTCGTAGCTGTCGGCCATGCCGTACTTCGACGGGTCGAACTCGGCGTGGTAGTCCTCGTTCGCCTGCTTCAGCGACAGCGAGATCCGGCGACGCTCGAGGTCGATGTCGATGACCTTGACCATCGCGTCGTCGCCGACGGCGACAACCTGGTCCGGGACCTCGACGTGGCGCTCGGCCAGCTCCGAGATGTGCACCAGGCCCTCGATGCCCTCTTCGACGCGCACGAAGGCACCGAAGGGAACCAGCTTGGTGACCTTGCCGGGCACGATCTGGCCGATGGCGTGGGTCCGGGCGAACTGACGCCACGGGTCTTCCTGGGTCGCCTTGAGCGACAGCGAGACGCGCTCGCGGTCCAGATCGACGTCGAGAACCTCGACGGTGACCTCGTTGCCGACCTCGACGACCTCGGACGGGTGGTCGATGTGCTTCCAGGACAGCTCGGAGACGTGCACCAGGCCGTCGACGCCACCCAGGTCCACGAAGGCACCGAAGTTGACGATGGAGGACACGACGCCCTTGCGGACCTGGCCCTTCTGGAGCTGGTGCAGGAACTCGCTGCGGACCTCGGACTGGGTCTGCTCGAGCCAGGCGCGACGCGACAGGACCACGTTGTTGCGGTTCTTGTCGAGCTCGATGATCTTGGCCTCGATCTCCTTGCCGACGTACGGCTGGAGGTCGCGGACACGACGCATCTCGACGAGCGAGGCGGGCAGGAAGCCACGGAGACCGATGTCGAGGATCAGGCCGCCCTTGACGACCTCGATGACGGTGCCCTTGACGGCCTCGTCCTTCTCCTTGAGCTCCTCGATGGTGCCCCAAGCGCGCTCGTACTGAGCCCGCTTCTTCGACAGGATCAGGCGGCCTTCCTTGTCCTCCTTGGTGAGAACCAGGGCCTCGACCTCATCGCCCACGGAAACGACCTCGTTCGGGTCGACGTCGTGCTTGATGGAGAGCTCACGGGACGGGATGACGCCTTCGGTCTTGTAACCGATGTCGAGCAGGACCTCGTCACGATCGACCTTGACGATGGTTCCCTCGACGATGTCGCCATCGTTGAAGTACTTGATCGTGGCGTCGATGGCGGCGAGGAAATCCTCGGCGGAGCCGATGTCGTTGACGGCTACCTGCGGCGAGGTGACGGTGGTGGGCATATGTGGGTTTGCTCCGGACGGATTGTGGTCGGTTGCGGACATTGGAACTTTCGGTACGCTGCGAGATCACCGCGACGAGGCGACGAAGGATACCGGGTAAGTATCGCACGGCCCGTCGAACTTGCGATGATCGAACTCAGCACGGGACTTTCGTCATCGGATACCGTACGCACAACACCGCGGCGCAGCGGAGTCCTCGAAAGTCACTCGCGTGCCTCAGCGTACGCGAGGCTGCGCCGACCGGGCAAACCACCCCCCGCGCCACGCCGATACCCTGTTCGGCGTGTCCGACGACGAACGCCACGCGCAGGCAAACGCGCTGCTGGGAACCACCGCGACCACCCGAACCAAGATCGACTCGGCCGCCAGCGAGCGCGCGAGCAGGCGCTGGTGGGACGCCGACGCCGACCAGTACCACCAGACCCATGCCGACTTCCTCGGCGTGGACTCCCCCGGCGGTGAGTTCGTCTGGTGCCCCGAGGGGCTGCACGAGGGCGACATGGCCTTCCTCGGCGACGTGGTCGGTCGGTCCGTGCTCGAGATCGGCTGCGGGTCGGCGCCGTGTTCGCGCTGGCTGGCCGGGCACGGCGCGCACCCGGTGGGCCTGGACGTGTCGATGGCGATGCTCGAGCGCGGGGTGGCCGCGATGGACCAGGGCGGGCCGCGGGTGCCGCTGGTCCAGGCGGGCGCCGAGGCGCTGCCGTTCGCCGACGAGTCCTTCGACCTGGCCTGCTCGGCCTTCGGCGGGGTGCCGTTCGTCGCCGATTCGGCGCAGGTGATGCGCGAGGTGGGGCGGGTGCTGCGCCCGGGCGGGCGCTGGGTGTTCTCGGTGAACCATCCGATGCGCTGGATCTTCCCCGACGATCCGGGACAGGCCGGACTCACCGCCACGATCCCGTACTTCGACCGCACCCCCTATGTAGAGGTCGACGACGCCGGAACGCCGACCTACGTGGAGCATCACCGCACGATCGGTGACCGCGTCCGCGAGATCGTCGGCGCCGGCCTGACCCTGCTCGACATCGTCGAACCCGAGTGGCCGGAGTGGCTCGACCGCGAGTGGGGGCAATGGTCGCCGCTGCGCGGGGAGATCTTTCCCGGCACCGCCATCTTCGTCTGCGAGAAACCGCGCGCCTAGAACTCCGGTAGCGCCGCGAAGGCCGGGTCGACGCGCACCTGGGGCACGGTGTCGGCGATCCAGCGCCGCGCCCTGGTGAGCGGGTGCTCGGGGAACGCGTCGTCGAACCGCAGATGATCGGACAGGGTGTAGGGCAGTCTGCCGCGCAGACCGGGGGCGTAGGGGTGCGCCGGATACATCTCGGCCGGGCGCACCCGGCTGCCGACGATCGCTTCCCGCACGCCGGGCGCGCCGGTCTCGGGGCAGATGATCTGGAACACCGCGCTGCACCGGTCCTTGGGCACCACGATGGAGGCGGCGAACACCAGCCCCACCGGGGAACCCGGCATCCGGGACTTCTCCACTCGCAGCAGCGCGGGCAACTGGTCGACCCACACGACGAACGCCTCGATCAGGCAACCGGTGCGGGCATGGTGTTCGGCCAGTCGCCTGCGCAACCGCGGCAGATCGTGCAGCGGCGCGGGCAGATCCGGGACACCATCGGCGTAGGTGAGCGCGACAACGTCACGAGTGGCTGGATCCCCCCAGGTCGTGTTGTCCAACTGCTGCATTCCACGGATGTCGAACGAGATGGGCACCGGATCAATTTACCGGCGGGTCCGGATTCGGTTCGCCCCGCGCGCCGTCCCGGCGCGCCGATCGGTACTCGAGCCACCTCGGGCGGGCGCTACCTCGTGACCGATCACAACCGTTCAGTCCCGCTTGGGTTTTCGGCCCGCCTGTTCCAGCGCCAGGCGCAGCGCGTATTCGATCTGGGAGTTGACGCTGCGCAGGTCGTCGGCCGCCCACTTGGCGATGGCCTCGTGGACGGCCGGGTCGAGCCGCAGCAGAACCTTTTTGGGTTCCTTCCTCGGCGTGGGCACGGTGCGCTCAGGCGTAGAGGGATCCGGCGTTGACCACCGGCTGGGTGGCGCGGTCGCCGCACAGCACGACCAGCAGGTTCGAGACCATCGCGGCCTTGCGCTCCTCGTCGAGTTCCACGGTGCCCTGCTCGGTCAGCCGGTCCAGGGCGAGCCCGACCATGCCGACCGCGCCCTCCACGATCTGCGTGCGCGCCGCGACCACCTGCGCGGCCTGCTGGCGCACCAGCATCGCCTGGGCGATCTCGGGGGCGTACGCCAGGTGGGTGATGCGCGCTTCGATCACCTCGATTCCGGCGGTGAGAGTACGTTCGCGCAGCTCCACGGTGAGTTCCTCGGCCACCTCGGCGCCGTCGCGCAGGCTGGTGCGGGCGTCGTCGTGCGCGTCGTAGGGGTGGGTGGTGGCCAGGTGGCGCACCGCGGCCTCGGACTGGGTTTCGACGTACTCCTCGTAGTCGTCGACGGCGAAGGCGGCCTTGAAGCTGTCGATCACCTTGTAGACCACGACCGCGGCGATCTCGACCGGATTGCCGTCGGCGTCGTTGACCTTCAGTTTCTGGGTTTCGAAGTTGCGCACCCGCAGCGAGATGGACTGGCGGTCGGCCAGCGGGATCACCGAGAAGAAGCCGGGCTCGCCGACCGAGCCGATGTAGCGGCCGAAGAACGTGACGACCTTGGCTTCATTGGGGTTGACGATGGTCAGCCCGGTGGCAAGCAACGCGACGACGAGCACCGCGACCGTGGCGAGGCCCGCGATCACCCAGGCCGGCGCACCACCGTCGCGCTGAGCGGCAGCGACGAACGCCAGCACCGCGGCGGCACCGAACAGGAGGGTGAGCACCAGCCACCCCAGCAAGACGACGAATCCGTTGACGCGGAATGCGGAGCGTAGCTCCATGACAGCCTCCCGATATCTGAGTGATATCACCAAGATAGTGCAGTCGGCTCGGGAGGGCAAGGCGTCCGGTGCCGCTACCCGGCGGGTGCGATGTTGCGATTGAACCGGAACATGTTGCGGGGGTCGTACTTCGACTTCAGCGTGCGCAGATGCGCGTAGGTGACATCGTCGTACCCGGTCCTGGTCTGCGCCGGCCCGGCGGCGGCACCTGCCCCGTAGAGGAAGTTGAGGCCGGCGCCGATCGTCCACGGCGCCAGCGCTTCTCGCACCACGTCGAGACCCGCGGGAGCCGAATCCCGCACCCCGGCATCGGTGATCACCCGCACGAGGTATTCGGCGTCGCGATGACCGATCGACGCCGTGCCCCGGCGCAACGCCGCGCCGAGGTGCCGGATGTCGATCACCGCCTCGACGGGTCCGCCGGGCGCCGTGCGTGCGCGCAGCGCCGCTAGCGTTTCCGGCGTCAGCTCCGAGAGCATCGCACTGGTAGCCGCGTAGGCGTGGGGGAAGTCGGGATCACTGTGGATGGTGTGTGATTCGGTGTAGGGCAAGATGCGCAGATCGTCACGCAGTCGCGTGCCGACGGCCCGTAGCGGAGCCACCAGTCGCTCGCCGTCGTCGGCCGGACCGTGGAAGGCGATGCGGACCGAAGCGACGTGGCGACCACGCAAGGGCGCGGGCACCGGCTCGATGTCGGGGAAGGTGAGCACCGCGATACTCGAGGTGAGCGCGTCGGGCAGGGTCACGGTCCACTGCCGCCATGCCTCCAGCGCCCGGTCGACCAGCGGGGTGTCGAATACCAGTTGGCCGCCATAGATTTCGGTGACGGGAACCAGCTCGAGTTCGAGGCCGGTGACCACGCCGAAGTTGCCGCCGGTGCCGAGTACCGCGGCGAACAGTTCGTCGGCCGGGGTGAGGGTGCGGATTCTGCCGTCGGCGGTCACGAGGTCGATCGAGCGCACATGGTCGGCGGCATAACCGAATTCGCGCGCCAGCAACCCGAGGCCGCCCCCGAGTACGTACCCGGCCATGCCGACCGAGGGCGCGGAGCCGTTCAACGGGGCCAACCCGTGCCGGGCGGCGGCGGCGACCAGCGCGCCGGCCCGGACGCCCGCCCCTATCCGAGCGGTGCCGGCTCGCGCGTCGACGTCGATGCCGGTCATCCGGCCGGTCGTGATGAGCACTCCCCCGTCGGCGGCCGCCGAGAGCCCGTGTCCGGTCGCCTGCACCGCCACCGGCAGGTTGTGCCGTGCGGCATGTTCCACGGCCGCGCGGACGTCCTCGACGTGCGCGGCGCCGACGACGAGCGCCGGACGGTGGGTGTATGCGGTCTGGAACCCGGCGACCTCCTGTGCGTATTCGGCGTCGCGCGGGGTGAACACGGGTCCGGTGCAGCTGGGGTGCGGTGCGGTTGCGGTCATGTCGTCGACTCTGCGGCCGCACGAACAAGAAGTACAACAGATAGCATTTCTCAGACCTATAATCATCAGTTATGGAACTGCGGCAGCTGCGCTACTTCGTGACAGTGGTCGACGAAGGCGGCTTCACCCGGGCCGCCCAGCGCCTGCACCTGACCCAGCCGGGGCTCAGCGCCCAGATCCGGCAGCTCGAACGCGAACTCGGCCAACGCCTGCTCGACCGCGGGGCGCGCACGGTGACCCCCACCGAGGTCGGCGCCGCCGTCCTCACCCACGCCCGCGCCGCCCTGGCCGCCGCCGACCGGATCGGGGAGACAGTGCAGGAGTTCACCGGGCTGCTGCGCGGGCAGGTGCGCCTGGGCGTGATCTCCGGCGCGGCCGACGGCGAGTTCGACATCGCCGGTGTCCTGGCCGATTTCCACCACGATCACCCCGGCGTGGCGATCAGCCTCACCGAGGACACCTCCGAACGCATGCTCGCCGCCGTCGAACGCGACGAGCTCGACATCGCGCTGGTCAGCCTCACCGGCGCCGCCCCCAGCCCCGCCGTGGACATCGACGTCGTCCTGGAAACACCGGTCGTCGCCGCGATCGCCCACGACGCCGCCCCCGACCCCGCCGAATCAGCCGGCACCATCACCCTGGCCGACCTCGGCCGACGCCGACTCATCTGCCTACCCCCGGGCACCGGCCTGCGCGGCATCTTCGAACGCTCCTGCGCCGCAGCCGGTTTCACACCGTCGATCACCTTCGAAGCGGCCGCTCCCCCGCTACTGCTCGAACTGGCCGCACGCGGACTCGGGACCGCGGTGGTCCCCGCACTCTCCGCCGAGGAGGCCACCGCCTTCGGCGTCCGCGTACTCGACATCGTCGAACCACGAATCCACGGCCGCCTGGCCCTGGCTTCCCGCGCCGACCGGCCCGGCACACCGGCAGCGAAGGTGCTGCTGGGGCAGTTGCGCGTCGCCTTCGGTCACGCCGGGCGCGCCCGTTCCTGAAGCTGTCGCGTCGCCGACAATCCGCGCTCACGCCGGGGTTAGGCTCAGCCGACACTGATGAAGGAGAGCTCGACCACAACGGGAAGGGCATGCGCATGGGGCAGTCGACTACCGCGGCGAAGCTGCAAGAACTCCGGCAGAACCTGGCGGCGGCACAGGAACCGGCCGGGGCGGCGGGGATCGCCAAGCGGGTGGCCAAGGGGATACCGAGTCCGCGCGAACGCATCGACATGTTGTTGGACCCGGGTAGTTTCGTCGAGATCGGGGCGTTGGTCAGGCAGGCGGGTGCCGACGGGCTCTACGGCGACGGTGTGGTCACCGGGCACGGCACCGTCGAGGGGCGGCCGGTGGTGGTGATCGCCCACGATCAGACGGTGTTCGGTGGTTCGGTGGGTGAGATGTTCGGGCGCAAGGTCGCCAAGGCCATGGATTTCGCGGCCGACACCGGGTGCCCGTTCGTGGCGATCAACGACTCCGGGGGCGCCCGGGTGCAGGACGCGGTGACCTCGCTGGCCTGGTACGCGGCCATGAGCCGACGGCAGCTGCGCCTGTCCGGCCTGGTGCCGCAGGTATCGGTGATGCTGGGCAAATGCGCCGCGGGCGCGGTGTACTCACCGATCAACACCGATGTGCTCATCGCCACCGAGTCGGCCTACATGTTCGTCACCGGACCAGAGATCATCCGCGAGACCACCGGGGAGAGCGTGACTCTCGAAGAGCTCGGCGGGGCGTTCAACCAGGCCGAGAACGGCAACATTCATCATGTCGCCACCGATGAGCGCGCCGCTTTCGACTGGGCGCGAAAGTATTTGAGCTACATGCCGTCGAACTGCTTCGACCGGGCACCGGTGGTGAATCCGGGCATCGAACCCGAGATCACCGATTCCGACCGGGAACTCGACTCGCTCATCCCGGATTCGGACCGCGCGGGCTACGACATGTACGACGTGCTGCTGCGGATCTTCGACGACGGCGACTTCCACGAGGTCGGTGACGGTGCCGCCCGTAATCTCATCACCGGTTTCGCCCGGGTCGACGGGCACAGCGTCGGGGTGATCGCCAATCAGCCACTGGTATTCAGCGGCGCGATCGACGCCCGCTGCTCCGACAAGGCCGCGCACTTCATCCGGCTCTGCGACGCGTTCGGGATCCCGCTGGTGTTCGTGGTCGACACACCGGGTGTGCTGCCGGGTGTCGAGGAGGAGAAGATCGGCGTGATCAAACGGGGCGGGCGGTTCTTCTACGCGGTGGTCGAGGCGACGGTGCCGATCGTCACCGTGGTGGTACGCAAAGCCTATGGCGGCGGCTACGCGGTGATGGGCTGCAAGCAGCTCGGCGGTGACGTGAACCTGGCCTGGCCGACCGCGCGGATCGCGGTGATGGGCGCCGAAGCCGCTGTCGGGCTCACCCAGCGCCGTCAGCTCGCCGCCCTGCCCGACGAACAGCGGCCCCTCGTGCGGCAGCAGATGGTCGACTTCTACAACGCGACGGTCGCCACCCCGTGGATCGCCGCCGAGCGCGGCTATATCGACGCCGTCATCGAGCCCTCGCAGACGCGGCTGGAAATCCGTAGGGCGCTGCGCCTGCTCGCGGACAAGCGGGTCGCGCAGGGCCCGCGCAAGCACGTGCTCATGCCGTTGTGACCCGTTCCCGGGCACGGCGTTCCGAGCCGCCGGCCACCCGGATCAGCGGCACCGCGTCGTCGGTGACCGAGCTGACCCGGTGGCCGGCACCGGTGGGTCACACGGTGACCCGATTCGCCTGCGCGGTGGCCGCGTCCGGGGCACGCCGGACGACGGTCCGCAGCGCCAGGTACACCGGGAACACGATGGGCGACAACAGGATCGTGCCCACCAGCAGCGGCCCCATCAGCAGCGGGTGGATGTCGCGGTCGCGGCTGTCGAGGTAGACCCAGCGGCCCAGGAACAGGTCCCAGGCGAGGATCTGGGCCCACAGCGCGGTGAGGACGGCGGGGTCGGCGGTGGCGGTGGTGATCGCGGCCAGCGACGGGGACGTGACCAGTGACCACATGGTGTCCAGGACGGGCAGCGCCACGATCGCCCAGATCACGACCGAGGGTGCCACGATCCAGGGCGAGGAGATGATCGTGCGGGTGTGGCGCCAGGTCGGGGCCAGGATCATCAGTGCCCAGAACGGGACGGTGACGTAGAACGACAGGTCGAACAGGGTGCTCATACGGTGGCTACCTTTCGTGCGTTGGTGGCGGGCGCCACCGAGATGAGAAGGCCGCCGACGACTCCGGTGAGGATCGCGGCGGCCGCGGTGAGCGTGGCACCGTCGGGGTGGACGAGTGGCTGGCCGCGCAGTGCCTGCCAGGTGAGCAGCGCGAGTACGGCGGCGTAGCCGGCCGACGCGGTGAGGATCAGCCCGAGGCGCACCCGCGGCACGCGCAGCAGCGGGACGCGCGGCGCGAGCAGCACCAGCGCCGCTGCCAGCAAGGGCAGCACCTGGAGGGCGTGCATGCCGAAGAAGTGGGGAATCCGCAGGTCGCCGTCGGTGGTGCTCCAGCCGGTCAGCGGCATGCCGGGGGTGCCGTCGGGTGCGCCGACGGTGTGCGCGCCGGTGATCTGGTCGACACCGGATTCCCGGCCGACCATCAACTGTCCCAGCCCCAGACCGACCAGGGTGATCACCAGGCCCAGCCGGATCGACCAGGTGATCGCGGCATCGCCGATGCGGGCCCGGGCGACCCCGGCAGCGATCACCATCGTCGCCAGGAACAGCGCGACGATGGTGGCGCCCATGGTCACCCAGAGGGCGCGGTCGAGGTCGGTGGTGGTGTTGAAGTGGCTGCGCAGGCCCCGTACCACCTGCCCGACGATGATGACCTGCTCGACGGTCCCGGCCACCACGATCACCGTGGCCATCCACCATGCGAGCCGGGATGCCTTGGGCCGCAATGAGATCAGCCAGGCCAGCGCCACGCTGTAGAGCAGGAACGACATCGCGAACTTGGCCGGCTTGGCCCAGGCGGCCGACCCGGCGATCAGCCGGTCGTCGACCAGCATTCCGACCATGGCGACCACGGCGAGCACGCCGCTGGCGGCAGCGAAGTACAGCAGTGGGCGGTGCAACGGGGCGCGCCGACGAGGTAGCGCATCGGCAACGGTCAGGACGGACATATGGATCTCCCCTAGTTAGATAGTTCTACTATCCGTTACGGATAGTTAGACTATCCGCTAGGCGAACCGTCGACAAGAGGTGCGAACGAAAACGGAGGAACGGTGCGGATTTCGGAGTTGAGCGAGCGCAGCGGGATCGCGGTGGCGACGATCAAGTACTACCTGCGCGAAGGACTGCTGCCCGCGGGCGAACGCACCGGCCCCAACCAGGCCAGTTACGGCGAAGAGCACCTGCGCAGGCTGCGGCTGATCCGCGCGCTGATCGAGGTGGGCGGGTTGCCGGTGGCCACGGTCGGCGACGTCCTGGCCGCCGTCGACACCCCGGATCTGTCGATGTTCAGCCTGCTCGGCGTCGTACAGCACAGCATGACCACCCCCGTCCCGGCCGCGCCCGACGACGAATGGGAACGCGCCTCGGCCACCGTGCACGCGGAACTGGCGCGCCGCGGCTGGAACCCGAAACCGAGCCGCCCCGCGATCGACACGCTCACCGCCGTACTCGTCCGCCTCGCCCAACTCGGCTACCGGGACTGGGGCACCACCGCCCTACCCAGCTACTTCGACGGCGCCCGCGTGATCGCGGCCACCGACGTGGAAGCCGCACTCACCGCGGGCAGCCGCGAAGAGATCGTCGACGCGGTAGTAGTCCTCACCGTCCTCGGCGACACCGCCCTCTCAGCCATCCGCCGCATGGCCCAGGCCCAGATCACCCTGGAAGGCCTCGAGGCTGACAACACCACAAGAACAGACAACTGATCCCGCAAGAACATGGGTAACTCCATGTACTCACATCGGGCTAGTTTACGGTTGGTGTTGTTGTCAAGAGCAAACAGGGTTGGGCGCGCTTGGCAACGTGAGCCCCTGGCCTGCGGATATGCAGAACGTTTGCGGCTTCGTGTGGGCGACATTGATTTGGTAGCGTTGGCGTCAACGAGTGTCATTGGCTGACATTAGACATTAAATGGCAGGTTTGATGACAAGTGACGACGGCTTCGGCAGCAACCGCTCTACGCCGGGCTGGATGGCTGGACGTTCACATGGGCGGCGGCTCATGACCAGCGCGTGTCGCAGGTTCGCGCCCCGGGCGGGGCACACCGAAGATGGGAACGCGGGCGAACTGGGGATTTGTACTGGTCGGCTGATGATAGAAGCGGATTTCGCGAGCATGAGCCGACGCTGGCGGCGACTAGCCGCCGCGCTCGGCCTCCCCGAGGGGGTAACGCCCCACAGCTTGCGTAAACACCTTGGCACCGAGGGCATCTCGGCCGGACTCGACGCGACCAAGGTCGCCGACCAACTCGGCAACAGCTCAAGGGTACTGAGGAATTCCTACGTGCGACGCCACCAGCCCCACGCCGACGTCACCGCCTTGATCGGTGACAAGCTCGCCCCCGCGCTGAGCGAAGTCGCACGCTACCGCTCCGGCTAGGCCGCCTCAGCGGTAGCGAAGGGGCGGCCCCGCTCATGCGGCCCCGCCCCTATCTCATGTCCACCACGAGTGCCCCCGCGCACACCTCACCCCTGAGCCATACCTTGGGTGGTGTGCCCGGTGCGGCCTCGTGCCCTTACGCCGCCAGGCGCACGAGGTCGATGCGAGGTTCTTGGTCCCCGGGCCTGGGCTGAGCTGAGCGCTGCGCCGCGACGGAGTCCATCGTCGACGCGGGCACTGGCGAGGCCGAGATGCACGGCGGATGCTGGATTGACGGGATGTTGACGCTACCCTCTGCGCCGGGCGTCGACGGTTTCGTTCTCGGGCAAGGTGCGCTCCGGCGGTCGGCGTGCCTCGAAACGTCGCCGTCGCCAATCGGGCACAAATTCAGCTAGTTCCATATAGGATTGATTTTGCAACAGCCAGATCATCATATTGGTTTTGGATTCGACCAGGGGGGAGGAAACTATCTGAGCAGCGCTATGGTGCGGTCGCAAACTCCATCAAGAGTCTGACCCGCCACGTTTGCGCTGCATATCGGTCCTGATCTCGGAATGTGGATCTGCGCAGGCTTTGGCATGGTGCCACTCCGGGAGAGTGTTCTCGATCCCCGGGCGCCCCGCAGATTTCGGCGGGTTCCAGTTTTCTCATCAGGAGGATTGATGCCCAATAAGAAATCAATTGTCGGCATGTTGGGAGCGATTACACTATTTTTCGGAATGATATTCGCAGCAACCGCGACAAGTGACTCGAATGACTGGCCCCCCGCCGACTCTGCGAAGAATAATCCACACGCCCCTCCGGCACCGATTGAGACAATTGGACCGTTTGCCGGTACTCCAAAGGATAAGATCCCCGGTCGGCCGGACGGACGACCAAGCAACCTGGGCCCGGATGCGCAAAATCAAGGCCCCGTCGGCGATCGTCCCACGGGCGTCGAACTCGAAAAGAGACAACGGGCAGTGGCAGGCCAGAACGATCAATGGATATGCTACTCGAACTCGGGAGAGTACGTAACGGACATCATCGTCACGCTTGCCGATCCTAAGATGCAGCTCTCCAAGGAACAGCGTGACGCCATCTGCGTGACCAATGGCGCAGTAAGGAGCTCTCAGCGGTGAATACTACCCATCAGAGCGGCAGAGCGGGGGCACCGTTCGCCTTCGTCGCGGCTCTGACGTTCCTATCCTTTCTGTTCGCCTCCACGGTCTTGGCTCCGACCGCATCTGCTGATCATCAATGGGGAACACGGCACTGGTATCGAGCCAGTAGTTCGCCAGCTGCGGTGGTTCAGATTGCGGATCGTACTGATATTCACCCCTTCCCTGTCACGACAGCGACGTGGGCATGGGACAATCCGTTATCGGAAGTATCCCTGGTTTATAAGTGGTGGAACTGTGACTTCGCGGCGAAGTGCGTCACAGTGTGGGAGGAACCTCAGATCAATGGCGTATTGGGAGTTACATCCGCACCATACGACTCCAATGGGCATATTATCTACTCACACATTCGATTGGACCCGAACCAAAACGACAACGATCACAAAAAGATCTGGGTGTCGACCCACGAGATCGGACACGCATTGGGTCTGAATCATCGCGCTGATACAAACACAAGTGTGATGTACCCGTATGCCTACGAATCGAATGGTGCCGCTAACAGCACAACACCTGACGCCCATGATGTAGGAATGGTGGATTCGATCCACGCGCACACGCACTAGCAGTCTTCAGGCATAAGTCACCACGGAGTACGCGCGTACGCAGGGCGGATTGAAGTGCTCAGCAAGCAAGCCACTGACCCCTGCGTACTGCGGAGTAGAATAAGCCGTGCCGGATGGCTTGGGCATCGTGGGAGCTGCTCCTTTTACTAGGGCTGGCCGCAGTCACGGACCGATCTGGGAAACATTCAGTGAACAGGTGAGGAGTCGTTGGCATGAGCGTCCGGTTTTGCCGCTTACCGACCGTGGGATCCACGGCATCGAAGATTCGTTCCCTGGGCCCACGGGCGGGGCGCACCGCAGGGATCCTCCTTCTCGGTGTGTCGGCGTCGCTGGCTCTGTCTCCAGGTAGCGCGCATGCGGACTGCGCCGTCAGCCACACAACCGAGGCAGAGCGGATCTCCGCTGCGTACAACGATGCGGACCTGATAGTCACCGGCACAGTGTCGGCAATCGAACACCACCCGAGGGAAGAGACCGGAGGTCTTCCGCTCGACGTCGCGACCGTAGTCGTCGACACGAAGTACCGAGGCGACGACGCAGCTGGTCCGGTCGTGTCGGTCGCCAGCCCGCTCGACACCTCCCTGAGTCGGAGCTTCGTTGTCGGTGAGCGGTACTTCTTCGCAGCCAGAGCCGCAGGCGGCGCCATAACCTGGGAAACCGAGATCCAACGCTGGTCCCCGTACATGGACGACATCTGCACCCCCACGATCGAGACCACAGCCCTCTCTCCAAGCTTCTTCACCGCCCTGAACGACCGACTGCCAGCGACCCCAGTTCCGAATCACCAACTCCCAACGGCTTCCGAACAGCAACACGCCGGTGAGGACCAAGTCGCGTGGTCGATCCCGACATCGTTGGTTGCAGGTTTGGCGATCTTGATAGTCGGCACAACTGCCGCAGGGGCCGCCATCTGGTATCGAATCCGCCTGCGGCGGTCACAGGAGCACCGGCGGCACCGTTGACCGCCGACCGAGTCGGCGGTGCAGGTGTTGTTGTAGATGAGCGAGACTACTCCGAACGGGATCCGCCGATCGCCGAACTCGTCTACACCCGCGCATCTACCGACGTCATTGGAAGCTCAACCAAGCACTAACTGAGCCGATCCGCAGCCCGAGCCGCTATGGGGCATAACTGCTGGTCAAACGATTGTCGTTTGCGCCGGTAAGACAACCTCCGGAAGTGTGGTTCTGCTCGTCACGGCCAGCTTCCTCCTACTCTCTTGCCGCAAGATCCGCCCTCCGCCGACATATTTACTGCCGTTCGGAAGCACTAACGCGCCGTCTAGGCGATCGCGTTAACGCCTGTGTTCAGGCAAGGGGACACCGACAGTAGTTGTTTCCGAGTGGAGGAGGCCGGCTGCTCAGCCCCTATCGAGGGGCACCTCATCCGGACTCGACGCGACCAAGGTCGCCGACCAACTCGGCAACACGCCCGGGGACTCCGGAATTCCTACGTGCGCCGCCTCCAGCCCCTACGTCGACATGACAGCCATGATCGGTGAGAAGCTCGGCCCCGCGCCGAGCGGATGCGGACGCAGACTGTTCCTGAAGCTGGCACAACCGGTGCCGTCGAGGATCTGCACGATCGAACGGTTCACTGGTTCACTCGCCAGATGAACCAGCTGGCTGTCCTGGAGTGTGCGAAGCCGCCGGTCAGCTTCACGTTGATTGTTATGTATTTGCTTGAAATGTAACGGTCAACTGTGTGGTTCGGATGTAGCTGCGGAGTATTCGAAACTACAAAAGAGGTGAGTGCAGTTGCATCGAGCGGTCGGAGTTTCGGCTTTGTCGGGGGTTGCGGGTGTGTTCGCCGGGATCACGGCGGGGGCAGCGGCAGCGCAGGCTCCGTATCCGGCGGAAACCAGGTTGCAGGTGCCCGGGCTGATCGTTGCGGCGAACCCCGCGAACGGGGCCGCGCTGGTGCAGCCGACGATGTCGCATGGGCACGGCGCGATCTATCCGGTGCCAGCGGGCAACGGGTATGTCTATACCTGGCAGAACCTGTCGACCGGCGCTTCGGGGACGGTCACCAACTGGTCCGGGGATCGGGCAGAGATCGTCACCGGGGTGGGCCAGGTAGTGGTCACAGCCTCGCTGCCCGGTGTTGGTGGTTTCCAGACACCGAGTGTCGGAACGTTCTACGTCGCAGCCTGATCTGTGCAGGCCCCCATGGCGGGCATGTGTCGATGCCATGGGCGTCGTGCTGTTGGGTGCCCCGCTATTCCTCCCCGGGATTGTCTCGTCACGCTGTATCGAAGCGCGGGGTGCGGGCGGCACGCACGAACGTCTCAGATGAAGGACAGTTACGCGGGGAAGGCGGCAACTACCGGATGTACGGACACGGCAAGCATGGCAGGCTGCAGCTGAACGTTTCGCACACTCGCTCCCGATCGGGCCCGAGCTAGCGATCGCCGCCGAGGCCGTATGGCGCGATCGTGGACGAGACCAGCCAAATGGCAACGCAACTGGACGCGGTTCGCGCCGAGCCGTCGACTAGAGCATGAGCAGAAGCTGGCGACGACGAGCCGCCGCGCTCGGCCTCCCCGAGGGGTCACACCACACATTTGCGTAAACACCTTGGCACCGAGGGCATCTCGGCCGGACTCGACGCGACCAAGGTCGCCGACCAACTCGGCAACAGCTCGAGGGCACTCAGGAACTCCTACGTGCGACGCCACCAGTTCCACGCCGATGGGACCGCACTGATCGGTGAGAAGCTCGGCCCCGCGCTGAGGGAGCTAGCACGCCACCGCTCCGGCTAGCGCTGGCCGTGCCGGGGCAAGCTGAAGGGGTGGCCCGCGAAACGCGGTGCCACCCCTTCACCTCTGTAGGCCGATCGACCACTAGGGCGTTCGCGTGGTGCAACAACAGAGTTCAAACGGTGTGATGAAAGGCCCGCTCAATCGTCGGAATCGACCGGAGCGGCGGCGAATCCGGTGTCCCCGACGATGACGACGCAGGGCCGCTTATCACGGTCCAGCTCGTGGAGTGCCTCAGCGAGGTGAGTCGACATCAGCGTCATCCACCACTCCCACGCCGGTTCCGGTGCCACACCCCGCTCGGCTTCCCCGGCGATTCGCCGATAGTAAGCCCGCAACTCAGCATCCGTGACAGCGAACACCACGGGCATATGCAGGAGTTCGCCATGGCGTCGGATGATCTGCAAGCGGCCGTGGGGGCCTCTGCCTATCTCCGCACCCCAGTCCGCGCCCGCAGTGGTGACCGATTCGGACAGCTGTTCGATAGTGGGGTCAGCCACGGCACCCGCCTCCTGGATACGCTGTGATGATCGTTCCGTCCCCGCCCACGATAACGGTGGGCTGCACGGTCTTCTCGATCCGACCGTTGACATGGTTTACCAGGTAGATCTGCCCGGAATAGCAGTACTTGCTGCCACCGGCCGGGCCACTCTTGTCCGGGGCGGTCAACGACTTCTCGATCGCCATATCCGCGATGTCACGCCAGTTCTTTCTCTCGATGTTGGCCAGGTTCTGCCATTCTTCGAGGTGGCGGGCCTTGATATGCCGGAAACCCCAGTTCGCGGTTCCACACTGCAGGTGCGCTTTCGGATATGTCGCGACCAACTTCGTTTCCGATGACGACATCCCGCAGGCCGCCCACACCCGGCTGGCATCCGCTGTCCCGGCACCGGTCCACGCACCCGCCCCCGCCATCACACCCACCACTACCGCAACCATCAACGAACGAAACATCTAACCGTCCCCATTCTCGACCGGAGCCGAACAGTGCACATTTCGCGGGCTCGCCCGCCCCCTACGCGGTGCCGGACACCAGGTTCACCTTTCGCGGCTGGCCCCTGCGCCCCGCCGAGTACCAGCTGTGCGACAACGTCACTTGGCGGTACATAGGGATTGGATGCGACGCCACCCGAACCGTTCCTTCACGTGATGGAAGGCACAATAGGGCCCATCCCCCCCGAGGAGTGGAACTGATTTCACAGTCCCACCCTTGGGGAGCAGCTCGTCGGAGCGCCACCCGCCACGTCTTCGGTCCACGTGGACCGAACCCGCAGATCTCCCCGACCGCCGACGACGCTGGGATACCCGCTGCTCACCAGAACGTGGCCCATGCGCAACGTCACCCATCGCGCCATCTATGCACGTAGCGCGAATTTATGACGATTAGATGGCAAGTCGACACCGCCCACGCAGTAGCCTGGGCACCGTGACCAGCGGGAACAGTTTCGGTGAGCACATTGGCAACTCACCGGGTACGGGGAAACCCGACCACCCCATCACCGCCGGCCGCGCCACCCGACCGACGTCGCACCTGAACCCGGCCAAAATACGCGGAGAGGCGGACTAGAGCAGGCGGGACAGGAAGGCCTGGGTGCGTTCGTGCTGCGGGTCGGCCAGCAGTTCGCGCGGCGGTCCCGATTCCACCACCACCCCGGCATCCATGAACACCAGTTCGTCGGCGACCTCACGGGCGAAGCCCATCTCGTGGGTCACCACCAGCATGGTCATGCCCGAATCGGCGAGTTCACGCATGACGGTGAGCACCTCACCGACGAGTTCGGGGTCCAGTGCCGAGGTGGGCTCGTCGAACAGCATCAGTTTGGGGTCCATCGCCAGCGCCCGCGCGATGGCGACGCGCTGCTGCTGACCGCCGGAGAGCTGCGCCGGGTAGGCGTTGCGCTTGGCCGAGAGCCCGACCCGTTCCAGCAGGTCCTCGGCTCGCGCGATCGCCTCGGATTTGCGGATGCCGCGCACCTGGACGGGTGCTTCGATCACGTTCTCCAGCGCCGTGCGGTGCGGGAAGAGGTTGAAATGCTGGAACACCATGCCGATGTCGCGACGTTGCACGGCCGCGTCGCGCGGGTGCATTTCGTAGAGCTTGCCGTTCTTCTCCCGGTAGCCGACGAGTTCGCCGTCGACGTAGAGCCGGCCCGCGTTCACCTGCTCGAGGTGGTTGATGCAGCGCAAGAAGGTGGACTTGCCCGATCCGGAGGGGCCGACCAGGGTCAGCACCTTGCCGCGCTGCACCTCCAGGGAGATGCCCTTGAGCACCGGTAGCGCGCCGAAGTTCTTGCACACCCGATCGGCCAGCACCATCGGAGGTGCGGTCACTGCTTCGCTCATTTCGCCTTCACCGCCGCCTGCGCGGTGGCCAGTTCGGACAGCTGCTTGGCCGTCAGCTGCCGGGTGGCACCGCGCGAGAAATACCGTTCCAAGTAGAACTGCCCCACCATGAGCACGCTGGTGATCGCCAGGTACCAGGTGGCACAGACGAGCAGCAGCGGGATGGGCTGGAAGTTCACGCCGTAGATGTCGCGGGCACGACCGAACAGGTCGGTGCTCAACGGGATCGCGGTGACCAGCGAGGTCGTCTTGAGCATGCCGATCAGTTCGTTGCCGGTGGGCGGGATGATCACCCGCATGGCCTGCGGCAACACTGTGCGGCGCATCGTCTGCGTCCACGACATGCCCAGCGCCACCGAGGCCTCGCGCTGGCCTTCGCCGACGGAGTTGATGCCGGCGCGCACGATCTCGGCCATGTAGGCCGCCTCGTTGAGCCCGAGGCCGATCACCGCGAACAGGAACGCGGCCTGCATGTTCTGCACGTCGAACTCGAAGAACTGTGGCCCGAACGGCACACCCAGGTGGATCTGCTTGTACAGCGAGGGCACCAGGCCCCAGAACACCAGCTGCACGAATACCGGGGTGCCGCGGAAGATCCACAGGTACACCCACGCGGCGGTGCGCAGCACCGGGTTGGGCGACAGGCGCATCACCGCGAGCATCGTGCCGAGGCCGACCGCGATCGCCATCGCGAGCACGGTCAGCTCCAGCGTGACGATCGCGCCCTCGGTGATCCGGCTGTCGAACAGGTACTGGCCGTAGGTGTCCCACCGGTAGGCGGG
Organism: Nocardia halotolerans; assembly: GCF_042650145.1. NCBI lineage: Bacteria > Bacillati > Actinomycetota > Actinomycetes > Mycobacteriales > Nocardiaceae > Nocardia > Nocardia halotolerans. The sequence continues at coordinate 71,721 of NZ_JBHSDL010000004.1, read as the reverse complement.
GTTCGTCGCGGCACCGTAGGCGAACAGTCCCACCAGGATGAGGATGACTGCCGCCGCGATCCAGCGACCCGGTCTGCGCAGCGGGACCGCTTTGATCGGCTCGGGTTCGGTGCCCGGTCCGGGCACCTCCACCGTGTTGTCCTTGTCGATCACGTCAGCTCACTGCACCGTTGATCACCGAGGTCTTGATCTGACCTTCCTGCACACCCCAGTTGGTGGTGATCTCGCCGTACTTGCCGTTGTCGATCAGGTGCTGCAGCGCCTGCTGCAACGAGACCGCCAGCGGCGAACCCTTCTGCACGGCCCAGCCGTAGGGGGCGGAATCGAACAGCGGGCCGGCGGGCTCGATCTTGCCTTCGCTCTGCTTGATCGCGTACGCGGTGACCGGCGAATCGGCTGACATCGCGTCGACCTGGCCGAGGACCAGTGCGTTGGTGGCCGCGCTCTGCTCGTCGAAGGCCTTCATATCGATGGGCGGCTTGCCCTCGGCCACGCACTGGGCGCTCTTGGCCGGGATCTCGTCGGTGTGCTCGACGGTGGTGGCCTGCACCGCGACCTTCTTGCCGCACGCGTTGTTGGGGTCGATGGTGGCACCGGTCTGCTTGGCCCACTGGATTCCGGCGCTGAAATAGGTCGTGAAGTCGACCTGCTTTTCGCGTTCACGTGAATCGGTGATCGAGGACATGCCCACGTCGTAGGTGCCGGCCTGAATGGCGGGAATGATCTTCTCGAAGGAGGACTCGACGTAGTCGACTTCCAGTCCGAGTGTGGTGGCGACCGCGTCGAACAGGTCCACGTCGAAGCCGACGATCTCGCCGTTGGCGTCCTTGTACTCGTTCGGCTGGTAGGGCACGTTCACACCCACCACCAGCTTGCCTGCCTGCTTGATCTTGTCCGGGACGGTCGCGGCGAGCGCGTCGACCTGCTCCACCGACACCTTGGGCACTTCGGTGGAATCGCCCTCGGTGTTCTCGGCACAGCCGGTCAACACCATCGCGCCACCGGCAACGGTACAGAGCAGTCGCACGGCGCCGCGGCCGAGCACAGTTCGAACAGACAATGGAGCCTCCACATTTCACGTCGACGCCGGCCACGTGTCAGCGCCTGTTTGGCAATGTATGCGAACCGGACACAGCGTGGTGCGACAGTAGCCGAAGATTCACCAGCCGATGTGAAAGGGGTGCCTTCACCTCCGGTGTACGCGGGCGGTCACCTGCTCGGTGAATTCGCTGGTGGAAGCCAGGCCGCCCAGGTCCGCGGTGGCCACACCCGCCGCCAGCGTGGCCGCGACGGCACCGGTGATCCGGTCGGCCGCTTCCGTCAGCCCGCGCTCGCGACGGCGAACTGCCAACCACCGCAACAACATCGCCGCCGACAGTTGCAGCGCCACCGGATTGGCACGGTTGTGCCCGGCCAGTGTCGGCGCAGCGCCGTGCACGGCCTGCGCCATCGCCTTGGCGTCGGAGCAGTTGAGCGAAGCCGCCATGCCGAGCGAGCCGCTCAGCTCACCGGCCAGGTCCGAGAGGATGTCACCGAAGAGGTTCTCGGTGACGATCACGTCGAAGTCGCCGGGAGCGCGAACCAGGTGCGCGGCTACCGCGTCGACGTGTTCGTCGGTGACCCGCACCTGCGGGTACTGCGCGGCCACCTCGTAACAGACGTCACGGAACAGGCCTGTCGTCATCGGCAGCACATTCGCCTTGTGCACCACGGTGAGCTTGTTTCGCCGCTCCTGTGCCAGCCGAAACGCTTCGTGAGCGATACGTTCGCAGGCCCGGCGGGTGAACACCGCCACCGCCATCGCCACGTCCTCGGTCGGACGGAACTCCCCCGACCCGGCGAACATGTTGCGATCGGCGTAGAAGCCCTCACTGTTCTCCCGCACGATCACCAGGTCGATCCCGGGCGCCGTGGCGCGCACCCCGGCGAACGCGGCCGCCGGGCGGATATTGGCGTAGAGCCCGAGGCGTTTGCGGATGGCGCCACCGGGCGCCACCCGCATCCGGTCGGGATAGGAGACGTTGTCGTGCGGGCCGAGGATCCAGGCGTCGAGGTCGTCTAGGGCGCTGAGCGTCTGCTCGGGCAGCGGGTGACCGTGCGCGGCGATCGCGGCGTGCCCGATCAGCAGCGGCACCCACGCCACCGGGTCCAGCCCGGCCGCACCGACCGCCTCGTCGACGACCGCGCGGGTGGCGGCCACCACCTCCGGGCCGATACCGTCGCCGTCGATCAGACCGAGCCGCACGCTGTGGTTGCTTCCGTTCACCCGACCATCCTCACCCCTGCCGCCGCCCGCACTGCTGCGGGGCTCGCCGCGGCGAGTCGGGCGGCGCGTCCGGCGCGACGCGCCCGTTGCGGTCCCGGCAACGAATTTTCCGCCGCTGTGGTGCGGATTCGCTGCCGGCGGGCCCGTGGTGGGCTGCGGCCGATCACGATCGGTGGAAGATAGAGGGACGCCGCGGCGTTACAGCCGAGGACACCCACAAGGAGAGGACGTCATGGCCACCCAGACGCTGACCCAGCAGAACTTCGACGAAATCATCACCGGGAACGACGTGGTCCTCGTCGATTTCTGGGCGGACTGGTGCGGCCCGTGCAAGAGCTTCGCACCGACCTACGAGACCTCGTCGGAAAAGCACACCGACGTCGTCTACGGCAAGGTCGACACCGAGGCCGAGCAGGGACTCGCCGCCGCCGCCAACATTCAGTCGATCCCCACCATCATGGCCTTCCGCGAGGGCGTGCTGGTGTTCGCCCAGCCCGGTGCCCTGCCGGCCGCGGCGCTGGAGGATCTCGTGACCCAGGTCAAGGGCCTGGACATGGACGAGGTCCGCAAGCAGATCGCCGAGCAGCAGGAATCCTCGCCCGCCGAATAATCGGCCCACCGAACGTCAAGGGTCCGTTCACCTTTCGAGGTGAACGGACCCTTCGTGGTTTCGCGCCGGTCAGCGCGGTGCGCTCAGCGCGCGAGCAGGTTGAGGCCGGCGATCATGGCGCGCACGGTCGACTCCGCGCCGTGTGCGGCGATCGCGGCGGCCCAGCCGCGCCTGCCGTTGAACTCGCACTGCACGAAGGTGGCGGTGCCGGCATCGGTGCGGCGCTGGTGGAAACGCAGGATCTCGAGCGGGTAACCCTCGTCATAGAGGGCCGAGGTCATCGCCGCGACCGGGTTACCGGCCGCGATGACGGTGCGCAGGTGCTCGGAGAATTCCAGCGTCGCGGTGAAATCCATTCCGGAGCAGGTGAATTCGCCGAGTGCGATCGGTCCGTCGATGCGGATGTAGCGGTCGGCGAATTCGGCGGGGTCGAGGTCACGGAGCTCGGCGCGCAGCGCTTTCGGAGCGGCGGCGAGCATGGCATGGTCCAGGGTGAGCATTGTCATCGCAGATGAGGTCTTCCCGAAGATGTCTTCGTTGGCAGGTGGGACCAGCAGAACAAGAGAAATCAGCCCGCAGCGAGGGGGCTGGTCCGAATCAGACCCCGCTACGGCGGGTTACTACGAGAAGAATCTGCCGTGTGGCTGCCTGCGCGGTCTGCGCAGCAGCGGCCGCGCGGTCGCGGTCAGCGACAAGCAGCGCGGCGAGGCGGTCGGCGGGATTCGGCACGTTTCGAGAATAGGTCGATCGTCGCGAAACCGCAACCTGATTATCGGCCCGCCGTGTCTACCCGTGAGTACCATCACCGCAGCTCAGGATCAGTAACACACCGGCGGCGCGCGGCGATCCACGCCACGCCGTGCGTCAACCGATGGGTTCGATGGCCGCCAGGGCACGGGCCGAGCCGTCGACATCCATCTGCAGGCGCAGACCACCGGCCTGCGCGCTGGTGCGCAGCACCACCTTGTCGCCCATCATCACCGGGCCCACGTGTTCGACGATCGCGCGATACGGCAGCGCTCGGCTGCCGGGATGGGCGGCGAGACTTTCCTCGACAGCCTCCCAGTAGACCGCGTTGTTCACGTGGCCCAGGCGGTCCACATCGGTGACGCGCAGTGGAAACGGCACCGTCTCGACCTCGGTGGTGTCGAGTTCGGTGAGCGCGGCCTTCCAGCGCAGACGGTGCTCGGTGGTGCTGGCCAGCATCGGCGCCATGAACGCGTCGCTCATCCGGGCCGGACGCCCCGCGACCGGGTCGATGTGAATCAGGAACGCGGACGCCTCGATGTGCCCGCCACGTTCGCCGGTGAGCTGGATGCGCATGTCACACCAGCGGTTGGACAGGGCGTCGGCCCAGCGGCGCAACTGCACCCGGTCCCCGAACATGATCGGCTCGTACACGTCGATCACGGTGCGCCGCACGATCCACACCTGGTGCAGGTCACCGTCCTCGACCGCGTCCAGGTGATCGAACCCGATGTCCTGCAGATACCGCGCCACGGCGTCGAGACGCAGGCGATCCTGGTCATCGGTGTCGCCGAGGCGCACCGGCCACGACCTCGCGAAGGCCTGCTCGATGTCAGGGCAGGTGGGCAGCGGGGTGGCGATGACAGGAGCAGTCATGGAGCCGATGCTGCCACAGTGCGCCGGCGAGTCGGGTGAGGCGGACCCCGAGCGATTGTGACCGGCTCGTGAACTCCCGCGCGTCGCCGCCGGGAACCGGCGCGGGCGCGGTAGCGTCGCGGCCGCTAGATCAATTGATGCTTGGTGAAAGGATTTGTTCGACATGGCATTTGAAGTCACTGGGGCTATCGGCGATCACTACAACGAAGCCGGTGGCGCGTCCAGCCCGCTGGGTGAGCCGACCTCGGCCGAGCAGGACGCCCCCAACGGTGGCAAGTTCCAGGAGTTCACCGGCGGCGTCATCTACTTCACGCTCCCGACCGGGGCCAAGACCGTGTACGGCGCCATCCGGCAGGCGTGGGAAGCCGACGGCGGCGCCGGCGGCCGGCTGGGCTACCCGACCTCCGACGAGCAGGACATCGAGGGCGGCAAGATCAGCCACTTCGAGAACGGATCGATCAGCTACTCGATCGCCGACGACGCGGTTGCCGTGACGGTCAACGCGTAATCAGCGGCACCTGTCGCTACACGATGGGCGCCGGCCCCCGGGGTCGGCGCCCATCGTGGTGTCCGGGCCGCGTCAGTGCGCCGCGGCATCCCAGCTCCGCCCGGTGCCGACCGACACGGTGAGCGGGACCGAGAGTTCGATCGCCGCCGACATCTGCTCGCGGGCAAGGGCTTCCAGCGTTTCGCGCTCGCCCTCGGCCACTTCGAAGACCAGTTCGTCGTGGATCTGCAGGAGCATGCGTGAGCGCAGCCCGGCCTCGCGGATCGCGGTGTGAACGTTGATCATCGCGACCTTGATGATGTCGGCGGCGGTGCCCTGGATCGGCGCGTTCAGCGCCATGCGTTCGGCGGACTCGCGGCGCTGACGGTTGCTGGAATCCAGGTCGGGCAGGTAGCGGCGGCGGCCGAACAGAGTTTGGGTGTAGCCGACCTTGCGGGCCTGGGCGACGACATCGGACAGGTAGTCGCGGATGCCGCCGAAGCGGTCGAAGTACACCTCCATCTGCTCTTTGGCCTCGGCGGTGCTGATCTTGAGCTGGGCGCTGAGGCCGTAGGAGCTCAGCCCGTAGGCCAGTCCGTAGGACATCGCCTTGATGCGGCGGCGCAACTCCGGACTCACCTGCGCGATCGGGATGTCGAAGGCCTTGGACGCGACGAAGGTGTGCAGGTCTTCACCGGAATTGAACGCCTCGATCAGGGCCGCGTCGCCGGACAGGTGCGCCATGATCCGCATCTCGATCTGGCTGTAGTCCGCCGTCATCAGCTCGGTGTAGCCGGGGCCGACGACGAAGGTGTCGCGGATCATCCGGCCGGTGTCGGTGCGGATCGGGATGTTCTGCAGGTTGGGTTCGGTCGAGGACAGCCGGCCGGTGGCGGCGATGGTCTGGTTGAACGTGGTGTGCACGCGGCCGTCGTCGGAGACCGACTTGAGCAGACCGTCGACGGTCACCTTCAGCCGGGTCGCGTCGCGGTGGGCGAGCAGGTGCTCCAGGAAGGCGTGGCCGGTCTTCTCGAACAGCGATTCGAGGGCGTCGGCGTCGGTGGTGTACCCGGTTTTGGTGCGTTTGGTCTTGGGCATGTCGAGCTCGTCGAACAGCACCACCTGCAGTTGTTTGGGCGAGCCGAGGTTGATCTGCTTGCCGATCACGTCGTAGGCCGCGTTGGCGGCCTCGCTGACCCGGTCGGCGAACTGCTGCTGCAAGTTCTCGAGCTGGGTGACATCGACCGCGATGCCGGCTTGCTCGAGTTCACCGAGCACGCCGAGCAGCGGCAACTCCATCTCCATGAGCAGCGGCGTCGATTCGATCGCGGCCAGTTCGGTGTCGAGGGCGTCGGCGAGGTCGGCGACCGCGCGGGCGCGCAGCATCTCCTCGCGGGCGATACCGGCGGCGACGGTGTCCTCGTCGTCGAGCAGCGACAGCTGGGCATCAGCACTGGTCTCGGCGCGCAGTTCGCGTTTGAGGTAGCGCAGCGACAGGTCGTCGAGGTTGAAGCTGCGCTGCCCCGGCCGCACCAGGTACGCGGCCAGCGCGGTGTCGATGGTGATTCCGGCGAGGGTGAAGCCGCGGCCACGCAGCGCGTGCCCCGCGGACTTGGCTTCGTGCAGCGCCTTGGCCACGGCCGGGTCGGCCAGCCAGGCCGCCAGCGCCGTCTCGTCTTCCGGGGTGAGCACGGTGAGGTCGATGTAGCCGCCCTCGCCGTCGGCGGCGGCGATGCCGAGCGCCCGGGCGTCGCCGTGCGTCGGCGTACCGGTGCCGACGATCGAAAGCCCGTGGCGCGCACCGGCTTTCGCATGCTCGGCCAGCCAGTCGGCGACCGCGCCCTGATCGAGGGCGCCGCCGCTGATCTCGAAACCCGACTCTGCTTCGGGTTCGGCGGAGCCCAGCGTGTCGAACAGCCGGTCCCGCAGCACCCGGAACTCCAGGTCGTCGAAGAGCCGGTGGATGGCGTCGCGATCCCAGGGCGCCTTGGCCAGCTGATCGGGGGTGTAGGGCAGCGGCACCTCGCGCACCATCTCGGTGAGCTGACGGTTGAGCACCACGCTCGACAGATTCGCCCGCAACGCGTCGCCGACCTTGCCCTTCACCTGGTCCACCCGGTCGACCAGGGTGTTCAGATCCCCGTATTCGCGGATCCACTTGGCCGCGGTCTTCTCCCCCACCCCGGGGATGCCGGGCAGGTTGTCGCTCGGGTCGCCGCGCAGCGCCGCGTAGTCGGGGTACTGCGCCGGCGTGAGGCCGTACTTGGTCTGCACCTCCTCGGGGGTGAACCGGGTGAGGTCGGAGACACCCTTCTTCGGGTAGAGCACGGTGACGTCGTCGTTGACGAGCTGGATCGCGTCACGGTCACCGGTGACGACGAGCACCCGGAACCCCTGCGCCTGTGCCTGGGTGGTGAGAGTGGCGATCACATCGTCGGCCTCGTAGCCGTCGATGGCCATCACCGGGATGCCCATCGCGCCGAGCACGTCCTTGGTGAGTTCGACCTGCCCACGGAACTCGTCCGGGGTGGCGCTGCGATTGGCCTTGTACTCCGGGTACGCCTCGGTGCGGAAGGTCTTGCGTGACACGTCGAACGCCGCCGCCACATGGGTCGGCTGCTCATCGCGCAGGAGGTTGATGAGCATCGAGGTGAACCCGTACACCGCGTTGGTCGTCTGCCCCGTGACGGTCTTGAAGTTCTCCGCGGGCAGCGCGAAGAACGCACGATAGGCGACCGAATGCCCATCGATGAGCAGCAACGTGGGCCGCTCCCCCTCGGCCGCGGTGGTCGTTGTCGATGCCTGAGCAGTCGTCGGTGAACTCACCCGCATGAGTGTAGGGACACCCACCGACACCGACGAACGCCGCCGCGCCCGCCACACCTCACGCCCGGCCCACGACACCGCTCAGCTTCGCCATGACGCACACCACACCACTCGGGCTCCTGCCCCGCACCATCAATCCACACCCAGATAAGCCGCCATAACGGCCGGATCAGTCAGCAGTTCGGCCCCCACTCCCGCCTTGGTGACCTCGCCCGTTTCCAAGATGTAGGCCCGATCACTGCGAGTCAGCGCCTGCTGCGCGTTCTGCTCGACGAGCAGCACCGTGGTCCCCTGCCGATTGATCTCACTGATGATCCGAAAGATCTGCTGGATCACCATCGGCGCCAAACCCATCGACGGCTCGTCGAGCAGCAGGAGCTTCGGACGTGCCATCAGAGCCCGGCCGATGGCCAGCATCTGCTGTTCACCACCCGAGAGCGTGCCACCCACCTGTTTGCGGCGTTCGGCGAGCCGCGGAAACAGTTCGAAGATCCACGCGAGGGTCCGCCGGTACTCGGCCTTGTGCTCGAAGGGCCGGGCATAGCACCCCATGTCGAGGTTCTCCAGCACGGTCATACCGGGGAACACGCCTCGGCCTTCGGGAGCTTGGATGAGCCCGTCGATCACCCGGTCGTGCGCTTTCATCGCGGTGATGTCCTTGCCCTGAAAAAAGATTCGCCCCGAGGTGAGCGGCAGCAGACCCGACAGGGCGCGCATGGTGGTGGTCTTGCCCGCACCGTTGGCGCCGAGCAGAGTCACCAGTTCCCCGGGCGACACCGACAGCGAGACGCCGTGCAGCGCCTCGATCCGCCCGTAGTGCACGACCATGTCACGCACCTCGAGCAGAGGTGTCGCGGCAACGGTCTCGTCGACCTCGGCTTTCACCGACGCCACGGTGGCGGACGTCAGTGGCGGCGCGGCGCCGGTATCTGCTTGCGCAGCCACCTCGGTCACCGACTCCGCGTCGGGCACCCCGAGGTAGGCCGCGATCACGGCTGGTTCCTCGCGTACCAGGTGCGGCAGACCGTCGGCGATCTTGCGCCCGAACTCGAGCACCACGATGCGATCGGTGACACCCATCACCAGGCGCATGTCGTGTTCGATGAGCAGCACGGTGTAGCCGTCGTCGCGGATCTTGCGGATCAGTTCCATCAGCGCCGACTTCTCGCTGGGGTTGAAACCCGCGGCCGGTTCGTCCAGGCACAGCAGCTTCGGTTCGGTGGCCAATGCCCGCGCGATCTCGAGCCGGCGCTGGTCTCCGTAGGACAGGTTGCGCGCCTTCTCCACCGCGCGCGGCGCGATCCCGACGAATTCGAGCAGCGCCATACCGCGTTCGATGGCGTCGCGTTCCTCGCGCCGGTGTGTTCGGCTGCGCAGTACCGCGCCAAGCACCGAGGTGGTGTGGCGGGCATCGGTGCCCACCACCACATTCTCGAGCGCGCTCATCTCGCCGAACAGGCGCACGTTCTGGAAGGTGCGGGCGATGCCGAGCCGGGTGATCTGGTTACGTTTGGTCTTGGCCAGCGGCCTGCCGTCGAAGTGCACGCTGCCCGCGCTCGGCTGGTACACACCGGTGATGGCGTTGAAACAGGTGGTCTTGCCCGCGCCGTTGGGTCCGATCAAGCCGAGGATCTCGCCGCGGCGGATCTCGAAACTCACCCCGTCGAGCGCAGTGAGGCCGCCGAATTTCACGGTGAGTCCGTCGGTGCGCAGCAGCGGCGCACCGACGGCGGTGTCGATGGCGCGATGCGGTGCCACCACCTCGGCTACGGCCGCGGTGTCGCCGAGTTCCGGGAGCACGGCCGCGACGTCGACCTCGCCCGCGGATTCGGCCTCCGATGGCGGCCGGTGCCCGGCCGCCATGTCGTCGTTGTCGTACAGCGCGTCGCCCGCACCCGGCCCGGTCATCGCCGCACTCCGATCAGTTCGGCCGGCTTGCGCACGGCCCGGTACACCTGCCTGCCGTAGGCGAGCAGCTTCTGCCGCACGGGGAACAGACCCTGTGGCCGCAGTGCCATCATCACCACCAGCGCGATGCCGAAGTAGAGGTACTTCAGGTCACCGAGGGTCTGTGCGCCGCCCGGCCGGAACAGCAGCACACTGCCGAACAGCAGCACTCCGAAGATCACCGCGACGATCGCGGTGAGGATCACCACGCGCCTGCCCCACACGCCGAGCGCGTCGCGACGCCACCGCCACAGCAGCCACAGCCCGAGCACCAGGGCGAGATCGAGTCCGAGCAGTAGATAGCCGGTCGATTCGTTCGACACCAGTTGTACCGACTGCAACCGCATCGGCAGATACGCGATGAGGAACGCGCCGACGAGCACCCCGAGTTTGTTGCCGGAACCGCCGAGGACCACCGCGCACAGGAACAGCATCGACAAGATGATGTCGAACTGTTTGGGGTTCACATAGGTGACCTGACCGGCGTACATCGCGCCGGAGAGCCCGCCGACCGCGGCACCGATCACGAATGCCCACAGTTTGAACTTGAAGGTCGGCACGCCCATGATCTCGGCGGCGTCCTCGTCCTCACGGATCGCGACCCACGCGCGCCCCACCCGGCTGCGCTCGAGATTGCCGATGATCAGCAGCACCGTGATCACCAGCGCCAGCCCGAGCCAGAACCACCAGGTCCCGTTGTTCGCCCGCTCGAGCGGGTTCAGGCTCGCGGTGTCGCCGAGGTTGCCCGGCGAGAAGTAACCGCCGGGGTGCGCCTCGGATTCACCGAATTCCGGGTAGGCGATCTCGGACAGTCCGAGGCTGCCGTTGGTCACCTCGCCGAGGTTGTCGGCCATCAGGCGCACGATCTCCCCGAAACCCAGCGTCACGATCGCCAGGTAGTCACCGCGCAGGCGCAGCGTCGGCGTGCCGAGGATCAGGCCGGCGACCGCGGTCACCGCCACCGCGATCGGCAGACAGGCCAGCCACGCCCAGCCGGGTTCGAGCCAGCCGCCGTCGGTTTGGTTCCACGGACTGTTCGGGCTGGTCAACAGGCCGACGGTGTAGGCGCCGACCGCGTAGAAACCGACATAGCCCAGGTCGAGCAGCCCGGCCTGGCCGACGACCACGTTCAGGCCGATGGCGATCAGCGCGTACATGGCGAACTGCGCCATCACTCCGCCGAAGCTCACGCCGGGGGTGTCCAGGATCGGGGGCGGAAACAGCGGTAGCAGTGCCAGCGCGGCGATGACCGGGACCCCGACGGCCCACTGTCCCGACCGTGACAGCCCGGCCCACCAGCCGCGGATCGCATCGCCGGGTCCGCGCCGCTCCGGTTGCGCCACTGGAGTTTTCGTCAGATCGGTCATGCGCGTGCCCTCCCCAGGCTTTCACCGAGGATGCCGGTGGGCCGGAACATCAGCACGGTCACCAGCAGCACGAACGCCACCACGTCACGCCATTCGGTGCCGAACAGGATCTGCCCGTACTGTTCGGCGACGCCCAGCAGCAAGCCGCCGAGCAACGCGCCGCGCAGGTTGCCGATGCCGCCGAGCACGGCAGCGCTGAAAGCCTTGATGCCGAGAATGAAACCGCCGGAGAAGATGATGCCGGTGGGAATGTAGAGGGTGTACAGCATCGCGGCGGCCCCGGCCAGCAGACCGCCGATCAGGAAGGTCAGCAGGATGACCCGCTCGCGCGAGACCCCCATCAGGGTGGCGGCGTCGGGGTTCTGAGCCACCGCGCGGATGGCGCGACCGAATGACGTTGCGTTGATGACGATCTCAGTGATCGCGGCCAGCACGATGGCGGCGGTGAAGATCACCAGCGCCACATTGGTCACCTGGGCACCGAGGAAGGTGAACTGCACCTTCGGCTCCACCAACCGGATGCCGGTCTGCGCGTTGGAACCACCGAGACCGGGCCTGATCTTGGGCAGGATGTAGTGCACGAATTCCTGGATCACGAACGACATCCCGATCGCGGTGATCAGGAACGCCAGCGGTTTCGCGCCGCGCCGCCGGAGCGGGCGATACGCCACCCGCTCCAGCCCGATCGCGGCGATGCCCGAGACCAGCATGCCGAACAACATCGCCAGACCGAGGTAGGTGACCGTCAGCACCACGCCCTGGGAGTACACGTTGCCACTGGGGGCGAAGCCGAGCAGTTCCAGGCCCACGTAAGTGCCGAACATGCCGAGCATGAAGATCTCGGAGTGGGCGAAGTTGATCAGTCGCAGCACGCCGTAGACCAGTGTGTAGCCGACGGCGACCAGCGCGTAGATCGATCCGTAGGTGAGACCGTCCACGGTCAATCGCCAGAACTGGTCGATCACCCCGGACACGTTGAAATCGATGGACCCCGCGACCGACAGGGGCACACCGAGCGTTGCCGCTGATGTCATGGTCACTCTCGCGTCGGGCCGGCGGTGCGCGCGGCATCGACTGCCACGCGCACCGCAACGTGCTCGGGGGAACTACTTGACCTCGTACATCCAGATCTGGATGTTGGCCAGTTCACCGGTCGCGCCCCACTGGTACGTACGGGCGATCCCGGTGCCGCTGTAGTCGCGCACGAAGTCCACGAGCTCGGCCCGGGTGAGCTTGCCGGAGTCGATGCCTTTGAGCAGGATCGTGGCCAGGTCGTAGCCCTCCACCGAGTAGACGCCGGGTGCCTGGCCGTTGAGCGCCTTGTACTCGGCGGCGAACTGCTCCGGCGCCGGGCTGCACGGACACGACAGCAACGCGTCCCGCGACGACGATCCCGCCTGGCGCACGAACTCGGGGTCGTTGCTGCCGTCGGCGGAGACGAAGGTGGCGCTCACTCCGGCCGAGCGCAGTTGCTGCACGAACGGCGCCGATTCCGCGTAGTACCCGGCGTAGAAGATGGCGTCGGGCGCGGCCGCGGACAGCTTCGACACCGTGGCCGAGAAGTCCTTGTCACCTTCCTTGACACTGGCCGCGCAGGCCGGGTCGGCCGCCGCACCGGCGGCCGTGCTGAAGGCTTGTGCCAGGCCGGCACCGTAGTCGGTGTTGTCCTGCACGACGCAGATCTTCTGGAAGCCCTTTTCGTCGGTGAGGTACTTGGCCACCGCCGGACCCTGCGAATTGTCGTTGCCCAGGCCACGGAAGAAGGTCTGCCAGCCGTTCTGGGTGAGCGCGGGGTTGGTGGCCGAGGCGGTGAGCGTCGGCATGCCCGCCTCGCTGAGGATCTGGCCGGTCGCCTTGGTCTCGCCGGAGAAGGTCGGGCCGATCAGGCCGACGATGCTCGGATCGCTGACGATCGTCGGGACCACCTGGCTGGCGAGCTGCGGTTTGCCCTCGGTGTCGAACTGCTTCACCTCGACCTGGCAGCCGGGGTTGGCCTTGTTGTGTTTGTCGAGGGCCAGCTTGACACCCATGATGATGTTGATGCCGAGCGCGGCGTTCGCGCCGGTCAGCGGACCTGCCATCGCGATCGATTGCGGCGCGCACTCGGCCTTGCCGTCGCCGGTCGGGTCGGCGGCCGCGGCCGCGTCGGTCTGCGCGACGGATTTGCCTTCGGTATCGAGCTGGACCACGGGCTGAATGGAGAGGTCGGTGTTGCCGCCACCGCCGCCGTCGGACGACTTGTCACTACATCCGGACAACACCAACGACGCGGCGGCTCCGAGAACCAGAACCCCCCGCGTCGAGCGACTGCGCCATATCGAACTGAGCACGTCTCACCTCTATGTTCTGTGCTCCCCGGGGCGAACCCGAGGGGGCCGATGACCTTCAGCCCGGTCAGAACATATCGCCGGTGTGTGGGATCTGCATCACATTCACGCCATGTTCGGCGCACTGCCCACGGTCGTAGTCCCCGTTGTCATTTCGCTTGTGTGAAGATTTCCGGTTTCCGACACACGAAGCGGCGCAGTGCGTTCCGGCGTCACTGCGGGGTGAGATTGTCCAGTACGACTTCGGCGACAGCCTTCATGGTGGTGCGCCGGTCCATCGCGGTGCGCTGAATCCATTTGAACGCCTGCGGCTCGGTCAGACCCTGGGTCTGCATGAGCACGCCCTTGGCCCGTTCCACGAGCTTGCGCGTCTCGAGCCGGTCCGACAGATTCGCGACTTCTGTTTCCAGCGCGGAGATCTCGTGGAATCGGCTCGCCGCGAGCTCGATGGCCGGGACCAGATCCGACTTGGTGAACGGCTTGACCAGGTAGGCCATCGCACCGGCGTCGCGGGCCCGCTCGACCAGGTCGCGCTGACTGAAAGCGGTCAGAATCACTACTGGCGCAACACGTTTCGTCGCGATCTCGGCGGCGGCGTCGATGCCGTCGCGGCGCGGCATCTTCACGTCCATGATGACCAGATCGGGCCGCAATTGTTCGGCCAGCTCGACGGCCTGCTGACCGTCACCGGCCTCGCCGACGACGTCGTATCCCTCTTCCTTGAGCATTTCCACAAGGTCCATACGGATGAGGGCCTCGTCCTCGGCGACGACGACGCGCTTGGCCACGGCCTCACGCGCGGCGGCGGCGCCGGCTGCATTCATGCTCATAGGTTCGACCCCTCTGGATTCCGATGCCGATGTCAAGAGTACCTTCCGCTTCCGCACAGAATGCCCCTAGCTGTCGGAAACCGGGGGTGAGCCCGAGCGCGAGGACATCGCGCGTCCCGCGCTGGATACTCCCCCGCGGAGCGCGACCGATGCCGCGCTTCCGCCGTGGTGCCGAGTGTGGGACTCGAACCCACACGTCCTTTCGGACAACGGTTTTTGAGACCGTCGCGTCTGCCAGTTCCGCCAACCCGGCGCACCGCGGTCACTATAGCGTCTCGACACGCCGAGAAGCGAACCGAGGTACTCGCCGCACCGTGCGGCGCCGGCAACGGCAGGTCACCGACCGCCACGCCCGCGCGCGCCGACGCCCGGTCCGCGCCGCCAGCTATTTCCGGATCGAATTATCAACTATCGCCACAGTGAGCACCGACACACACCGGCGAGGAGTTTCCGGTTACTATCTCGCGGGTATCACGGTCACATACCGCAGATTTTCGTATCGCGATTCATGTACGGAATTCAACCGAAAGATGAATAAATAGTACCGCCGCTGTGATGGTTACGATTCCGGCCTTCTGCACGACAATCGACCGGATTACGGTGTCGACATGCACGTGCTGTTCGTCTGCAACTCCAATGTCTGCCGCTCGGTGATCGCCGAACGGCTCACCGTGGCATTCGCGGCGGACAACGACCTACCCGGTCTCACCGCGGAGAGTGCGGGAACCCGTGCCCTGGTCGGCTTTCCGGCCGAACCGCTGGCCGCGGAGACCATCGCCGGGCTCGGCGGTGACACCGCGGGATTCAAAGCCCGCAAACTGGCCGTAGAGATGGTGGATCGCGCCGACCTGGTCCTCACGATGACCGAGGCGCTGCGCGAACAGGTGTGCGACCTCGCCTTCGGGGTCGCACCGCGCACCTTCACCCTCGCCGAGGCACACCGCATCGCGAAGGTCACCGGCGCGAAGTCCATTGCCGCACTGCATTCGGCCCGCGACGATCTGGCCTACGTGGGCCGGGAGAACATCGCCGACCCGATCGGCCTGTCGCCCGAGGCGTTCCTGGCGGTCGGCGACCGGATCGCCGAACTGCTGTTTCCCCTGCTGGGTGCGCTGGCTCCGCACGAGCCGACCGCGCGCACCGCCGACGCGCGCCCCGGCCTGGTGATCGCGCACGCCCGGCCGCAGCAGCCGACGAGTTTCCTGGCCGCGCAGCGCGGTCGCTGAGTCGGGGTCTGTTCGGCGCGGCGCCCACCGATTACACTTCGGCGCGGACGTGGTAGTTCCCCTTGCTGGTTCGACACACGACAGGACTCGGGCATGCCGAAACGCATTTCGGATGTTTCTCTCCATGTGTATGTGACGCCGGAAGATCTCGATCGCATCGTCGCCGGTATCCGGTCGGTGGTCGACGACCACCTACAGGACCGCGATGTCTTCGCCTGGCGGTGCACCGTGCCGGTCGACGCCGCCGAGACCGTCCACCAGGATCTCGAATCACAGTGGCACCGAAGCCATCCCGGCGATCATCCGGCAACCGAGGCGACCTTCGAGATCGCCATCGGCCTGGTCGGTGAACCCACCGAACTCACCGGCGCCGACATCGCCGACCTCGAGCACGAACTCGCGCTGGCCGTCTGTGGCGCCGAACCGGTCCCCTACACGCTGCGCGCGCACCAGCGCACCGACGCCGAGTTCGACCTCGACGTCGGGCGGCTGTGACACCGTTGGTTCAGCGCGCCGGGAAGTGCCGGATGACGCCTTCCTGCACGGTGGTGGCGAGCAATTCCCCGCTGCGTGAATAGAACCGTCCCGTGGCCAGGCCGCGTGAACCCGCCGCGACGGGCGACTCGGTGGCGTAGAGCACCCAGTCGTCGAAACGGAACGGGCGGTGGAACCAGATCGAATGATTCACCGTCGCGGCGAGAATTCGGTCAAGACCCCACGACAATCCGTGCGTGGTGATGATCGAATCCAGCACCGTGGTGTCGGAGGAGTACCCCAGCGTGGCCACGTGCAGCAGCGGATCGTCGGCCAGCGGGCCGTCGGTGCGCATCCACACCCGGTTGTGATTGAGCTTCTCGCCGGTGCCCTTGAGAATCCACGACGGATCGTTGGTGTAGCGCATGTCGATCGGGTGCGGGGCGTTGATGAACATCTCGAGCTTGTCCTCGAACCCCGCGAAGCTCTCCTCGATCCGGGGCAGCGACTCCGGATCGGGCACCACGGGGGCATCATGGGAATGCTCGAGGCCCTTGCCCCAGTCCTGGAACGCGGCCAGCATGACGAACAGTTCCTGGCCGTCCTGGCTGGCGGTCACCGTCCGGTTGGCCAGCGCCCGGCCGTCGCGGTGGCGCTGCACGTGGTATTCGATCGGCTTCTTCACATCGCCGCCGCGCACGAAATGCGCGTTCACCGCGTGCAGCGGGCGGTCGGTGGTGCGCCCGGCGGCCACGATCGCCTGCGAGACCAGCTGACCGCCGAACGTACGGCTCCACACCTTCGCCGGGTGGTTACCGAGGAAGACGTCCTCGCCGATCTGCTCGAGATCGAGCAGGCCGAGCAGCACCCGCAGATCGGCTGACGGCTCGTCCCGCACGGTTCCCGCGATCTCGTCTACCGAACTACTCACTGCTAATGGTCCTCTTCGCCGATTCGGTGCACATGGATCAGGTTGGTGGAACCGACGGTACCCGGCGGGGAACCGGCCACGATGACCACCAGGTCACCCTTGCGGTAACGCTCCATCGACAACAGCGCCTGGTCCACCTGATGGATCATCGCGTCGGTGGTGTCGACCATCGGCACGATGAAGGTCTCGGTGCCCCAGGTGAGGGTGAGCTGGCTGCGTACCTCCGGCAACGGGGTGAACGCCAGCAGCGGCAGCGGGGTGTGCAGGCGGGCCAGGCGGCGCACGGTGTCACCGGACTGGGTGAACGCCACCAGCGCCCTGGCATTGAGCCGCTCACCGATATCGCGGGCGGCGTAGGAGATCACGCCACGCTTGGTGCGCGGCACGTGGGTCAGCGGTGGCACCCGCGACGTCTCGGATTCCACCGCGGTGACGATGCGCGCCATGGTGCGCACCGCGTCGATCGGCCAGGCCCCGACCGAGGTCTCCCCCGACAGCATCACCGCGTCGGCGCCGTCGAGCACCGCGTTGGCCACATCGGAGGCCTCCGCGCGGGTCGGGCGGGAGTTCTCGATCATCGACTCGAGCATCTGGGTGGCCACGATGACCGGCTTGGCGTTCTCGCGCGCCATCTGGATCGCGCGCTTCTGCACCAGCGGCACCTGCTCGAGCGGCAGTTCCACGCCGAGGTCGCCGCGGGCCACCATCACCGCGTCGAAGGCGAGCACGATCGCCTCGAGGTTCTCGATCGCCTCAGGCTTCTCCAGCTTGGCGATCACCGGCACCCGGCGACCGACCCGGTCCATGATCTCGTGCACGAGTTCGATGTCGGCGGGCGAGCGCACGAACGACAGGGCGATGAAGTCCACGCCCAGTTTCAGCGCGAATTCCAGGTCCTCGATGTCCTTGCCCGACAGCGCGGGCACCGACACGTTCATGCCGGGCAGCGACAGGCCCTTGTTGTTGCTCACCGGGCCGCCCTCGGTGACCCGGCACACGACGTCGTTGCCGTCCACGGCCTCCACCGTGAGGCCGACCTTGCCGTCGTCGACGAGCAGCCGGTCACCGGCCTTGGCGTCCTGGGCCAGTTCGGTATAGGTGGTGGAGACCCGGTCGTGGGTGCCGTCGAACTCGTCGACGGTGATCCGCACCTGCTCGCCGGTGGCCCAGTGGGTGCGGCCTTCGGCGAAACGGCCCAGGCGGATCTTGGGGCCCTGCAGATCGGCCAGGATGCCGACCGCGCGGCCGGTCTCGTCCGAGGCCGCGCGGACCATCTTGTAGTTGTCGGCGTGGTCGGCGTGGTCGCCGTGACTGAAGTTCAGCCGGGCCACATCCATGCCGCTTTCGACGAGCTCACGAATACGGTCCTGGGAGGCAGTGGCCGGCCCGAGGGTGCACACAATCTTCGTTCGTCGCATCACAACCCCAGCCTAGTACTGGTCCGCCGCTCCGCGAATTCTGCCGGTCGGGGCGTATGGGTCAGCTTTCGACCGGACCGGCGGCTTTCGACGGGATGGGGGCCGAGCGTTCCCGGTGAGTTACCCATGTGTTCACGAAATCAGTTGTCATCTCACCGCGACGTGTCTGGAAAGTCTTGTTTCCAGGCGGGTTTGTGCGAAGCCCAGGACCAGGCAGATCGCCCAGTAGTAGATCGCCGCGACGCCGTAGAGGGCGAAGAAGTCGAAGGTGGGGGCCGCGGCCAGCTGGGCGGTGCGCAGCAGTTCGGTGACCAGGATGGTCGAGGCCAAAGAAGTGTCCTTGACCAGCGAGATCAGCGTGTTGGACAGCGGCGGTACGGCGATGCGGGCGGCCTGCGGGAACACGATGTACCACAGGGTCTGCACGTAGTTCAGGCCCAGCGACTGCGACGCCTCCCACTGACCGTGCGCCACGCTCATGATCGACGAGCGCACCACCTCGGCGGCGTACCCGCCGACATTGAGGCTGAACGCGATCACCGCGGCCGGGAACGGGTCGATGACCACGCCGAACTGCGGCAGCGCGTAGAACACGATGAACAGCTGCACCAGCAGCGGGGTGCCGCGGATGATCGAGATGTAGAAGCGGGCGGGCACCGACAGCACCCGCCGCAACGACATCCGTGCCAGCGCGACACCCACCGCGATGACCAGCCCGATGACGAAACTGATCGCGGTCAGCGGCAACGTCATCGTCACAGTGGCCTCGAGCATCGGCCACAGGTTGTGCCGGATCAGCTCCCAGGTAGCCGGATCCATCCGCTATTTGCTGACGTCGGTGCCGAAGTACTTCTCCGACAGCTCGGCCAGGGTGCCGTCGGCGCGCATTTCCTCGAGCGCCCGGTCGACATCGGCGATCAGCGCGGTGTCGTCCTGGCGCGCGGCGAAGGCTTGCGCACTGGTCTCACCGGTCTCGGCGGCGATCTCGATACCGGTGTCACCGGTGGTCTTGGTGTACGCACCGACGGCGAGGGTGTCGTTCACGGTGGCATCGACGCGGCCCGCCTTCAGCAGCTGCACCGCCTGCACGAACCCTTCCACCGCTTCGACGTTCGCGCCGGCGTCCTCGGCGACCTGGCTCCAGTTGCTGGTGGCCGACTGCGCGGTGGTCTTGCCCGCGAGATCGGCCAGACCGTTGATGGTGGTGTTGCCGGCGCTGGTGACGATCACGCCCTCGGAAATGGTGTACGGCTGCGACAGCGCGTACTTCGCCGTGCGCTCCGGATTGACCGTCACCTGGTTGGCGACCAGATCGAACCGCTTCGACTCGAGCCCGGCGAAGATCGAATCCCACGGGGTCTGCACGAATTCCACCCGCTTACCGAGCTTTTCGCCGACCGCGCGCGCGACCTCCACGTCGTACCCGGTGAGCTCACCACCCTCTTGGTAGCTGAACGGCGCGTAGGTGCCCTCGGTGCCGACCCGCAGCACGTTCGGGTCGGTGGCGGACGAGCAGCCCGACAGACCGGTCGCGGCGACGACGGCGAGTACGGCGGCGGCGAGTAATTTGCGCACGGACATCCCTTTCTCCGCTGCGCGTCGAGGGCACGCGCAGGCCACAGCGACGCTACCGCGCCGCGCCGGACCGACACAGACTATCGCTCATCCGGATCGCCGCACCCGCCGGAAACGCGCAACGGGTGCCCCGCCGCAGCGGAGCACCCGTCGGCAGGGTGCCGATCAGTCGCGCAGCGGGCGGTTCTGCGCATCGGGGACCTTGCCGGTGAGCATCATGATGCCGTCGATCAGCGGCCAGATGGCGCCGAGCCCACACGTCAGCCAGGTCACCGCGATCTGGGCGATGCCGATGCCGGTGTAACCGAGGTAGAACCGGCCCACGCCGAACCCGCCCAGGAAGATCTGCAGCAGACCGGCCATCAGCTTCTGCTTGTCCGAGAACGGCACGCCGTACATGTCACGCCCGTACGGGGCCTCCGGATCGGCGGGGTTGTAGCCCTGGGGCATCCCGTATCCGGGCGCGTAACCCGGCTGGGCGTACGGGTCGACCGGCTGCCCGTACTGCGGCTGCGGCGCACCGTACTGCGGCTGCCCGTACCCCGGCTGCTGCGCGTACGGATCGGACGGCTGACCGTAACCCGGCTGCTGCGCGTACGGGTTCGACGGCTGCCCGTACTGCGGTTGCGCACCCGCGTTGGGCTGCTTGCCCAGATCGGGGTTGTACTGGGGATTGGGGTTGTAGGGGTCGGTCACTCATGTCCTCCATCATTCGTGCGGGTACCCGTCTCGGCCCCCGGCCAGTGGTGATCGGCCGAACGGCGGTGCGCCCGCGACGATCACCGGCCATTGTGTCCGGTGACACGGTCCCCTGTCCTGTCGGGTCCCACCCGATCGGTGCCCGCCGACGGCCCGAAATGACGCGGCGGACGCCCACAATGGCGCCGGGCGCCCGCCGATCTGTGCGCCGAACAGTCCTGGATCAGGACTTCTTCGGACCCGAATCCGTCGACTCCGTGGCGGTGTCGTCTACCGCCTTCGCGGAGCCGGCGTCCGCGGTTTCGTCGGCGGCCTCGGCTGCCGCGCCGGGCTCGGACATGTCCGTCTGCTTCGCCGCCTTCGTCACGGAGACGGCCGCGGTATCGGAGCCGCTCGCCGCCGCGGCATCATCGGCCGCAGCGGCGTTGTCGGCGGCACCGGCAGCCCGCAGCGCCGAGATCTGCCAGGGCCACGGGCGCCGCTCACCGCCGGGCTGCAACTGTTCCGGGGTCTCGCGGCCCTTGGTCGCCAAGGCGAAATAGGCCATGGCGCACAGGAAGACGAGTGCGGAGGTGAACGAGTTGATCCGGATGCCGAACACGAGAGTGGCCTCGTCGCTGCGCATCAGCTCGACGAAGAACCGCCCGAAGCTGTAGCCGGCGACATAGAGCGCGAACAACCGGCCGTGCCCGATCCGGAAGCGCTTGTCCAGCTGCACGAGCAGCACCACGATCAGCACGTTCCAGATCAGCTCGTACAGGAAGGTCGGGTGCACGATCTCCTTGATCTGACCGGTGGAGACGCCGTTCATCATGTCGGGCGCGCCGGTCTCGGAATCGAAGCGGTAGAAGATCTCCAGACCCCAGGGCACCTCGGTGGTGCGTCCGTAGAGTTCCTGGTTGAAGTAGTTGCCGAGCCGTCCGATCGCCTGGGCGAGCAGCACACCGGGCGCGATGGCGTCGCCGAGAGCCGGCAGCGGGATCTTGTAGACCCGGCAGCCGATCCAGGCGCCGATACCGCCGACGAACACCGCGCCCCAGATGCCGAGCCCGCCCTGCCAGATGTAGAGCGCCTCGACGGGATTCTTGCCCTCACCGAAGTACTTCTGCCAGTCGGTGGCCACATGGTAGATCCGGCCACCGATCAGCCCGAACGGCACCGCGAACATGGCGACGTCGAGCACCGCACCCGGCTGTCCACCACGCTGTTGCCACCGGCGTTCACCCCACCAGATGGCGACGACGATGCCGATGATGATGCACAGCGCGTACGCCCGCAACGGGAAGGGCCCGAGGTGCCAGACACCCTGCGGCGGACTCGGAATGTAGGCCAGGACTGAGTTCACGGCCCCCACGTTAGTTGAGCATCTCGCCGATGAGTGACAGCCACCCGGACATCAGTGATCGCCCAGATGACAACATCGCCCGACATCCACCACGCCACGCGAGTCCACGAGAATCGATGCACTCGACTTCGCCGGATCTTGGGTGATTCGCCACGATGGCTCCCTGGACCACTTGCGGAACCGCGGACGCAGGAGCCGATCAACCATGCCTGTGAATCCGGACAGAATCACCGACAGCGGGGCGGCGTCACCACGCGGCCGTGGCCGGGCGGCTCATGACCTCGATGCGGTTGCCGATCTGGCGCACGAGTTCTTCGGGGCCGCCGGGGATCACGGTGAAGTTCTCGCTGTCGTGGTTCTGCAGGAGATAGCGGCCGTCGCCGGGATAGTCGAGCCAGCAGAACGCCCGGCCGTCGCCGGTCGGGCGGGCATCGAGCTGATAGCCGGAGTAGACGGTGATCTCGCCCCCACCGATGCGCGACCGGAGGAAGAAACGCCGCAACTGCTCGGTCGTGGACAGCTGAGTGGGGTGGCGGGCGTACACGGGTGCGTCGAGATCGCCGCGCCTGCCTTCGAATCGGGGTTGGCCGCCGGCCTGCAAGCGGGGTAAACGGGCGGTGATGTCAGCGGCGATACCGGTGCTGCGGTGGGTCGAGACCACAATGTCGCCGCCGTGGGTGTGGTCGGGTCCGGGCTGCTGGACAGCCAGTACGGCGATCGGTCCCGAGATACCGGCGTAGACGCGCAGTACCTGGGACCGCGGCCCGTGTACGCCTTCGATCTCGACCCGCACCCGCGGTTCCAGCAGCACCTGGAACGTGGCGTGCAGCTGTTCGTCGTAGATCCGGCGCAGGCGGGTCCCCGCTTCGCGGCGGCGGCGCTCGTCGTCGGCGCGATAGGCGGTGAACTCACGTCGATAACTCAGCGGGTACGGAAACCGGTCGCGCCCGTTGGCTTCGAGTGCGAGCCCGAACGTGAGACCGTCGAAGTGGTACCGGAGCCCTGGAGCGAGGCTGTCCATCAACCGATGACCCCGCCCGGTGGCAATGCCGCGGGAAGGTGACCGATCAGCTCGGACTCCCGTTCGTGGATGAGGTAGTCGGGTGTCGTTCGTTCGGATTCGTCGTCGGTACCGCCACCACGCCCTCCGGCGCCACCCATCATGCCGGGCATCCCTCGCATCCCGGAGTTCGCACCGGCTCCTCTGGCCGCTGCGGCCGCCGAGTTGCCCGCTCCCACAGCCAGTCCCGCGCCGAGCTTGCCGGGTTGTGCGATACCGGCGACGGGGCTCCCGGTGCCGGGAAGCCCGGAACCGGGAGCGCCGGCGGAAGGTGATCCCGCACCGGGTGCGCCCAGACCGGTCGGCGCGCCACCGGTCGGCGTGGTGGCCGGTGTGCCTGCCGGCGTGGTCGGTGTCGTTTCCGGCACCGCTGAGGCCGATGTCGTGTCGTCGCCGGTGTCAGCCGGTTCCTGCGTGGCCGGTTCGGTGGCTTCGGGCTCACCGGCGCTCGGGTCCTCGCTGGTGGGGTCGGTTGCGGTGCCGGGGTCGGTGGACCCGCCGGTAGCGCCGCCACCGGGCCGGTCGGTGTTCGTTCCCGGGCCGCCGCCGTTTCCGTCACCGTCACCGAGGGCACCGAGGGTGTTCTTGGCGACGGGCAGGATCGGGGTCTGCCCGTCGACCTGTACCGAACCTGGGGAATAGAAGTTGGTCATGAGTTCCTGGGCGGCGGCCTCGGCTTCATTGGCTTGATGTTTGTCGCCCTTGACCAGCCCGTTGCCTGGGATGTGCCCCGCGATCTCGTCCCAGGTACTGAGCTCTTCGGGTTCCGGAATGGCCATCTTGACCTGTGCGAGATACCCCTCCATCAGATCGATCCCATTGGCGACGAGCTGGAACGAGGTCGGCAATTGCCTGGCCTGAGTGGCGTACTCGCGCACACCCTCGACGGCCGCGTTGGCGGACTGCCCCGACCACATGTCGCCGACCACGCGCGCGATCGTGGCGTCATAGGTGGTGATGAGGTCGTCGACTTTGGTGGTCAATCGCCGCCAGGCGTCGGCGCCGGCATTGATGTCGGCGGCGGAAACACCGGGCTCACCATCGGTACCGTTGAGGGCATTGTAGATCCGCTCGTGCGGCCAAGCTCCGAAACCCTCGGGCTGCACGACCCGACCGGCCGGGGCGTCGGTGAAAGTTCCGGTGAAACCGCCATTGAGCCGCTGGTATTCATCGCCGATGATGGTGCGATCCGGAGACCACTGATCGGAGGCCCCCGCACCCATCCGCCCCCGCTCGGACGCGGCCTCGTGCGATTCACGATGCCCGCCGATACCTTCCCCGGCGAACGCGCCGAGGATGGGGATGAATCCGACCGCTTCCTGCCAGCCCCACCCCATCAGATACCCGTTCCCGCAGCACGCAGTTGGGCCGCACGCTGCTCATCGACGAGCTCGATCTTACCGATCGCGGCGGCGAAGGTGTCGTGCTGCAACCATGCGATGTCTATGTGATCTTGGATTCGTTGCGCGGCGTTGTCGTTGGGATCGTCACCGCCGCCGACGCCCTTCTGCTCGAACTTCTTGCGCAAGGCCACTGCTGATGGCAACGATCCCCAGCCCGACAGGTTGGCCAGCCTGCCGGTGTCCGCCTTGGCGTCCACCAGTCCTTCAGCGTAGACCTTCGCGGCAGCTCGGAGCGCTTCTCCGAGTTCGGGTTCCATCCGCAACTCCCCACCGACCGCTTGCTGTGCCAGCTGCGTCCAGTAGGCGCGTTGGTCTCCAGTCCCACTCATACGACAACCTTCCCCTTACCGATTGTCCGACAGCCTATTTCGGCAAGGACGGCTCGAGTGTCTCGGCATGGCGAGCCGATATCTCACAGATATCCCCTGCACGCGACTCGTACTCGCTCAGCCAAACGGCGCTGACCTGAAACATGCCTTGTTCAGCTTCAAAATCGATATAGCAGCTATCGGGGTCGCTACGCTCCTTGGTGATCAGTGCTGGTCGACCGTTGACCGTGGTCTCGCCTAGTACGGTCGCGCTTTCCTTCTTACGTTGCTCCTCCAACGTGTGACTGGTGGAAAACACGTCAACCCGGTAGTTCACCGGGCCGTACCGGTCATCGATCGGCTTCCAGTTGCACGACCGGAAACTCGACACCCCCGTCGGCGGATCGGTGAACACCCGCTTGGTCGCCGGATCCAGCCCCGCCGCCCGCAAGGCCTCATCACTGATCCCCGGATCCCGGCACACGTTGTAGACGATGATCTCGTCGATATTGCGGGTAGTCGGCGTCGCCGACCCTTCTGTCGAACCGTCACAACCGACCAGCATCGGCAACACCACGACCCCGCCCACGACGGCCGAAACCACCTGACCTCTTCGCACAGCTCTCCCTCGCCGACCAACCCGGGCATCCCCATCATCATCTTGGACGCACCGAGCGGACTTCCGGTTCCCACCGATCTCGAATCACGTGGCGATCACCCTACCCGGCGCCGACATCGGCGCCACCAGGTCGCGAACCCGACTTCACTCGTGAGATGTCCGCACGCCGACAACCCGGACAACCAACGAGGATTCACGCACCGATCACTGACAGTCACCGGTGCGGCCCGTCGATCCCAGCAGACCCACGAAGCCGACGACGGATCGCCTCAGCGATCAACTCCGGCCGGTCGGTGGGGATCGTGAACGCCAGCCCGGACAGCGAGGTCGTCACCACGACCGTGCCCGCGGTGGCGGCTTCCAGCGTCCGCCCAGTCGGCAGCGCATACCAGGTGACCATGGACTTTCCCGCGGAAAACCGGTGCTCGACAACCCTGGTGACGTACCTGAGTTCGATCCGGCGCAATGGTCTTTCGACGACCCGGCGCGAGGCACCACGTCCACCTCGCACAGTCGCGTGCACGACCAGGTCACCGCCCCTCAACAGGACATCGACGACGACATTGCCGCTCCATTTCGGGTTGGCCGGGTCCATTCCCCGTTCGTCGCCGACGATCTGGCGAGCCAACAGCACATCGTCGCCGGACTCGGCGAGAAAGATGAGACGCACATCGAAGATGCGCATGAATGCCGACCACGCGAACGCACCCGCCACTGCTGCGGCAACCAGCCAGACCAGGCACGGCCAAGTCGCCCCCCATTGGTCATACCCGTGGTTCGCGGCGCCGCTGACTTCCACGATCTGGAGCACTATCGGGATCAGCAGCGCGCACGCCATCAGACACCACGACCGCGGCGGCCACAGCAACCCGCGCACACACCAGTTCACGCATGCGAACACCACGACCAGAGCAAGCAGGTGCGCCGGCAACAGCACAACCATCAGCGCCAGGGGCGCGGTGAGGATGTCGACCGATGTGATCACCGCAGCCACCGCCGGCGTCACAACGAACGCGCACCCCAGATTCCGGGCGACCACCGGCCACCGTTCCCGCAGCACCCGGGCGGCATACGGATCAGCCCAACCGTGCTCCGGCAGCGGGAAAAACCGCGCCCATCCCTGTGAATCCCGCACCGGCACCGACCCGTTCACCACCAACGTCTTGCCCCTCCCCACACACGGGCCGACCCCGTGCCCGACCCGGCATCCCGACCATCCTGGTGTGTTCAGCACTGATCCACAACATCACCGCAGCCGATCTCCCGATTCACGGATTCTGTTATGGTGCCGAAGGCTTCAGCGTCGGTAGCGACGAGGCGGGGCACTCTGGTGAACGGAACGGGTGGGGGGTGAATCCAATCTCAGGTGATGGGGCAAGCGTATCTGTCGATACCGCCGAACTTCGACGCCACCGCACCGTTGTCGACCAACAACGCGGCAACGTCGATCACGGCCTGGATGCCGCGAATCATGTCGTGAGTTTGAACGACGCGTACGGCACATTCTGCCTGCCGTTCGCGGCGATGCTCGACGACGTGCACGTGAGCACGACGACGCTGTTGCGCACACTCAGCGCGAAAATGAGCACAACAGTCACCAAGCTCGATGTCTGCGCCGACACCTACGATTCCGTCGACCAGGTCCACGCGCGCGAACTCGACAACACCACCGGTCAACTGGGCGACTGACACCGCAGCCGAGCAGCGAGAAAAGGGGCCCGGAATGGGATTCGACGATCCTTCGACGACGAACTCTCTGGTCACCCCAGGAACAGATCACCGCAACCAGTACGAGCCGACGGAGTCGATATACGTCGGACCTCTTTACATCGGCCCGCAACCCACGAATATGGAGGTAACAACCGGTACTCCCATGGGAATGGGCACCGGTTTGACAACGGCCGAAGCCTTCTGGGAGATCAGTGAAGGACTCGAGAAGGGCGACATCGGCTTGGTCGTGCTCGGTACGGCCGCCGCTGGGCTCGACATCGCTACCGCCATGACCGATCCGATCGCCTATATCGGTGGACAGATCATTTCTTGGATGCTCGAGCATATCGAGCCCGCCCGGAAGGCGCTCGAGTCGGTGACCGGCAACCCCGCGATGGTCAAGGAATACGCCGCGTCGTGGGTGAAAATCCAGGAGCACATGATCGCGGTCCGCGACGACCTCGAGACCGCGTTGGATACGGGGCTCACGAACTGGGAGGGCACGGCCGCGGCTGCGTACCGCGCCAAGGCCACGGGACTCATCGTGCAGGCGGACGCGGCAGCGGGCGCCGCCTACGGCGCCTCGGTCGCGACGCTGAAGATGGCAGAGATCGTCACCGGCGTTCGCACCGCCGTTCGTGACCTGCTCTCGGCGGTAGCAGGTTCGATGATCTCGTGGACAATCGAACTGATGCTCAGCGTGGGTACCGCAACCCCACTGGTCATCGCCCAAGCGACCACAAAGATCGCGTCCGTGGTGGCCAAGGTCGCCAAGCTGATGGATGGATTGAAGGATGCGGTTACCGACCTCGGCGCTTGGGCGGTCGTTCTCAAAGACCTCATCGACGGCGTATACCGCGCCGAAACCACCGGCGCCACATCGCACTGATGACACAGAATCGAGGAACCCCCATGTCCGCCGCCGACACCCCCACTCCCGACGACCTGTACACCTGGGCGGCTGACCTGGAACGCACCGCGCAGCGGTTCACCGACCTCAAAACTCAGATGGATGCCGTTTCGGTCACCGACACGTCCGCCGACGGCAAGATCAGCGTCACCGTGGACGCGAACGGTTCACCCACCTCGATCACTCTGGCACCGAGCACCCGTGGGGCCGACCCGGCCACCATCGCAGCGGAACTGATGGCGTGTATCCATCGGGGCCAGGCGAAGCTCCGCGACCGGATCACCGGTCTCGTCACCGACTCCGTCGGCGACACCGGTCCGGGACACAACATCATCGACCAGTACGCCGAGCGTTTTCCCGACCCGGAACCGACGCCGCCTGCCCCGGCCGAACCCGCGTTCGTCCCCACCGAACCGCAGGTGCCTCAGCACCAACAGCCCCCGGCTGTGCTCCCGCACTCGCGCACCCCCGACCGCAACGCGATCTACGAACCCGATGAACCCGACGACGAGGACCGGTTCTACCAGGGCAAATCCTGGTTGGTTTGAACATCGCGTGTCGCTCGACGCTCAGTAACTATCATGTCGGCATGCCCCCGCTGCCCCGTATCGAGCACGCCGATCTCCCTGAGCATATGACGTGGGACGACCTCGAACGGCTGCCCGAAGAGATCGCCGCGCAGATCGAGCTGTGGGAGGGGCGCGTCGTCTGGGTCCGCCGAGGCCCGGCCGAGCACCAGGACGCCATGTTCAGCATGACCGGCGCATTGAAGCGCGCAGCCCACACTGCGAGTTCCGTATCTCCGGAACAGTGCTGGCGGGCGGCGCTGGAAACAAATGTCTTCCTTGGAAGTTCCGGCAAGTCGGACTTCCTCACTCCTGACTTCTTGGTGTATCGCTGCCCGAAGCGACCGTTCGACGACGTGCGCGCAGACGACGTCGCGCTGGTCGGCGAAGTACTGTCGCCGTCGAACACTCCCAACGAGGTCGAGACGAAGAAGACTCGGTATGCCGGGGCTGGGATTCCCTGGTACTGGGAGGTCGCGCTGTCCCGCAGCACAGGGGCCATCGACTTGGTGCGCGCATACGCCCTCGAATCCGAACCCGGCCGGCTGCCCGAAGGTGTCCGCCCGCTGCGCGAGGCCAACTATCTGCTGGCCGGCGAGTGGAGTCCCGCCGACGCCGCCGACATCACGATCGACTTTCCGTTCTCCATCCGAATTCCCTGGTCAGAACTCAATGCCGAGTCTTAGCCGAGCAGACGGCGGCGTGCATCAGAGCTGACCGGGGTTCGTTGAGAGGCGGGAAAGCCTAGGAGCGCACGGTTGCCGCGCGCACGCCTTCGGCGAGTTCAGCGGTCAGCGAGCGGACCGCGTCCAGGCCCTCGGCGGCAGCCGACACCAGGGCCGAGCCGACGATCACGCCGTCGGCGTAGGCCGCGATCTCGGCGGCCTGGGCACCTGAGCGCACGCCGAGTCCGACGCCGATCGGGATGTCGGAATGGGCGCGGATCCGGGCGCAGAGTTCGGGGGCGGCCGAGGAGACCGCGTCGCGGGCGCCGGTCACGCCCATCGTGGAGGCCGCGTAGATGAAACCGCGCGAGGCTTCCAGGGTTCTGACCAGGCGTTCCTCGGTGGAGGACGGGGCGACCAGGAAGATGCGGTCCAGGTTGTGGGTGGCCGAGGCCACGAACCAGTCGTCGGCTTCGTCGGGGATCAGGTTCGGGGTGATGATGCCCGCGCCACCGGCGGCGGCCAGATCGCGCGCGAAGCTGTCCACACCGTATTTGAGCACCGGGTTCCAGTAGCTCATCACCACCGCCTGGCCGCCGGCGCCGGTGATCGCCTCCACGACGGAGAACACGTCACGCACCCGCACGCCGCCGCGCAGCGCCTGTTCGGCGGCCCGCTGGATCACGGGCCCGTCCATCACCGGGTCGGAGTAGGCGACGCCGACTTCCACGATGTCGCAACCGGCTTCGACCATGGCCCGGCACACCTCGATGGACCCGGCCAGATCCGGGTAGCCGGCGGGCAGGTACCCGATGAGCGCGGCCCGGCCCTCGCTGCGCGCGGCGGCGAAGGTGTTGGCCAGACGAGACTGCTGACTCACTGCTGGTTCTCCTCGGCGGTGTCGTCGAACAGACCGAACCAGCGGCCCGCGGTGTCCATGTCCTTGTCACCTCGACCGGACAGGTTGACCAGGATGATCGCGCCCGCGCCGAGTTCCTTGCCCAGTTTCAGCGCACCGGCCACGGCGTGCGCGGACTCGATGGCCGGGATGATGCCCTCCGAGCGCGAGAGCAGCAGCAGCGCGTCCATCGCCTCGGTGTCGGTGATCGGCTCGTATTCGGCGCGACCGATGTCCTTGAGGTGGGCGTGTTCGGGGCCGACGCCCGGATAATCCAGACCGGCCGAGATCGAATGCGATTCGATGGTCTGGCCGTCTTCGTCCTGGAGCAGGTACGAGTAGGCGCCCTGGAAGGCGCCGGGGGTGCCACCGGTGAAGGTGGCGGCGTGGCGTCCGGTGTCGACGCCGTCACCCGCGGCTTCGTACCCGATCAGGCGCACCTCGGCGTCGGGGATGAAGGCGTGGAAGATGCCGATGGCATTGGACCCGCCACCCACGCAGGCCACCACGGCGTCGGGCAGCCGGTGGGTGCGCTCGAGCATCTGCTCGCGCGCCTCCATCCCGACCACACGCTGGAAATCGCGCACCATCAGCGGGAACGGGTGCGGGCCCGCGGCGGTGCCGAAGCAGTAGTAGGTGTCGTCGGCGTGGGAGACCCAGTCGCGCAGCGCCTCGTTGATGGCGTCCTTGAGCGTCTGTGAACCTGTGGTCACCGAGATCACCTCGGCGCCGAGCAGCCGCATGCGGGCCACGTTGAGCGCCTGGCGGGCGGTGTCGACCGCGCCCATGTAGATGATGCAGTCCAGGCCGAGCAGCGCGCACGCGGTCGCGGTGGCGACACCGTGCTGACCGGCGCCGGTCTCGGCGATCACGCGGGTCTTGCCCATGCGCTTGGCGAGCAGCGCCTGACCCAGCACGTTGTTGATCTTGTGCGAGCCGGTGTGGTTGAGGTCCTCGCGCTTGAGGAAGATCCGCGCGCCACCGGCGTGTTCGGCCAGCCGGGTGCATTCGAACACCGGCGACGGGCGTCCGGTGTAGTCGCGCTGCAGGCGGTCGAGCTCGTCGAGGAAGGTGTGGTCGGTGCGCACCTTGTCGTACTCGGTGGTGACCTCTTCGATCACGGCCATCAGCGCCTCGGGCACGTGGCGTCCGCCGTAGACACCGAAGTGCCCGGCCGCGTCGGGCTCGTAGTCGCTGTGCTGGGCCACCCCGGCGCTGGCCTGGGGCAGCGCGTTCATCGGATGCTCCGGCGGGCCGGCTTCGGGCAAGACGGGTGGGCGCCGGCGGTCACCAGTTCCGAGACCGCGGCGCGCGGGTTACCGCTGGTCACCAGGCCCTCACCGACGAGCACCGCGTCGGCGCCCGCCCCGGCGTAGGCGAGCAGGTCGGCGGTGCCGCGGATACCGGACTCGGCCACCCGGATGACCTCCGAGGGCAGGCCGGGCGCGATCCGGGCGAACACGTCGCGGTCGACCTCGAGGGTCTTGAGGTCGCGGGCGTTGACCCCGATCACCGACGCACCGGCTTCCAGTGCGCGGTCGGCTTCTTCTTCGGTGTGTACTTCCACCAGGGCGGTCATACCCAGTGATTCGGTGCGGTCGATGAGCGAGGCCAGCACGTCCTGTTCGAGCGCGGCCACGATCAGCAGGATCACGTCGGCGCCGTGGGCACGCGCTTCGTGGATCTGGTACGGACCGACGACGAAGTCCTTGCGCAGCACGGGGATGTTCACCGCGGCGCGCACCGCGTCGAGATCGTCGAGCGAACCGCCGAAGCGGCGGCTCTCGGTGAGCACGCTGATGATGCGGGCGCCACCGTCTTCGTAGGCCTTGGCCAGCACCGCCGGATCGGGGATGTCGGCCAGCGCGCCCTTGGAGGGGCTGGCGCGCTTCACCTCGGCGATCACGCCGATACCGTCCTCGTGCAGCGCGGCCCGCGCGTCCAGCGGCGCCTTGCCCGCGGCGGACGCGGCTTTGATCGCCTGAAAATCGAGGAGGGCTTCGCGAGCGGCAACATCCGCCCGAACCCCGTCGAGAATCGAGTCGAGTACCGTCATCTGGCTCGAATCCTTTCTGGGGAGACGAACTTCTCACCCGAGAGTCCCCTCAGGCGCTGTCTCACCGATGCTGGTCAAGAATAAGGGTCTGCCGCCTGTGTCACTGCGGCGGGGTGCCGGGGGTCACTGCGGCCCGGCCGTCACCGGGTCCGTCGGTGCGGGGGTGCCGGGTCACTGTCCGCGTTTGCCTGGCTCGTCCGGCCCGCGCGGTTCGGCCGGGGTGTCGGTGGGGTCGGTGCCCGCGTCGAGCGCGTCCCACAGCACCCGCTCTGACAGCGGCGCCGCACCGGTGGACCCGCCGTGCTGATTGCTCACCTGCGCGCTGGCATCGGCGCGACGGAACACCGGGTTGTCGTACTTGTCCGACAGCTGCGCGCCACCGCCGGTGCGCCGTGTCAGCAGGACACCGGCGGCCAGCGCGAGTGCGGCCGCCACGATCGACAGGATCGCGGGGAACAGATGGGTCTGCGCCCCGGTCACCACCGCGCGACCAGGCAACTCCGCCAGGCTACCCGCTCGTTCGGCGGGCTCGCCCGCACCGACGGTCAGGGCGAAACCGGGCACCGCCGCCACCGCGGCGACCACCGCGACCACCACCCCGAGCAGTTGGCGCAGCGGCCCCTTCACGGCGAAGACCGCGGCGATCGCGGCGACCAGCACCAGGGCCAGCGGAGTGAGCGCGCCGAACCAGACGCCACCGTTGAGTTCGTCGGTGCGCGGTTCGGTGAGCCCGTCGGCGGAGCGCACCGTCACCCACGTCAACCGCGAACAGGCCCAGAGCCCGGCGGCGGCCAGGGCCAGCAGGACCACCGGGACGACCGGCTTGGCCGCCGGCGCGGTGTCACGCTGCTCGCTCATACCGGATCGCCGTCATAGGTCCGCAGGGTCTGCGCGGCGGCGATCGCCTTGAGCACCGCCATCGCCTTGTTGCGCGCCTCGGTGTCCTCGGCGATCGGGTCGGAGTCGGCGACCACTCCCGCACCGGCCTGCACATAGGCGGTGCCGTCCTTGAGCAGCGCGGTGCGGATGGCGATGGCGGTGTCGGCGTCACCGGCGAAGTCCAGGTAGCCGACCACACCGCCGTACACACCGCGCCGGGTCGGCTCGAGTTCGTCGATCAGCTCCATCGCGCGCACCTTCGGCGCCCCCGACAGCGTGCCCGCCGGGAAGCAGGCCCGCACCGCGTCTAGCGCGACCTTGCCCTCGGCCAGTTGCCCCGACACCGTCGAGACCAGGTGCATCACGTGGCTGTAGCGCTCGACGTGGCGGTACTGGCTGACGCGCACGGTACCCGGCCGGCACACCCGGCCCAGATCGTTGCGGCCCAGGTCGACGAGCATCAGGTGCTCGGCGTTCTCCTTGTCGTCGGCCAGCAGGTCCTTCTCGAGCAGGATGTCGTCCTCGGCGCTGGCCCCGCGCCACCGGGTGCCCGCGATCGGGTGCGTGGTGGCCACCCCGTCTTTCACACTGACCAGCGATTCGGGACTGGACCCGACGATGGAGAACGCGGTGCCGCCGTCGCCGTCGGGGATGTGCATCAGATACATGTACGGGCTGGGGTTGGAGGCGCGCAGCATCCGGTACACCGCCAGCGGGGAGCCGGTGTAGTCCATCTCGAAGCGCTGCGAGAGCACCACCTGGAAGGCTTCGCCCGCCTCGATCTCCTTGATCAGCCTGCGCACACCCGCACCGAACTCCTCGGTGCTGCGCCTGCGCAGGAAGTCGGGTTCGGGCTGGTCGAAGACCGACACCGTCGAGGCGGCCGGGGCGGCCAGCGCGGCGGTCATCTTGTCCAGGCGGGCGACGGCGTCGTCGTAGGCGGCGTCGACGTGCTCGTCGGTGCCGTTCCAGTTCACCGCGTTGGCGATGAGGGTGATCGCGCCCTCGTGATGGTCGAACGCGGCCAGGTCGGTGGCCAGCATCAGCACCAGTTCGGGCAGCCGCAGGTCATCGGTGGCGTGTTCGGGTAGGCGTTCGATCCGGCGCACAGCGTCGTAGCCGAGGTAGCCGACCATTCCGCCGGTGAGCGGCGGCAGGCCGGGCAGACGTTCGGTGCGCAGCAGTTCGAGTGTCTCGTGCAGCACGCGCAGCGGGTCACCGCCGGCGGGCGCGTCGGCGGGCACCGTGCCCAGCCAGGCCGCCTCGCCGTCGACGACGGTCAGCGCCGAGGGGCTGCCCGCCCCGATGAACGACCAGCGCGACCAGGAGCGGCCGTTCTCCGCGGACTCGAACAGGAAGGTGCCCGGCCGGTCGTCGGCCAGCTTGCGATAGGCCGAGAGCGGAGTTTCGGAGTCGGCGAGCACCTTTCGGGTCACCGGGACCACTCGGTGTTCGGCGGCGAGCAGCCGGAACTGGTCGCGGGTCGTGGTGGTTGGTGTCGACGCGCCCTGCATGGGTTCATCATCCCAGGCCCGCCCGCACGGCCGCGCGCTGACCCGACCCCCGCGCCGAAAGCCGCCGTGACCGGCATCACTACACTCGCGCGCGTTCCATGTCGCATGCGGTATCCCTTTTTTCCGAGAGGAGCAATGTTGTACCCCTCGCACCAGGGCGCACCGGACGGCCGAGTGGTCGTCCCGTCGCAGCAGTACCACGGTCCCGGCCAGCAGGCCACGGCGAACGCGCTCACATCGTTCGTCACCTACGCCATCGCCATGCAGGACCTCGACGAGAAGTCCTTTCCCGACGAGTACGAAGCACACCGTGATCGCCTCCTGAAACTCGAACCGATGCTGCGCGCGCACGGCATCCTCGACGTGATGGAAATTCGCCACCCGAAGATCAAGGCGCTGCTGCAACGCCAGTAGCGCTGTTGCGGTCGAGATCCCCGTTCCGCCTCGGCGGACGGGGATCTTCCGCCCGCCCCTACCGGCCGTTAGGGTCGTGGCATGCAGCCAGGCCAGCCCGCTCCCCAGTTCGAACTCCCCGACCAGTCCGCCGAGCTCCGCTCCCTGGACGGCCTGCTCTCCGCCGGCCCGCTGGTGCTGTTCTTCTACCCTGCGGCCAATACCCCCGTGTGCACCGCCGAGGCCTGCCACTTCCGCGATCTGAGCGCCGAGTTCGCCGCACTCGGCGCCTCCTGTGCCGGGATCAGCACCGACAGCGTCGAGGTGCAGGCCGGTTTCGCCGGTAAGCAGCGGCTGGACTACCCCGTGCTCTCCGACAGCGACGGCGCGGTGGCCGCGAGCTTCGGCGTCAAGCGCGGGCTGCTGGGCAAACTGGCCCCGGTCAAGCGGCACACCTTCGTCATCGACACCGATCGCACGGTCCTGAAGATCGTGACCGGCGAACTGCGCGCGGCGGTACACGCCGACGAGGCGCTGCGCTTCCTGCGCGAACGCGCCACGGCCGCGGAGTAGATCCGGGCAGGAAACGCCGGGCGCAGGGTCGAGGCGTCGGGCTCTCGCGCACTTACGCTGATGCCATGACAACCGGCGAGGTGCAGTCGAGCGGTCAGAAGTCCACGGCAACCGTCTGGCGTAATCGCGCGATCATGACGCTGGCCACGGCCGCGGTCCTGGTGATCGCCTATTTCATCCTGGCCTCGTTCATCCCGCGCTGGTGGGCGCAGCGGCTGGCCGGCCTGGTGCACGGCAGCTTCACCCAGGGCATCTGGTG
Source organism: Nocardia halotolerans (assembly GCF_042650145.1). Lineage (NCBI taxonomy): Bacteria > Bacillati > Actinomycetota > Actinomycetes > Mycobacteriales > Nocardiaceae > Nocardia > Nocardia halotolerans. The sequence continues at coordinate 35,957 of NZ_JBHSDL010000004.1, read as the reverse complement.
GGGTCTGGTGTTCGGCCTGCTGTTCACCCTGATCCCGTTGCTGTTGTTGTTGCTGGCGGTACGCGTATGGCGGCGCCGGGGCGGCAAGTTCACGGCGGGTGCCGCGGTGATCATCGCATTGCTCGTCTCGCTGCCGAACCTGATGACCCTCACGATCGTGCTCGGTGGCAACAATGCCGCGCACGCCGGTGAGCGCATCCTCGATGTCGACGCTCCCGCGTTCCGCGGCGCCTGCCTGGTCGGCGCGATCGTCGCTGCCGTGCTGTTCGCACTGGTGGTGGGGCTGATGGGCAAGCGCGGCTACAGCCGTCACCGGGCAGCCAAGGCCGAACAGACCACCACCGCACCGCCCGCCCCACCGACAACGCCGGACGAACTGTAGGCCCCGCTACCACCAGGCGCCCGCACCCGCGGCGCTGTGAGTGACCTCACGACCGCGGCCAACCAGCGGACGCCGCAGCGACGTCGTGGCAAACTTTGTTCGGTGCGCGTCCCACTCCTTCACCTCCGCCTACCCGCGAGGCGGCCCCGGCGATGACCCAGTGGCTCGACCCGGTGGAGCAACGCGCGTGGCAGGCGATCGTGGCCCTGATGACTCGGATACCCGGCGCGCTCGACACCCGATTGCAGCGAGAATCCGGGCTCACCCATTTCGAGTTCCGGGTGTTGAGCCTGCTCTCGGAAGAGGCCGGGCACCGCATGCAACTCAGTGACCTCGCCCACAAGGCAAATGCTTCGCTATCACGCCTGTCGCATGTGGTGTCGAAGCTCGAACGCCTCGGCTGGGCGCACCGCGACTCCACCGCGGGCCGGCGCGGGGTGCACGCAGTACTCACCGACGAAGGTTTCGAGAAGGTCCTCGCCGCCACCCCCGGTTATGTCGACGCGGTGCGCAAGCTGGTACTCGACGGACTCGACCCCGACCAGATCGCCCGCCTGGCCGACCTCGGCGAGACGCTGTCCGCCCGGCTCACCCGGGTGCTGGCCGAGGACTGCGATTAGGTGCTCTGCCTGCGCACCATTTCGGCGATCCACGTTGACCGCGCGGATCTTCGGGTTCGCGAGTGCGGCGAGCTCGGCCGGACTTCGGCCACGGTCATGTCAGCGCGGTTCTTCGGCCAGCAGGACGTCGGTGTCGAAGCAGGTGTGGGTGCCGGTGTGGCAGGCCGCGCCCTGCTGATCGACGATCAGTACGACCGTGTCGCCGTCGCAGTCCAACCGCACCTCGTGCACGTACTGCGTGTGCCCGGAGGTCTCCCCCTTGACCCAGTACTGCTGCCGGGACCGCGAATAGTAGGTGCCCTGCCGGGTTTCGAGCGTGCGGGCCAGCGCCTCGTCGTCCATCCACGCCATCATCAGCACAGCACCGGTCGACTTCTCCTGCGCGACCGCGGCGATCAGCCCGGCCTCGTTACGCTTGAGACGTGCACCGATGGCGGGATCCAGACTCATCCGTCGTTTATAACAGTCCGCGATTCGACGCGGTGCGTCCGGCCGGCGCGGAATCAGCGGATGGTGAGGCCGTCGGCACGCATGGCTGCCTTCACCTGACCGATGGTGAGGTCGCCGAAGTGGAACACGCTCGCGGCCAGCACGGCGTCGGCGCCGGCGTGGACCGCGGGCGGGAAGTGTTCGACGGTGCCCGCGCCACCGCTGGCGATCACGGGGACGTGCACCGCGGCGCGCACGGCAGCGATCATCGGCAGGTCGAAGCCTGCTTTGGTGCCGTCGGCGTCCATCGAGTTCAGCAGGATCTCGCCGACGCCGAGCTCGGCGCCGCGGACGGCCCATTCGACGGCGTCGATACCGGTGCCGCGTTTGCCGCCGTGGGTGGTGACCTCCCAGCCGGACGCAGTGTCGGGCTGACCGTCGGGCACGGTGCGGGCATCGACCGAGAGCACGATGCACTGCGAGCCGAAGCGCTGCGACATCTCCGAGAGCACCTCGGGGCGGGCGATGGCGGCGGTGTTCACCGACACCTTGTCCGCACCCGCGCGCAACAACCGGTCCACGTCCGCCACGGTGCGCACGCCACCGCCGACGGTGAGCGGGATGAAGATCTGTTCGGCGGTGCGGGTCACCACGTCGAGCATGGTGGAGCGGTCGCCGGTGGAGGCGGTGACGTCGAGGAAGGTCAATTCGTCGGCGCCCTGCGCGTCGTAGGTGGCGGCCAGTTCCACCGGGTCGCCCGCGTCGCGCAGGTTCTGGAAGTTGACGCCCTTGACCACCCGGCCCGCGTCCACATCCAGGCAGGGGATCACGCGGACGGCCAGCGTGGCGGGCTGAGTGCTGGTAGCCATCGGATTCATCCTCGTTCTTCGTCGCTGACCGTGCAGATCATGTCCAGGAGTTCTTCGTGCACACCGGGCGCGGCGGCCAGCACCGAACCGGAGGTGATGGTCCAGGGTGCGCCGGCCAGGTCGGTGACCACCCCGCCCGCCGCGCGCACCAGCGCGACCCCGGCCGCGTTGTCCCAGGGATGGTGGCCGAACACGATGGCCCCACCGAGCACCCCGGCGGCCGTGAACGCCAGGTCGATGCCGGTGGCGCCGTGCATGCGCACCCGTGAGGACAGCCGGCTGAGCGCGCCGAGCAGGTCGAACCGGAACTGACCGGGGATGCGACCCGCGGAGTCGAGGTTGAAGGTGCCGAAACCGATCATGGCGTCGGCGAGTTTGGCCGGCTCCAGCCGCGGCAGCGCGACACCGTCGAGATACACCGGTCCGCCCACCACCGCCGCATAGCGGCGCCCGAGCACCGGCAGCCAGGTCAGCCCGACCACCGGGTCACCCTCGTGCACCAACGCCAGCAGAGTGCCCGACATGGGGTGGCCGGAGGAGTAGTTGAACGTGCCGTCGATCGGGTCGAGCACCCAGGCCGTGCCCGAGGTCAGTGCGGGACCACCGAATTCCTCGCCGTGCACCGCGATACCGGTGCGCTGCTGGAGTTCGGCGGAGATGGTGCGTTCCAGCTCGAGGTCGAGCTCGGTGGCGAAGTCGTTGTGGCCCTTGGTCACCGCACTCGGCGCACCGACACCCTCGACGAAGCGCGGGACGATCTCGTCCAGTACCCGGGTGGCCACGGCCAGCAGGTCGGTCAGTTCGGCGGTGTTCGGCGCGGCATTCATCGGTGGGTGTCAGCGCACCGCGGCCAGGGCTTCGGGCAGGGTGAACCGGCCCGCGTAGAGCGCCTTGCCGATGATGGCGCCTTCGACACCGTCGTCGGCCAGGCCGGCGATCGCGACGAGGTCGTCGAGTACCGAGATACCGCCCGAGGCGACCACCGGCGCTTCGGCGGCATTGGCGACCTGACTCAGCAGGTCGAGGTTGGGGCCGGTCAGGGTGCCGTCCTTGGAGACGTCGGTGACGACATAGCGCGCGCACCCGTCGCTTTCGAGACGTTCGAGCACCTCCCACAGGTCGCCGCCGTCGGTGACCCAGCCGCGTCCACGCAGCCGCCATTCGCCATCGATCTGCTTGACGTCGAGCCCCACCGCGATCCGGTCGCCGTATTCGCCGAGCACCCGGGCGCACCACTGCGGGTTCTCGATCGCGGCGGTGCCGATGTTGACCCGCGCGCAACCGGTGGCCAGTGCCGCCCGCAGCGATTCGTCGTCACGGATACCGCCGGACAGTTCGACTTTCACGTCGAGTTCGCCGATGACCCGGGCGATCAGGTCCCGGTTGCTGCCCTTGCCGAAGGCCGCGTCCAGATCGACCAGATGCACCCATTCGGCGCCGGCCTGCTGCCACGCCAACGCCGCATCGCGAGGCGACCCGTAGCTGGTTTCGCTACCGGCCTCTCCCTGCACGAGGCGCACGGCCTCACCATTGGCTACATCGACGGCGGGCAACAGCACAAGACTCACGCGATCAGACTAGTAGGTCAGGGACGGCGGGCCCGCAACGGTCCACATGGGTGCGCTCTGTGTCACTCCGGCCGACACCGGCGGTGCCTCCGGTATCCGGGCGCCGAACGGCAGCAGGATATGCCACGGATTTGCCGATTTACAGAATTCGGGTAGCCATTTATGCGCTGAGCCTTATGTGATCCATCGAACAGGCGCGGTTAACCTGCGGAAACATTCCGTTTCCCAACTATTAATGGTGACAATCACCACGCGTCCGAAATTAGCGATTCGTTTCCGGAATCGAGTAACTTCCATTTTGTCGGCAGGTACAACAGCCCCTACCGAGTACATCGCCGCACCACACTTCTGCGTTACCAGCCTGTGCCACGCAGGCCGAAAGGATTCTCATGTCTCGCAAGACTCTCGCCGCCGCCACTGCCGTCGCCTTCGCCGTGCTCGGCCCCGCCGCCGCCGCCAACGCCTTCACCGGTTCGGCCGCACTCGGCGCCACCGGCTCGGCCGCCCTGGGCGCCACCGGATCCGCTGCCCTCGGCGCCTCCGGCTCCGCCGGTGCAGGTGCCGCCGGTGCGGCCGGCGCCACCGGCTCCGCTGCCGCCGCCCCCGCGGTGACCGGTTCCGCCGCTGCCGCCCCCGCGGTGACCGGCCTGGCCGCCACCGGCTCGGCCGCGGCAGGCACCGGTTCGGCCGCCGCGCTCGCCGGCGCGGAACTGCTCGACACCGGCAGCTCGGCGTTCGACGGCCTCACCAGCGGTGGCGTCAACATCATCGACATTCTGCTCGGCGCTCGCGAACTCAACGCCCCCGCCGAATGAATTAGAATGCTCTGAACTGACCGGGCCCACCCCGGTCCGGTACGAAAGAGAATGCGGTGACGTGCTCGGTGCACGTCACCGCATTCTCTTTTTTCCAGAAGAAATTCCACCATTCCTGTCGAACAATTTGCCACACTCGTTGCGGTGGGATTACCGGAGTTGCGTACCGCCATCATCACGGGCCGGCGAGGCAGCGTCCGATTCCCTTGGGCGGCAAGCATTTACCGCCTCGAACGCACTGCTCGGATAGAGTCCAGGCGACGCGCGGGTCCGCGTCGTCTGTGTCCTATCGAAGGAAGAGTCAGTGTCACGTTCTGCAGTTCTGAGTGGTCTGCTCGGTACCTTGGCGCTCGCCGGGGTCATCGCGGCCCCGAGCGCGTCGGCGTTCACCCCCGAGCACGCCCGGTCAGCCGCGTGCGACTTCGCGCGCGAAGTGTCCACCTACGACTCCGCGCACGATCTCGACGGCTATTTTCAGCGAGTCATCGACCGCAGCTCCGGCGACCTCCGCACCCAGTTCATCGGTGCGAAGGAGCCGCTCAGCGCGCTGATGCGGGAACGCGAGGTCTCGGCGTACCTGGAGAGCGCGACCTGTGGGGTGCGCAGCGGTGACCTCCTCAACGCCGAGATCATGGTGACCATGACGCAGGTGACCACCAGGGCCGGTGTGTCCGGCCGCAATCATTTCGCCGTCACCATGCGGCTGAACAATGACTGGGGCCGCTGGCTGGTGAACGAGATGAACTCGGCGCTGCCGAACTGAGTCAGCCGAGGCGGCGGCGGAGTTCGGGGACTCCGTCGCCGGTGAGGTCGTCGAGTGCGACAGGGCGGCCCGCCATGGCCAGTGCGATGGCCTCACCCGGGCCGCGAACCTCCGGGCCGGCGCCCGAGGTCCAGTCGATGTCGGTGGCGGTGAAGCGCAGACCCTTGGTGAACCTGCCGGGGAAGGCGAAGGGGTCGGGGTAGGACAGGACGGCGGCGAGGCGGTCGGGGGCGATGGTGCGGGGCCGGTTCAGCGGGCGGCGGATGTCCTGGTGGTGCACGACGAGGTCGGAGAGCATGAGGCGGGGCGCAAACCTCGACAGCCGACCGGATTCCTTGTCGAGCTTGTCCACCAACTGATCGGTCGACAGATCCGACGACGACTGCGCGAGCGCATTGTTGATCCGGTTCACCGACCCACCGTTCTTCACCACCACAGCCGCGTAGCTCAGCGGTCCCAGCGTGTCCTGCAGCAGGTGCCCGACGACATCGCGCACCCGCCAGCCCGCACACAGCGACGGCGTCTCCCACTCCTGCTCGCTCAACCCGCGCAGCAGTTCGACCAACTCGGCCCGTTCTCGGATCAACATCCCCCGGTAGCTCATACCGTCAGCCTAGGCTCGCCGAGTGGTGTCCCGAATCCGCCTACGGTCGGATTTCCTTGGGCCCGACCCGATCACGCCACACCCCGCCACGCCGACCCAACCCGAGCCGGTCACGCCACGCCACGCCGACTCGACCCGATCACGCCACGCCGGCCCGAATCAGCCCGGCCCGATCACGCCACGCCGACCCCAGTGATCGCCAGCCCCGCGTCGGCTTTCGACACTGCCCGCGGCACCCCCGTGACCTGGCGCGACAATGGACGCCGCGCCCATGCCCCGGCAGCTACCTCCACGAACAGGATCGACACCGTTGGCCAAGCAGAATCGTCGCCGCCGTACCGGACGTAAGCCTGCCGCGTCTCCCGGGCTTCCGGTAGACGCCGCACTCTCCGGTGACCCGTCGCAGGTTGCCGAGGCGATCGCGACCGTCGCGTTCCTCGCGGCGCAGGGTGACGAGCAGGCGATCGACCGATTCGTCGCCCAGGTCGCCGATGCGCAGCCGGGCCTCGGTGTCCAGCTGGCGGCGCGGCGAATCATCGCCCGCGCCTTCGAGTTCGGCTGGTCGCCCGCCGACGTGCACGAGGCCGCACGCCGCCGCGTCGACGAGTTCGCGCTCGGCTACCTGACCGACCTGATGGCCGAGCACCGCGCCGAGTTCGCCGCCGAATCCGTCGACGAGGTCTGGCAGTCACAACTGGACGCACTGCACGCCACCGTGTGGTGGACATCCGGGCGCCCGCATCTCGACCAGTGGGCCGAGCGCACACTGCTCACCGCCGCGGAAGCTCTCACCGCGGCGCTGCACGCCCTGGCCCTGCTCGTCGAACTCCCGGAACTCGAGCAGATCATCCCGCGGCCCGGCACCGGCAACCACACCGCCCACCACCATGTCGACGAGAGGACCCTCGGCCGGGTCCGCGGTCTGCTGGCCAAGGCCGAGTCCACCTCCTTCGCCGAGGAAGCCGAAACCCTCTCCGCCAAGGCGCAGGAACTCATGACCAAATACGCCATCGACCGCGCCCTGCTCGCCCCCGGGCGCATCGACCCCGATCTGCCCACCGCGCGCCGGATCTGGCTCGACACCCCCTACACCGACGCCAAAGCCCTCCTGGTCGACCGGGTGGCCGGAGCCAACCGTGCTCGCGCGATCTTCGTCGCCGACTGGGGTTTCGTCACGGTGGTCGGCGACGACACCGATCTCGACGCCGTCGAAATCCTCACCACCTCCCTGCTGGTCCAGGCCACCCGCGCGATGATCGACAACGCCACCACCGAGCAAGCCCGCTCCCGCCACTACCGCAAGGCCTTCCTCACCGCCTACGCCACCAGGATCGGCGAGCACCTCACCAGAGCCGCCGAGGCGACGATCGCCGAAGCCGCCGAACCCGCCCGCCTGCTCCCCGCCCTCGCCTCCCACCAACAGCGCGTCGACCGGGCCTTCGACACCTACTTCCCCACCGCCCGCACCAAGGGCATCACGATCCGCAGCGCACTCGGCTGGGACGCGGGCACCGAAGCCGCCGACAACGCCCAGCTCGACAACCCGTGACATCGCGAACGGACCAGCCCGCCACCGGCGCCCCCGCCGATTGTGTCAACGGCCGCACGATGAGTGAGCGACAGCGGAATCCGCGTGCGTCCCAGTTCGCCGGCAGAACTACACGGCCTCCGCCGCATCCACGACCGCACCCGTATCGTCGAAGCGTGCGGCCGATCATGTCCGAACGTGAGCTCGAGGTGGGCTGGGAGTTGGCTCAGTCGACCGGTCCTGTGCCGTTGGGCGTTTCGATGGACGGGTTTCGCGATCGCGCGGCGGTGGGGCGCGCAATGCGGGTCTTCGCTCGACCCGCGGTCACGGTGGTAATCCAGTTCGGGGACCGTCCCCTGACGAGCGAGGGTGTCGTCCGAAGGTCCGCCTCCGATGGGCTGGTCGCCGGTCTCCTTCCCGGTATCCGCCATGTTCATTCGGAGCGCGTCGAATGCGTCGAGCTGCGGATGTCGCCGATCACCGCCTACCGCCTGCTCGATGCCGCACCGACCGACTTGGACGGCACGCTGATCGGGCTGGACGATATCTGGGGTTCAGCGGCGCCGCTGCTGCGCGAGCGTCTGTCCGAATCAGCAACGTGGGCGGACCGGTTCGCGGTGACCACGAAGTTTCTCGTCGCACAGGAATCGAGCAGGACTGCCGACCCCGAAGTCGTCGCGTGCTGGGACCGGATCGTCACAGACAAGGGTGCGGTGCGGGTCCGGGAGCTGGCCGAACTGACCGGTTGGAGCCGAAAACGCGTGTGGTCGAGGTTCACCGCACAGGTCGGCGTAACACCCAAACGGGCTGCCATGGTGGTCCGGTTCCGCTCCGCTTTCGAGCTGCTACTGACCGGCCGGACCATCGCCGAAGCCGCTGTCACGTGCGGTTATTCAGATCAATCCCACCTGCACCGCGACATGTCGACCTTCGCCGGAGTCACTCCGGGCGCCCTCGCCGCGACCTGACCGGAACATTCGTCCAAGACGCCCACCTCATTCGAGCCCGACAGTGGTGGTATGAGCAAACAGCGCCTCGGGCACAGGATCCGCGCAGCCGAACAACGCGTTGCCGCCACATACGGACTCACGATCACCGAGCGCATGCTCACGCTGAGCGAACCCGGAGTACAGGTGCGTGTCCTGACGTCCGGCGAAGGTGCGCCGCTGGTCCACATCAACGGCATCTCGGCGCCGGCGATGGGAATGGCGCCACTGGTGGGCGGCCTCCCCGGGTTCCACCACATCCTGATCGACCTCCCCGGCCACAGCCTCGCCCCGCCCTACACCTGGCAGGGCCGCACACTCCGCGCACTGTCGGTCGACGTCGTCACCGGCACCCTCGACGCACTCGACATAGATCGGGCCGCCTTCGTCGGCAGCTCCCTGGGTGGTCTGTTCACTCTCTGGACGATGCTCGACATGCCTGACCGCGTATCGCGAGCGGCGATTGTCGCCACGCCCGCCACCGCCATACCCGGAACCCGCGTCATCGCCGAATTCGAATCCCTGACCTCCCCGATCCGAGGCCGTTTCGACGAGATCCTCATGCGCCTCCCGTCGCCTCGGTTCGTCGCACGATTCGCTCTCACCGAGGCAATCGGCGTGAACGCGGCACGCGCGATGTCGGATGACCTGCTCGATCTGCACCGCCTACCGCTGCGGCTGCCCGGCCAGGCCGCGTCCTACCGAGCCCTCCTGCGCCGCCTGATCCAAGGCCGGGCCGCACGGCCGGAAAATGTCCTCACCGACGGCGAACTCGCACGAATAGACGTCCCGGCACTGTTCGTCTGGGGCGAAGACGACATCTTCAGCTCACCTGATCGAGCACGACCGTCCGTGGCGAAGATCCCCGGCGCACGTTTGACCGTGGTGCCGGGCGGTCACGCTCCCTGGTTCGACGACGCACCACGATGCGTGAGCCTGGTCGGCGAGTTTCTGACCGACGATCCGGTTCGTCCCGCTGTTCGACAACGAAACCGCCAGGTGTAGAACTCTTCTGAACTACAGCGACCCGATCCAGTTGCGCAGCAACTGCGCTCCCGCGTCACCGGACTTCTCCGGGTGGAACTGGGTGGCCGAGAGCGGGCCGTTCTCGACGGCGGCCAGGAACGGCACACCGTGTTCGGCCCAGGTGAGTTTCGGCGGGGCGATGTGGTCGGCTGCGGGGAGTTCCCACTGTTGGGCGGCGTAGGAGTGGACGAAGTAGAAGCGGGTGTCGGCGTCCATGCCGGCGAACAGGGTGCTGTCGGCGGGGGCTTTCACCGTGTTCCAACCCATGTGCGGGAGCACGGGGGCGTCCAGGCCCGCGACGACGCCCGGCCATTCGCCGCACCCTTCGGTTTCCACGCCGAACTCGACACCACGGTCGAACATGATCTGCATGCCCACGCAGATGCCCAGCACGGGGCGGCCACCGGCGAGGCGCTGCCCGATGATGCGTTCACCGCGCACCTCGCGCAGCCCCGCCATGCACGCGGCGAACGCGCCGACACCGGGGACGACCAGACCGTCGGCGGCCAGCGCGGCGTCGGGGTCGGCCGTGACCTGCACCTGCGCACCGGCGCGCACCAGCGCGCGTTCGGCCGAGTGCAGGTTGCCCGAGCCGTAGTCGAGCAGAACGAGAGATTTCACAGCACACCCTTCGTCGACGGCACGCCGGTGACGCGCGGGTCGAGTTCGACGGCGGCCCGCAGAGCTCGCGCGACAGCCTTGAATTCGGCCTCGGTGATGTGGTGCTGGTCGCGGCCGTAGAGCACCCGCACGTGCAGGGCGATCCGCGCGTTCTGCGCGATCGACTCGAACACGTGCTTGTTGAGCACCGTCGAGTACGAGGCGCCCGGGCCCGCGCTCGGAATGATGGTGTGCACCAGGTGTTCCGGTTCGCCGGTGAACACACAGTAGGGCCGGCCGGAGACGTCGACGGCGGCGTGGGCGAGGGTTTCGTCCATCGGGATGAACGCGTCGCCGAAGCGGCGGATGCCCTTCTTGTCACCCAGAGCCTGCGCGAGCGCCTGCCCGAACACGATCGCGGTGTCCTCCACGGTGTGGTGGGCCTCGATCTCGATATCGCCCTCGGCGCGCACGACCAGGTCGAACCCGGCGTGCGCGCCGAGCGCGGTGAGCATGTGGTCGTAGAACGGCACCCCGGTGGAGATCTCGGTCTGCCCGGTGCCGTCGAGGTTCAGTTCCACGAGGATGCTGGATTCTTTGGTGACGCGTTCCACCCGCGCTGTTCTGCTCATATCGGTTGCCTCCAGCGGTCAGTGGGTGAGGTCGGTGGCGGCGATGTCGCGGCTCACACGCAGGAATTCGTCGTTCTCGGCGGCCAGGCCGATGGTGGCGCGCAGATGACCGGGGATGCCGACGTCGCGGATGAGGACTCCGGCGTCGAGGTAGTGCTGCCAAGCCTGTGCGGCGTCGGTGAACCGGCCGAACAACACGAAATTCGCGTCGCTGGGGATCACCTCGAACCCGAGCGAGGTCAGGGCGGCCGCGACCCGGTCGCGCTGAGCCGCCAGTTCCGCGACGCCGGCCAGGGTTTCGTCGGCGTGGCGCAGCGCCGCGCGGGCGGCGGCCTGGGTGACCACCGACAGGTGGTACGGCAGGCGTACCAGCAGGATCGCGTCGATCACCGCGGGCGAGGCGGCCAGATAGCCCAGGCGTCCGCCGGCGAAGGCGAAGGCTTTGCTCATCGTGCGGGTGACCACCAGCTTGGTCGGGTACCGATCGATGAGGGTGATCGCGCTGGGTGCGGCCGAGAATTCGCCGTAGGCCTCGTCCACGACCACGATGCCGGGCGCGGCGTCGAGCAGGCGTTCGAGTTCGTCGAGCGCGATGCTGTGCCCGGTCGGGTTGTTCGGGCTGGTCACGAACACCACGTCGGGGCGGCGTTCGGTGATCTGGGCAACGGCGTAGTCGATGTCGAGGGAGAAGTCGGCACTGCGCGTCGCCTCGACCCACTCGGTGTCGATGCCCTCGGAGATGATCGGGTGCATCGAATACGAGGGCACGAAACCCAGCGCGCTGCGGCCCGGCCCACCGAAGGCCTGCAGTAGTTGCTGCAGGATCTCGTTGGACCCGTTGGCCGCCCACACGTTCGTGGTGTCGACCGCGATGCCGGTCTGGCGGGTCAGGTATTCGGCCAGCTCACGGCGCAACGCCACGGCGTCGCGGTCGGGGTAGCGGTGCAGGTCGGCGGCTACGGCGCGCACCGATTCGGCGACGTCGTCGATCAGCGCGCGGCTCGGCGGGTGCGGGTTCTCGTTGGTGTTGAGCTGCACCGGCACACTCAATTGCGGTGCGCCGTAAGGGGATTTGCCGCGTAGGTTCGCGCGCAGCGGCAGCTGGTCCAGGGTGGCCGAGGCGCCCGGCACGGTGGGAGTGCTCATGCCAGCGCCTCGCCGACGCCCGGCTGCGGCATGTGCGCGCACATGATCGCCGCACTCATGACAGCGCCTCGAAACGCGCCTGCACGGCCTGGCCGTGCGCGGGCAGGTCTTCCGCGTTCGCCAGCGCCACCACGTGTCCGGCCACATCCTTCAGCGCGGCCTCGGTGTACTCCACGATGTGGATACCGCGCAGGAACGTCTGCACGCTCAGTCCGGAGGAGTGCCGCGCGCAGCCGGCGGTGGGCAGCACGTGATTGGAGCCGGCGCAGTAGTCGCCCAGGCTCACCGGCGCCCACGGCCCGACGAAGATGGCGCCCGCGCTGCGGACTCGTGCCGCCACGGCCGCGGCGTCGACGGTCTGGATCTCGAGGTGTTCGGCGGCGTAGGCGTCGACCACGCGCAGTCCCTGGGCGATGCCGTCGACGAGGACGATCCCGGACTGCTTGCCGCGCAACGCTTCCCGCACCCGATCGTGGTGTTTCACCACGGCCAGCTGAGCGTTCACGGCGGCGTCGACGGCGTCGGCCAGCGCCACCGAATCGGTGACGAGCACGCTCGCGGCCAGCACATCGTGTTCGGCCTGGCTGATCAGGTCGGCGGCCACGTGCACCGGGTCGGCGGTGGCGTCGGCCAGCACGGCGATCTCGGTGGGTCCGGCCTCGGCGTCGATACCGACCAGCCCGCGGCACAGCCGCTTGGCCGCGGTCACATAGATGTTGCCCGGACCGGTGATGAGGTCGACGGGTTCGAGCGCACCGCCGTCGGTGTCGGTGCCGCCGTAGGACAGCAGCGCCACGGCCTGCGCGCCACCGACCGCCCACACCTCGTCGACGCCGAGCAGCGCGGCGGCCGCCAGGATCGTCGGGTGCGGCAGTCCACCGAACTGCGCCTGCGGCGGGGAGGCCACGACCAGTGACTCCACGCCCGCGGCTTGGGCCGGGACGACGTTCATCACGACCGACGACGGGTAGACGGCATTGCCGCCGGGCACGTACAGCCCCACCCGCTCCACCGGCACCCACTTCTCGGTGACGGTGCCGCCGGGCACCACCTCGGTGACCGAATCGGTGCGGCGCTGGTCGGCGTGCACCTTCCTGGTCCGCTCGATCGCGACCTCGAGGGCGGCGCGTACGGCGGGATCCAGCTCGTCGAGGGCTTTGGTCAGCTCGCCGACCGGCACCCGGACCGCGCCGGGCCGCACACCGTCGAACTTCTCGCTGTAGTCCAGCGCGGCCTCGGCGCCCCGGTCACGAATGTCTTCGACGACCGGCCGCACATGGTGCAGCACCGAGTCGACGTCGACCCCTCCGCGCGGCAGCGCGGTGCGCAGCTCGGCAGCGGAAGGAGTACGACCGCGCAGATCAACGCGGGCGAGCTCGATGCGGGTAGTCATATCGGGGTGCTGTCCTGTTCTGTGCTGGGCTCAGGTCAGGTACCAGCCTAATGGTCGGTCACCATCGGTTTTCCGGCAGATCCCGCCCGCACGCGGTGAAGCTCGCCACGCCACCCGGCGACGTCCCACGGCAGTGCTCGATTTTCCCGTACCGAGGCCACTGACGTGCTGAACGACCGACAGCCGAGCACAGGCGTGCTCGGCTGTCGGGACGTGCGGGGTCAGCGGGTGTCGCCGTCGATGCGCAGGCCGCCGCCGGCGTTCACCACGCGCATCACCATGGACTTGGTCTGACCGTCGATGGTGATGCTGGCCAGGCGCATATCGGTGGAACCGTCGGCGTTGTTGCCGCCGGTGATACTGGCGAAGGCATTGATGGTGCGCTGGTTCCAGTAGTCACGGAACTCGGCTTCGCTGCCGTAGACCTGCTGGGCGGCGGGGGTCAGCATCGACCACGAGCCACTCGGGTTGCTGAAGAAGTTCTCCACCAGCATGCCGGCCGAGCCGATGTCGACGGTGCCGACATTGGTGGTCTGACCGAGCGGCGCCACGGCCGCGGTGGTGGGGTCGGGCGCGACCGAGCTCTCCACCGAGGTGCTCGGATTCGCCTGGATCTGTGGCGAGTCCGAATCCGAACTGCTCATCGCGCTGATCGCGACGGCGATCGCGGCGATCACGGCGCCCACACCGGATCCGATCAGCACCGCACGCCCCTTGCCTGCCTGCTTGTGCGAGGTCGGCGCGGGCTGCGCCTGGGTCGGTGGGTGCGCGGCGGTGTCGTGCCGCACCGGCGGACGCGGATTCGACCGGATCTGGCGGGTGGTGGCGGTGGAGGCACCGGCGTGCGAGGCCCGGCGACCCGGTTGCCGGATCACCTGGGTGGCGGCCGCGGAGTTGCGGCGCCCGAAAGCCTCACTGGCGGGCACGAACCCGGCGGGCACCGAGTCCTCGTCGTCGGCGAACGCGGCCAGCGCGTCGCGGGCCTCGGTCATCGTCGGACGATCCAGGGGGTCCGGGTTGAGCAGGTCGAGCAGGAAATCGGTGGCCGGGCCCGCGTTGTGCGGTTGGCGCACCTGTCCGTTGGCGGCGGCGTAGAGCACGGCCAGCGGGTTGGCGTTGGCACCGTAGGGCGGCTCGCCCTCGAGCGCGTGGAACAGGGTGGCGCCGAGCGCGAACACGTCGGCGGCCGGTGTCGGATCGGAGCCGCGCGCCACTTCGGGTGCCAGGTAGGCGGCGGTGCCGCAGATCAGACCGGTTTCGGTGAGGGTGACATCACCGGCTGCGCGGGAGATGCCGAAGTCGGTGATCTTCACCTCACCGTGCTCGCCGAGCAGGATGTTGCCCGGTTTCACGTCGCGGTGCACCAGACCCGCCTGGTGGGCCGCGATCAGCGAGGAAGCGACCTGTTCCCCGATGCGGGCGACCTCGAGCAGCGGCAACGGGCCCTTCTGGCCCAGTTCACCGGCGAGGCTCACCGACTTGAGGTACTCCATCACCAGGCACGGGTCACCGTTGTGTTCGGTGATGTCGAAAACGACGATGGCGTTGGGATGTTGGAAGCGTGCGGCATTGCGGGCCTCCCGAATCGCACGCTGGCGCAAGACATCGCGCTCAGCCTCGGGCAGGCTGGGCTTGATGTGGATCTGCTTCACTGCCACGGAGCGTTGGAGGCGTTCGTCGACAGCGCGCCATACAACGCCTGTGCCGCCGCTACCAATACGCTCGACCAGGCGGTAATGCTCCGCGATCTTCTGACCGGTATCGATGGCGCCTACTCCGAACCTTCTCGAAATTGTGACATCCCGCGTATTGACCATGGGTATGGCCCGCCGACGAGTGTAGCTCGCTGGGTGTGGACCGCGTGCGGCAGCGGGGGGATTGCTCGCCTGCGGAGGGTGAGATAGCTCATCGTTTCACACGAAGCATCCGTCCCGCTGCCTCGACCGCCGGTCCGGAGCTGCCGGCGTCGGCCACGAAGACCGCGAACGCGAGGTCACCATCGATGCCGACGAACCAACCGTGTGCGTGCTGGTCGTCGAGATACTCGGCGGTGCCGGTCTTGCCGAGCAGGCCGGGAAGGTCACGCAGTGCGGTGGCGGTGCCCGTGCGCACGGTCTCGGCCATCATGGTCGAGAGCTGGGCCGTCACCTCCGGAGGCACCGGGGCCGGCGCCTGATCCGCGGTTCCCGGACGGCCCGCCACGATCGCCGGCGCGGGGGCCGAGCCGTGCGCGAGCGAGGCGGCCACCAGCGCCATGCCGAACGGCGACGCGGTGACCGTGCCCTGTCCGATACTCGACTCCACCTGTTCGGCCGGGTTCCGGGCGGGCGGAACGCTCCCGGTGACCGTCGTCAAGCCGGGTGTCACATAGTCCACCCCGAGGCCGAGCTGCGCGGCGGCGGTGGTGAGCCCGTCGGCGGGCAGGCGCGCGCCGAGCTCGGCCATGGTGGTGTTGCACGAGCGCGCGAAGGCGGTGATCAGTGGGACCGCGCCGAGGTCGAAGTTGTCGTCGTTGGGGATGGTGCGGCCCTCGATGGTGGCGCGGGCCGGGCACGGCAGCACGGTGTCGATCGTGACGTCACCGGCTTGCAGGGCCGCCGACACGGTGACCGTCTTGAAGGTGGAGCCCGGCGGGTAGAGCCCGGTCAGCGCGAGCGGGCCCTGCGCGTCGGCCGGGTCGTTCTGGGCGACGGCGAGCACCTCCCCCGTCGACGGGCGCAGCGCCACGATCGCGGCGGGGGTGGTGAGCGGGGCCAGGGCGCCCTCGGCGGCGTTCTGCAGATCGATGTCGACGGTGGTGGCGAGGTCGGCGGTGGGTGTGGGGTCGGGGCCGGCGACGCGCTGGGTGCCCTCGGCGGTCTGGGCGCGCACCGCCCAGCCGGCGGCGGCGTCGGCCTGCTGCTGCCAGAGTTCGGCCAGCCCGCCGAGAGTGGGTCCGGCCAGGGTCTTGTCGACGGTGAGCAGCCGGGTCTGTGGCGACAGTGTCACGCCGGGTGTCTCGGTCAGCGCCTGCCGCACGGGTGCGATGTCGGACTCACGCAGAGTGACGGCGGTGATCGCTTTGCCCTGCGCCGCCGCGAGATCGGCACCGAGCCCCGCCTCGGTGATCCCGTGCGGGGCCAGCAGGGCGGCCACCGCGGGCAGATCGGCGTCGGGGCCGACGCTCACCAGGGTCACCACCTGCTGAGTCATCAGCTCACCACCCGTGGCGTCGAGCACGCGCGCGGGCTCGGAGTAGACCGGGCTGTAGGTGAGGGGGCCGAGCTCGAGGCCGGGCGCCACTGTCGCCGGGTCCCAGTCGATCTTCCAGTCGCCGTCCTCGATCGCGGTCCCGGTGCTGGTGTAGTTCCACTCGTGGCGTTCGCCGGGGCCGAGCTTCCAGGTGGATTCCAAGGTGAAGGAGCTGTCGTCGGTGCCGGTGAGCCGGACGGTGTGGTTCTCGCCGAGATTGTCGAACAGGGTGGTCAGTGCGGGTCGAGCCTGTTCGGGTGCGTCGGTGAGGGCCGCGGCGGCGGCCGCGTCACCGCTGCTCAGCGCGGCGGCGAACGCGTCGGCGACCGTTTCGGGTTGTTCTGGTCCCGAGGAGCAGGCCACGGGCAGCAGAGCGAGCGCGAAGAGCAGGACCGGTGTCTTGCGGTGGATGCGCACGCGTCCGAGGGTAACCGGACCAGCGGGCGCCGGTGCGGGTCTCGCGTCACCACCACCCGGTGACCGCCGACATCTGCCGGCCGAGTTCGGGGGCCAGTGACCGGGCGTAGCTGGCGGTGAGGTGGTGTTCGTCGCGGTAGATGAGCACGTTGCCCTCCACGACCCGGCAGCGCTGCGGACGGCAGACGGCGTCGGACAGGTCGAGCAGGTGGATGTTCGGGTACCCGGCCGCCGGTGCCATGGCGGGGTCGACCAGGTCGAGGGCGTCGGCGCGGTCGAGCCCACAGCTGTCGGCGTCGCCCCGGTGGGCCAGGCAGTCGTTGGCCCGGTAGAGGACACCGTCGCGGCGCAACCGCGGGGTGTCACGCATCGCGAGCACGTTGAGTCCACGGTCCTGCAGCGCCGACCACACCTCGAGGTATTCGGCGGGCACCTCGTCGCCGATCCCCTGCTGGCGGTACCGGGTCGACAGGGTGAACACCCAGTCCGGCGGTTCGGCCGCCAGCCGGTCGAGCACTTCCACCGACCACTCGTGACATTCGGGGAAGGGCCACTCGGCGTAGGAGGGCTGATCGGCCAGCACGATCGGGCATCCCTCCTTGAGGTAGGAGACCACCCGGAACCCGTGTTCGACACCGAGCAATTCCAGTGCGGGCAGCCAGTGCTCGGAATGCGAGCCACCGACCAGCGCGATCGAGCGGGTCGCCGTGGGATCACCGTAGGTGCAGGTGCGCACCTCCCGGTTGGGGGTGATGCAGCCGTCGAAGGTCGGTGACGGGGCGTCGACGTGGGCTTCGAACACCGTGGGACGCATGGTCTCGGGCGCGAACTCGGCACCGCTGAGCAACGCGGCCGCACCCGGATACCGGGCGCTGTCCAGTGCCTGCGGCGGCACGGCCGGATTGGCCCGCAACACCAACTGCCAGCCCAGCGACGAAGCCAGTACCGTCACCGCGAGGACCCCGACCAGAACACCGGCGCCCCGGCTCGGTGTCGCGGCGGAACCGCGCGGTGGCAGCCGCAACGGTGTCTCGATCAGCCGGGTGGTCGCGACGGCCAGCAGCAGCGAGACACCGATCACCACCAGGCCGTCGACGAGTCCGGCCCGCACTCGCCCGGTTTCGGCCAGGTAGAAGATCAGGATCGGCCAGTGCCACAGATACAGCGGGTAGGCCAGCGCGCCGAGTTCGGTGCACACCCGGCCCGACAGCAGCCGGTTCGCCACCCCACGCCGTTCGCCGTGCACGCCGAAACCGGCGACGATCACCAGGCAGGCCGCGGCCACCGGCCACAGCGCCGCCACCCCGGGGAACTGGTTGGCCCCGTCGAAGAGCGGACCGCACGCCAGCACCATCAGCAATCCGAGCGCGGCCGCGACACCACGCAGGCGGGCGGGCAGGCGCACCCAGGGTGCGGCCACCGCCAGGGCCGCACCGGCCAGCAGTTCCCAACCCCGCGCGACGCTGTCGTAGTAGGTCCAGGCCTGGTGCTGTGAGGTGCCGAAGGCGGCGTACCAGAACGAGAGCAGCCCCAGCCCGGCCAGGGCCAGCAACAATCCGGGCCGCCCGACGCGGCCCTGTCGGCGCAACCACGCCCAACCGGCCAGAATGGCGAAGATCACCAGGTAGAACTGTCCCTGCACCGACATCGACCACAGGTGTTGCAGTGGGCTCACCGACGGGTCGGGCGCCAGGTAGTCGAGTTCGGCGGTGGCCAGGTACCAGTTCTGGCCGTAGAACATCGTGGCCAGCGTCTGGGCGGCGGTCTCACCGAGCTGGGTGTAGGGGCGCAGCACCACCGTCGCGGCCACGATCGCGGCCAGCACCACCACCAGCGAGGGTGTCAGCCTGCGCAGGGTGCGCCGGGCGGTGTTGCGCGCGGCCACCCGGCCCTGGCGCTCGACTCCGCGCACGATCGCGCCGGTGAAGAAGAAACCGGACAGGACCAGGAACACATCGACGCCGCCGGAGACCCGGCCCGCCCACACGTGGAATGCCACCACCAGGGCGATCGCGAGTCCGCGCAGCCCGTCGAGATCGGTTCGCCACTCGGGTCGGGCGGCTGCGGGCCCACGACGGACCGTGTGGTCCGGCTGGACCGGCAACGCGGATTGAACCTTCGGCACGAACGACCCCACTGAATCGGCCCCGAAGGGGCAATATTTCCCGGCAAGTAACCATCAATTTGCCGTAGCGACACCGTGGAAGCAAACCGCCGAGCGGCCCTGACGAGGCTAGCCGGTGCGCCAGGGCGCCGTGGCGAGTAGGTCCGCATCGGCCTCGTCGAGGTCGATGTCGAATACCTCTACCAGCACTTTCGGCAGTTCGGCCGATTCGAGTTCGCGGGTCTCGGCGGTGCCGTCGGGATACTCGGTGATCAGGGTCAGATCGTCGAGCACGTGATGCACCTCGGGGCGGAAGCGCTGGATGAAGGGGCGGGTGACGAACGGCGAGCGCGGGTGGGTCGACACGTAGTGGTTGCCGACGATGTAGTCGATGCGGAACTGCGGATTGTCGGTGAAGGTGTAGCGGTCGATCCAGCCGTCACGCCCGAACTGGAACAGCACCCAGTCCCGCGCGTGCCGCTCGAGCCGCAACCGCCAGGCGCCGATCGTGAACTCCCCGCGTCCCTCGACCAGTTCGAACGGCTCGAGTGGGCCGAAGCCGAAACCGACATCACAGATCCACACCCGGTCGTCCCCGGGCGTTCGCACCCGCAGCAGGGCGTGGGTGGCCGGCCGGATCGCGCCGGTGCCGAAGGTACCCATGGTGACCCGGCCGCTGAGGCCACGCACCTCGAAACCGAACCGTTCCAGCACCGCGGCGAACAGTGTGACGTTCTCGAAGCAGTACCCACCGCGACGCCGCCGGATCAGCTTGTCCTGCAAGGTGTCCAGGTCCAGCGGGATCCTGCGGCCGAGGAGGATCTCGAGATTCTCGAACGGGATGGTGGTGGTGTGGGCGCGCACCAGCGCGCGCAGCGTGTCCGGCGAAGCGGTGCGCGGCCCGTCGTAGCCGATCTTGGCCAGATAGGCATCCAGATCCAGCTGTTCACCCAGCCAGCGATCGTCACGCTCGGTCATCGCACACCAACTTTCCGCTCGTCTCCTCGACGCACAACCACCGCGTCGCCGGCATTGTTCCCACCGGCGGCGGCACCGCGGAACCGCGTTGCTTGTCGGTGCCCACGCCTACTATCCGCCCATGCTCTCGATCGATATCGCGCAGCGCCGGGCCCGCTTGGCGGTCAGGCACCGGCTCGCGCCGTCGGCCCGCGCGAACGACCCCGTCGACATCGCCCGTTCGATGGTGGTCCTGCACGCCACCGACCCGGCCACGGTGTTCCTGTCGGTCGGCGCCCGCGGCACCGATCTCACTCCCGCCGATGTCGAGCGGGCGCTCTACGACGACCGCACCCTGCTGCGGTTACTCGCCATGCGCCGCACCATGTTCGTCGCGCCCACCGAGTTGTTGCCGGTCCTGCAGGCCTCCACCTGTGATGCGCTCGCCCACAAACAACGCCGCGCCTATGGTCGTCACCTCGAGCAGGCCGGTGTCGTCGACGGCGAGGTCGGCACCTGGCTCGCCGACGTCGAAGCCGAGACGCACGCGGCGCTGCTGTCGCTCGGCGCGGCGACCGGCGCGCAGCTGAGCAAGGCGGTGCCCCGCTTGCGCACCCAGGTCGACACCGCCCCGGGCAAGTCGTATTCGAAACCCACCGGCATCACCACCTGGGTACTGGTGGTGCTGGGCGCCGAGGGCCGCATTGTGCGCGGGCGCCCGAACGGCAGCTGGACCAGCAGCCAGTACACCTGGGCGCCGGTGGAAACCTGGCTGCCACAAGGCTTCTCCCCTGTTCCGGTCGCGCAGGCGCGGGTGGAGCTGGTGCGGCGATGGCTCCACACCTTCGGTCCGGCCCCGATCACCGACCTGAAATGGTGGACCGGCTGGACGCTCGGCGAAGTCCGAAAAGCCCTGGCCGAACTCGACATCACCGAGGTCGACCTCGATGGTGTCACCGGGCTCCTGCTCGCCGATGACCTCGCCCCTGTCCCGGAGCCCGAACCGTGGGCCGCGCTGCTACCCGCCCTCGACCCCACACCCATGGGCTGGCAGTCGCGCGACTGGTTCCTCGGCCCGCACGCCCACGCCCTGTTCGACGCCAACGGCAATATCGGCCCGTCCATCTGGGCCGACGGTCGCATTGTCGGTGGCTGGGCCCAACGCTCCGACGGCGAGGTCGTCACCCGCCTGCTCGAGGACGTGGACGCCGAAACCCGCGCCCGCATAGATGCCGAAACCGCCCGCACCACAGCGTGGTTCGGCAACGTCCGCGCCATCCCCCGCTTCCGCACTCCCCTGCAACGCGAACTCACCGCCTGAGCTGATCCTCAGACCACCTTGACCGGACATCCGATCCCGGGCGCAGCGGCCAACCTGGCGTCGGTGGTGAGCAGCGCGGCCGCGTCGAGCGCTTCGGCGAGAGCGACGTAGGTCGCGTCGTAGGCGCTCAGATCGCCGCGCAGCTCCCACATCCGGCGGCGAAGCGGTTCCGCGGGAAACCGGGTCAGCACCAACTGGGAAAAGCCGTCGAATGCCAGATCCGCCTGCTCCTCGGTCAGCGCACGCCGCCGGGCGAGCAGGCGTAGGGCATTGGTGACCTCACTGTCGATCAGGTGCGGTACGGCCAGTTCCTCATCTCCCAAGCAGACGGGATCGACAACTCCGATGATCAGATCTACGAGCACCCCGGCATCGATGACGATCACTCGCCGCGGCCCTCGCGCAACACCGAGAGCACTGTCTCTCGATCCAGGGATGCGTCGACTTCGTCGCGAGTCCGGTGCATCACCGTGTTGTTGTGCCGCACGATCTGGGTGCGCCGAGCCACCTGATTCAATTCACGCAGTAGATAACGGGTCATCGACAGACCCTCCGCTGCGGCTGCGGCCGTCAACGCATCGTGGACATCGTCGGGCACGTCGCGAATCTGAATCACTTTTGACATAACACCAGGTTACCACCGTGGGTGCAGTTTGCACCCACGCTAATTCGGGGGGCGCAGGGCGGCGAATTCGTCGGTGACGCGCAGTCCGGAGTCGGTGAAGCGGTAGAGGGCGGCGGGGCGACCGCCCGCCCGGCCGGACGGGGCGGTGGCGCCGGTGGGTGTGATCACCTTGCGGCGGGTGAGGACGCGTTGCAGGTTGGTGGTGTCGACGTCGTAACCGAGGGCCGCGCAATAGATTTCACGCAGGACCGACATGGTGAAGATGTCGGGCGCCAAGGCGTAGGCGATGTTGGTGTAGGACAGTTTCGCCGCCAGGCGGGTGCGGGCGTGGTCGACGACGGTGCCGTGGTCGAAGGACATGTGGGGCAGGTTCGACACCGGGTGCCAGGTGGTGTCGGCGGGGAGTTCGGGCTCGGTGGTGAGCGGTACCAGGCCGAGGTAGGCCGAGGCGATGCGGCGGGGCGCGGGGACGCGGTCGGGATCGGAGAACACCGACAGTTGTTCGAGGTGAGCCAGTTCGCGCACGTCGACCTTCTCCGCGAGCTGGCGCCGGGCGGAGGTGTCGAGGTCCTCGTCGTCGCGCAGCCGGCCGCCGGGTAGCGACCACGTGCCCTTCTGCGGATCGAGCGCGCGTTCCCACAGCAGTACGGCCAGCTCGGGATGCCTCGATCGGCGCGCGGCCTCACTACCTGCGGAAACGTCGGCGGGGAAGCGGCGAACCTGGAACACCGCGGTGAGCGATTCGTGGATGGTGTTACTATGGGGCACGTTTTCGATTCTAAGTCGAAAACCTGGTTTTGTGCGAATCGCGGCGACGGAGCCGCTCGCACGAGGAAGGGAGCCACCATGGCGACGACGACCACGCAGCCGACGCTGATGGGTTCGGTCTTCGACGGACCCACCGGATACGCGGGTGTCGAAGCGACGCCGGAGTGGGCGACGGAGGTGCGGCGGCTGGCGCGCGAGCGCAACGCCACGATCCTCGCGCACAACTACCAGTTGCCCGAGATCCAGGACGTGGCCGACCACGTCGGCGACTCGCTGGCACTGTCGCGGATCGCGGCCGAGGCACCCGAGGACACCATCGTGTTCTGCGGCGTGCACTTCATGGCCGAGACCGCCAAGATCCTCAGCCCGGCCAAGACCGTGCTCATCCCGGACGAGCGCGCGGGCTGCTCGCTGGCCGACTCGATCTCGGCCGAGGAACTGCGCGCCTGGAAAGCCGAACATCCCGGCGCGATGGTGGTGTCGTATGTGAACACCACCGCCGAGGTGAAAGCGCTCACCGACATCTGCTGCACCTCCTCCAACGCCGTCGACGTGGTCGCCTCGATCGACGCCGACCGTGAGGTGCTGTTCCTGCCGGATCAGTTCCTCGGCGCGCACGTCAAGCGCGAGACCGGCCGCGAGAACATGTACATCTGGGCCGGCGAGTGCCACGTGCACGCCGGCATCAACGGTGACGAACTCACCGAGCAGGCCCGCACCCACCCCGACGCCGAACTGTTCGTGCACCCGGAGTGCGGCTGCGCCACCTCGGCGCTGTACCTGGCCGGGGAGGGCGCGTTCCCCGCCGACCGCGTGCACATCCTGTCCACCGGCGGCATGATCGACGCGGCCAAGACCTCCACCTCGAATCAGGTGCTGGTCGCCACCGAGGTGGGCATGCTGCACCAGCTGCGCAAGGCCGCGCCCGGGATCGACTTCCAGGCTGTCAACGACCGCGCGTCGTGCAAGTACATGAAGATGATCACCCCCGCCGCACTGCTGCGTTGCCTGGTGGAGGGCGCCGACGAGGTGCACGTGGACCTGGCGACGGCCGACGCCGGCCGGGCCTCGGTGCAGCGGATGATCGCCATCGGCAACCCCGGCGGCGGGGAGTGACCGGCACCGCACGGTCGAGCCGGTAGCGATCATGAACATCTCGTGGGAGGCCGCCGCCGACCTGGTGGTGATCGGCGGCGGGGTCGCCGGGCTCACCGCGGCGCGCACGGCTTCGCTGCGCGGGCTGCGGGTGCTCACACTGAGCAAGGGCGGACCGACCGACACCTCCACCCAGTACGCGCAGGGTGGGATCGCTGTCGTTGCACCGCAAGGCGATTCGGTGGGCTCGCATGTGCACGACACCGTCGAGGCCGGGGCCGGGTTGTGCGAAGCCGACGCCGTGCGTTCGATCGTCGAGGGCGGGCAGGCCGCGGTCGCGGCGCTGACCGATCTCGGCGCGGTCTTCGATCTCGGTCGTGACGGGCAGATCTCGCGTACCCGCGAGGGCGGGCACAGCACCCGGCGGATCATCCACGCCGGTGGTGACGCGACCGGCGCCGAAGTGCAGCGGGCGCTCAACGCGGCACGACTGCCGGTGCTCTTCGGTGCCGCCGCCCTGCGCGTGCTCACCGGTCCGGAAGGGGTGCGCGGCGTTGTCGCGGTGTCGGACAACGGTTTCGGTGTGGTGCACGCACCCGCGGTGGTGCTGGCCACCGGTGGGCTCGGGCAGCTCTACGCGCTGAGCACCAACCCGCCCGGAGCCACCGGCGACGGGCTGGCGTTGGCACTGTGGGCCGGTGCGGCGGTGGCCGATCTCGAGTTCGTGCAGTTCCATCCGACGGTGCTCTACACGCCCGGCGGGGTGGGCAGGCGACCGTTGATCAGCGAAGCGGTGCGCGGTGAAGGCGCGGTACTCCTCGACGCCGACGGTAATTCGGTGACAGCGGGGGTTCACCCACGTGGGGACCTGGCACCGCGAGACGTGGTGTCGCGGGCGATCGCGGAGCGGATGCGGGCTTCGGGATCCGATCATGTCTTCCTCGACGCGCGTGCCATACCGGGTTTCGCACAGCGGTTCCCCACCATCACCGCGTCGTGCCTGGCGGCGGGGATCGACCCGGTGACTCAACTGATTCCGGTCGCGCCCGCCGCGCACTACCAGTGCGGCGGAGTGCTCACCGACACCCACGGTCGCACCGAGGTGCCCGGTCTCTTCGCCGCGGGCGAGGTCGCCAGGACCGGTCTGCACGGTGCGAACCGGCTGGCTTCCAACAGTCTGCTCGAAGGGCTGGTGGTGGGTGAGCGGGTCGGTGCGGCAGCTACCGAACGGCTCGGCGCCCGCGCGGGAATCAATGAACTGCCCTCGTGGACAGAGGAGTTCGCGCGCCGGGCAACGGTGCAGCAGGCAATGACCGAGCACGCCTCGGTCGTGCGTGACGGTGCCGGGCTCGCTGCGGCGCTGATGCGGATCGACGCGGCGATGCTGAATCCGGACACCGCCGCGGCGCCCTGCGGCGTCATGGCGAGTGCGCAAACCGATGGCGACCCGGCCGGTGAGATGGGCGCAGCCGCCGGTGCCGCGCGTGGCGCTCTCGCCGCTGTCACGTCATCGGATCAGCGGACGGCAGACCTGGCCCCCGCATCCCGGGTGCGGCGAATCGAAGACGCCGCACTGACATTGACGGCCCGCGCCCTGCTGATCGCTGCCGCCGAACGCACCGAGAGCCGAGGCTGCCACACCCGCTCGGAGTACCGCGGGCCCAGCCGAGACCGGCAGCACAGCACGGCGGTCCGGCTCGACACGGACGGCACACTCGTGCTGTCGGCTCTGGGCGCGGTACCGACCGGGGCACGATGACCATGAACCGCCGAAGACTGTGGCCGACGAACCCCGCGGGAGGGGTCCCACCTGCCGATTCGGCTCCGATACAAGCAATTCCGGTGGATCGATGACGATCTCCACCCCATCGAACCGGCGCGATGCGCCCGAGAACAGGAGTGCAGTGATGGCTCTGGACACCGGCCTGGACCGTGCCGAGTTGCTGACGTTGATCCGCACCGCCCTCCACGAGGACCTCCGGTACGGGCCCGATGTCACCACGGTCGCCACCGTCGGCGCGGACGCGGTGAGCAAGGCGTCGGTGGTCTCGCGCGAGCACGGCACCGTCGCCGGTCTCGACGCCGGGCTGCTCGTGCTCGACGAAGTGCTCGGTGCGGGCACCTACGAGATCACCGGCCGGGTCGCCGACGGCACCCGGGTCGGGCCGGGTACCTCGGTGCTGAACGTGGTCGCGCCCACCCGTGGCCTGCTGACCGCCGAGCGCACCCTGCTCAACCTGGTGTGCCACCTGTCGGGCATCGCCACCGCTACCGCCGCGTGGGTGGACGCGGTGGCGGGCACCCACTGCGAGATCCGCGACAGCCGCAAGACCCTGCCGGGCCTGCGAGCCCTGCAGAAGTACGCGGTCCGGGTCGGTGGCGGCGTGAATCATCGGATGGGGCTCGGCGATGCGGCCCTGATCAAGGACAACCACGTGGTGGCGGCCGGTTCGGTCGTCAACGCGCTGCGCGCGGTCCGCGACCTCGCACCCGACATCGCCTGCGAGGTCGAAGTCGACAGCCTCGAACAGCTCGACGCCGTCCTGACCGAGAACGTGGAACTGGTCCTGCTCGACAATTTCCCCCTCTGGCAGACCCAGGCCGCCGTCCAGCGCCGCGACGCCACCGCCCCGAACACGAAACTCGAGTCCTCGGGCGGGCTCACACTGGATCAGGCCGCCGACTACGCGAGCACCGGTGTCGACTACCTCGCCATCGGCGCCCTCACCCATTCGGTACGAGTGCTGGACCTGGGCCTCGACATGTGACGAACGCCCCGTCGCGGTGCCTGCGGCGGCGCCGGCGCCGCTCGGTCCCCGAACTTGTCGGTGGCCGCTGTCACACTGCACGGCATGGACGACAACACGTTCGCCACCTGGGCGCTGGCGCAGAATCCGTTGCCGGCCGACTATCAGGCCAGGATCGACAAACCGGTGCCGCTGGTGGTGCTCACTCGCACACCTTCGGAACAGCCCTCCGGCGCTCAGGAATCGTGGCGGCGATCGCGGTGCTTGGCCGTGCGCCGGTAGGTGCGTCCGCTGGGCACCGCGGTGGCCGCCGACGAGCGGCGCAGGGCGTGCCGGCGCCGCCAGGCGATCAGATCGGGTCGTTCGGCGGCCTGTTCGGGTGTGGTCTTCATGATCAGGTCCTCCCCCGAGTCGATGATGGGCCTACAGTACGGAGCCGGCCCCGCTGTTCGCCATCGCTTTTCCGGTCAACAGCTCCGCGGCAGTGGCTGTTCCTGCTGTCGGGGGTCTCGGCAGAGATCAGGCGGTCTTCATCTGCGCGTCCGGTGGCGGGGTGCTGGTACGGCCCGTCATCCGCCCGGCCGCCCAGAACACGAGCTCGACCAGCCAGAACACCAGCAGTGCGGCGGTCACCACCAGCACCGGCACCGCGAGAAATATCAGCGTGGGCACCGCGACCAGCAGCCAGACCAGCACCGCACCCACGCTCGCTCCGCGCAGCCGGCTGCCCAACCGCACCGCCGCCCACATCATCCACCGCCGTGGCACCGACACACCGGCCTCACGCAGGCTGCGCCGGAACAGTCCATCGGCATCGGCCGGGCCGACTTCGCCGGTGCGGCACAGATAGTCGTGCAGGATCGCGGCGCGGGTGTAGTCGCCGTAGCGCGGGATGAGCCAGACCAGTGCGCGTGGCACCGAGGCGAAGTCGGTGCGGAACCCGGCCGGGACCGTGAAC
This sequence comes from Nocardia halotolerans, assembly GCF_042650145.1. Classification (NCBI taxonomy): domain Bacteria; kingdom Bacillati; phylum Actinomycetota; class Actinomycetes; order Mycobacteriales; family Nocardiaceae; genus Nocardia; species Nocardia halotolerans. The sequence goes on along the minus strand of NZ_JBHSDL010000004.1, from coordinate 8,373 downwards.
GTCTCGACCGCACCCCGATAGGTGAGCGGTTCGGTGAGCCGCCAGAATTTCGCGTCCAGTTCCTCGACCACCGGACCGCCGCCGACGAATGCCACGACCACTCCTCCAAAGGCGTTGGCGCAGTCTCTACCTGCCCATATGCCGATGGTAGCGCGGTGTGGACGCTCAGCCGCGTGGTTGCGAACTCGGGTCGAAATCGCCACTTGGCCGATACTGTTGGGCGCCCGTCGGCAACGCGAAATCGTCGGCGTCGTCATCGAAGTCGGCGGGTCGCAGGTCGCCGAGCAAGCCGGCGGCACCGGACCCGAGGTCCGCGCCGGGATGCAGTGCGGCCAGGAACAGCAGTACCAGCGCCGCCAGCAACGGTTGCACCAGTAGCGCCAGATCGGTGCCGATTTCGGCGGGCAGGGTGACGATCTGCCCGACGGACAGGGTGTCGGGGCGCGGATTCCGCACGCCCGCAACCCATTCACCCGTCCACTTCATCACCGCGGCGCCCAGCGCCGAGGCGACCAGCAGACCGAGTACCAGCGCGGGACCGCGCAGGGCGCGCACCCGCCAGGCCGCGACGGTCGCGAGTACCGCGATCACCGCGCCCAGGCACAGAAACATCCCGAGCGCGTCGAACACGTGCAGACTCTCGCCGGTGAGTGCGGCGCCACGACCCGGCCTGGTCACCCGCAGCCGCTGGGTCGGCGCGAGCAGACCCCACGCCACACCGGCGGCCGCACTCACCGCGAGCACCGACGCCACCGTCACGGCGACGCCGATCACCTCGCGCCGCAACACTTCCGGTCGCGGCCCGATCCCGATGTCCACTAGCGCCGTTCCAGCTGGGCCGAGTCGGTGACCCCGTGCCGGGAGCACTTGGCCCACCAGCCGTCGGGGCTCACCTGCACGATCATCCGGCGCCCGCACTGCTCGCAGAAACGCGGTGGTTCCAGCCCGAGTGCGGCCGACGCGGGCATCGCGTCGTCGAGCCCGGGCACGATTCGCTTGCCCGTGAACGGGTTGTAGCGCTCGTCCATGTCGGTCACCGCCTCGATGATGTGCGACTCGGCGGTCGCGTGGTCCCTGCTGGTCGGGGTCGGTTCTCGATCGTACACAGCGTCACAGGGTGTCGTTGAACGCCTTGATCGGCATCTTCAGCTCACCCAGCAGGTCCAGATCCGATTCGGCCGGACGGCCCAGAGTGGTGAGGTAGTTGCCGACGATCACGGCGTTGATACCGCCGAGCATGCCCTGCTTGGCGCCCAGATCGCCGAGGGTGATCTCGCGACCGCCCGCGAACCGCAGGATGGTGCGCGGCAGTGCGAGGCGGAAGGTGGCGATGGCACGCAGCGCGTCGGCGGCGGGCAGCACCTCGAGGTCACCGAAGGGGGTACCCGGACGCGGGTTGAGGAAGTTCAGCGGCACCTCGTCGGGCTCGAGCGCGGCCAGCTGCACGGCGAACTCGGCGCGCTGTTCGATGGTCTCGCCCATGCCGAGAATGCCGCCGCAGCACACCTCCATGCCGGCTTCACGCACCATCCGCAGGGTGTCCCAGCGCTCCTCGTAGGAGTGGGTGGTCACGACCTTCGGGAAGTGCGACTTCGCGGTCTCGAGGTTGTGGTTGTAGCGGTGCACCCCCATCGCGGCGAGCTGGTCGACCTGCTCCTGGTTGAGCATGCCCAGCGAGCACGCGACCTGGATGTCGACCTCGTTGCGGATGGCTTCCACACCCGCGGCGACCTGGGCCATCAGGCGCTCGTCGGGCCCGCGGACCGCGGCGACGATGCAGAACTCGGTGGCACCGCTCTTGGCGGTCTGCTTGGCCGCCTCGACGAGGCTGGGGATGTCGAGCCAGGCCGCGCGCACCGGCGACTGGAACAGCCCCGACTGCGAGCAGAAGTGGCAGTCCTCGGGGCAGCCGCCGGTCTTGAGGCTGATGATGCCCTCGACCTCCACCTCCGGGCCGCACCACTTCATCCGCACCTCGTGGGCGAGCTCGAGCAGCGCTTCGAGGCGATCGTCGGGCAGGCGCAGCACCTCGACGGCCTGCTGCTCGGTGAGGCCTTCGCCACGCTCGAGTACCTGCTCACGGGCGATGGCCAGAATGTCGGTCCGGACGGGTGCCTGCGTCACGACGTGTTGTCCCTTCGTCGGGGTGCGTGCACGCGCCGCAGGTGTGATCCACCCGGCGTAGCCGTGCAACTTGAACGGTGTTCAGGATAGGGTAGCGGCTGAGGGTGGCGCACAACACTCGGGTCGGTGAATCGAACGGAAGGACGCGCGTGCAACTGCGGAAAACAGATGTGGTCGATGCCGCCGTCGCGATTCTGGACCAGTACGGGCTCGCCGATCTGACGATGCGCAGGCTGGCCGGTGCCCTACAGGTACAGCCGGGCGCGCTGTACTGGCATGTGAAGGACAAGCAGTCGCTGCTCGGCGCGGTCGCCGACCGGATCCTGGCGCCGATGGACGAGCCGCTCACGGCCACCGACTGGACCGAGCAACTCACCGAACTGGCGCACCGGCTGCGCGACTGCCTGCTCGCCTATCGCGACGGTGCCGAACTGGTTTCGGCCACCTACGCCTCGCGCCTGACCACCAGCAAGGCCCGCGAGCGGCTGGCCGGCATCGTGATCCGCGCCGGAATGACCAGGGAGGAAGCCGACCTCACGGCCTATACCCTGCTGTACTACGTGCTCGGCCAGACCGTCGACGAGCAGTCGCGCATGCAGATGGACTCCGTGGGCGCGCTGCCCGAACAGTCCTCTCCCCTGCTCGACACTCCCGATGCCACCGCCCGATTCGACTTCGGGCTGCAGTTGTTCATCGCGGGCGTACGTACCGTGCTCGGCTCGCGGGTGCGCTGAGCCGGCTCATGGCCCCGCCTCGCGGATCGCCTCCTGATAGCGGCGCACGAACGGCAGCACCTGCGCTTCGATGATCGCGTTGTATTCGCCGGGCCGCTGGATCGGATTGGCGTGCTCGGTGCGGCGGGGCCGCACCACCGACAGCGTGCCGTCGACACCACCGGCGTGTTCGATCAGCACCCGATGCGAGTACGCCACGTCCACCACCCGGTCGCGGGCGGCGTCGCGGGGACGGATGAACACGATGGCCGGGCGCTGCTTGTCCGGGTGCGGCCGCGCCAGTGCTCGCAGATCCGCCGTGCTACCACCGGCCACGATCGCCAGGAACTGCGACTCGATCAGCCCGTTGCTGGCGGCGTCGTCGGAGAAGATCTTGTCGCGCAGCACCTCCGAGATCACCGACCCCAGGGCCCGGTGATCGATCTCGGGCAGCAGACCGTGGCGATGCTCGGTGAACCGTTCCCGCCGGGCCGCGATCTCGACGGCCATGCGCAGCAACCGGCTCTCGCGCGCGCCGGGCAGCCAGCCCATCAGCCGCTGCAGATCACTGCCGCGAGTGCGGCTTTCGGGCCGGACCGCGTCCAGATCCATCGGCGTACAGTCCAGCACCACCGCCACCAGGTGCCGGTCACTGCCCAGATGGATGTGGCGGGCCACCTCGAGCGCGATCACCCCGCCCATGCTGTGCCCGACCAGGACGATATTGCGCACAGCCCCGTACCGGGCCGCACGCACGATCATCTCGGCGATGACCTTGGTGTCGATACCGGCGTCGTCGTAGCGCACCGCCCACACCACGCCGAGCCGGCTCAGTGACGGCAGTGCCGCGGCGGTCGGAACCGCAGTGATGTTTCCGAGCCCCACCAGGTCGACTACGGCGGTATCCCAGTCGCGGGCATCGACGGGCAGATGCACGGGCAGCAACTCCGGTTCGGTGTGCGCCAGTCGCGCACGCTCGGGAACCACATCGTGCACCCAGTACTGCGCCCCCACCGTCAGCACGACCAGCAGCACCCCGACCAGCCGCAACACCACCAGCTTCGTCCGCCGCCAACTACACCACCGCTGACCGAACCGGGTTTCGCGCAACCGAACCCGCCGTCGCGCATCGTCGTAGTCCGCGACGGTGGACGGATGCCGATCGAGTGACGACATCCCTCCACTGTATGTGCCACCGGCGCCCGCCAGCGGGCCGCCGATCCCGGCGGACACTGTTCGGAAGCGGCAGCCCGAGCCGGACCTCGACTGGCCGTGCGAGCCCGCAGTCGCCCCGCGGTGGCCGTCGGCCGGGGTCCGCATCAGTCGCCGCAAGCCGGGCGAAGTCCGATGTCACCCGGGTCTTCGGTCGGCGCCGGTACCGCGCTACAGTCGGTGGGTCATCCCCGGCGGGTGCGGGAATCCGGTGTAACCCCGGAACGGTCGCGCCACTGTGATCGCCTCACGGCGAAAGTCAGACCTCCCTCGCCGGGCACCCTCTGAAAGGGCCGCGCCTTGCCTCTGGAGAAATCGCGATGATCCGGGCTCGGATCTCATTCGCCCTCCCCCTACTCGCGACGTTGCTGCTGGCCGCCATGGTCGCCGCCACCGGATTCGGCGCGGAGATCGTTCCCGTGGCCGCTGTGCTCGACACGCTCGGCGCCCGACTCACCGGTTCGACCCCGACCGATCTGGGTCTCGACACCATCGTCTGGCAACTCCGGGTGCCGCGCACGGTCCTCGCGGCGGTGGTCGGTGCGGGGCTGGCACTGGCCGGTGCCGCGATGCAAACCCTGGTACGCAACCCACTCGCCGACCCCTACCTGCTCGGTGTCTCCTCCGGCGCGGGTGTCGGCGCCGCCGCGGTGATCACCTCGGGGCTGTTCGCGGGCGCGGGCGCCTGGGCGTTGTCGGGCGGCGCGCTGGCCGGTGCGTTCACCGCCGCCACTCTCGTGTTCCTGATCGCCGTCGCCCAGGGTGGACTCACCCCGCTGCGCCTTGTCCTCACCGGCACCGTGCTCGCCTCGGCTTTCGCGGCGTGCAGCAGCTATCTGGTGTTTCGCAGCACCGACCCGGCGGCCGCGCAATCGGTGCTGTTCTGGCTGCTCGGCAGCCTCGCCGGCGCCGACTGGTCCACTCTCGGCTTACCGCTGACCGTGGTCCTGGCCAGCGGTGCGATCCTCGTCGCCCTGGCGGGCTGGCTCGACGCGCTCAGCCTCGGCGCCGACACCGCGTCGTCGCTGGGTGTACCGGTGCAGGGTCTGCGGATCGGGCTGTTCGTGCTGCTTGCCGTGCTGGTGGGGGTGCTCGTCGCGGTGTCGGGCGGAATCGGCTTCGTCGGCCTGGTCGTCCCCCACGCCGCCCGCATGATCGTGGGCCCGCGCCACCGTGACCTGCTCCCCGCCTGTGCCCTGGGCGGTGCGTTGTTCCTGGTCGTCGCCGACGCCGCGACCCGGGTGCTGGTGCGTCCCACCGAAATCCCGGTCGGTGTCCTCACCGGCCTCATCGGCGCACCCACGTTCCTGCTGTTGATGGGCCGGCGGCGCTACCGGTTCGGTGCGTCATGAGCACCGAACCGGCAGTCGAGCACAACCCCGCCGAAGCCACGCCACCCGACACACTCCACTCGACCCCGCCATCCGACGATCCAGGCGCCACCGCGCCGCAGCCCACCGAACCGCAACTCGGGGCCCTGCGTGCCCAGGACCTCACCTGTGCGATCGGGCGGCGCGATGTGGTGGCCGGAGCGGACTTCTCGATCCGGCCCGGCGAGACGGTCGGGATCGTGGGACCGAACGGCAGCGGCAAGACAACGCTGTTGCGTGTGCTGGCCGGCGTACGCAAACCGCGGACCGGCCGGGTACTGCTGGACGGGCAGGTCCTGCACGAGATCGGCCCGCGACGACGGGCGGCCGCGGTCGCACTCGTCGCCCAGGACGAAGTGCCGCCCGCCGACATGCTCGTCGGCGAGGTGGTGGCTCTCGGGCTGACCCCTTATCTGCCGCCGTGGGGTCTGGGCGCACCCCGCGAACAGCAACAGGTCGCGCAAGCGCTCACCGCGGTCGATCTGACCGGTTTCGCCGACCGGCCGGTCCGGCAGTTGTCCGGCGGCGAACGGCAGCGGGTCCTACTGGCCCGCGCCCTCGTCCAGGACACCCCGGTCCTGCTGCTCGACGAGCCGACAAACCATCTCGACGTCACCCACCAGCTCGAACTACTCGGCCTGGTGCGCGGACTGCGGCGCACCGTGGTGGCCGCCCTGCACGATCTGTCGCTGGCCGACCGCTACTGCGACCGGATCATCGTGCTGCACAACGGCCGCGCACGACCGCCCGCCCCGCCGGCGGACGCGCTCGACCCCACTGTCGTCGCCGAGGTGTTCGGTGTGGACGCCAACCGCGTCGTGCACCCGGTGACCGGCGAAAGCCACCTTTTGATCACCCCGCGAGAGGCACGACGATGACCGCACACCCCGGCCGGATCCTGATCACCACCGCGCTCGCCGCGGTACTCGCGGCCTGTACCGGCACGGCCGCGGAACCGACCGCCACGGTCACCGTGCGCAACTGCGGCCACGACACTCAGTTTCCGGCACCGGCGCAGCGCATGTTCGTCAACGACGGCAACCTCATCTCGATGGTGCTGGCGCTCGGCGCCCAAGACCAGGTGGCGGCCGTCTCGAGCGTCAAACGCGACGCCGCCACCCTCCGCGCGCATTACGGCGCCGAAGTCGTCGACGGACTCAACTCCGTTGCCCCCGAATATCCTTCGCGCGAAACGGTGCTGGCCCAGCGACCCGATGTCGTGGTCGCCGGCTGGAGCTACGGCTATGACGAAGCGAGCAACCTGACCCCCGCCTCCCTCCGGAAAGACGGCATCGCCGCCTATGTGCTCACCGAGAGCTGCCGCCAACGTGACAGCGGAATCGCCCGCGGCACCGTCGAACCGTGGGCCGCACTGCGCACCGACCTGACCGACCTCGGCGTCATCACCGGCCGCACCGACCGCGCCGCCGACATCAACGCAGATCTCGACAACCGCCTCACCGCCCTGCGGGCCGCCCCGAAACCGGCCACCGCCCCCACGGTCTTCCTCTTCGACAGCGGTACCGACACCATCTACTCCAGCGGACGATTCGGTGCGCCACAAGCCGTCCTGGAAGCCGCCGGGGCCCGCAATGTCCTCGACGATGTCGCCGACACCTGGACGCAGGTCTCCTGGGAACGCTTGGCCGCAGCCGACCCTGACGCCATCATGTTCGTCGACTACCCCGGTCAGACCTACGAGCAGAAGGTGGACCTGTTGCGTGGCAAAGCCGGCATCAACAACCTGCGGGCGGTGCGCGAGGGCCGGTTCTTCAACCTTCCGTACGCACTGTGGACGAGTGGACCGCTCAATATCGATGCGGCCGAACAGATCCGCAAACAGCTCGAGGCCTGGCAGCTGGTGCCTGCCTCGACGGTGATCCCGCGCGCCGACGACGCGGTGCGCTGAGGCCGGCTCAGCGCGCGGTGAGCAGCACCAACGGGATCTCTCGAGACGTTTTGGTCTGGTAGTCGGCGTACCCCTTGTAGGCCGCGACCACCTTCGGCCACAGCCGCGCCCGTTCCTCGGCATCGGCAACCCTGGCCGCCATCGACCGGCGCGGACCGTCCTGCAACGCCACCTCGACATCGGGGTTGTCCCGCAGGTTCAGAAACCACGCGGGGTGCGTCGGGTCGCCACCGCGCGAGGCCACAACCACGATCATGTCGTCCTCCACGATCGGCGCGGTGAGCATCACCGCTCGTGGCTGACCCGACTTACGGCCGATGGTGGTGAGTTCGAGAGACGGCATCCCCATCACGGTATTGCCGATCCGGCCCCTCGTCAGGGTGAGCAGTGCGCGATGGACGCCGTTCATGAGCTTCAGCTGCATATCGCTCGGCATGGCCGCAATCTACCTCAATCGCTGTTCGGCCATCGACTTCAACTTCGCCAGTGCCATCTGCCAGTGCTCGTCGTTGTCGGCCGCACTGAGCCCCGGCGGCACTCCCTCGTGCACGCTGTCGAGGTGGGTGCCCGTCCCGGTATCGGACAGCGTGAAGGTGATCGTCTGCGTGCCGGTCATCTCGTCCTGCTCGGTCACGAATTCCAAGACCTCGACGACCTGCTCGTCGGGAACCAGCGAGAGGAATCGACCGTAGTAGGCATCATGCGGTAGTTCCGCGGCGCCGGTAGTCGCGCCGGCCAACGTGATCGAGAAGGATCCACCTTCCCGCGGCTCGAAGCGATGTACCTCGGGGGAGACCCCGTCGGGCATCATCCATCCGATGACCGCGTCACCGTCGAGCAGCAGCCGGTAGACCGTCGCGCGGGGCGCGTTGATGTCGATGCCGATCCTCGTCGTCGCCATGGGTTCCACGTTAGCCGTTCGGGCAACGACCAACTTGCCACGCAACGCAAAAAGGCCCTCCAGCATCAGCTGGAGGGCCTCTTCACAATAATTGTCCGGCGGTGACCTACTCTCCCACACCCTGTCGAGTGCAGTACCATCGGC
>NZ_JBHSDL010000003.1:0-68577 GCF_042650145.1 Nocardia halotolerans | reverse complement strand
CGACCAGACACGTTCCGGCGAGCACAGCCGACCAGACACGTTCCGGCGAGCACAGCCGACCAGACACGTTCCGGCGAGCACAGCCGACCAGACACGTTCCGGCGCGCGCAGCCGACCAGACACGTTCCGGCGAGCGTTTCACAGACGGCCCACCAGACGAGCAGGCCGGGCGAGGCGCGGCGGGGGCGAGCGCGGCCGGGTGGCGTCAGATCGAGAACGGCGCCCGGTCGGACCGGGGTCAGGAGCGGGTGCCCGACTCCGACTTCAGGTTGGCCATGATGTCGGCCACCGACAGGCGGGCGGCACCCTCGGACTCGGCGCGGCGGCGTCGGCGGGTGCTGGTGCCGACAGTTGGGGTCTTGTCGGTGGACGGCTTGGTCGCCGGGGGTGCGGCTGTCCGAGCGGCCTCGGGAGTGGGCTGCGGCGACTCGGGGTCGGCGGAGGCGTGCGCGGGTGACGCGTTGTTCGTCGCGCTGCCGGACGTGGCCGAAGCATCGGCGGCGTCGGCGGGTGCCGGGGCGTCATTCGTCGCTGGGGTCGCAGGCGCGTCCGGCAGCGCCGATGTGCCAGACGTTGCCGTTCCCGGCGCGTCGGACGTCGCCGGCGCGTGAGGCGCTGCCTGTACGACAGACGCTGCCTGTGCGACAGACGCTGTGGAGGCACCATTCGATGCCGTTCCACGCGCAGCTGCCGATGCGGGGTTCGTCGGCGTGGCCCCGGAGGTAGCAGCCGCACCATCGGCTGCTGGTGCGGCGCTGGCAGCCGGAGAGCCGAACGTTGTGGTGGCACCGGTCGACGCGGCGCCAACAGGCGCGGTGGCACCCGCACCCGCCGGTGCAGACCCGGCGGCACCGGCGGACGCGGCGCCATCGGTCGGTGCAGCTCCGGTGGATGCGGTGGCGCCGCTGGAGGCGGCACCGGCGGATGCGGTGACATCGGTCGGTGCAGACCCGGCGGATGCGGTGGCGCCGCTGGAGGCGGCACCGGCGGACGCGGCGCCATCGGTCGGTGCAGACCCGGCGGATGCGGTGGCGCCGGCAGTTGCGGGGCTCGGCGTGCCGTCGGTGGTGGAGCTCGTGGTGGCGGGCTCGTCGGCGGCGACCACGGGGTTGCCCGCGGTGTCGAATTGGCGGGTGCCGGGAGCAGACAGGCGGGGCGGGGGTGTTTTGGCGGGCTTGGCCGGTTTCGGCGTGGGGGTCGAATTCTGGGCGGCGGCGTATTCGTCGAGTTGGACGGCGGCGGTCTCGGCGGTGACCGGGTCGTCGTAGGGGTCGGCGAAATTGGCCGAAACCGGTTGCATGAACACCGGTTTCAGTGCGCTGGGGGGTTGCTGCCACGGGCCGAACCAGGCGGCGGCGGCATCCGCGGGGCTATCGTCGAATTCGCGATCCGGCTCGTCGAAAGCGTCGAATTCGGTGCTGTGTTCGGCCGTGCTCGCGCTGGGCAGGGCATCGACGCGCACGGCGTCGGCCTGCAATGCGGGCTGGTCGTCGGGCAGTGCGCCGTCGAAGAGCACCTGCAAGTTCTGGCGGAGCAGGGTCAGCTCGGCCCGCAGCGCCGCGATCTCGGACCCTTCGGCGCCGACCTCCGCGCGCACCCGCGCCTCGACGCCCATCTCGTACTCGCGGCGGGCATTGATCTCGCGTTCGAGCTGCAACTCGTACACCGTTTGCAGATCGCGCGCCTTGGCCTTGTCGACCGCGGCGTCGCGCCGGTAGCGGGTGGCGGCGAGCGCGCCGATCACCGCCGCCCACAGCGCTGCTACCAGGCCGATTCGCACGTACTGGACGTTCTCGCTGAACACCAGGAGAACGCTGGCGGTCAAGCCGAGCAGGATGAGGGCGCCGATGAAGAGCTTTCCCGCGTCGTCCCGCCGTCGACGGGGCGTTGTGCTACGGGAGGGTGAAACCATGTGCGCCAGGGTAGCCGGAATCGACTGGTCGGCACACCGACAACCCTGGTGATTCCATTCGCAAGTTGCTAGGTGGTTGCGGACTCGTCCGTCGGGTCGTCGGGTGCCCGGCAGCAATATTCGAGCCACAAAGCCGCAGCAACCAGGGCGGAACCGGCCAGCAACCCAACCACCGCGCCGGGCGAATCGGCCGCCGCCGCGGTGAGCGTGCCGCGCTGTGGGAATACCCACAGCAGGAAACCGAGCCACACACCGGCCGCCAGCGAGCCCACCTGCAACGAAGCCTTGGCCAGCGCGACCGCCCGGGCGACATTGATCGGATGCAGGTCGTGCAGGCCGTCACCGATCCGCTCGTCGGCGATCCTGGCCTTGATCACGAAACCCAGCGCCGCCTCGATCCCGGCCACCGGCAGCAACGAAGCACCGGCGAGCATCGAGATCGCCGGGAAGGTCGAATAGGCGAAGCGGGTGGCGACCCAGGCGATGGCGGCGGCGAACACCACGTTCAGTGCCAGATCGAGCAGCCGGGTGGGTTTCAGCACGAGCGCATACCTTCGTCGCGCAGGAACAGATCAGTGCCCACCACACCGGCGCGCTCGGCCGGGTCCAGGCTCGCGAGGAGCTCGGTCAGCGGTACCGGGACACCGTCGACGTGCAGTCGCGCGCCGGGCTCCACGTCAAGCCACGGCACCAGCACGAAGGCCCGGTGGTGGGCATGGGGGTGCGGCAGGATCAGGGTGGGATCGGTGTCGCGCACGATGGGCCCGGTGTGATCGACACACTGGATCACGTCGACATCGAGAGTCCGTGCGCCCCAGCGCACCTCACGAACGCGACCGGCGGCCTGCTCCAGCTCCTGCCCGAAGCGCAGCCAGGCGTAGTCGTCGAAAGCCGGATCCTCGGCCACCACAACGGCATTCAGGTAGTCGTCCTGGTCGACGCCACCCCACGGCGCGGTCGTGTAGACCGGTGACACCGCCCGGATCCGCTCCCCCAGCGCCTCGACGACACTGCGCAGATGGGCCGGTCGGTCACCCACATTCGAACCGATCGACAGCACCACGCGGGTCATCGACGGTGCTCCACCGTGTGATCGCGCGTCGCCACTACGCGGTTCATCAGCGGGCCCCCCGTTGCACCGTGCGGTCGCGCGTCGCTACCACCCGCACGTCGGTGAAGGTGTGCGGGATGGGCGCCGCGGGCTTGTGCAGCACGGCTTCCACGGCCTCGATACGCGGGTCGGCCATCACGTCGTCGGCGATCTCGGAGACCACTGTTTCGATCAGGTCGCGCGGCGGACCGGCCACGATGCGCACCGCGCGTTCGGCCAGCGCGCCGTAGTCGACGGTGTCGGCCAGATCGTCGGAGGCGGCGGCCGCGGCGAAATCGACCCAGATCGTGAGGTCGACGACGAACTCCTGACCGTCGCGGCGCTCGAAGTCGAACACGCCGTGCCTGCCGAACGCCCGCAGCCCGCGCAGTTCGATGCGCGAGGACGCGGGCCGACCGGCGGGCGGGGGCAGCAGCGGTGAGTTCACGGGTTGACTCCTCGGGCGGCAGTGGCTCGGCGCCAGGCATCGACGACGGTGATCGCGTCCAGCGAGGCACGCACGTCGTGCACCCGCACCCCCCACGCGCCGTGGGTGGCGGCCAGCGCCGACACGGTGGCGGTGGCGGTTTCGCGGCCATCAGGTGGGCGGGGACCGGACTCGTCGGCCAGCAGTGCGCCGAGAAAACGTTTACGGGAGGCGCCGATCAGGATCGGCAGGCCGTCGGCGGCCAGTTCGGGGAGCGCGCCGAGCAGTTCCCAGTTGTGCCCGGCGTTCTTGGCGAAGCCGAGACCGGGGTCCAGGATCAGCCGGTCGGCGGGGATACCCGCGGCGACGGCCGCGTCCACCTGGGCACCGAGTTCGGCGCGCACCTCGGCGACCACGTCGGTGTAGTGGTCGGCGGGGCCGGTGTGGCGGTAATCGGCATCGGCGCGCCAGTGCATGAGGATCCACGGCACCCCCGCCTCGGCGACGACCCGAACCATGTTGGGGTCGGCGCGACCACCGGAGACATCGTTGACCACGCCGACGCCCGCGGCCAGCGCGGCATCGGCGACCTCGGCACGCATGGTGTCGACGCTGGTCGGCACCCCGGCCGCGACCAGGCCGCGGATCACCGGCACCACCCGCGCCGCCTCGGTGGCCGGGTCGACCCGGTCGGCCCCCGGCCTGGTGGACTCACCGCCCACATCGACGATATCGGCGCCGGCCTCGTACAGGGCCACACCGTGCGCGACCGCGAGCTCCGGATCGAGATAGCGACCGCCGTCGGAGAACGAATCGGCGGTCACATTGACCACGCCCATGACCACACACGAGCGGGTACCCCGCGCGGTCACGAGGGACTCGCTCATTTGCGCAGAATCAGGTCCAGCGCCTCGGAACGCGAGGCGGCGTTGGTCTGTAACAGGCCGCGCACCGCCGAGGTGGTGGTGCTCGCGCCGGGCTTGCGGATACCCCGCATCGCCATGCACAGATGCTCGGCCTCGATCACCACGATCGCGCCGCGCGGGTCGAGCCTGCGCATCACCGCGTCGGCGACCTGACTGGTCAGGCGCTCCTGTACCTGGGGGCGCTTGGCGTAGAGATCGACCACGCGGGCCAGCTTGGACAGCCCGGTGACCCGGCCGTGCGGGCCGGGGATGTAGCCGACGTGCGCGACACCGTGGAACGACACCAGGTGGTGTTCGCAGGTGGAGAACATCGGGATGTCGCGAACCAGCACCAGTTCCTGATGCCCTTCGTCGAAGGTGGTGGCCAGCACGGCGTCGGGCTCGGTGTAGAGCCCGGCGAACATCTCACGGTAGGCCCGCGCCACCCGGGCGGGGGTGTCGATCAGACCGGGACGGTCCGGGTCCTCCCCGACCGCCAGCAGCAACTCGCGGACCGCCTTCTCGGCGCGCGCCTGATCGAACGACCGGCCGGTCGCCAACGCCGTCAGCGTCGCCTGGCTCAGTTCCTCGCCGAGCTCGCCGGCCGGATCGGGACCCGAACCGTTCACGGCCGGCTCAGCGACCTTCTTGTTCGCCGACAACTTCTCCGCACCTCCACCGGGTCCATCCGGGTAACACAGGCCGGGTCTTCCGGCTTGGACGTAGTCGTTCGAGCGTAGTCGGCCGCCGGTCGCGCAGAGCAGCTCGGTCGGTCCCCGTCGCCGCCGCGGGCGCACGCCTGCCGCCCGGGCCACTCACCCGGCAGCCGATTTCGGCTCCGTCTCGGTGTGGTCGGCTGAGTACTGGTCGAGTGTCGATCAGTGCCGGCCGTTGGGGCCTTCCCATTCCTTCGTCTCCGGGTCGGCGTCACGCGGCGGCTGCTGCTGCGGCGCGGCGGGCGGATCACCCCACGGCTGGAATTCGTCACCGTGGCGAGGCTGTTGCTGCTGCTGAGGCTGCTCTTGCGGCTGCTGCGGTTGCGGCTGCTGCGGTTGCTGCTGCGGCGGTTGCTGCTGCGGCGGCGACTGTGGCTGCGGCTGCGGCTGCGGCTGCGGCCATCCACCCTGCTGCTGTTGCGGCGGCCGCGACCAGCCGCCCTGCGGCTGCTGTTGCTGCTCATCGCGCGGCGGCCAGCCCGGCGCCGACCAACCGGCCGGGGCACCGTAATCGGGCCGCGAACCGTGCGTACCCGACGGACGGGGGAACGCCTGGGTCGGCGCGTTCGGCAGCGGGTAACCAGCGGCAGGCGGCACGGGCTGACCGTAGGGCTGCTGGCCCGGGTAGCCGTTGGCCGGCTGCGCGCCGTTGGGCACCGGGACCGGCGTGGGCTGCACCGGCGGCCACGGCTCGCCGCGCTCGACGGCCAGTTCACCCGGCGTCTTCACCGGCGGCTTGTCCGAGGGGAGCCGGTCACCGAAATCGTTGAACGCGGTGATCCGCGGACGCTTCTCGACGCCGGCCAGGACGGTCTCGAGGTCCTTGCGGTGCAAGGTCTCGCGCTCGAGCAGCGCGGTGGCCAGTGCGTCGAGCTGTTCGCGGTACTCACTGAGGATCGACCAGGCTTCGGTGTGCGCGGCCTCGATCAGGTTGCGCACCTCCTCGTCGATCTCCCTGGCGACCTCGTGCGAGTAGTCCGACTGCACGCCCATCGAGCGGCCGACGAACGGGTCGCCCTGCTCCTGGCCGTAGCGCACCGCGCCCAGGCGCGCACTCATGCCGTATTCGGTGACCATCCCGCGGGCGATCTTGGTGGCCTGGTCGATATCGGAGGACGCACCGGTGGTCGGCTCGTGGAACACCAGTTCCTCGGCCGCGCGGCCACCCATCGCGAAGACCAGCCGCGAGATCATCTCCGAACGGGTCATCAGGCCCTTGTCGTCCTCGGGCACCGTCATGGCGTGACCACCGGTGCGACCGCGAGCGAGGATGGTGACCTTGTAGACGGGCTCGATATCGGGCATCGCCCAAGCCGCCAGGGTGTGACCGCCCTCGTGGTAGGCGGTGATCTTCTTCTCGTGCTCGCTGATGATGCGGCTCTTGCGGCGTGGGCCGCCGATCACGCGGTCGACCGACTCCTCGAGCGATTCGCCGGTGATGACCGTCCCGTTCTCGCGCGCGGTGAGCAGCGCGGCCTCGTTGATGACGTTGGCCAGATCAGCGCCGGACATGCCGACGGTGCGCTTGGCCAGACCCTCGAGGTCGGCGTCCTGGGCGATCGGCTTGCCCGCCGAATGCACCCGCAGAATCGCGCGGCGACCGGCCAGATCGGGATTGCCGACCGGGATCTGCCGGTCGAAACGACCGGGGCGCAGCAGTGCGGGATCGAGAATGTCGGGACGGTTGGTGGCCGCGATCAGAATGATGTTGGAGCGGTCGCCGAAGCCGTCCATTTCAACGAGCAGCTGGTTGAGCGTCTGCTCACGCTCGTCGTGCCCGCCGCCCATGCCCGCGCCGCGCTGGCGGCCGACCGCGTCGATCTCGTCGACGAAGATGATGCACGGGCTGTTCTGCTTGGCCTGCTCGAACAGGTCACGCACGCGGGAGGCACCGACACCGACGAACATCTCGACGAAGTCCGAACCGGAGATCGTGAAGAACGGCACCCCGGCCTCGCCCGCGACCGCGCGGGCCAGCAGCGTCTTACCGGTACCGGGCGGACCGAACAGCAGCACGCCCTTGGGGATCTTCGCGCCCAGCGCCTGGTAGCGGGCCGGGTTCTGCAGGAAGTCCTTGATCTCGTAGAGCTCTTCGACGGCTTCGTCGGCACCGGCCACATCCTGGAACGTGGTCTTGGGCATGTCCTTGGTCAGCATCTTGGCCTTGGACTTACCGAAGCCCATCATGCCGCCGCGACCACCGCCCTGCATGCGCGACATCACGAAGATGAACAGCCCGACCAGCAGCACCATCGGCACGATGAACAGCAGCAGCTGCGAAAGCCAGCTCTCCTGCTTCACCACAGTGTCGTATTCGGCGCCGGATTCCTGCACGGCGTCGAGGATCTGCGCGGAGGTCTCACCACCGCCGGGGTATTTGGTGACGATCTTGCTGTTGTTGCCGGTCGCGTCGTTGCCGTTGTTCAGTTCGATGCGGAGCTGCTGCTCCTTGTCGTCGATCTGAACGTGCTTGACGTTTTCCTTGTTCTCCAGCTGGCTGAGCGCCACGGAAGTGTCGACACTCTCCCAGCCGCGCGTGTCATCGCTGAGAAAGCTGAACAGCCAGATCATGAGCATGATGCCCGAGATGATCGCCAAGGTGCGAAACACTGTCTTGCGGTTCATAGAGCGTCGGCCGGACGGCCCAGTCCTTTCCGGTTATTTCTCCGGGTGTGCCTAGCGAAGCGTCGGGATCGGCGGGTTTCGGGTGCGGACACGCCACGTTACCGCGTACGGTCTAGTCGATACATCGCGCAGTTCGGCTGCTGGTGCAGTTGCACTGGTAAACGGCCGGGGAACGGGAGAGGTTCCCGAATACCCCGACCGGGTTGTTGCAAGTGGCCACAATCATGTCATGCCCGCCCTATCGTGGGCGACGACACAACTACAGCGCAGGGGGTACCGACATCGTCGAGCTACGAACACCCACAGCGATTCTGCGCCACGGCAGTGGACGTCTCACCGTCCTGCGGCCGGGTACCGACGGCGAGCGCGTTCTCGACGTTCCCGTCACCGATCTGCTCAAGGTGCGGCTGAACCGCCGCGCCGACGACGCGGTGGTGATCGAGATCTTCCTCCGGTATCCCACCGCCGTGCTCACCGGTGTGCCCGCCGACCGCACCCCACTGCCGGTGCTGATCGCCGAACACGACGTACCGGCCGCGGTCGGCATCGTCGACCGGATCAACGACCAGATCATGGCCACCAAGCGCGTGGATGTCGCCGCACCCGATCTGACGCCGCCCGCGCCCGAATTCGGCAGGTCGGGCCCGTCGCGCGCCGATGTGGATCGCGCGGTGCGCCGGATGGCGCCCCGTAAGGATGCCCGCTCCGCCGTCGCCGCCTTACAGCGTTACGTGACCCCCGACGAGTACGTGCTCGAAACCGCCGTCGTGGTCTCGGCGCCGCCCGCCGGGACCGGCACCGGCCTGCTCGCGGCCACCACCACCCGGCTGCTGTTCATCGCCATCGGCGGTGGCGAACGCTATGCCCATGAGATGGCGGTGCCCGCCATCCTCGGCGCCCGCACCGTCGAAGGGCATTCGGCCCCCGGGGAGGTCGACACCCGCCACGGCGGCACCGGAATAGATGTCAGCGACGGCAATCGCACGCTGCACTTCGCCGGCGTCGACCGCGCCGACACCGAGCGGGTCACCTGCGCGGTGAACTTCGCCGTGCGCAGGCAGGCCGCCGACGGCGCGCCCGGGCCCGCCGATCCCGGTGTCACCCAGCTCTACAACGAGTGGGAACTGCTGGTGGAACGGCATTCGCTCGGCATGGTCGACGACACCCAGTTCCAGCGTTACGGCCGCGGGATCTTACGCAGCCTCTGAGCTCACTCCGGCTCGTCGGCGGGGGATTCGTTCTGCGGCTCGGGCTTGTCGTTGAGTTCGATCCGCCGCCACGGGCTGGTCGGGCGGGTCCACAGCCGCAGCAGTTCCATCCGCCGGTCGACGCCACCGTTCTTCAGCTCGGCCAGGTCTTCGGTGGCCTGCCAGTAGGTCCAGCCGGCCAGGTAGGCGTCACCGAACTGGCGCCAGTTGCGGTAACGACGCTGGGCGGGGGGCAGCGCGCGCATGACGTACTCCCAGGCCATATCGGCCTCGAGGTAGCCGGCGGTGAACGCCATCCGGGCCACCGCGACCACGCGGGCCAGGTCCCAGGCGTGGATGTCGTTGGGTAGCGGACGGGCCAGGTGTTCGGTGAAACCGATCTTGATGGCTTGGGCCCAGATGTCGTAGTCGCGGACCAGCGCTTCGGGGTTGTCCATGCCACGGAAGGAGCCGACCTGCCGCAGGAAGGCGCGGTGCCGGTCGGCGCGTTCACCGAAGCGGTCGCGTTCACTGGCGTTGATCGAGGCCATCACCAGCGGGTGCACCAGCGCGTAGAGCGGCGCGTGCATGCCCTCGAGCAGCTGTTCCATCGAGGCGCGTGCCTCGGTGCCGTCGGTGATGCCCCAGGCGCCGGTGAGGGTGTCGATGGCCAGTTCGCGGCGGTCGCCGAGCGGGTGCTCACGTTCGGGGCCGAGCATTATCGCGTCGTGGTAGGCATCCCAGCGGGTGGAGTAGAAGGCACCCAGTGCCAGGGCGCGCAGTTCGTCGTCGCTGATCCCGGCGCCGGACCAGTGGTCTTCTTCGCGATTGTCGAGTTCCGGGTAGGGAAATGTGGTCAGCGCTGGTACTCCCCGAGCAGGCATGCGGTCGAGTCTAGTGCCGTAGTCGTGTTGGCGGGCGGACTGTGAGCTCGCGTGCGTCACGAGATTTTCAGATCCCGGTCTTCTTGGCCTGCCGTGATCTGCCCCACAGGTCTATGGTTCTGTCATGTGTAGAAACATCACCGTCTTGCGTGGTCTGGAGCCTGCCGCCACCGAGCAGGAGATCTACGCTGCCGCCTTGCAATATGTGCGCAAAGTCGGCGGCATCTCCGGGCTGAGCAGCACCACCAAACCGGCCGTCGACAAAGCTGTCGCCGCGATCGCCGCGGCCACCACCACGCTGCTCGACGAGCTCCCCGACCGCCGGGTACCCCCGCCCACCGAGCCGCCGCTGCGCCGCATCGCGGCCAGGGACGCCGAGGTACAGGAAACCGGCTAGCCGAGACCGGTCCTCGCGCACCCGAGCGGTGCGCCGGTGATTCCTGCCGCCGATAAGTCGTGACGGACGCGCTCACACGTGCCACGCTGATAGTGATTCACACAACGCAGTGGGGAGCACGACAGTGACCGAACTCGACCAGACCGCCTCGGTGCTCGAGGTCCACAATCCGGCAACCGGCGAGCACGCGGGCACCGTGCCGGTCACCGCGCCCGACGAGGTGGCGGCCGCGATCCGCGAATTGCGCCTCTACCAGCCGGAATGGGAAGCCATCGGGCCCGAGGGGCGCAAGCGGTGGTTGTTGGAGCTGCAGGATTGGCTGATCGACAACACCGAGCACCTGGCCGACGTGCTGCAGTCCGAGACGGCCAAACCGCGCGTCGACGCGCTGATCGACCCGGCCTTCGCCGTCGATCTGCTCGGCTACTACGCCCGCCGGGCGGCGAAGTTCCTCGCCCCGGAGCACCCGTCGCCGCACAGTCCGCTGGCCCGAGTGAAGAGCCTGTCGGTCACCTACCGCCCGTATCCGGTGGTCGGGGTGATCACCCCGTGGAACTTCCCGCTCGCGATGCCGGCGATCGACGTGTTCCCCGCGCTGGCCGCCGGTGCCGCGGTGATTCTGAAACCCTCG
This sequence comes from Nocardia halotolerans, assembly GCF_042650145.1. NCBI lineage: Bacteria > Bacillati > Actinomycetota > Actinomycetes > Mycobacteriales > Nocardiaceae > Nocardia > Nocardia halotolerans. Next base: position 57,803 of record NZ_JBHSDL010000003.1, on the reverse strand, counting down.
GAGGTGACCCCGCTCTCGGCGGTGGAGCTGGCGCGTGGCTGGGCCGAGATCGGTGCGCCGCCGGTGTTCAAGGTGGTGACCGGTGCGGGCGAGACGGGCGCCGCCGTGGTCGAGCACGCCGACTACGTCCAGTTCACCGGTTCCACGGCGACCGGCCGCAAGATCGCGGCCGCCTGCGCCGAGCGCATGGTGCCCTACAGCCTCGAGCTCGGCGGTAAGGACCCGGCGATCGTGCTGGCCGATGCCGACCTGGACCGCGCCGCGCACGGCATCGCCTTCGGCGGCATGTTCAACGCGGGCCAGGTGTGCATCTCGGTGGAACGGGTCTATGTCGAGGCACCGGTCTACGACGAGTTCGTCGACAAGCTCACCGCTGCGGTCGCCGCGCTGCGCCAGGGCGCCGACGGGCGCGAGTCCCGCCACGACGTGGGGGCGTTGGCCAACGAGAATCAGGCGCGCATCGTCGAACGTCACGTCGAGGAGGCGGTGGCGGCCGGTGCGCGGGTGACCACCGGCGGCAAACGTACCGGTGTGGGCACCTTCTTCGAGCCGACCGTGCTCGTCGATGTGGATCACTCGATGTCGTGTGTGGCCGAGGAGACCTTCGGGCCGACACTGCCGGTGATGAAGGTGGCCGACGAGGACGAGGCGATCCGGCTGGCCAACGATTCGATCTACGGGCTGTCGGCCTCGGTGTGGACCGGTGACAAGGCGCGCGGCGAACGGGTGGCTCACCGGCTCGACGCGGGCGCGGTGAACATCAACGACGTGTTCGCCAATCTGTTCAACTTCGCCATGCCGATGGGTGGCTGGGGACAGTCCGGGGTCGGCGCGCGGTGGGGCGGTGCGGCTGGTGTGCGCAAGTATTGCCGGGCGCAGGCTGTCACCAAGCCGAAGCTGCCGACGATGACCAAAGAGCTGTTCTGGTACCCGTACGACATGAACAAACTGGTGGTGGCGGTCGCTGCCATGCGGATGGCCGGGGCGCGCGGGATCCGCCGGATCGACCTGCCGAAGGTGTGGCGGCTCAAGGGCGGAAAGTAGGCGTCGATGCGCCCCGGTTTTCCGCCGCCGAAACCCAGTTGTGATGAAGGTCACCGGTTTTGACGGGATGCGTGGTCAGCGGCCGGTTACGGCTATCGACCCTGGCGACTCCCAGGGTCGACGGGATGTGAATCCGGCCGCATTTCCGCTGGTCAGCCACTCGGCTGTGCTACCCGAACCACCGTCGGCGAATCAGGGGCGACTCGATGCTGCGGCCCACCATGTCAGGCCATATGCTGTGCGTTACCAACCTGGTGACTGTTTTGATCCATCTACGCGAACTTCCTTGCCCGTTTTGGCTGGATTTTCCCGACCGATTCTGATAGCAAGGTGCTATGGACCCGCATTTGCGCGATCTGCGGTATTTCGTCGCCGTCGCTGAGGAACTGCATTTCACGAACGCCGCTCAGCGGCTTCATATCGCTCAGCCGACGTTGTCACGCCAGATCCGCCAGCTCGAACGCCAGCTCGACGTGGTCCTGTTCGACCGCAACCAGCGCAGTGTCGCGCTGACCGTTGCCGGTAAGGAACTGCTCGAAGGCGCCCGCAAGATCCTCGAGCTCTGGGAGGTGACCAACGTGTCCCTCCAGGAAGCCGGTGAGGTGCTGCGCGTCGGCATCCAATCCGCGCTCGGCCGGGGACTGCTCAACGACCTCGAAAGCGCCAGCGGACATCGGCTGGCACTGCACGCGGCATCCTGGAACGACCCCTCCAGCGGACTGGCGGGCCGCCAGGCCGACCTGGCCCTGGTGTGGCTGCCGCTGCCCGACCCCAACCGATACCGCTGGCAGGTGCTGCGCACCGAACCGCGCTGGGTGCTGCTGCCGGAAAACCATCCGCTGGCCGAGCAGGAGACGATCGAGTTCGCCGACCTGCTCGACGAGCCGTTCGTGGCGCTGCCCACCGAAGCCGGTGCGGTGCGCGACTTCTGGCTCGGCAACGAGGCCCGTGGCGGCCGCGCGGCCAAAATCGGTGCCGAGGCGGCCACCCCCGAAGACAAGCTCGAGGCCGTGAGCCTCGGTCTGGGTGTGTGCCTGCTCGCGGAGAACAACGTGCCGATGTACCGGTGGCCCGGTCTGACCGCGCGCCCGGTCGCCGGTCTGTCGCCGTGCGAGCTGGCAGTGGCCTGGCGAGCCGACGACACCCGGCCGACCATCCTGGAGTTCGCCGGCCGCGCCGTCGACGGCGGATTCTCCGAGCCGGTGGTCCCGCCGCAGCCGATCGCGGTCTAGCTCGACCCTTCCAGTTGGGCGGCGAGGCCGAGCAAGGTGACCTCGCTGCCCGGCGGTCCGGCCAGCTGCGCGGCGAGCGGGGTGTGTGCTTCGGGATGGGTGCCCATCGGTAGTGACGCGGCCGGCCAGCCGACCAGATTCCACACCCCGGTGAACGGTGCGTAGCGCACCGAAGAGGCCACGTTGGCGGCCCAGCCGCGTCCGCTCCACTGCCGCGCCTTGGGCGGGGTGGCGGCCAGCGTCGGGGTGATCACCACGTCGAATTCTTCGAAGAAGTCCAGCAGTCTGGCCTCGACCCGGTCGACCTGATCGGGCCGGATCAGCCGCAGCCGGCGGATCGCCGCACCCAGCGCCAGATGCTTACGGGTGCGCGGTTGCAGTAATTCGGGATGGGCCAGCCGTTCGGCGTCGGCCAGACCCGCGGTCGGCCAGCGCAGCAACATCGCCAGGGCCGCGTCGCCGTAGGGCAGTTCGACCGGTTCCACCTGATGCCCGGCCGCCGCCGCGCGCGCACCCGCGGTGCGCGCTGCCGCCGTCCAGTGCCGATCCACCCGGACCAGTCGCGACGGCGGAGCCACGGCCAGTCCGATACGTAGTCGATGCGGTGGGCGTAGCTCGGCCAGATCGCAGCGATCGGCCAGCACCGACAACGCCAGCGCGGCATCGGACACCGTCGTCGCGAGCACCCCGTTCTCGGCCGTCCCGGCCCACGAATCCGCGCCGATCTCGGCGGGCACCACCTGTCTGCCCGGCTTGATCCCGAACACCCCGCACACCGCGGCGGGCACCCGGATCGAGCCGAGGCCGTCGTTGCCGTGCGCGATCGGGACCAGCCCGGCCGCCACCGCGGCGGCCGCGCCCCCGGACGACCCGCCCGCGGTGCGGCCCACGTCGCGCGGATTGCGGGTCACCCGCGCACCGTCGTCGGTGCTGGCCCACAACCCGAGTTCCGGCATGGCCGTGAGCCCGACGACGATCGCGCCCGCGGCCCGCAACCGCGACACCACCGGATGATCGGTGCTCGCGGCCGCGGTGCTCGTGGCGGCCGAACCCGCCCGCGTCGGCTCCCCCGCCACCGCGATGTTGTGCTTGATCGCCACCGGCACCCCGGCCAGCGGCAACTCGTCCAGATCGGGTCGTTCGGTGAGTTCGAGGGCTTCGGCGCGTGCCTGCTCGGCGCGCACCACGGTGAAGGCGTTGATCTTGCGGTTCTCCGAGGAGATCCGGGCCAGGGCCTCGGCCACCACTGCGGTCGGGGTGATCGTGCCCGCGCGTACCCGGGCGGCCAACGCCGCGGCCGGGCCGCCGATGGGGTATTCGTCGGCGGCTCGGCAATCGGGATTCATCACCTCGGCGTCGGTCACGCCGTCGTCGTCGACGGACTCCCATGCCACCGCTGTGAGGTCATCGTGCATGTGCGGATTCGCCCCCGTCGCATGGTCGTCGAATTCGGGTGATCAGCTCTCGAGGCGCAAGTTATCATTTCGCGCGCGGCTGGACCGACGATGACGTGGCGTGTGGCGGAGGGAATTTCAACCGATTCACCCGAACCCGACCACGCGCCGGGAACGGCTGCTCAGCGCAGACGCGCTGACCGGTTACGAGTAGACAGCCGGGTCCAGAGTGCCGATGTAGGGCAGGTCGCGGTAGCGCTCGGCGTAGTCGAGGCCATAGCCGACGACGAACTCGTTGGGGATGTCGAAACCCACATGTGCCACTTCGACCGGAGTGCGTAGCGCGTCGGGCTTGCGCAGCAGGGTCACCACTTCCAGCGAGGCCGGGTTGCGGGTGGACAGGTTGCGCTTGAGCCACGACAGGGTCAGCCCGGAATCGATGATGTCCTCGACGATCAGGACGTTGCGGCCGGCGATGTCCTTGTCCAGGTCCTTCATGATCCGCACGACACCCGAGGACGAGGTGGACGAGCCGTAGGACGACACAGCCATGAATTCGAGCTGGGTGGGAATGGGCAGCGCCCTGGCGAAGTCGGTCATGAAGAAGATCGCGCCCTTGAGGACACAGATCAGCAGGAGGTCGCCTTCGGGAGAATCCGGCGGATACCGCTTGGCGATGAGTTCGGCGAGCTCGTCGATCTTTGCCTTGATCTCATCTTCGGTGATCAGCACCGAGGCGATGTCGTCTCCGTACACGGAAGTGGTGTCCCTTCGTGGTGTCGGTCCCGGCTCGACCGATCCATTATGTGGCATCGAGGCGCGACTGGGCGCGCACCGTCAGCGTGCCATGCTCACGCGCCACGACCAACCGGTGGGCCCGCCCGCCACCGGCCACCGCGACCCCACCCTGTCCACGCCAATTTCGCACCAGTTCGTCGATCGCCTGTAAATGGGCGTTCATGAGGCCGCTGATGCCTTGTTCGGTGAGCCAGGCGCGCACGGCCCGGCGGCGCAGAGCCGGCGGCGCAGTGGCCAGGATCTCGATCGACAGGGTCGAGGGGCAGGTGTCGCCTGTGCCACTGGGCGCGGCAGCGGACTGCTGGGCCTCAGGTCGCTCGGAGCGGGCCGCACGCAGTAGTTCGGCTGCGTACATATCGAGGACCGCACCGTCCTCTCGTAGTTGACCGGCGGTGCGGGCCAGCGCCTCGGCCACACCACCGCCGAGCACGTCCTCCAGCAGCGGCAGCACCTCGTTGCGCACCCGCACCCTGGTGTAGCCCGGGTCGGAGTTGTGCGGGTCGTCCCACACCGTCAGGCCCAGGTCGGCGCACATCCGCACGGTCTGCGCCCGTCGCACCCCCAGCAGCGGCCGCCCCCAGGGCGTCTTCCACGCCGTCATGCCCTGGATCGAGCGTCCGCCCGACCCGCGCGCCAAACCCAGCAGCACGGTTTCGGCCTGGTCGTCGAGCGTGTGCCCGAGCAGAACCGGCCGCCCGTCGCGCACCGATTCCAGCGCCGCGTACCGAGCCACCCGCGCGGCCGCCTCCACCCCACCCGCACGCCCGACCTCCACCGGCAGGACCAGCCCGTCCACACACCCGAGCCCGAGCGCCTGCGCGACCGCCCGCCGAGCCACCGCATCGGACCCGTCCTGCAACCGATGATCCACCACCACAGCCGTCACCGGCCCCGCCTCAGCCACCGCACCGGCCACCAACGCCAACGAATCAGCGCCCCCCGACAACCCAACGACAACCGGCGCCCGCCCCCCTCGCGCAGCCACCCACTCCCGCACCGCCCGCCGCACCACCAGCACCGCCGCAGTCTCGGGCAACCCCCCCGACCCGGACATCCCCACCGCGATTCCCATACCCGCAGCCTAACGAGCACCCCCGACACCACACCCCAAACATCCGTGGCGCCGTCACCCACACCAACGGCGCCCGCCCCACCAGCGGCTCTACAACACCCGGCTGATCCACCGCTGCGGCTCGTCGATCTCGTCCAGCAGCGGCAACGTGTCCGCGTTCGTCCACACCGTGTTGAACTCCGCGATCCCCACCCGGTCGACCACCGCGTCGACGAACTTCTTCCCGCGCACGTACTGCGCCACCTTCGCGTCGACCCCGAGCAGTGCCCGCAGCACCCGTTGGATCGGGTTGGACGGCTTCTGCCTGCGCCGGTCGAAGGCGGATCGGATGTCGGTCACCGTGGGCACCACCGCGGGACCGACGGCATCCATCACGTGGTCGGCGTGACCTTCGAGGAGGGTGCCGAGCATGAGCAGCCGGTCGAGGGCTTCGCGTTGTGGTGGTGCCTGGGCCGCTCGCAGCAGGCCGACGATGCCGCGGCTGTTGGGGTCGTCGGCGGTGTCGCCGTTGCGTCGGGAACGCACCTCGCCGAGCAGCCGGGTGAGCATTTCGCTCAGTGGTTCCTCGCCGACCTCGCTGAGGATGTCGACGTTGGTGCGCATGTATTCGGCCAGCCACGGTGCGGAGGAGAACTGCACCCGGTGGGTCACCTCGTGCAGGCACACCCACAGCCGGAAGTCGCTGGGGTCGACCCCGAGTGCCCGTTCGACGCCGAGAATGTTGGGCGCCACCAGCAGCAGGGTGCCGTCTTCACCGGTGAACGGGTCGTATTGGCCGAGGATCGCGGTGGACAGGAAGGCCAGCATGGTGCCCACCTGCACACCGGCCGGTTTCCCGACGAGTTTGCCCTTGCCGGCGTTCTCGGTGCCGGTGAGTACCGACATGGAGTCGGCGGCCGCGGAGATCCAGCCGGGCCGGTCGACGATCAGTGCCTGGGGCACCGGCCGGTCGTCGAGCAGTCCGCTGACCTCACGGACCGGCAATTCGGCCAGCACCGAGGCCGAGGCCAGTTCGGCGACCACCTGCTCGGCGGTCTCGCGCGACGCGCGCGGGCCCGACGGTGCGAGTGCTGCCCCGGTGCGGACGGCCAGGCGCCAGTCCACCGGCGCGTTGAAGCCGGGTTTGTTGCCTTCGGTCTTGTCCTCGGTCATCGCCACCCGCTCTCAGGAGCATCCACAGTTGCGCAGGGCACCGGCCACCGCGTCGAGCGCGGGCCTGCTGACCTCCGGCAGTCGGTCGTTCGACATGAGCGCGAAGGTCAGTACCCGGCCGTCACGGTCGAGCACATACCCCACCAACGCGCTGGCCACGCTCAGAGTTCCGGTCTTGGCGCGCACCCAGCCGGCGCCCGCCCGGTTCTGGGTGACGAAGCGCGGTGCCAGGGTGCCGGTGCCGCCGGCGACGGGCAGGGTGTCCAGCATGGGCGCGAGAGCGGCTGCCCGGGGGTCGGTTTCGGGCCTGGCCCGGGTGCCGGCGGGCACCGTGACGGCGTCGCCGGTGGGGGTGGCCGCGATCGCGATGATGGCGTCGAGCAGGCGTGGCGGCACCCGGTCGTCAACGGAGAGGCCGCTGTTGTCGGCCAGGTGCAGTCCGGCGACGTCGAATCCGGCGGCGGTGAGCGCGGCGGCGGTCGCGGCGGTGGCACCGGCGAAGGACGCCTCGTGGCCGGTGGCCAGGGCCAGTTCGCGTCCGATGGTTTCGGCGAGCACGTTGTCGGAGTGGATCATCATGTCGTGCAACCGGATCCGCAACGGCGCGCTTTCGACCTTCGCGATCTCGGGGCCGTTGTGCGCGGCTTCGCCCACCCGCACCGCGGCCGGGTCGACGCCGAGTTCGGCGGCCAGCGCCCGGCCCACGTCCAGCGCCGGGGTGGAGGTGCGCGGCGAGTAGTCGGCCGCGGGGTCGAAGCGTCCGCCGTCGAGCATGACCGGTTCGATCGGGGTGATGGATCCGCCCGGGATGTCGATCGGGTCCCAGCCCGCGGCCATCGCGGGGCCCCGGTAGGCGGAGGTGTCGACGACGATCGCGTGCACCTGGGTGCCCGCGGCCCGCACCTGCGCGGCGAGGTCGGCGATCCGCGCACCGTCGGTGTAGTAGCCGCCGTCGGCGCGGGTGGTGAGCGTCGGGTCGCCGCCGCCGATGACCACCAGTTCGCCGGGTGCGCCCGCGACCACCCGGGTGGCGACCCGCTGTTCGTCGGGCAGGGTGAGCAGCGCGGCCGCGACCAGCATGATCTTGGCCGTCGAAGACGGGATCATCGCTTTGGCCGGGTCCTGGGTCCACAGCACGGTCCCGCTCGCCGGGTCGGTGACCTGTCCGGCGAACGCGCCGAGATCAGGGTTTCCGATGACCGGCGCGAGGGCGGCCGCCACCCCGGCCACGGTCGGCGCGGGCGCGTTCGACCCGGCCGCCACGAGCGCGGGGGTGGGCGCGGCGGCCGAGGGCGGCGCCGCGACGGTGAGTCCGCCGTGCCGGAATTCCGGGGTCCACGGGCGGGCGATCGCGGCGAATCCACCGGCGATGACCAGCATCGCGATGACCACCGCGGACAGCCAGATCCATCCGGACCTGCGGCCGGTGCGCGGCGGTGCTGCCGGATTGTGTTCGTTCGGACCGATCACGACTGTCGTTTCTCCTCAACCCCGCCCGACGCCTGCACTGCGCGCTGAGCCGCCTGCCGCACCGGTGTTCCAGCACACCACACTATCCTCGTTGCGCAACGGTTCCCCAGAACGATCTGGCGATTCGGCACACAAGCACTCGAACGAACAAGGAGATGGCGTGGAGTTCGACGTCACCATCGAGATTCCCAAGGGTTCTCGGAACAAGTACGAGGTCGATCACGAGAGCGGCCGAGTCAAGCTCGACCGGTACCTGTACACCTCCATGGGATACCCGGCCGACTACGGCTTCATCGAGAACACCCTCGGTGAGGACGGTGACCCGCTGGACGCGCTGGTGCTGCTGACCGAATCGGTGTTCCCCGGTGTGATCGTCGAGGCCCGCCCGGTCGCGGTGTACCGGATGACCGACGAGGCCGGCGGCGACGACAAGGTGCTGTGTGTGCCCGCGGGCGACCCGCGCTGGGATTACATCCAGGACATCACCGACGTCCCGGAGTTCGAGCTGGCCGCGATCAAGCACTTCTTCGAGCGCTACAAGGATCTCGAGCCCGGCAAGTTCGTGCAGGGTTCGGAGTGGCTCGACCGCGCCGAGGCCGTGAAGATCATCGACGAGTCCTTCGACCGTCTGAAGGAATCCGGCCACTGAGCCGATAGCGACGAAGAACGGGAAGTCCGAGGCTGTTCCGGACTTCCCGTTCTCGTTTCGCGAGGCGGTCAGAGCTTTTCGGCGGCCTTCTCGTCATCGGCGGCCTGGATGCCGCTGTGCATCCGCAGCGGCACTTCCTTCCAGAACAGCACCAGCAGCAAGGCGAGCAGGGCCACGCAGGTGGCCACCAGGAACACCGTGGACATGGAGTCGGCGAAGCCCACCTGGAACGGCTCGGCCAGGCGCGGGTCGAGTTGCTGGATGATCGAACTGTCCTCGAGCACCTGGCCCGCGGCCGAAGTGTCGCCTGCGAGCAGGCCCTTCGCCAGGGCGGCATCGGCCGGGTTGGTGCTGCGCGCGCCCTCGATCACCGCCTGCTGGTAACCCGGGTCGCCGGCGGCCTGCTGCATCCGCTCGGTGATGTCGGGGGTGAGCAGCGAGAACAGGATCGACAGGAACACCGCGGCACCGAGGGTGCCGCCGATCTGGCGGAAGAACGTCGCCGACGCGGTCGAGACCCCCATGTCCTTGGGTGGCAACGCGTTCTGCAGTGCCAGGGTGAGCGGCTGCATGAGATTGCCCAGACCGAACCCGGTGATCGCCATGAAGACCATCGCCAGCCACAGCGGACTGTGCGCGTCGAGCAGGTGCAGCAGGAACAGGCCGAGGGTGAGCATGGCGGCGCCGACCACCGGAAACACCCGGTAGCGACCGGTTCTGGAGATCAGCTGACCCGACAGGATCGACCCGGCCATCAGCCCGAGCACCATCGGCAGCATCTGCAGTCCGGCCTCCGTCGGGCTGGCACCACGCACGACCTGCAGGTATTGCGGCAGCAACAGCAGCCCGCCGAACATGGCCGCACCGACGACGAAGGAGATGATCACGCCCAGCGCGAAGGTCATGTTGTCGAAGATCCGCAGCGGGATCAGCGCCGCGTCGCCCATGTATTTCTCGATCGCGACAAAAGCCATCAGGCCGAGGGCACCGACCGCGTAACAGATCAGCGAGCCCGTACTGCTCCACCCCCAGACGCGGCCCTGCTCGGCCACGATCAGCAGCGGAACCAGGCCGACCGCCAGTACCAGCGCGCCCGCGAAGTCGATGCGATGGGTGGCGTGCGGTTTGCGCGGCAACTGCAGCACCCGCGTCACCACCACCAGGGCCAGCAGGCCCAGCGGCACGTTCACCAGGAACACCCAGCGCCAGCCGGTGATGCCCAGAATGGTGTCCTGTCCGGCGAGCAGTCCGCCGAGCACCGGGCCCAGCACACTGGAAACACCGAACACCGCGAGGAAGTAGCCCTGGTAGCGGGCTCGTTCCCGGGGGCCGAGGATGTCTCCCATGACGGCCAGCGCCAGCGACATCAGCCCGCCCGCGCCGAGCCCCTGGAACGCGCGGAATGCGGCCAGCTGGTACATCGACTGTGCCAGCGTGCACAGCAGTGAGCCGATGATGAACAGCCCGATCGCGGTGAGCAGGAACGGCTTGCGGCCGAACATGTCCGAGAGCTTGCCGTAGAGCGGGGTGCTGATCGTGGCGGTGATCAGGTAGGCCGTGGTCGCCCAGGCCTGCATCGAATACCCTTGCAGGTCATCGGCGATAGTGCGGATCGAGGTGGACACGATCGTCTGATCGAGCGAGGCCAGCAGCATGCCGAGCATCAGCCCGGACAGGATGGTCAGGATCTGGCGGTGAGTGAAACCGGCGGGCGATTCCACCGAGGCCGCCGTGGTCGTACTCACGAATCGTTCTCCGTCGGGGTTGCGCTCAGGGGCGAGGGCCTGGCGATGAGGATCGGGCGGGCCTGGTCGTAGTCGTGCACGAAACGGGACAGCAGCGTGGCGAAGGTCGACCGCTCCTGCGACGACCACTTCTCGGTGATCATCGCGATGCTGTCCTGCCTGCGCGCGCGGATGCGGGTGGCCACTTCGCGGCCGTGGTCGGTCGCCACCAGCAGGGTCGCGCGCCCGTCGTCGGGGTCGGCGGTGCGGGCCACCAGTCCCCGGTCGACGAGCTGGGCGACCTGCCTGCTCACCGTCGACGCGTCCGAGTGCACGGCCTCGGCGAGCGCGCCCGAGCGCATCGCGCCGTCACAGACCAGCCGGAACAGTACGACGAAGCCGGCCGGTTCGATGCCCGAGTCGTCCTTCATCTGGGCCAGCGAACGGTCGCGCAGGCGGTGCAGGCGGACGAGTTGGGTGGCGATCGCATCGATCGACGGTTCGTGCTCGCTCACTATCTTCCTTTACTTGCATCATGCAATTAGTTGTTTGATACAAGTATGTAGACAGCACGGTCGCTGGGGCAACCGTTTGAACTTCCTTTACTCGCCCTTGAACTGCGGCTCGCGCTTCTCGAACACCGCCTGGATGGCCTCGGTCAGATCGGTCGAGGGCAGGAACGCCGCGTTCCAGGCCGACACATAGCGCAGCCCCTCGGTCACCGCGGGGCTGGTGCGCTGCTCGAGCACATCCTTGATGCCCTGCACCACCAACGGCGGGTTGACCGCGATCTGCCCGGCCATCGCGTGCGCGGCCGCCACCACCGCGTCCTGATCGGCGAACACCTCGTTCACCAGGCCGATCCGCTCGGCGCGCGCGGCATCGATGTCCTTGGCGGTGTAGGCCAGTTCGCGCAGGTGACCTTCACCGATGATGGCGGGCAGTCGCTGCAGCGAACCGATATCGGCCACGATCGCCACCTTCGCCTCGCGCAAGCTGAACTTGGCATCGGCGGCGGCCAAACGGATATCGGCGGCCGCGATGAGATCTAGTCCGCCACCGACGCACCACCCCGACACCGCCGCGATCACCGGCTTGGTGCACTCGGCCACCGCGGTGACCGCGGCCTGCATCCGCCGGATCTCCTTCAGGAACTCGGTACGCGGCGCCGCCTTGGCCCCATCGGCCAGCACCGGGGCCAGCGTGCCCGCCATCGACGCCAGATCCAGCCCGAACGAGAAGTGCTTACCGGATCCGGTGAGCACCACCGCCCGCACCTGCGGATCGGCATCGAGTTCACCGAAGACCTCGGGCAGCTCACGCCAGAAATCCGGTCCCATCGCATTGCCCTTCCCCGGCCCGATCAGGGTGACCCGGGCAACGTGGTCGGCGATCTCGACGGTAAAGGCTTTCCATTCACTCATCACCCGATTATCGCGCCTCCATCCACGTCCCCGCCGCCCGCGTCCGCGACCATCCCGGCCGCAAATCCGGGGCAACTCGAATGTGTAACTCCCCCGGCGCATCTCGGCTCGGGGCCCTACCCTGGTTGACATGGGCAGGTCGACTCTTCCGGCAGTCGCGTGCCGGGTCGCGGACACACTGATCGCCCGCGGTCACCACGGCGTCATCGTGTGCCCCGAGACGCCCGCACCGACCGCGGCCGAAGCGGCACGCACCCTGGGCGCCGACCCCACCGCGATCATCACCGCCCAGGTGTTCCTGCTCGACAACGACCCCATCCTGCTCCTGGTCGCCGGGCACCACCGGGTCCACCTGGAACGCACCGGTCACCGCCTCGAAGGCCACCTCGCCCCGGCCGCACCGGCCCTCGCCGAACGCGTCACCGGCCAGTCGCTCGACGGCACCGCCCCGCTCGGCCACCCCACCAACCTGCCCACCTGGGTGGACACCGCACTGTCGCGGCCCGCCGAGATCTGGGCGGCGGGCGGTCACCCGAACACCGTGTTCCGCACCAACTTCCGTGAACTCGTCCGCATCACCGCCGGGTTGCCGCTCGAGGTCGACTGATCCCGGCCACACCCAGCGACCGGACAACCTCGCGGGCACCGGTGGGCCCACCGCGCGGTGCGGGCGTAGGTTGGGGCGGTGGGTGATGTGCGACGTTCTCCGGACGAGTTGGTGGTTCCCGACGATCTGAGCGGGATCACGGCTGAGCAGTACCGGGCGTCGATGCGGCACTATCCGTCCGGCGTGACGGTGGTGACGATCGGTGCCGAGACCGGGCCGGTGGGGTTCACCGCCACCTCGTTCGCGTCACTGTCATTGGCGCCACCGCTGGTGTCGTTCAACATCGCGCACACCTCGTCGAGCATCGAAGCGTTGCGGGCCGCCGATTCGGTGGTGATCCATTTCCTGGGCGAACACCAGCACCACCTCGCCCATCGCTTCTCCCGCACCGCCGCCGACCGCTTCACCGACCGCTCCCTGTGGACCACCCTCGACACCGGCGAACCCGTCCTGCACGGCACGCCCATCTGGCTGCGCACCACCGTCCACCAACTGATCGACCTGGGCGACCACACCCTCGCCGTCGGCCTGGTCACCCGGGTCCACGACGAAACCGAGGAATCCCCCTCGGCGGCGCCGTTGCTCTACTACAACGGCAGATACCACCGCCCCACCGCCCTCGACACCTGAGTTGATCCACTGGACACCACCCGTAGTCGTACAATATTTCGTACAACTACTGGACGGGGTTCCGATGATTGCACTACCGATTTCCTCCGTGCGCCAGAACCTTTTCAAGCTGGTGCAGCAGGTCAACGACGACCACGACACCGTCACCGTCGTTACCAAGTCAGGGGAAAATGCCGTCTTGGTCTCGGAGTCGGACTGGAACTCGATTCAGGAAACGCTGTATGTTCTCGCCACCCACGGAGGCGTCAGACTGCTCGAGTCCGCCCGAGATGCCCGCGAAGGCAACTTCGAGGCCCACGAGCTGATCGATCCCGGTGCCTGAACGGAAACTCACCTTCAGCCCGTACGGCTGGGAGACGTACACATCGTGGCTCACCAGAGATCGGACAGTACTGAAGGCGGCCAACAAGGTCATCGCCGCCGCGCTTGCCGACCCATTCGGGGGCATCGGCAAGCCCGAGCCACTGAAACACCACCTCTCCGGGAACTGGTCTCGCCGGATCAACAGAGAACATCGGATGATCTATTACGTCACCGATTCCGAGATCGTCGTCACCGCCGTTGGCGGACATTACGACGAGTAGCGATCAGCGGAGCTCAGCCGAGTAGGCAGGGGGCTGCGCCCGCGGGGGAATCGGGGGTTAAGGGGCGGGTTTCGGGAGTGGGATTCCAGTGGCCGTCGGTGCGGGTGTAGGTCCAGGTGGGACCGTGGGTGACGAGGGTGGAGACGGCGGTGAGCAGGCGGTCCGTGTCGGCGAGGGTGGTGCCGAGGCCGATGCTGGCGCGGAGGGCGGCGTCCAGGCCGAGGCTCGCCAGCAGGGGGTGTGCGCAGAAGCGGCCGTCGCGCAGGCCGATGGCGTGTTCGGCGGAGAGGTAGGCGGCGACCTGGCCGGGGGCGTAACCGGCGACGGTGAACGCGACGATGCCCACGCAGTCGGGGCTGTCGGACCAGATGCGGACCAGTTCGACACCGGGGATGGCGCTCAACCCGTTACGCAGCCGGTCGGCCAGAAAACTCTCGTGCGCGACGAGGTCGGCGGGATCGATGGCGCCGAGGGCGTCGCAGGCGGCGGCGATGGCGGCCGCGCCGAGCACATTCGGCGAACCGGCTTCGTGGCGTTGCGGCGCGACGGCCCATTCCACCTGTGCCACACCGACTTCGCGTACCGCGCCACCACCGGCCAGGTAGGGCGCACCGTCGTCGAGCCAGTCGCGGCGGCCGACGAGCACGCCCGAACCGAACGGCGCGTACAGCTTGTGCCCGGAGAAGGCGAGGTAGTCGATACCGGTCTCGCGCAACGAGATCCGCCGGTGCGGGGCCAGCTGGGCGGCGTCGACGAGCAGCCGCGCACCGCACAGGTGGGCGATGGTGGCCAGGCGCTCCAACGGCAGTACCTCGCCGGTGACGTTGGAAGCTCCGGTCACCGCGAGCAGCGCGGCCGGCTTGCTGCACAACTCGGCGACCAGACGCTGAACGGTCTCTTCGACAGTGTCGGCGGCCCGCACCACCCGCCTGCCGTGTGCGGTCCAGGGCAGGAAGTTGGCGTGGTGCTCGATATCGAGCACCACCGTCTCCCCCGGCACGCAGCCGGCCAGCAGGTTCAGCGAATCGGTGGTGTTGCGGGTGAACACCACCACCTGGTCGTCGTCGGCGTCGAGGAACCGCGACACCGCGCCGCGCGATGCTTCGTAGCATTCGGTGCTGATCCGGGAGGCGTACCCCGCGCCGCGATGCACGCTGGCGTAGTACGGCAGCAGGGCCGAGATCCGGTCGGTGACCTGCTTCAAAGCGGGCGCGCTCGCCGCGTGGTCGAAGTTGACGTAGCCACTGGTGCCGCCTTGCACCAGCGGGACGCGCAGGTCGGCACCGGACACGGTGGCGAGGGCGCAGGTGGGGTCGAGTACTGCAGTCATGACGAAATCCCGTCGGCTCTGGGACTCGTTCCGCAAAGGGGTGAGTCCGCGCTTGCCGCGTCCCCAACGGACGCCGGCCTGGTCGTCACCCGGAGCACCCCACCGCGGAGGAGGGTTGCCGACCAGCAAGCCGGGGCTGAACGCTGGCACTCGTGACCTGCACCGAGGTTGGCAGACGACCCGGGCGCGTGTCAACCACCCGTTTCGCGATTGCCCCTGAATTGCCCTCATCGCGTGGCGTCCCTGACCATCTGCCGACACCATGATGGCACCACCAAATGATTGAGCTTCTCTACTATTTGTTAGAGTGGCCGCCATGTCCACGAACCCGAACTCCGTGCGCGGCCTTCCGCGCTATCCGGTGTACGCGCTCGGGCGGCTCACCAAGGCCCTGCACGCCGAGATCGACCTGCCGTTGCGCGATCACTGGGTGCTCACCTTCATCGCCGAGAACGCCGACCTGACGCAGAAGAAAGTGGGCGACGCGCTCGGCATCGACCGCAGTGAAGTGGTCCGCCTGATCGACGCGCTGGAAAGCGCGGGCCTGGTCGAACGCACCCGCGACGGCAAGGACCGCCGCAAGTACCGGCTGCGGATCACCGAGGCCGGACGCAAACAGTGCAAGCGCACCGACAAGCTGATCGCGGAGGCCACCGCCCGCGTACTGGACCGCCTCGACGCAGGCGAACGCGCCACCCTGCACCGGCTCACGCTCACCGCCCTCGGCGAGCTCCCGTGACGAGCGCCGACGCCCGCGCGCGCGGATGCCGTCGGCCCCACCAACTCCCGAGTACCGTTGGCATCTGGTGACCATCCCGTTTGCCCTCCGGTAACCCGACCGTGAAACAACAGACACCGATGGGGGTCAACCGATGAGAGGTGGACTGAGCGCGATGCTCGAGCCACACACTGAGGTCCCGGCCGACCGGCCGCGCGATCCGCTGCTGCGCGCCGATCTGGCCGCCGCGCCGCGCACCCTGGTCGACATCCTGACCAGCACCGCCCTCGCCCACCCCGACGCACCGGCCATCGACGACGGCACGGTGGTGCTCACCTACCTGGAGCTGATCACCGCGATCGAGGCCAGGATGACCGAACTCACCGACGCGGGGGTGCGACCGGGCGACCGGGTGGGCGTGCGGATGCCCTCGGGCAGCGCGGCGCTGTACGTGACGATTCTGGCGGTGCTCTACTGCGGCGCCGCGTACGTGCCCGTCGACGCCGACGACCCCGAGGAACGCGCCCGCCTGGTCTTCGGGGAGGCCAGGGTGAGCGCGATGGCCACCGCCGCGGGCATCGAGTCGGCCACCACCGCCACCGGCCACATCTCCGACTGGGACACCCTGCCCAGCCCGGACGACGACGCCTGGATAATCTTCACCTCCGGTTCCACCGGCACGCCGAAAGGTGTTGCGGTGACGCACCGCAACGCCGCCGCCTTCGTCGACGCCGAGGCCCGGCTGTTCCTGCCCGGCGCCCCGATCGGCCCCGGCGACCGGGTGCTGGCCGGGCTGTCGGTGGCATTCGACGCTTCCTGCGAGGAGATGTGGCTGGCCTGGCGGCACGGCGCCTGCCTGGTGCCCGCCCCGCGTGACCTGGTGCGCACCGGCGCCGACCTGGGCCCGTGGTTGATGCGCCGCGAGATCAGCATCGTGTCCACCGTGCCGACACTGGCCGCGACCTGGCCCGCCGAGGCCCTGGACTCGGTGCGGCTGTTGATCTTCGGTGGCGAAGCGGTGCCCCCGGAGCTGGCCGAACGGCTCGCCGGTGGCGCCGAACGCGAGGTGTGGAACACCTACGGCCCCACCGAAGCGACCGTGGTGGCCTGCGCCGCGCTGCTCGACGGCACGATGCCGATCCGCATCGGCCTGCCGCTGGACGGCTGGGATCTCACCGTCGTCGACCCGCAGGGCAACCCGGTTCCGGTGGGCGAGACCGGGGAGCTCGTGATCGGTGGCGTCGGCCTGGCCCGCTACTTGGACCCGGCCAAGGACGCGGAGAAGTACGCGCCGCTGCCCTCGCTCGGCTGGGAACGCGCTTATCGCAGTGGCGATCTGGTGCGCAACGATCCCGAGGGACTGATCTTCCTCGGCCGTGCCGACGACCAGATCAAGATCGGTGGCCGCCGGATCGAACTCGGCGAGATCGACAACGCGCTGCAACATCTGCCCGGTGTCAGCGGGGCGGCGGCCGCGATCCGGACCACCAAGGCCGGCAACAAGATACTCGTCGGCTACCTCACCGGCGCCGGACCCGACTTCGATGCGAAGAAGGCCAGAGCGATACTGGCCGAACAACTTCCGGCGCCACTGGTGCCCCGCCTCGCGGTGGTCGCCGATCTGCCGACCCGCACGTCGGGCAAGGTCGACCGCGACGCCCTGCCCTGGCCGTTGCCCAGCTCCGACGACACGGCCGAGCACGGCCTGCGCGGCACCGCCGCCTGGGTGGCCGGACTGTGGGATGCCATCCTCGGCGCCGAGGTCACCGGTCTCGACACCGATTTCTTCGATGTGGGCGGCGGGTCGCTGGCGGCGGCGCAACTGGTGGGCGCGCTGCGCGAACGGTATCCGCACGTGACCGTCGCCGATCTCTACGACCATCCGCGCCTGGGCTCGCTGGTCGAGTTGCTCGACGGCAGCGCCCCGGTCGCGGCCGTGGACACCCGGGTCGTCGAGCCGACCCCGCGGCGCGCACAGCTCACCCAGGTGCTGGCCACCGTGCCGCTCACCACGCTCACCGGCCTGCAATGGGTCACCTGGTTGGCGATGGTGTCGGCCATCGCGGGCTGGTCGGGTTCACTGCCCTGGCTGCCGCGGCTGTCGTGGTGGTGGATCGCACTGGCCTTCGTACTGTTCATCTCGCCACTGGGCCGGATGACGCTGTGTGTGGCCGGCGCGCGCGTCCTGCTCGCCGGTGTCCGCCCCGGCACCTACGCCCGCGGCTCCGGAGTGCACCTGCGATTGTGGGCCGCGGTGCGGCTCTCGGAGGCCAGCGGCGCCGAGAACCTCTCCGGCGCACCGCTGATGGTGCCCTTCGCCCGCGCGCTCGGCGCGAAGATCGGCAAGGGCGTCGACCTGCACAGCCTGCCGCCGGTCACCGGCATGCTCGAGCTCGGCGACGGCGCCAGTGTGGAACCCGAGGTCGATCTGTCGGGGTACTGGGTCGACGGCGACCGCGTGCACATCGGCGGCATCACCATCGGTGACGGTGCGGTGATCGGCGCCCGTTCGATCCTGCTGCCCGGCACCAAGATCGGTAAACGAGCCGAGGTCGCGCCCGGCTCGGCGGTGTCGGGCAAGGTCAAGGGCGAACAGGAATGGGCGGGCTCACCGGCCGCGAAAACCGGTAAGGCACCGCGGCGCTGGCCCGACCACGCCCCCGAACGCGCCAGGCACTGGCTGCTGGTGTTCGGTCTGTCATCGATGGTGCTGGCCGCGATGCCGGTGTTCGGCCTGGCCGTGGGCGGCACCTTCATCGCCTGGTGCATCCGCGAGCAGACCACCATCGGCGCGGCCGCCCTGCGCGGTTTCGCCATCCTGCCGGTGGCCACTCTGCTGAGCTTGGCCGTCTACGCCGCCGCCACCGTGCTCGCGGTGCGCCTGCTCGGCATCGGCCTGCGCGAGGGCTATCACCCGGTGCGCAGCCGCACCGGCTGGCAGGTGTGGGCCACCGAACGACTGCTCGATTCGGCCCGCACATTCTTGTTCCCGCTCTACGCCAGCCTGCTCACCCCGGTCTGGTTGCGCCTGCTCGGTGCCAAGATCGGCAAGAACGTCGAGGCGTCGACGGTGCTGCTGCTACCCAAGTTCACCGTGGTCGCCGACGGCGCGTTCCTGGCCGACGACACCATGATCGGCAGTTACGAACTCGGCGGCGGTTGGCTGCGCATCGGCGAGTCGAAGGTCGGCAAACGCGCCTTCCTCGGCAACTCCGGCATGACCGCGCCGGGACGCCGAGTACCCAAGAACGGTCTGGTCGCGGTGCTCTCGGCCGCGCCGAGCAAGGCCAAGGCGGGGTCGTCGTGGCTGGGTAGTCCACCGGTGCGGTTGCGTCGCGCGGCCGAATCCAGCGACACCTCACGCACGTTCGATCCGCCGCTGCGGTTGAAGCTGGCGCGCGCCTTCGTCGAGACCTGCCGGTTGGTGCCGGTGATGGTGACCTTCGCGATCGGGCTGGGCGTGCTGTTCGTCCTCGCGCTGATCGCCGACCACGCCGGCTACCTGGTCGCCGCGCTGGTGTCCGGGCTGGTGCTGATGGTGGCGGGCGCGGTCGCGGGGGCGTGCGCGATCGCCGCGAAATGGTTGCTGGTGGGGCGGATTCGCGCGATCGAGCACCCGCTGTGGAGCTCGTTCGTGTGGCGCAACGAGGTATCGGACGCCTTCGTGGAGACTGTCGCGGCACCCTGGTTCGCCCGCGCGGCAACGGGTACTCCGGTGATGAATCTGTGGCTGCGCGGCCTCGGTGCCAAGATCGGTCGCGGGGTATGGTGCGAGTCCTATTGGCTACCGGAGGCGGACCTGGTGACACTCGGTGACGGTGCGACCGTGGAACGCGGTTGTGTGGTGCAGACCCACCTGTTCCACGACCGCATCATGGCGATGGACACGGTGACCCTGGACGCGGGCGCCACCCTCGGACCGCACTGTGTCGCCCTGCCCGCCGCCCACATCGGGGCCGGCGCCACCATCGGACCCGCCTCGCTGGTGATGCGCGGCGACGTGGTCCCGCCGTCGACGCGTTGGTGGGGCAACCCCATCTCGCCCTGGGCCGGTCCCGCCTGATGCGGAGCAAGTTCTACGAGGACCCGATCGACGACTATCTGCCGCAGAACGGCAACCGGGGCTACCGGGTGTCGCGCTACGAGCTCGAGCTCAGTTACAAACCGGCCAGCAACCGGCTCACCGGGCGGGCTGTGGTCATCGCCGTGACCACCGAGGTGCGCCTCTGGGTGACGCTGGATCTGTCCCAGTCACTGGCGGTGTCGAAGGTACTCGTCAACGGGTCGAAGGCAGCGAAATTCGTCCATCAGCACGGCAAGCTGGCAATCACCCCGCAGCAGAAGATCCCGGCGGGCGGGGTCCTCGAGATAACCGTCCAGTACTCGGGCACACCGAAACCCGTGCGCGGGCAGTGGGGTGAGGTCGGCTGGGAGGAACTCACCGAGGGTTCGCTGGTCGCCAGCCAGCCCAACGGCGCGGCCTCCTGGTTCCCGTGCGACGACCACCCCAGTGCCAAAGCGTCGTACCGGATCTCGATCACCACCGACAGCCCGTACTACGCCATGGCCAACGGCACCCTCGTTCGCAAACAGGCCAAGGCCAGCCAGACCACCTGGGTGTACGAGGCGCCCGAGCCGATGGCGACCTATCTGGCGACGGTCCAGATCGGCCACTACCGCAAGTACCGCGTCGGCTCGCCCGGCGAACCGGTGCCGATGCATGCCGTCGTTCCGGCGCGGTTGCGCGCGAACTTCGACCACGATTTCGCCCGGCAACCCGAGATGATGGCGCTGTTCGCCGAACGGTTCGGGCCCTACCCGTTCGAGCACTACAGCGTGGTGGTCACCGACGACGACCTCGACATCCCGATCGAAGCGCAGGGCATCTCCATCTTCGGCGCCAACCACTGCGACGGCAGGCGCGGCGCGGAACGGCTCGTGGCCCACGAGCTGGCCCACCAGTGGTTCGGCAACAGCCTCACCCTGAAGCACTGGCGCGACATCTGGCTGCACGAGGGTTTCGCCTGCTACGCCGAATGGATCTGGTCCGAAGCCGCGGGCGGCCCCAGCGCCGACCAGCTGGCCCGTGCCGCCCGCGCGAATCTGGCCCGCCAGCCGCAGGACATCATCGTCGGCGATCCCGGTCCCGAGGACATGTTCGACGACCGCGTCTACAAGCGGGGCGCGCTGACTCTGCACGCGCTGCGCCTGGAGCTGCGCGACCGCCTGTTCTTCGAACTCCTGCGGGAATGGACGGCGCGCTACCGGCACTCCTCGGTCACCACCGAAGAATTCGTCGACCTCGCGGGTCACTACAGCGTGGCGCCACTGCGCGGGCTGTTCGCGCTCTGGCTGGGCACCGCGGAGCTACCGCAACTACCGCCGCTGGGCGGGCAGGGTCATCAGAACACCAGATAACGCTGAGCCAGTTCCTCGACGAGCGGGTCGTCGGTCGGCACCATTTCGAGCGCCTCGAGGTCGTCGGCCACCGAGATGTGGCGGGCGTCGTCCTGTTCGGGATCGGGCCCGTCCTCGGCCAGCTGGCGCAACAATTTCTGCCGGACTCGATCCTTCAGTGAATCGCGCATGACTCCAGAGTGCCCGCTGCTCGGCGCGCGCACCACCTTCAGACGGGTGTGAGCCAGGTTCCCCACGGGGTGTTGCGCACGACGGTGTAGACGGCGAGCAAGCCGAAGAAAGTCCACACCGTGGCACGGCCCAGTCCCGGCAGCCGCGGGTTCTGCCCGCGGCGGGCACGCAGGAACCAGTCGACGACGAACGCCACGAACGCGATGATCAGCGGCAGGGCCAGCACGTTGCTGTGCAGCGAATCGAGGATCCGGCCGTCGGTGAGGTTGTGCACGGCGCGCATACCGCCACAACCGGGGCAGTACACACCGAACAGCGCGTCGACCGGGCAGAGACCGTAGGAGCCTGCTACGTGGGGGTCGCGAAAGCGCAGCAGGGCCAGCACGCCGACGCCCAGGCCCGCGGTCAGCAGTGGTGGCGTCAACCGCTGCCAGGTGGGCTGCGCGGTCTGCGGCGCGGGTTCCCGCTGCGGTCCTGCGCCGGGAAAGCCGGTCGTGACATGCGCGTTATCCACCCCCCCACGGTAGCGGCGGGCGGTGGTCACCGCCAGCACACCAGGTGCGCGGATCTGTAATTTTCCGGCGACTTCAGGCGATTTCACAGTATGAGCGCGTCGCGTGACCCAGTCGACAACAAATGGGACACTGTGACCCGCTAACACTAGCTAGCACGCGAGCTCGCACTGTACGGTGGCCTACGACACAAAGGAGTGCCGACATGCTTGCGAAGTCGATGATGACGCTCGCGGCAGCGCGATCCATGGTCTCTCACCTCGAGACCGGCGCCCTGACCGCCCAGTTCCGTGCCGGACTGCGTACCCGCAGTTTCGCGACAGCGAAGCTGAACGCCCCGGAAGCCGCGCACCAGGTGATCCCGGTGACCACCGCCGACGGCGCCGAGCTCCGAGTCCACGTCTACGGCCCCGATACCGCGCCCACCCTGGTCCTCATCCACGGTTGGGCCTGCAGCATCGAATACTGGAACCCGCAGATCAGCGCCTTCGCCGGCGAATACCGCGTGGTGGCCTACGACCAGCGCGGCCACGGTGAATCCACCCTCGGCACCACCGCACCCAGCGAGCACACCCTCGCCGACGACCTCGCCACCGTCCTGGACGCCACGTTGCGTCCCGGCGAGCAGGCCGTACTGGCCGGTCACAGCATGGGTGGACTCACCATTCAGGCCTGGGCCAAGCATCACCCCGAGCAGGTCACCGAGCGGGCCGCGGCCGTACTGCTGGCCAACACCGCCAATTCCGACATCCGGGCCGAAACCGATCTCCTGCCGCTGCTCAACAAGCAGCTCACGCTGGCCACCTACCCGGTCACCTTCCTCGGCGCACCGGTGCGGATGCCGCAGCCGGTCAGTGAGTCGGTGCTGTTCACGCCGGTCCCGATCCCCGGTGGCTGGCTCACCGAGCAGGTGTTCCGCTACCGCATCCTCACCCCCGAAGCCACCGCCGAGGAGATCGACTTCGCGATCGGCATCATCCGGTCGTGCCGTCCGCTGGCTCGGGCCAGGCACGCCGCGGCGATGGCCGACATGGACCTGACCGAAGGCACCGCCAACCTCACCGTGCCCACCACGGTGATCGCCAGCGCCCAGGACCGGCTGCTCCCGCCGCGCATGGCGCGCCCGATGGTCGACATCCTGCGTCGCGGGAGTCACCTGGCCAGTTTCCGGGTGCTGCCGCACGGGCACCTCAGCAATATCGAAGACACCGAAGCCTTCGACACCGTCGTGCACCGGATCATGCGCACTTCCCTGAACTCTCGGGCCACCCGCCGCAACGCCGCAGCACGCTGACCCGAGCCAGTTCTCCTGAGCTCGGTCAACGGCGATCGACTCAGGAGTAACCGCGAGCGAGGCCCTCGACCGGAATCCGGTCGAGGGCCTCTGCCGTCACGGGAGCAGCAGCCCCCAATAGAGCGCCCACAGGAGGAAACCTGTGCCGCCACAGACCAACAGCACCCAGCGCGCCCGCGCGCCCGCGGACGCGCCCGACAAGGTGTGGCGGGCGCGAGCGAGCACGACACCCAGGGCGAGCACCGCGGCGACAGCGATCAGCTGCAACGCCAGCCACGGCAGCGTCCGGCCGAACAGCAGGGGCCCGAACGAGGTCGCACGGGTGGTCAAGACATAGCCGAGCATGATGACGGTGCCCACGATGCCGACCGTCGTCGTGCCCAGCAGCACACGCGCCGGGCCTCGATCCACGAGCCGCCAGGATTTCACCATGCCCGTCACCGCGTAGCCGGCCATCGTCAGCAGCACGCCGAACAACAGGGACAGCTGCACCGCGGTCGATTCCCACCAGCGCGCGGGAGCCGGCGGCTGTGCCGAATGGCCCTGCGCTGGCGGCTGATCCGCCGACGGTGGCGTGGCCGAGGCGGGCAGGCCGTTCACCCATTCGCCCATGAGCTCGCCATATTCCGGCACCAAGCCGGGAAGCTTGTCGAAGCCGTCGGTGGTGGGCTGTCCGCCGTGCTGGGCATTCGGCAGGATGCGCAGCGTGTAATCGGTCTTGCCGACCCGGTCGAAGGTGGCCTGGAAGTCACGCAGGCTGTCACCGGGCGGGGTGAGACGGTCCTGATCGCCCCAGATCGCGAGAACCGGCTGTGTGATTCGCTCCAGCACCGGAATCGGGTCGTAGTCGGCCTGCGCGAACTGACCGGCGGCCACCAGTTGCCGGATACCGTTGCGGGCCAGCACGTCGACCATCGAGCCGCGTACGCCCGCGGTGCCGAACCGGGTCTCGTTCGCCCAGGTTTGCTGCACGGCGGGCGCCACCGAGTTCGCGCCGACCGTGATCAGGAAACTCGCGTCGGCGGATCGCGAGGCGGCCAGCGGCGCCACCCATCCGCCCTCGGACAGACCCCACAAACCGACTCGCGCCGGGTCGACTTCGGCCCGATCACGGAGCGCCGCGAGTCCTGCCAGTGCGTCGTCGGCCAGGAGTGAGTAGTCGCGGTGCGCCGGCGTATATCCCTCGGTGCGTTTGTCATAACGCAACGCGACGATGCCCGCGCGCGCGAAAGCCGCCGCGACCAGGTCGTAGTGCTCGCCGGTGCCGTCACCCGATCCGTGGACCAGCACCACACCGGGCCTTCCGGTCGCGTCGACCGGGGCGTGGACCGTGCCGTTCGTGGTCGTGCCGTCCGTGCGGGTGAAGGTGATGTCCACAGTGGTGGTGTGCTGTGCGGACGCCACGGGAGCACCCGTGACAGCGGCGATCATGATGGTCAGCAGAATGATTCGTCGGAACACGACTCGGTCCTATTCTCCGGCGCTCGGGCCAGGCGCGGGGAAGGCGAGGAAGCGCGTGAGCACCCGCCGGGCACCGGGCCGGTCCTGCTGGTGGGACTGCTGAAAACGCTTCAGCAGCGTCATGTACTCCTCGAAGAATTCTTCGAGTTCGGTGGGCGTCGCGTAGATATCACCGCGGGAGAAGGGCATCATGTCGGCCCACTCCCCCAGCTCGGCACGCTCGGCCCGGAAACGCTGGAACAGCTCGACGTCTTCGGTGATGTGCTGGGCGACAAGCCCTTCCATCAGCTCGCGCATTTCCGGTGACTGCTCCCGATCCATCCGGTAGCGCAGATCCTTGCGCGGCGAACGCCACCACCGTTCCTTGCCCTTGGCCAGCTCCGGTGCCTCTTCGATGAAGCTGTGTTCGGCGAGCCGGCGCAGGTGGTAGCTGGTCGCCCCGGTGTTGTGCCCCAGCTGCGCGCCCAGCGCCGTGGCGGTCGCCGGCCCGGACTCGGCGAGCGCGCGCAGGATCCGCTGACGCAGGGGATGGGCCAGCGCCCGGAGAGCGGCGGGATCGGTGATCTCCCTGGGTGGTACCTCGTCTGCCATATATGCACATTACTCTTTGCACACAAATCTGTGCAAAGAAATTTATGCAACACGAGCCGCTGCCCATGGCACTATCGACAGCACGCACCACCGGCCCGGATCGGAGGCTTGTGTACGTCTACACCAACCTGTCCGCCGCACTGCGCGACAAGACCTCTCCCCTGCGCGAGTACCTGCACCAGCGGTATCCGAACACGCGAAGCGTGCAAGCCGAGTACCGGCGCGGCGCCGGACCACTCTCGGTCGACACCGGCGGCGCCAACCCCGCCACCCTGGGCGCCGCCTTCGATTTCACCGTCCGATTCCTGCTGGTCCCCGACCACGCCCCGCTGCTGCCGCTACTCGGCTTCTTCGGACACCCCCGCGAATGCGCCGTCATCGAATCGGTGATCGAAACCGCCCAGGTCGCCGTGACCCCCGCCGACACCGACCAGCTCAGCCGCGCCTGCTGGGCCCTGGCCATGTGCACCGATGTCTACCGCCGCGGCCTGCTCCGCGAATCAGCCCTGGACAACCTGCTCAGAACCGGCCGCTTCACCCCCGACCACCTACTGGCCCTCACCCCCGCCGACGCCATCCGCCAACTCTGGGAACTACGCGTCCTCGCCGAAGAACACCTACTCCCCCACCTACATCCCCCCAGCTACCCCGGCCCCACCTTCGACGCCTCGGTCCTGTGCAACGCCGACGCCGACCTGATCAGCGCGGGCACCCTGATCGACCTGAAAACCCACCTCGGCCCGAAGCACCAACGCACCGGCCTGCGCGCCGACTCCCTCACCGGCACCGACCTCTACCAGCTCATCACCTACGCCCTCTTCGACCACACCGACACCTACGGCCTCACCGACGTGGGCATCTACTCCGCCCGCTACGCCCACCTCGCCACCTGGCCCCTACAACCCCTGCTCACCACCCTCGCAGGCACCCCCATCGACCTCGCCGAAGAACGCGAAACAGTATGGACCCTCCTCGGCGGACACCTCCACACCCCCAGCGACTAGGCGCGCTCACTTCGCTCAGGGGCGGAGTCGCTATGACGATGTGGCGGTGTGAGCGGCGGGCACTCGAGAGACTCTTGTGGCGAAGAGCGTGACAAGAACGGTTCTGCACCGTCTCAGAGCAAGCGAAAGATCGGAAAGCGGCTGGTTAGGACCGCTTTCCGAGTGGAGCCGCCTGCGAGAATCGAACTCGCGACCTTTTCATTACGAGTGAAGCGCTCTACCGACTGAGCTAAGGCGGCGTACCTTTCGGCGGTGCGAGTCTATCTCGGGAAGGGCGGAACGCGAAAACGCGTGGTCAGGAGCGGGCGTTGATGAGGGTGGCGACCATGGCGGCTACCGCGAAGCGGGGTTTGACGTTGAGGTCCAGGGCTTCGCGGCAGGCCAGGACGGCGTCGATGCTGCGGAGCAGGCCTTCGGGGGTGACGTCGGTGGCGAGGTCGCGGATCTCGTCGGCCATGTCGGGGTGGGTGAGGGTGATGGTGGCGGCGCGGCCGGCGAAACGCAGGGCCAGGGCGTCGCGGTACAGGCCCGCGACGTCGATGAGGGCGCGGTCGAGAGCGTCGCGGCCGGTGCGGGTGGCGCGGGACTTCTGGCGGCGTTCGAGATCCTTGAGCACACCCGCCGAACCGCGGGTGGCCGAGCCGGCGCCCTTGCCGGTGCCGCCCGCGCCGAGGGCGGTGGCGAGTTCGTCGCGTTCGCGGTCGTCGCGTTCGGAACTCATCTGTTTGGCTTCGTCGTCGGCCGACTTCACCAGTTCGTCGGCGGCGGCATAGGCCGCGCCCGGCCGTTCGGTGGCACCGACCAGGGCCAAGGCGCGGCGGCGGCGTGTGCGGGCGTCGTCGTCGGTGGCCAGGCGACGGGCCCGGCCCACGTGACCGCCACTCACCGACGCCGCCCACTCGGCGGTCTTCGCGTCGAGGTGGTCGCGCTCGCGCAACACCTGCGCGATAGCGGGGACGGTCGGTGTCACCAGGTGCACATGCCTGCACCGCGAGCGCAGGGTGACCGAGATGTCTTCGGGGTCGACCGACGGCGCGCACAGCAGGAACACGGTGCGGTCCGGCGGCTCCTCGACCACCTTGAGCAGGGCGTTCGCCGCGCCCTCGGTGAGCCGGTCGGCGTCCTCGACCACCACGATCTGCCAGCGGCCGGTACTCGGCCGCCGTGAGGCGATCTGCACGATGGCGCGCATCTCCTTGGTGCTGATGCTCAGACCTTCGGGGATGATCCGGCGCACGTCACCGTGCGTGCCTGCCATCGTGGTGGTGCAGGCGTGACAGCTGCCGCAGCCGACGACATCGGGATCGGTGCACTGCAGCGCCGCGGCGAAACACAGCGCCGCCACCGACCGCCCCGAACCGGGCGGGCCGGTGAACAACCACGAATGCGTCATCGCCCCGGTGACGACACCGGCTCGCGCCGCCGTGGCGGCAGCGGTCAGCTCGGTCTCGACCACGTCCTGGCCGACCAGTCGATCGAAGACACCTGCCACGGAACACACCCTAGTCGCGCCCTACGACACTGCCGCCAGACGGTCGAGGGCCGCGCGTGCACGCGCTCCTGCTGCGCTTCGACTGTCACGCACCACTACAGCGGCCCAGCGCGTCGCATTCCGCTCCAGCTGCGCTTCGGCTGTCACTTACCGATACCGCAACCCAGCGCGTCGCATTCCGCTCGCTCGAACGCAGGGACCCTGCCATAGGTCCGATGGATCAGCGCCGAGTCTCAGTCTTCTTCCGTGACAGCGGGTTTTGCCGCCTTCTTCGCCGGGGCCTTCTTGGCGGCCGTCTTCTTCGCCGCGGTCTTCTTGGCCGCAGTCTTGGTAGCGGTCTTGGTAGCCGTCTTGGTGGCGGTCTTGGTCGCCGTCGACTTCGCCGCAGCCTTCTTCGCCGGCGCCTTCTTGGCCGCCTTCTTCACTGTCTTCTTGGCGGCCTTCTTCACCGGACCACGCGCACGGCGATCGGCGAGCAGTTCGGAGGCACGTTCGTCGGTGATCGACTCGACCTCGTCGCCCTTGCGCAGGCTGGCATTGGTCTCGCCGTCGGTGACATAGGGGCCGAAGCGGCCGTCCTTGATCACCATCGGCTTGTCGGTGGCCGAATCCTTACCCAGTTCGCGCAGCGGTGCCGCGCTCGCCGCCTGCCGTCCGCGCCGCTTGGGTTCGGCGTAGAGCTTCAGCGCCTCCTCCAGCGTGACGGTGAACAACTGGTCCTCGGTCGCCAGTGAACGCGAGTCGGTGCCCTTCTTCAGGTAGGGACCGTAGCGCCCGTTCTGCGCGGTGATCTCCTCACCCGAAGCGGGGTCGGTGCCGACCACCCGCGGCAACGACAGCAGCATCAGCGCGTCGTCGAGGGTGATCGTGGCCAGGTCCATCGACTTGAACAGCGAACCGGTGCGCGGCTTGACCTCGGCGGCCTTCTTGGTCTTCTTCGCCGGCGCCGCGGCCTTGTCGGCTGCGGGCGGTGCGGGCAGCACCTCGGTGACGTACGGGCCGAAACGCCCTTCCTTGGCGACGATTTCGTGCCCCGACACCGGGTCGACGCCGAGTGAACGACCCTCCTGCGGTGTCGAGAACAGCTTCTCGGCCACCTCCGGCGTCAACTCGTCGGGCGGCAGATCGTCGGGCAGATTCGCCCGTTGCGAAGTCGGATCACCTTCGGGGTCATCAGGATTGGTGACCATCCGCTCCAGGTACGGCCCGAAGCGGCCGACCCGGACCACGACGTCGCGGCCCTCGTCGTCGACGAACATCTTGATCGAGTTCACTTCGCGCGCGTCGATGTCGTCGAGCTGCACGGAGACCATCTTCTTGAGGCCACCCGAGCGCGCCACCGAACCCTCGGCGCCGTGATCGCCGCCGAAGTAGAAGCTGGACAACCAGTTTCCGCGCTGCTCACGACCACCGGCGATCGCGTCGAGATCGTCTTCCATCGCGGCGGTGAAGTCGAAGTCGACGAGCCGGCCGAAGTACGCCTCGAGCAGACCGACCACCGCGAACGCGACCCACGACGGCACCAGCGCGCTGCCACGTTTGTACACGTACCCGCGATCGAGAATCGTCTTGATGATCGAGGAGTACGTCGACGGCCTGCCGATGCCGAGTTCCTCGAGGGTCTTGATCAGCGAGGCTTCGGTGTAGCGGGCCGGCGGGTTGGTGCTGTGCCCGTCGGGGTTGAGCTCGACCGCGGTGACGCCCTGCCCTTCCTCGAGGGCGGGCAGGCGCGACTCGGCGTCGTCGGACTGGCCGCCCGCCTCTTCGTCGACGCTTTCGACATAGGCCTTCAGGAAACCGGCGAAGGTGATGGTGCGACCCGAGGAGGAGAACACGCATTCCTCACCGGAGCGGGCGGTGCCGGTGATGCGCAGCGTGAGCGTGGTGCCGCGCGCGTCGGCCATCTGCGAGGCGACGGTGCGCTGCCAGATCAGTTCGTAGAGCCGGAACTCGTCCTGGTCGACCTTGGCAGCGAGCTGACCCGGTGTCATGAAGGTGTCACCGGACGGGCGGATCGCCTCGTGCGCTTCCTGCGCGTTCTTGACCTTGCGGGTGTACTGACGCGGCGTCGGCGAGACGTACTCCGAGCCGTAGAGCTGGGTGGCCTGCGAGCGGGCCGCGGCGATCGCCGACTCCGACAGCGTCGTGGAGTCGGTACGCATGTAGGTGATGTAGCCGTTCTCGTACAACCGCTGCGCCACCCGCATCGTGCGCTCGGAGGTGAACCGCAGCTTGCGGCCCGCTTCCTGCTGCAACGTCGAGGTCATGAACGGCGGATACGGCTTGCGCGAGTAGGGCTTTGCCTCGGCTGAGCTGACCACCAGGTCGACACCGTCGAGCGAGTCGGCCAGCCGGCGTGCGTACGCCTCGTCGAGGACCACCACACCGGAGGCCGACTTGAGCTGACCGTCGGAACCGAAATCCCGGCCCGACGCGACGCGAGCGCCCTCGACCTGCACCAGCCGGGCACCGAAGGTGCGCGGATTGGTGGAGTCGGACTTCTCGTCGACACCGGCGTCGAGCTTGGCCGCGATGTCCCAGTACTCGGCGGAGCGGAACGCGATGCGCTCACGCTCGCGCTGCACGATCACCCGGGTGGCGACCGACTGCACGCGACCGGCCGACAGCCGCGGCATGACCTTCTTCCACAGCACCGGACTGACTTCGTAGCCGTAGAGGCGGTCCAGGATGCGGCGGGTTTCCTGCGCGTCGACCAGGTCGCTGTCGAGCTCGCGAGTGTCGGCCGCGGCGGCCAGGATCGCGGGCTCGGTGATCTCGTGGAAGACCATCCGGCGCACCGGGACCTTCGGCTTGAGTGTCTCGAGCAGGTGCCAGGCGATGGCCTCGCCCTCGCGGTCGGGGTCGGTGGCGAGGTAGAGCTCGTCGGCGTCGGCCAGCAGGCCCTTGAGCTCGGCGACCTTGGCCTTCTTGTCCGGGTTCACCACATAGATCGGCTCGAAGTCGTGGTCGACGTCGACACCGAGGCGCGCCCAGGGCTGCCCCTTGTATTTGGCGGGAACATCGGCGGCACCGCGCGGGAGGTCACGGATGTGGCCCACCGATGCTTCGACGGTGTAGTTGGCGCCCAGATACGGCGCGATCTTGCGGGCCTTCGTCGGGGACTCGACGATCACGAGACGACGCAGGGGACGCCCCTGGTCGGCTGAACTGCGGTCTCGTGTTGCCACCGGCGAACACCTTCCTTCATAGATCCGCGCGTCGGGAAGTCCGCTCGGTACGCGGCTGCGGCAGACGGCGCGACGGTTGAACATCGCCACCAGTGACGTTTATACCCTGCGCACCGGGGTGGCTGTGCCTACGGCGGCTGGCGCCGCGGGTCCTCGAGTCCGGCTCGAGTACGTCCTTCCGGGCGATCGTACCCGGAAACAGCTCGTCCCCCACCTCCGCGTGCGGGGGTGGGGGACGAGCGCTGTTGTGTTTCGCGACTCAGGAGAGCGCGCGAACGCCGGTGGCCTGCGGGCCCTTGGTGCCCTGGCCGACCTCGAACTCGACCTTCTGGTTTTCCTCGAGGGTACGGAAGCCCGACCCCTGGATCTCCGAGTAGTGGACGAAGACGTCGGCGGAGCCATCTTCGGGTGCGATGAAGCCGAAGCCCTTCTCCGCGTTGAACCACTTCACAGTTCCCTGTGCCATTCTGTTCCTTCTCTTTCATACCGGAACGGCGGACAACTGGGTTCGTCCACCGGGCCCGTTCCGACCGCTGTACCGTAGATCCCCCTGCAAGGAAAGCCTGTAGTACCGCGTTCGCAACATCGATCCTGCTGATGGTTGGACTTTGGATCCGTACCTCGAACACAGAAGCTTGCGACCGAGACCCAGTGAACCATGTCTTCGAGCAATTCAACAGTCGAGTTACCGACAATTTGCAAAATTCTTGATCTTGCGAATGCGCTGGTACTGGGACCATTGGGTGAATCCGTACTTTCAGTCTGTTTGCTTCGCGATAACCGGGCGAGCTTCCAGCAAACCTGGTGTGACCCAGGTCGCTATTGGGTTACGAAATCGCAGGTTGCGGTTCGCGTACACACACGTTTCACAGTTTCGGCGCCGCGCGAGAGGATGAGGAGATGAATCCGACCGACCGGACCGAGGTCCGCGAGCTCCTTCCGAGCGAGAGCTACGGTCGATCGTTGCTCAATCGTGTCCTGCTGGACGCGGCGGCCGGCGGCGATCCGCTGACCCATGTCGCGGAGCTACCCGCTCAGCGGGCCCGCACCACCGCGTGGCCAGAATGGGTGCCATCGGCGCTGGTCACAGCCCTGAGCGCAGACGGGATCGAGTTTCCGTGGGAACACCAGACCCGCACAGCCGAACTCGCAGCGGGCGGCGAGCACGTCGTGGTGAGCACCGGCACCGCGTCCGGGAAGTCACTCGGATACCAGCTACCGGTGCTCACGGCGCTGCACGAGGACCCACGCGCCACCGCGCTCTACCTGTCACCCACCAAGGCACTCGGCGCCGACCAGTTGCGCGCAGTCGGTGGGCTGATCCACGACAACGCCTTGCGCGAAACCCATCCGGCGAGCTACGACGGTGACACTCCCGCCGAGGTCAGGCAGTGGGTGCGGGCCAACGCGCGCTGGATCTTCACCAATCCCGACATGCTGCACGTGGGGATCCTGCGCTCGCACCAGCGCTGGGCGCGGGTACTGCGCAACCTGCGGTACGTGGTGGTCGACGAGTGCCATGCCTACCGAGGCGTCTTCGGCTCGCATGTGGCGCTGGTGCTGCGCAGATTGCGCCGGCTGGCGCGCTTCTACGGTGCCGACCCGGTATTCGTCCTGTGCTCGGCCACCAGCGCCGAACCGGCCGCGTCGGCGAGCAGGCTGATCGGGGCGCCGGTCACCGCCGTCACCGCTGACGCATCACCGCGCGGCGCGCGCACCGTCGCACTCTGGGAGCCACCGCTGAACAAGACCCTGACCGGCGAAAACGGTGCGCCCGTACGGCGCACCGCGACCGGTGAGGCCGCCAAGATCATGGCCGGCCTGGTCGCCGAGGGCGCCCGAACGCTGACCTTCGTGCGCTCGCGCCGCGGTGCCGAGCTGATCGCGCTCGATGCCCGCCGCGTACTCGCCGAAACCGCACCTGAACTGCAGGAACGAGTTGCCGCTTACCGCGCCGGGTATCTCGCCGAGGACCGTCGCGACCTGGAACAGTCACTGTCGCAGGGCACGCTGCTCGGCGCGGCCAGCACCAATGCGCTCGAACTCGGGGTCGATATCGCGGGCCTCGATGCCGTGGTCATCGCCGGTTTCCCCGGCACCGTCGCCTCCTTCTGGCAGCAGGCCGGACGCGCCGGCCGACGACTACAGGGCTCGCTGGTGGTGCTGGTGGCCACCGACGATCCACTCGACACCTACCTGGTGCACCACCCCGAAGCACTGCTCGACCGGCCGATCGAGGCCACCATCACCGACCCGCACAACCCCTACATCCTCGGCCCACAGCTGCTGTGCGCCGCACTCGAGCTCCCGCTCACCGATGACGAGGTGAGCGAGCTGCAGGCCGGAGAAGTGCTCGCCGACCTGGCCGAACAAGGTCTGATCCGGCGACGGCCCGGCATTCGTGGGGCACCGGCGCGCTGGCATGTCACCGCCCGGACACATCCGCACGACGATGTCGACGTCCGTGGCGGGCTGGGTGCCCCGATCGCGATCGTCGACGCCGAGACCGGACGGCTACTCGGTACCGCCGACGCCGGTCGAGCACCCGCGACCCTGCACGACGGCGCGGTCTACCTGCATCAGGGCGAGACCTACCTGGTGGACGAACTCGACCTCGACGGCGGTGTGGCCTTCGTCAACGAGGTGGACCCCGGCTTCACCACCAGCGCTCGCCAGGTCACCTCGATCACTGTCGACGCCATGTCCGAGCAGCGCTTCTTCGGGGCGGTGATGGCCGCATCCGCGCAGGTGGCGGTGACCAATCAGGTCGTCGGTTACCTTCGTACGCTCGTCACCGGCGAGGTGCTCGACCAGGTGGAACTGGACCTACCCGCACACACGCTGCACACCAAGGCTGTCCTGTATACCGTCACGCCCGCCCTGCTCGCCGCCGCGAGGATCTCCGAAGACGAGCTGCCCGGCGCGCTGCACGCGGCCGAGCACGCCGCGATCGGCATGTTGCCCCTGGTGGCGGGCTGCGACCGCTGGGATATCGGCGGTGTCTCCATCGCCGAGCATCCCGATACGGGCGCGCCGACTGTGTTCGTCTACGACGGTCAGCCCGGCGGAGCGGGTTTCGCCGAACGCGGTTTCGCCCGGCTCACGGACTGGTTGTCGGCCACGCTCAGCGTTATCCGCACCTGCGCGTGCCAGGACGGCTGCCCGTCGTGCGTGCAGTCACCCAAATGTGGCAACGGCAACAATCCGCTCGACAAGCACGCCGCGGAACGGCTGCTCGGCGCCGTGCTCGGCGAATTACGGGCCCGCACGACGGTGTGAGACATAGCGTGACGCTATTGTCTTGCGAGTGAGACCAGCCCGCCACCTCGCCCACGGTTCACTGGTCATTTGTCCGGTTTTCCGTTGACCAGCACAGATAAGCCGTCGGGCATGTGTGTCACGAATAAAGAGGACGACTTTTAGGTTAACTGGCGCATTGCCCATGCTCCCCGGCCTGCACTCGAAGTCCTTATTTTCATTTTGTTCACCACCTGCCAAACAATGCGCGGGAAATAGACGATAAAGCTGTTACAGGTAATTGCGGAATGTGCCCATCCGAAACAACCGGCGACCAGTGCGAACACTTGTCGATCAACCGTCCGGATCGACCGGTCCAGCCCTGGCCGCGCCACCGACCGTTCGTACGCCGAACACACCGAGCGCCACATTCGCCTCCACCGTGACCACCACATCCCACTGCTCGGCCACACACCGCGACACCCGCGCGCCCATTCGCCGCGCGACCTCCCCGGCCTGCGCACAACCCACCTCGGCACCTTCGGCCAGCGCGCCTGCCGCGGCCAGCGCACCGAGGTCGGCTGCCGCCTGTGCCCGATGCCGGGCAACCACCACCGCGCCCACCTGGCCGACCAGCAGAGTCAGACAGATCAGACCCGCCAACGCCACGCAGGCAAACGCCGTCGCCCCGCCCTTCTCCGCCCGCAAAAGCCCGCCGGGCATCCGCCTCCCAGCCGCGACGGCCGAAAGCTGACCACCGCGCCACCTTCCTACTCGGCCGGGCACCCCACCGCCGACGACGTGCGCCGTCCGCACGCGGTGGCATCGACGCTCATCAACGGGGCGGGCTCCCACGATGAGGACGGTTGGGGGCGTCTCGGGCAAGCACCGTGCGGTCCGGGTCACGGTGCGACTCCCGGCTCGGTGACCGCGACGGCTTCGGCCCGCAGTCGCAGGCCCGGCAGCAGTGGCGTTCCCGCCGCGACGGTGGCGACCACCCGATCGCCGTCGGCGCGGAACTCGACGATTGCGCCGGGCGGTGCGACAGTTCTGCCCGCCGCGACAGCGTGCGCGGTGTCGCCACGGGCAGCCAATCTCGCGGTCTCGCGGGCCGCGTCGACACAGCGCACCTGTGTCGACGCGGCCAGTAGCGCGCCGACACACAGCGCTACCGCACAGACCAGGGCCGCGAGAGCGATGGCGGCCTCGACCGTCACCGCGCCCTCATCCCCGGCGAAACTGCCTGCCCACCGGCGGTTCACACGCTCGTGTTGAGCGCCTTGTCGATGATCTGGGTCAGCGCGTTGACAATGCTGTCGCCGGTCACCACCCCGTAGAGCACCGCACCGAAGGCCGCCGCGGCAATGGTGCCGATGGCGTACTCGATTGTCGAGTTTTACATCCTGCAGCATCATCGCGTGATGCAGGCGGGCTATGATCACGAAGGTCAGATGAGGCTAAACGCGCTGGGTAGTCACATCAACAACCCAGTTCCCGCCTAGCCTCGCCTCACCCAGCGAGAGGCGGGACCATGGTTATCACCGGGGCGCTCTTGTCGGACCACGCTGAGACGGTGGACGGCAAGCTGGTCGTACGTGGTGGAGTAATCAGCAATCTCACGCTTGAGCAGGGCAAGCCACACCTGCGCTTCCTTGTCATGCTGTTTCATCGCGATTCCGAGGACGAAGGGAAGCCCTCCCCAACCATGCAGGTCTCCCTCACGAACAGCACTCAGCCATCACTGAACAGCGCTCCCGATCCCCTGTTCTTCGGTGACGCGCTGGTGGACAGCTACCTCATCAGCGAGTTCAGGCTTCCAGATGGCTTCGCGTCGGAGGAGAACGCCTACTACTTCCGACCTCTGGACCTAACGACGCTCCCCGGAGGCAGGTCCGCGCTGGTCTGCCGAGTGATGGGTTCGACCAGGGCAGTCACTTTGCCCTTGACGATCGCATGGGTGTGAATCTCTAAACCCGTACAGAACCTGGCACCCGCATTACCTACCGATCCAGAGGTAGGGGGCGGGGGGTAACCCCCTGGGGGGTGGTCGTCGTCTGACTTCGCTCGGGGAGCCTGAACCGGTCGAGCGGGCAAAGCGAACTGCACCATGCCAGCTGTCGGCACGCGCCTACAGCGGAGTCCATCTGGATCCAAATTGCCTGTGTGGCAACGAAGGAAGCTCGATTACTCTCGTGCGAGCAGCGGAGGTCTGCACACGGGAGGAGAGTGCAATGCCAGTCAACCGAGACCACGACGGCCGCGATCTGGAGGTGGGCGACCCCGTCACCCTCTACTACGGGGGGATTGCCAACAAGACATATGTCGGCGAGAACTCACGCGGCAACGTGACAGGGTTCGGGAGCGTCAACGTGCAGGTGAGGCTTACCGACAGTCGAAGCGAGGACCTTATCGGCAAGGTCGTCCCGGTGCCGGGAACGCACCTCAAATACGGCCATGTCGGGTACGTGAGGGCGGCAGATCTGATGCCCGAAGTTCAACGCGACTACGACGCAGCAATCGAGAAGGGCAAGCAGGACCGCGCCGCAGACGTCCTCCTCGCCGTGATCGAGCTTGCTACCAAACGTTCGATCATCACGCGACAGCAGGCTCAGGACCTTTGGATGTTGCAGAACGACATCCCGCAGCCAACTCCCTGACGGTTGCGCGAGCAATGCGATGCCTACTCAGCCCTATGAAGTCAAATTCGTAGGGCTGCCAGCGCACCAACGGTGGTACCTATTCAGTGCCCTTCCTTGGTCGACGAAAGAGCTCAGCCACCGCGCGGATGACTTCCGGGCGAAACTTCGGCGGCACGTCCCTCAACGCGATTGCACTCACAGCCACGACGGCAGCGGAGAGCGATACGGTTCCCGCGACGGACGACACCGCGACAACGATTACAGCGTTCACTGGTTGACAGCTTCCAGGCAGGCCGTCACATCGGCAACGAATCGGACTGGTCCGTCGTAGTACAACCACGCGCTGAAGACAGGCAGAGCAAGGATGAATCCCGAGATTGATTGCACGCACTCAGCGTAGCTCCGTGGGCATCACAAAAGGAGCCCCATCGGGGGCGATCGACGCAATAGTAGCACATTAGAGGGGTTCTGGCATGGATTATCCACCCTCCAGGGCGAAGTGGCCTGCCACTTTTGAGCAGGCCGTTTACCGAATTTCTCCTGCGCATGTGGGTTAGAACCCACAAGCGACCCTCGTTAAACCAACCGACAGGTTCGTGATGCAAATCATACCTATATTGCCGGTCCCTCTGATCGCTCCACTCCGGCAGCCGGGGCGTCCGCCAACCGTCTCCGCTAGATGCGCGGATGTCATCTCATAAACGATCCCTTGTTGAGACTGAGACCGGGTCTCTGATGGCGATCGTCCGTCCAGGGGAACTCGACTGCTCAACTGTCTTGAAAACCCGTCTCATAACCTCTAGTCTCAAAACCGTCAGCAGGACGGGATTTTGAGACAGGATCAAGATGGCACTCATCGGCTACGCCAGGGTCAGCACCGCCGACCAAGACCCCCAGCTTCAACTCGATGCGCTTGGCGCTGCTGGATGCAACCGGGTCTTCACCGACCATGGCGTGTCCGGGGTGAAGTCTCAGCGCCCCGAACTGGATCGGTGCTTGGACCATCTCCGTGACGGTGACGTACTTGTGGTCTGGAAGCTTGATCGTTTGGGACGCAACACGATTCACGTTCTCCAGCTCATCGAGAAACTGACTGAGCGTGGTATCGGATTCCGCAGCGTCACCGAGGGGCTCCACACCGACGGACCCATGGGAAAGGCGATGCTCACCGTGATGGCTGCATTCGCTCAGCTCGAGCGGGACACCATGATCGAGCGAACCAGGGCAGGGCTTGCGGTGGCAGCAGCCAACGGACGCAAGGGTGGTCGCCCCCGGAAGGTGGGCGATGTCGATGCAGCGAAGGCGCGGGACCTCAGAGCCAAGGGGATCACCGCTCCTGACATCGCGAAGATGTTGGGATGCTCCCGAGCGACTGTCTACCGGTATCTGGCGGCAGACGCACAACCAGAAACCTAGCCACAGGGGCATCAAGAAGGGGGCCCCAGCTCGATTCTGGCGAACGAAATTGGCCCTACCCACCTTGGAGGTAGGCCGCGAATTCTGATCGCTTAGAGCAGGGTAGTTCGTGGTTAGCCAGACCGCGTGTCGATCGCGCGACGAATCACGTGACGTGCGGAGTCCCCAGTTACCGAAGACTCAGCCAGTTCGGCGAACAACCGAGAGTAGGTCTCGATCTCCCTCGGCTGAGTAATCGACAACTCAGCGGTAGGGGTCTCGACCAGCACCAACCGGGAATCGAACATCACGAAGTTGGTTGATTGCATCGGCATTGGAGCCGTTGCAGGGATGATTCCGAGGATCACGCGAGGAAGCCCCGAGACCGACAACAAGCGGTCTAGCTGCCCGCGATGGACCCCCGGACCACCAACCGGGTTGTAGATAGCCTGCTCGGTCACCAGAACGTGAAACCTACGGTCTCCCCGGTACAGCCACTGTTGACGCTCGATACGTTTCGACACCCCGGCGTCTACATCGTCGGGGATGCCGTAGAACCGAACTGCACGCCTGAGGATCTGTTCGGCGTACTCAGGAGTCTGGAAGATTCCGGGGATGATCTGAGGCTCGTACACCCGTTGTAGCCGGGTTTCTTCCGCGAGCGTCACAGATCGTTCTTGTCGGCGTCGAGTGCCTGTAGCGAGCAGTCGTCTCCACTCGATGTACGCGGCTTCGATGCCTCGCAGAGTGGCGATCAGGTCCGGCAACTGATCCGCGGTGCCGGTATGCGCGGCGTAGGCGCGGAGGTCCGCCTCGTTGGGCGGCCTGGTGCCGTTCTCGATTTTCGAGACCTTGGACTCATGCCACCCGGAGAGCTGAGCCAACCGGCGGCCGGTCAGCTCAGCATCCCTACGAATCTCACGAAGGCGTCTACCCAGTTCCTCGCGAGCTTGGCGAGGTGAGGTCACGCGATGTGTTCCACGTACTCGCTGAAAGGTGTTGCAAGCTTCCACACTCGGTTTCGCTGTTCCACGCAGTACCCAACCAGGCCAGGGTCTTCGGTGATCACGACACCGCGACCACGAGTAGCCGTGTCGCGGGCGTGGAAAGCCACGCGAGAACCATCGAGTAACCAGAAGTCCTCGGTGAGGGGCGGCTCTCCTGCGTTGTGTCGAGGCAAGTACCTAATGTCTTCGCCAGCCTCGATGCTCTCGAGATTCAGCGTCAGAATCCATCGGTGGTAGTCACTCACTGGCTCGGTGAGCACGCGAACACGACGAATCGCCACTCCGCGTCCGGTGGTATGCCTGACTAGCGAACGCCACGGATCAAACCATGTGTTGTCTGCTGGTTCACCCGCGAGGAACCTCCGCAATGGCTCAGACTCGGATGCCACAGAGTATGCGTCCAGGGTCTCCAGGTGGAACGCCTCGTGCTCGCACTCCGCGAACAGAGACTCCCAGAGGTCTGGTTCATCATTGAGCCGCAGCAGCATTGCCGTAGAACCTCCGCGCGTTCTTGGGAACCTCGATCACCGACTCGTTGTCGGCAAGCTTTGTCACCTGAGCCAGGGTCTCAGGGTCGGTGACAGGCCGACCCATGAGGGTGAATGTTCCCCTTCCGGTGTCAGCGAGTTGAGCACCAACGTAGGTATCGGGCTCAGCGAAGCCCAACAGCAAGTGCGGGATCTCAACCGTGTCGGTCCGGCTGGTTGTCCAGCCTTGTACTGCGTAGGTGTCTTGATCTGTCGCGTACAACGCTGGGCACTCACCCGTGCCCGAACCACCATTGCCCAAGAACCTCAGTTTCAACATGACATGAACCCCCGTCTAATAGCTTGGCATTGTTTGGCATGTGCAATGCCCAGTGTCGCTGGTTTCGAGCATCTATGGTGCAGTTAGCCGCCAATACGGGCAAGTTCTGCCAAGTTGGTATCGGTACTGGTTCGTTGGTTCGTAAGTTCGTCTCAACGCTCCCGGCGGGTGAACTAAGAGTCCCCGCCGGGGGTGGAAGCCAACGAGCGCCACCAGGAGGCCCGCAGTGCTCCCACAACGCATACCGAAGCCGACACGGCTCGACCCCATAGAGGTCGCCCCGCCCGAGGTGATCCAGAGGTTGCTCGAAGCACTCGCCCGGTGGGAACCGAAGCGGCGAGCATCATGAGTAAGGCGGTACAAGCCCAGCTGGACGCACTGAACGAGCGTGCAGCCAATCGTTCGATGGGCATCCGGAGGGCCGAAGAACCGCCGTATGGATGGCAGCTCTCGAACCCGTTCCGAG
This sequence comes from Nocardia halotolerans, assembly GCF_042650145.1. Taxonomy (NCBI): domain Bacteria; kingdom Bacillati; phylum Actinomycetota; class Actinomycetes; order Mycobacteriales; family Nocardiaceae; genus Nocardia; species Nocardia halotolerans. The sequence goes on along the minus strand of NZ_JBHSDL010000003.1, from coordinate 17,293 downwards.
TCGTCTGTCACGGGACCTTGGAGAACATCGCGGATTGGTTGACCGCAGCAGAGAGCCGAGACAAATGATCATCGCCGGATGGGTTGTTGCGTTTACGGTTCCGATCGTCGTCTTGGTCGCAGCGATTCTGTGGCCCGAATGAGCCACCCCAACGCGCAAGAGCGAATCGACGGGCCCCCGGCCCCCTCCCCGCGTGTGCGTGTGGACCATATGACAGAGAGGTGCCAATCCCCGAGGGGGAGGGGTAACCCCCTGGGGTCCTACATCAGATTCCCAACTGACGCATCAGCTCTTGCTCGTCCTCCCAGCGCCTGCGATCTTCCTCAGCCTCTTCCGCCAGCTCTTGCAGAATCTCGGCCTTCTCCTGGTCCGACAATTCCTGTTCGTATGACGACTCCAACAAGTCCACGATCGACTCTTGGGCCTCGATCGGCTGTTGGGTGGGTTCACGTTGCCGCCGTTGGACCTCAACCCACTTGAGGTCATCGTCTAGGTACTTGTTCTCACGGCGGGCACAGACCTCGACTCCCCCTAGCTCAACGGCGAGCTTGTCGGCAAGCTTCCTAGCGTGGTCAGCCGGTGCGAACTCCCGGCCGGTCTTCACCAACAAGCCGACCTCAACCAGCCGGGCAAGCGGCCGGTTGAGCGAGTCTGGACGAGAGCCGACATAGTCACCTAGCGCCTTGGCTGTTGTCAGCCCAGCGCACACGAGGTCATACAGATGCCCATGACGACCATCCACCCCAAGACCCTTGGCGGTCTTGGGAATACTCCAAACCATGTGAAGGGGCTCCAGGCCCCTCACTAGATCATCAATATCAGGAGTAGTAGTGATAGTTCCCCTTACATATGGGGGGAACGTGTGTGTGTTGTCGTCTGGCGGAGGCACAGGACGACGGGTATGCCATGTGTCTGTCTTGAACGTCTCCAAGCGTCCTTGAGCGGTCAGCCGCTTCAGCGAATCCTCTACGGCTTCCTCGGAAATCCCAGCCATGAGAGCGAGTCTCCGCTTGCCAAGAGTCGTTTCGGTGTTCCCTTGCTCAACGCAGGCCGCGACCAGAGCGAGGAGCACCCGCCTATCAGAGGCACCTGCCTGGCCGACCCACGGGGAGAATCTGGCCCAGGTCTCGATCTTCGCCAAGCGTCTTGCCGCCCACCCTCCGAGTTCCAGACGTCCGAGCGGTCCCCCAGCCGCTCCATTGACTGCGGATCGTATTGCCGATGCAATCCAGCGGTCGTCAGTTCCACCTGACTGTTCGTACGCCGACGTCAGGACTTCCTCTGGGTCCTCATCGAGTACATCGCACAACCGTACGATCGGAAGGGCGCACTGGGTGAAGACCTCATTTCGCTGACCGGACCCGGCCGCGGCGACCCGAGCTACGAGAACATCGAACCGTGCACGCGCGTCGGCAGCATCCTCGTTGACTTGTGCAGGCTCGGAATGCTCTACAACGGTTCGCGCTTCAACGAGCGCCAACAACTCTGGCGTAGCTGGGTGCGGCGAGATATTACGGACGACCTCGTAGTACCGCTGCACCTTGTCCGCGCCACGGGCACGAGAGCCCGGCAGCATCGCGAAGGCTGCGACCTCGATCATCGGTTCGCCTTGGTCGTTGCGGACCAAGGTGCTTTGTCGAATCCTGAACCCATCGGGCAGTGAGTAGATCAGCTGCGCCCCGAGTCCATCGGGGCCGGGTGAGACGGTCTGGATAGTCCTGGTCATGGTGCTGCCGGGGAACTGCTCCGCCATGAGAGCGAGCGACCCACCATGCTTTGCGTCGATGTCGACCACCAGGAGACCGCCCGTACCGTTCCGGACAGCGGCGTTACGAGACAGCCTCTCTCGGTCGGCTACTGAGCGCTCGGGGGTCCAGTCCCCAGCGCCCTTCACTACATGCTTCTTGCCTGGAAGGCAGGGCACGACAACACAGCCACGATCCAGGTAGAAGTCCAGATGAGCGGCAGCACCGCTCGAAACTTGCTTATTCACTTCGGGTATCACTCTCAGTCCTCGTCGTCCCAGTCATAGTCTCCGGCTGTCTCTTCACGCCGAAGCTCGTCCCACTCACGTGCCTCATGTGCTTCGGCTACAGCCCTCGGGGACATCAACAACCACATGCCAGGTTCAGGCTGGAACCACACAGAATCATCTGTACGCGTAGGCATCTGCTTCTCACTCGAGAAGACCACACCCTGGATTCCAAGGCGTTCCATAACCTCAAAGCCCGATGCCACGCTCGTTGCCGTCGGCCCAGGCTTCAATCCGCCCACCATGTCCGACAAGCTCCCAAGTTCAATGAACAGTTTCCCAGGTGCCTGCATGTGTGCGCCCTCTGCTGGGCCTTCGAGGAACTGGACACGTACGCCCATTGTGCGGAGGTAGACATTCTGTTCGGTCGTCGTCTGCCGCGCCCACCAATCCGAGAACAGCTCGCCCGTACCCTTCTGGGTCCACCCGCCGGGCCGGGATCGCATGGCTGCCAACACTTCACGTCGAGTGCTCAGTGCTGCAATGCGTTGATCGAGCCTCACGCGTCCCGGCGTTCCCCTCTTGAACGAACCAGTGCCAAGAGCCTCTGCTAGGTCTGCCAGTTGTTCGTCTACATCGGTCAGCTCCGCAGCATGATCCTCCCCGGGGTCCCACTCGCGTTCCTGGCGCTCAGAGTCTCCGAGCAGCTTCAATACCGCTGCCGTCACTAGGTCCTCGATCGGTTCGCTTGTCACGGTCAGGTTTCCGCAGTGGTCCTTGTACTGAGCTGACGCACACCGGTACCGCGTAGCACGCCCTTTGCCGCCCTTGAGCCGGTAGGCCGGGCGTCCACACGCCCCGCAGTAGATCACTCGGAGAAGCAAGCCGCTGGATCGCTTCGTCGGCTCCTTGCGGTTCTCCCTGCCGGACAACTCGACCTGTAGGCGATCGAACTCCCCACGGGACAGGATCGGCTCTGCGCGAACGACCGGTGTCCCATCGTCGCCCCTCACGATGGTCTCGGGACCGTAGACCTTCTTTCCGTTGGGTTCCTTCTTCACCTGCCCGTTCGGTCCGGTCTCGGGTGTACGAGTAATTGCGTGACCAAGCAAGGTCTGAGACGACAGGGACCGTTTCAGCGGACCTGAGTGCCACTGGAAGTGCTTAACCTCTCTCCCTCTGGACTCGGCGAACCGATCCTTTGGGGTGAGCACTCCCTGTTCCGTCAGGTCGTGAGCGATCTGACGCAGCGGAACACCAGCCATCACGCGGTTAACAACCTCCCGGATCAGCTTCACCTGCACAGGGTCTTGGGCCAGCCTCCACTCGCCCTCCTCGTTCTTGGCTGGGAGGTAGCCCCATGGCGGCACACCACCCCGCCACTTGCCAGCAGAGAAGTTGTGCCGGAACGCGTTCGAGTTGCGTTCACTGATCGCATCCAGTTCGAGCTCAGCCACCGTGGCGATGAGCGAGACGATCGCTCTGCCGAACTTGTCGGACAGGTCGAAGTGCTTCTCTGTGGCAGACACCAAGACAACACCGTGGGTCTCGGCCCACTCGATCACCGACCACAAGTGCGGAACGCTTCGTACCAAGCGGTCCAGGCGGTAGAACACGATCACGTCGAACGGGCACGGGTGCCGGTTGTCCGGTCCTGGTGCTGTTGAGGGTGAGAACTCATGAGCTAGCCACCGCTTGAGCTCTGGCCGCTCAAAGGGCGAGGTTTTCCCTGCCGACACGTCGAGGTCTTCAGCGGCTCCGACAACCTCGTAGCCTCGATCTGCACATAGCTTCATGCACTCAGCCAGCTGACGCTCAGGGCTGGTGCTCTCATCGGTCATCCGAGACAACCGAGTGACTATCAGCGCCCTACTCGGCGCTACCTGCGAACTCATGGATGTAAAGCTATACAGCGGAGTATTCGGCGGTGCTCATCCCGTCGTCGTCGATCAGCAGGCGCGTGCACCGGGTGCGGGCCTCCAGGTATGCGGTGCGAACGAACGTCATCGTGATCCCCTCCTTTTTCCCACCACGCGGCCGATCCGCGCGGTGAAGATCCGCCGGCCCGCTCGAGGCCGGTCACAGCAGGCCGCCGTTGCCGAGCACCCGATCAGCGAGGCCGATCACCACCGGGACGATGCCCAGGCAGACGAAGGCCGGCAAAAAGCACAGGCCCAGTGGGCCACCGATGAGTACCCCCGCGCGTTCGGCACGCGCGACGGCGATGTCCTCCACCGCTTCCCGCCGCTGGGTGGCCAGCTCACCGACCGCGGCGGCCAGCGAAGCACCCGAACGCGCCGAGCGTCGCGCCATCCTCGCCAGCGATTCCACCTCGTCCGCACCTGCGGAACCAGCCGCGTCCGCGGCGGCGCGTTCCCAAGCGGTTGCCGCGTCGGCGCCCAGAGCCAGCAGGTCAGCGGCTCTGAGCAGGGCGGACTGTAGCACCGGTGGTGCGGTAGGAGCGCTGGCTCGGGCAGCCCCGGCCATGGGCAGTCCGGCTCGCAGGCACGCGGCCAGCAGGTCGAAGGCCGCGGCCGATCCGAGCGGATCGACCTTCGCCGTCGCCCGCGCGGGAGCCGCCACCCGCGGTGGTCCGAAGACCCGCATACGCCGACTCACCGCGACTCGGCCGGGCAACAGCACCACTGCCACCGCCACCGCGAGCAGTGCGGCCGGCGATGGCGCACCGACAATGTCGTGCACAGCGTCTCCTCTCGCTCAGTGTTCGAAAGATCCACACCCCTCCACAGGGCTCCAACTACTCACACACACTCACGATCGCGGTGGCGAGATCCGCGCTCGACCCGGCGCGATCGAACTCTGGAGCAGGCCGTAGACCTCTGTGCGACGGCTGCCCGCCGAGGACGGGCAAGCACGATCACGGCCGAGGTCCCGGCTGCCCTGCGCGCCATTTCTGTGGACGCTCAGCACTTCTCGTGTGCAGCGAGTCTTCGCCGGGCACATCGCGGAGAGCTCGGAGTTGGTGAGTTCGCGTGCTTCGGCCGTCAAGCTGCGCCTTGACGGGTGATCACATCTGTCCACAACAATCCACAGCAGGCCAAGCCCGTACCGAGAGGTAGGAGTAGTTCGCCTGCGGGAGCGGCGAACAGGACTGCGAGTGGCTCGGCGCCCATCAGCTGGCCCAGGCCGATACCGACGAGCGGGAGTCCGGCGAGGACGGTGGCTGATGCACGGGCGCCCGCGAGGGCGGCTTCGGTGCGGTCGCGGAATCGGATGCGGCCGAGCAGGTCGATTCTGGCCGCGGTCAGTAGTTCGGCCAGGGCCAGGCCGTGTTCCTCGGCCACGCGCCAGGCGGCGGCGATCCGGGAAAGTTCCTCGGCGACGACCGATTCCGGGTGCACCCAGCCCGCTGCCCCCGAACCACCGAAGCGGCTGCGACCGGAGCTGATCGCCAGCACTCGTGCCGCTTCGCCCCGCGACTCGCTCGCGGCCGCCTCGGCTGCCGCACTCGGATGGGCGCCGACTCGCAGCTCGCCCACCACGGCTTCGAGACCGGCCAGCAGGTGGGCGCATTCCTCGCGCCGTTCGCGTTCCCCGCTGCCACGCCGATTTCGCACCGCCACCGTGACTCCGAGTATGAGGGCGGCACAACCGGTGCCCACTCCGGCGCCGAATGCCGCGCACCCCAACAGAATCGCCGCACACCACAACACAGGCAGCCGCCTCGGCGCACTTCGCGCTACCGCACCGAACATTCGCGCGAACCGCCGCTGCCCGCCCGCTGCGGGCAGGACCAGCACGGCGAAAGCGCAACAGAGCAAACCACTCCCCACGAGCATCCTCCTCGGCTTCGCGACACGTTCCCTGACTTCGCCCGCTGACCCTGAGCAGCCGTAATGCGTTGTTGTCACGACACACCGGACCTGCTGACACGCTGCGATACGGTCGCCGGCACTCGGCATCACCAGCAGTCACCGCCCGCGTGATCACCAACACCCAGGACCGCGCATCATTTCCATCAGTGGTCATCCGAGGCGCACCGCGAGGAGGCGCTCCAGTTCGGCTGCGCCGGGGGCGGGTGTGTTGTCGGAGTGCCAGGCGGGGGTGATGTGGATGCCATTGGTGTCGCGTTCGAGGACGCCGATTTCCCGGAGACCTCTGGTGCCGTCGGCGCGGCGATGGACGTGCAGGATCACCTGCACGGCGGCGGCCAGTTGGCTGTGCAGGGCGGCCCGGTCCATGCCGCCCAGCGCAGCGAGGGCTTCCAGTCGGGCGGGGACTTCCTGTGGTGAGTTGGCGTGCACCGTGCCCGCACCGCCGTCGTGGCCGGTGTTCAGTGCGGTGAGCAGGTCTACCACCTCGGCGCCGCGGACTTCTCCGACGACGATGCGGTCGGGGCGCATGCGCAGGGCCTGCCGGACGAGGTCGCGCACCGTGACCGCGCCGACGCCTTCGACATTGGCGGTGCGAGCCACCAACCGCACCACGTGCGGGTGGACGGGAGCTAGCTCGGCGGCGTCCTCGACACAGATGATGCGTTCAGCCGGGTCGACCGCGGCGAGCAGGGCCGAGAGCAGGGTGGTCTTGCCCGCACCGGTACCGCCGACGACGAGGAAGGCGAGGCGGGCTCGGACGATGTCGGCCAGTAGGCGGCGCGCCCGCGGCGGGATCGAGCCCGCGGTCGCCAGGGCGTCCAGACCCTGAGTCGCCGGGCGGAGTACGCGCAGCGAGAGGCAGGTGCCCTCGTGCGCGACCGGGGCGAGAACTGCGTGCAGGCGGACGCCGAACGCGTCGCCGAGGGTTGCTTCGGTTCCGGTGAGCTTGCCGTCGACCCAGGGTTGCGCGTCGTCGAGTCTGCGGCCCGCGGCGAGAGCGAGCCGTTGGGCGAGGCGGCGGACGGCCGCCTCGTCGGCGAACCGGACATCGGTGCGTTCCAGACCGGCGCCACGGTCTATCCACACCGAGTCCGGTGCGGTGACCAGCACGTCGGCGACACGCGGGTCGTGCAACAGCGGTTCGAGTAGCCCGGCACCGGTCATCTCGGTTTGCAGCAGGCGCAGGGCCCGCAGCAGGTCGTTGTCGGCGAGCACACCACCGGCTTCGGCGCGGATCGCCGCGGCGAGCTGAGCCGCGTCCGGTGCGCCCGGGTGCTCGGCGAGCCGTTCGCGCACCTTCTCCAGCAGGTCGACGGTGACGAAGGTGGTCATGTTGCCTCCGTCCCGGCATCGGCGCGTGTCGCCGGGCAGCGATCGGTGGCGATCACGGCTTCCCCGCCCCGACCATCGCGAGTACCGCATCGGCCGCATCCCGCAGTGGGCCCCGCCTGCGCATGCTCAGCCCGCCTCGCTCGAGTCGTGCCGCCAAGCCGGCCTGTCCGCGCACCGCGGCCACGAGCGGCAGTCCGAGTACTTCAGCCACCTCCGCCCCACGCAGCCCACCAGGCGCGGGGCCACGGACGACCAAGCCACGGTTCGGGTTTCGATGGCCCAGGTACGCGGAGACGACTTCCGCCGCGGCGATGGAACGCAGCCGGGCCGGGACGACGAGGACGACGAGATCGGCGGCGTCGAGTATCGCGTCGGCGGCCGGTCCGCGTTCGTTCGACACATCACAGACCACGAGATCACCTGCGGCCCTGCCGGATTCGATGACGGCGCGGACCGCTGCCGGAGCCAGCTCGGTGGCGGGATGGGCGGGGGCGGTGCGGTCCGATGCCGGCGCGGGTGCGGTCGGTGACCGGCCGGAGCCGTGGTCGGGACGAGTTCGGGCTCGTCCGCAGGAGAGCACCGCGAGCCCGGGTGACGCGGCGGGCAGGGCACTGTGCAGCGCCGCGGCGGACACGCGCCCGTCCTCGATGACCAGGTCGGGCCATCGCAGGCCGACGACGTTCTCGATACCCAGCACCAGGTCGAGGCCGCCGTCCAGCGGTGCGCCGTCGATCAGCACGGTGTCGCGGCGTATCCGGCGAGCGGCCGCGCGCAGTGCGGTGGCGGCGGCGAGGGTGGACGCTCCCGCCCCGCCACCGGCACCGACCACCGCGATGACGATCCCTTCTCCGGTTCGGGATTCGGCGTGCTCGGCGAACTTTTCCACCAGCGTGACGGCGCCGGTCGGCAGGGCGACCACGTGTTCGGCACCGACGGCGGTGGCGGCTTGCCAGTCGGGCACCGTGGGCTCACCCTCGGTGACCAGCACGATCCCGTCCCGCCGTGGGCAGCCGGCGACCCCGGCCGCGGTGGCGGCGGCGGTATCGAGGATGACCATCCCGGCCCCGGACCACGCATGCCTGCCGACCGGCATCACCCGTTCGTCGGTGACGCGTTCGGCGGCGGCGGCGACCCGGCGCACTTCCGCGCGCAACCGCTCGTCGCGGACGAGCACCAGGGCGGGCGCGGTGGCCGCCCGCGGGGGTCCGGTGGGGTTGCGCGTGGGAGCGATGTTCATGGCTTCAGCGTCACCGAGCGCGGGAATCGCGAACAGCCCGTGCGCGCCGATTGTGGATAACTCGGGGCTGTGGAGAACTTTTCGGACTGAACCGTCCCGGAAATAGAGGACGGCCCCAGCCGGGGGGGAGGAGGCTGGGGCCGTCGGGTTCAGCCCCGGGGGGTCGGGCTGAACGCGCCTGGACCATGTCCAGGTGCCAGCAATACTACACCCATCCCCCGCGACGGGCGCAAGTAGCATTCGGCGGGATTCGTGGTCTCCGGCGTCCCCGGGGCAAACCTGGAATCCCCGCTCGAGCGGGGAGATAGGCGGTGTGCGGGCGGGGTGCATATCCTGTTGTCGTGACGGCCGAACGTGACCAGACTCCGCTTCCGGACACAAGACTCGACCACGCGGGCCGAGCGGGGGTGCCGGGCGGCCGCGTCGCCGCGTTCTTCGATCTCGACAAAACGGTGATCGCGAAATCGAGCGCGTTCGTGTTCAGCAAACCCTTCTACGCCCAGGGGCTGCTCAACCGCAGAGCTGTACTCGAGAGCAGCTACGCGCACTTTTTGTTCTTGCTTTCCGGGGCCGATCACGACCAGATGGAAAGAATGCGGGCAAACCTCGCCAACATGTGCGCCGGCTGGGATGTGGAGCAGGTGAAAGCCATTGTGGCCGAGACTCTGCACGACCTCGTCGACCCGCTGATCTATGCCGAGGCCGCCGATCTGATCGCCGACCACAAGATCCGCGGCCACGATGTGGTGATCGTATCGGCCTCCGGTGAGGAGATCGTCGGACCGATCGCCGCGGCGCTCGGCGCTTCGCACACCGAGGCGACCCGGATGGTCGTCGAGGACGGCAAGTACACCGGCGACATCGAGTTCTACTGCTATGGCGAGGGCAAGGTCGCCGCGATCGAAAAGCTGGCCGCCGCAGAGGGTTACGACCTGTCGAAGTGCTACGCCTACTCCGATTCGGTGACCGACGTGCCGATGCTGAGCGCGGTCGGCCACCCCACCGCGGTGAACCCCGACCGCGGACTGCGCAGGGAGGCCGGTACGCGGGGCTGGCCCGTGCTCATCTTCTCCAATCCGGTGTCGCTGTGGTCGCGCTTCCAGGCCCCCTCGGGCACCACCGTGGCGGCCACGGCGGCGGTGGGACTCAGTGCGATCATCGCGGGCGCGATCAGCTATCGGTTGCTGCGCAGACGTCGCTGAGCTGCGCGCGCATGGCGGCCCGCGAGCACGAAACGCCGTCCGACACGCCGAAATCTGCCTTATTCGGTAATGCCTGAGAAACGCTTGATGTGGGCACGGTCACAGTGTAAGAATGGAGTCACGGGAAGAACGGAAGGCCAAGACGGAGCCGGAAGAGAAGGTTTCGCCTCCCATCCCACCCTTCCCAGCACGGACGCCAGGCACCCACGCGGAGCGCGCCGCGAAAGGCAGCAGAGTTGTGGGCCTGCGAAATCCGGGCAGTCGTCGGCGAAGGCCTCGCACAGGTTGCGGGGATGAACCGGCGGGGTTCGGATGATCGCCGAGGCCACCGAACACAACCCATCTCAGCACGCTTGGTAACCGGGTGTTCCGTGCTAGCGGGCGGCGAAGTCGAGCAATCGGCAACGCCGCCCGTTTCGATGTGCGCCTATGACGCAGCGTCGGCGATGGAGTTGGCCTCACGGGCCCCGTCCTCCAGCGCGCCCGCGCAGAACAGCACCCAGCCACCCACGCCCTCGGCGGTGCCGGTCCCGAACCCGGCGGCCGCATCGAGGTAGGCCTGCCCGCGGCGCAGCCAGAACACTTCGGGAACACCCAGGCTGTGCGGGTCCAGGCCGCTGGCCACCGCGACCAGGCGCGAAGCCGCACGCGCGACAATGCCGTCGGCGGTGCCGAAGGGTCGCAACGACAGCAGTTCGCCGTGCACCACCGCCGCGATCACCGGTGCGGGAGCCTTGCTGGTGTGGATCGCCTGCGCGAGCAGATCCAGGCGTTCGGCGACGCCGGGAACCGCGCGTGGCCTGCCGAGCTCCTGCTCGTCGGTGACCAGGTCGGCCGCGGCGAGCAGGTGCAAGCGAGCCAGTGCCTGCAGCGGGGCGCGGCCCCAGGTGCCGACCATGTTGTTCAGGGCGTCGCCGTCGAGCGCCTGGCCCACCCGCAATGAGCCGGCCAGCACCGGGTCGCTGACCTGACCGTCGGCCGGCAGGTCGGTGCTCGCGCCTTCGATCGCGGCCGAGGAACGTGCGGCGCGCACGGCCGCTTCGGCGGCGGTGGTCGCCCAGCCGCGCCGGTTGGACTTGTGCCGATGCACCGCCGCGAGCGCGTCGCGCGCCTTGTCGGCGGCCTCGCGCACGCCGGGCAGGTCGACCAGGGGCTGCAGCGGATCACTCACGACATACGAGGCTACCGTTCGTACACCGTGTCACCGACGGCCACGTGCAATCCCCGCACTCGCGGCCACACGCGGTCGGGCCAGAGCGTCTCGGCCAGCCGCTTGGCCGCCGGTGTACGGGCCCGGCGACGCCGTGCTTCCAGCTCGGCCTGCCGCTCGGCATCGATTCGATCCATCGGCGTCTCCTACCCCTGCGATCTGCGCCGCACCACCTCGGACGAACCCACCGTACGCCGGTGAGCTGCGCTTTCGCGGACTATTCGGCGCGGTGCACGCCTACTTCACCCGGTGCGTAGTTCTCGCCCCGGAATCGCGTCGAGCAACGCCCGCGTGTACTGCTCGCGCGGTGCGTCGAACACCTCGTCCGTGGTGGCCGACTCGACCACCTCGCCCGCGCGCATGACCAGCACATTGTCCGCGATCTGGCGGACGACGGCCAGGTCGTGGGTGATGAACAGGTAGGTGAGCCCGAGCTCGGCTTGCAGGTCGTTGAGCAGGGTGAGGATCTGGGCCTGCACCAGCACGTCCAGCGCCGAGACGGCTTCGTCGCAGACCACCAGTTCCGGCGACAACGCCAGCGCACGCGCGATCGCCACCCGCTGACGCTGCCCGCCCGACAGCTCGTTGGGATAGCGCCGCAACACCGAGGCGGGCAGCGACACCTTGTCGAGCAGGTCGCGCACCACCGCTTCGCGTTCGGCCGCGGTGCCGATCTTGTGCACCCGCAGCGGTTCCTCGACGGTTCGGAAGATCGAGTACATCGGGTCGAGGGAGCCGTAGGGGTTCTGGAAGATCGGCTGCACCCGGCGGCGGAACGCGAACGCGCCCTTGCGATCCATGCGCGCGACCTCGTGGCCGTCGAAGCGCACCGTGCCCGCGGTGGGTGCGAGCAGACCGAGCACCAGTTGCGCGACGGTCGACTTGCCGGAGCCCGACTCGCCGACGATCGCGGTGGTGGTGCCGCTTTCGACGGTGAAACTCACATCGTCGACAGCGACGAATTCGGCGGACTGCCAGGGCCGCTTGCCCCGGATCTTGAAGGCTTTGCTCAGATTTCGCACCTCGAGCAGCGCGTCGGGCGAATCGGTGGCGGCCGGCGCACCGGCCCGGGGCCGCACGGCCACCCGCTGACGCGATGACGACATCCGCCGCGCCGCCAGCGAAGGCGCGGATCGCACCAGCTTCTGGGTGTACGCGTGCTGTGGATCGCGCAGGATCTGCTGCGCCGGCCCGGATTCCACCACCCGCCCGCGATACATCACCACCAGGTGTTCGGCGCGTTCGGCGGCGAGGCCGAGGTCGTGGGTGATCAGCAGCACCGCGGTGCCCAGTTCGCTGGTGAGCTGTTGCAGATGGTCGAGGATCTGACGTTGCACAGTGACATCGAGTGCCGAAGTGGGTTCGTCGGCGATCAGCAGTTTCGGCCGGCACGACAGGCCGATCGCGATGAGCGCGCGCTGGCGCATCCCGCCGGAGAACTCGTGCGGGTACTGGTTCACACGGTGCTCGGCATCGGGCATGCCCGCCTCGGCCAGCAGCTCCACCGATCGTTTGCGGGCCGCCTCGCCGGTGGCGACCCCGTTGGCCACCAGTGTTTCCCGGATCTGGAACCCGATCTTCCACACCGGGTTCAGGTTCGACATCGGGTCCTGTGGCACCAGGCCGATGCCGTTGCCGCGTACGGCGACGATCTCCTTCTCCGACGCCTTCGTCAGGTCGGTGCCGTCGAAGACGATGGAACCGCCGCTCACCTTGCCGGTGCCGGGCAGCAGGTCGATGATGGCGTGCGCGGTCGTCGATTTGCCGGAACCGGATTCGCCGACGATGGCCACGGTCTGCCCGGGGTAGACGGTGAGATTCACCCCGCGTACGGCGGGCACCGGCTTGCCGTCGGCGATGAAGCCGACGTCGAGGTCGCGGATCTCGAGCAGGGGTTTCATCGGGTGCGCTCCTTCGGGTCCAGCGCGTCGCGCACCGCGTCACCGAGCATGATGAAGCTCAGCACCGTGATGGCCAGCGCGGTCGCCGGGTAGAACAGGATCGGCGAGGTGCGGATCTCGGTTTTGGCCCGGGCGATGTCGGCACCCCAGGCCGTGATGTCGGGTGGCAGGCCGACGCCCAGGTACGACAGCGTGGCCTCGGTGACGATGAAAACGCCGAGCCAGATGGTCGCCACCACGATCAACGGGCTCGCCGAGTTCGGCAGCACGTGCCGCACCAGCGTGCCGAACCGCGAGACCCCCAGAGCCTCGGCCGCGGTGACGTATTCGCTGTTCTTGGCTTCGATCACCGCACCGCGGGCGATACGTGCGGCCTGCGGCCAGGTGAAGGCCACCAGGATTCCGACCACCGTCCACACACCGGCGGGCCGCAGCAGTTGCAGCAGCACGATCGCGGCCAGCACCATCGGGATGGCGAAGAAGATCTCGGCGATGCGCGAGACGATGGTGTCGAGCAGGCCGCCGTAGAAGCCGGCGAGTGCGCCGAGCGTCCCGCCGACCAGTAAGAACAGTGCCGCCGAACCGATGCCGACGGTGACCGAAGCGCGGGCGCCGTGGATCGTGCGGGCGTAGATGTCGCAGCCCTGCTTGTCGAAGCCGAACGGGTGACCGGGTCGCGGGCCGTCCATGCCGAACTCGCCGAGACAGTGGCGCGGGTCCTGGTCGGTGAACAGCGACGGCCACACCACCACCAGCATGATCAGCGCGATCAGCACCACCGAGACCAGGAACATGGGATTGCGGCGCAGCCTGCGCCAGGCGTCGCCCCAGATGCTGGTGGGAGTGCCCGCGTCGAGCACGCGGTCGGTGTCGAGCACCTCCACCTCGTCGGCGGGGGCCACGTAGTGCTGTTGGTTGTCAGGCATAGCGGATCCTCGGGTCCAGCGCGGCATAGAGCAGGTCGATGATCAGGTTCATCAGCAGGAAGATCACTACGAGCACCGTCACGAACGACACCACCGTCGGCGCCTCGCCACGGATGATCGCCTGGTAGAGCGTGCCGCCGACACCGGGGATGTTGAAAATGCCCTCGGTGACGATGGCACCGGCCATGAGCGCACCGAAGTCGGCGCCGAGAAAAGTGACCACCGGGATCATGGAATTCCGCAGGATGTGCACGGTCACCACCCGGCGACGGCTCAGCCCCTTGGCGGTGGCGGTGCGGACGAAGTCGGCGGATCTGTTCTCGGCCACCGAGTTCCGGGTCAACCGCAGCACATACGCGAACGACAGGGAACCGAGGACGAAGGCGGGTACGAGCAGTTCACCGAAGCCGGCTCGGCTGCTGACGGTCACCGGCGCGATCCCCCACTTCACGCCAAGCAGAAACTGCGCGAGATAACCGACGACGAACACCGGCACGGCGATGATCACCAGACTCGCGATCAACATCGTCGAATCGAATATCTTGCCTTTACGCAATCCGGCGAGCAGCCCGAACAGGATTCCGAAGAATCCTTCGATCAGTACCGCGAGAAAGGCCAATTTGATGGTTATCGGGAATGCGCGCTCCAGTTCGGCGCGTACCGGCCGACCGGAGAAGGAAGTGCCGAAATCGAGGGTGACTATCCCCTTTAGATAGTGCAGGTATTGCATGATGAACGGCTGATCCAGGTGGTATCGGGCCCGCAGTGCCGCCTCGGCGGCGGGCGTCAGCGCCTTCTCCCCGGCCAGCGCCTTGATGGGATCGCCCGGAATCAGGAAGACCATCCCGTAGATGAGCAGCGTCGCGCCCAGAAAAACGGGGATCATCTGGAGCAGGCGCCGAAGTATGTACCAAGCCATTGTTCCTCCGAAAACGACCGGGGCCGAGCCACCCGCCGTGGCCCGGCCCAGCTCCGAGTGCCCTATTTCTCGATGTTCTCGAAGTCGAACAGGCCGTTCCAGGCCAGTTCGGCCTTGGTGACCCGATCGGAGCGCCCGGCCGCGGCGACATAGTCGAACACGGGGATATCGGCCATTTCCCTGATCATGATCGTTTGCGCCTGCGCGATCAGTTCATAGGACCGCTCCTGGGTAGGCGCGGCCATTGCGGCATCGAAGAGCCGGTCGACCTCCGGATTGTTGTAATCGACATTGTTGGTCTCGGAATAGCTGTAGTACTGCGACCCCAGGAACTGCATCATGGTGGGATAGTCGCCCTGCCAGCCGTACCGGAACGCGGTGCCGATGGTCTTGGCGTTCACCGCGTCACGCACATTCTTGAACGTCGGCACCGGCTTGGCTGCCGCGTCGATGCCGAGGGTGTTCTTCACACTGTTGGCCACGGCCTCGATCCACGCCTGGTGACCGCCGTCGGAGTTGTAGGTGATCTCGTAGCTACCCGACCACGGCGCGATGGCATCGGCCTGGGCCCACACCCGCTTCGCCTCGGCCGGGTCGAACTCGAACACTTCCGCACCCGGCAGATCGGCTCGGAAGCCGGGCAGGGTGGAGGCGGTGAAGTCGCGTGACGGGTTGCGCAGACCGTTGAAGATCTTGTCGCTGATCTGCTGCCGGTCGATCGCCATCGAAATGGCGCGGCGGCGCAGCACGCCTTCCTCGCCGGCGAAATGCGGTACCGAGCTCTGGATGCCGATGTGCTGGTTCTGCGCGGTCGGCTTGGTGATCGCGCGGTCGCCGAGGTCGTCGCGGAAGGTGGTGAGGGCGCTGTCGGGAATGGTGTCGAGCGCGTCGAGATTACCGGCCTGCAGGTCGGCGTAGGCGGTCTCGTAGGACTGGTACATCACGAACCGCAGACCCTTGTTCTTGGCCGGGCGGCCACCGGGGTAATCCGGGTTGGGCTTCAGATCGATCTTGACGTTGTGTTCCCACGAGTCGAACGCGTACGGCCCGTTGCCGATCGGGTTGGTGCCGAAGGCCTTCATATCCTGGAAGGCCGACTCGGGCAGCGGATAGAACGGGGCATAACCGAGGGCGCTCTCGAAATCGATCGAGGGCGACTTCAGTTCCACGGTGAAGGTACGATCGTCGATGACTTTCAGGCCCGACATCGTCTGCACCGACGGCTGTTCGGCGTTCACCTCGTCGAATCCGACAATGGGAGTGAAGGCGTAGCTCTGCAACTGCGCGTTGGTGCCGAGCGCACCGTAATTCCAGGCGTCGACAAATGATTTGGCGGTCACCGTGGTGCCGTCGGTGAATTTCCAGTCGGGTTTGATGGTGATCCGGTAGGAGCGGCGATCGGTGGTCTCGATCTTCTCCGCCATTTCGTCATGAGCCTGACCGGTGGCGTCGTAATACTTCAGCCCGGCGAACAAACGGTCCACAACCCGGCCGCCCATATTCTCGTTGGTGTTGGTGGGCACCAATGGATTCTGTGGTTCGGCGCCGTTGACGGTGACGATGTCGGCATCGACGCTGCTGTCGGCGGAGCACGCGGTCAGACTGAGGCCGGTGGCCATCAGACCCGCCGCGATCAGCGCGGTCGCTCTGAGGAATCTCAACGATCTCTCCCGGTTCGATTCGTTGACGGCCATCTCCCGGGAAATGCGGGAAACAAATGAACAATTCTCGGGTCCGCCAGCTGAACGGTTGATCTAAAAACGATAGCCCGCGAC
The DNA here is from genome assembly GCF_042650145.1 of Nocardia halotolerans. Classification (NCBI taxonomy): domain Bacteria; kingdom Bacillati; phylum Actinomycetota; class Actinomycetes; order Mycobacteriales; family Nocardiaceae; genus Nocardia; species Nocardia halotolerans. Next base: position 983 of record NZ_JBHSDL010000003.1, on the reverse strand, counting down.
CACCCGCGGTGTCCGCGAAACCGCACCGCCACAATGGCCCCGGCGAGCGGCCCGGGTTGACTACTGTCGAGGCGGCAGGGCTGGCGCCCTGGCGACCGACCCGACCGCACCCAGGCATGTGAGGCTGATACGACATGACCGAAACCCCGGCAGCACCGCAGGATTCGTATCCACCGAGCGCGGAGTTCGCCGCCGCCGCGAACGCCGGCGCCGAACTGTACGAGCGGGCCGAGACCGACCGCGACGGTTTCTGGACCGAACAGGCCAACCGGCTGCACTGGCACAAACCCTTCAGCCAGGTACTCGACTGGTCCGATGCCCCGGTGGCACGGTGGTTCGCCGACGGCGAGCTCAACGTCGCCTACAACTGCGTGGACCGCCACGTCATCGACGGCCACGGCGACCAGGTAGCCATCCACTGGGAAGGCGAACCGGGCGACGCACGCGCCATCACCTACCGCGAACTACTCGAGGAAGTCTCGCGGGCGGCGAACTACCTCACCGAGCTGGGGCTCGTCGCCGGTGACCGGGTCGCGATCTACATGCCGATGGTCCCCGAGGCCATCGTGGCGATGCTGGCGTGCGCGCGCCTCGGCCTCACCCACTCGGTGGTGTTCGCCGGATTCTCACCGAGCGCGTTGCGTCAGCGCGTCGACGACGCCGAAGCCCGGTTGGTCATCACCACCGACGGGCAGTGGCGGCGTGGCAAGCCCGCCCCACTGAAGGAGGCCGTCGACGAGGCGCTGGCCGCCAAGGGCGATGTGCCGTCGTCGGTGGAACACGTGCTCGTGGTGCGCCGGGTCGGCACCGAGATCCCGTGGACCGACGGCCGCGATCTGTGGTGGCACGAAACCGTTTCCACCGCTTCGCCTTCGCACGAAGCGCAACCCTTCCCCGCCGAACACCCCCTGTTCATCCTCTACACCTCCGGCACCACCGGAAAACCCAAAGGCATCCTCCACACCAGCGGCGGCTACCTCACC
>NZ_JBHSDL010000002.1:0-325353 GCF_042650145.1 Nocardia halotolerans | reverse complement strand
TGTCGCGACTCGTTACGACAAGCTGGCCTGCACCTACCGAGCCGGGATCGTCATGGCCCTTACGGTCGAATGGTTGAAGCTATTGGGAGACATGACCTAGGCGATCCAGGAACGTGGCGATGAGTGGGGCGATCTGGTTCAAATGGGTTTCCAGGGCGAAGTGTCCGGTGTCGAACAGGTGTAGTTCGGCGTCGGGGAGGTCGGTGCGGTAGGCGTGGGCGCCGGGGGCGGGGAAGAAGGGGTCGTTCGCGCCCCAGACGATCAGGGTGGGTGGGGTGTGGCGGCGTAGCCAGTCCTGCCACGCCGGGTAGCGGGCGATGTTCGACTTGTAGTCGAAGGCCAGTGCGACCTGTGCTTCCTTGCGGCCGGGCAGGTCCAGGAAGTACTGGTCGAGTAGCCACGATTCCGGGGGCAGCAGGCTCGTGTCCGTCACGCCGGTTTCGTATTGGCCGCGGGTGCCCGCGAGGGTGAGCAGTTGGCGGATGGTGTCTTCGGCGCCGTCCTGTTCGGGACGCAGCGCGGTGAACTCGCGTGCCGCCTCGGAAAGCCCGGCCTCGTAGGCGTTCGCGTTCTGCACGATCACGCCGGTGATCCACTCCGGTCGGCGTTCGGCGAGGCGGAAGCCGACCGGCGCGCCGAAGTCGAAGACGTACACGGCGAAGCGGGTCAGGCCCAGGCGTCGCACGAAAGCTTCGGTGACATCGGCCAGATGGTCGAACGTGTACTCGAAATCGGCTGGGGCGGTGGTGTTCCCGAAGCCCGGATAGTCGGGTGCGATCAGGCGGTAGTGATCACCCAGTACGTCGATGAGTCGCCGGAACTGGTGTGAGGCGGACGGAAAACCGTGCAGCAGCAACAGGGTCGGGGCATCGGTGCGGGTGGGCACCGACTCTCGATAGAACACGCGCACGCCGTCGACATCGAGGTGGCGGTGGTGGACCAGCGGCAGGCTCATGGTAATCACATTCTTTCTGGTCGAGATGATGCATTAGGTGTAGCGCACTGGCACTAATGGGTCAATAGGGTTATGTATCATTAGGTCATGAGTGAGGGAGCGTTCCTGATCGGCGAGCCGCTGGCGCTGGATCTGGTCAATACCCGTCCGGCCGACGCGGATCTCCTGAGCACCCCGGAGCAGTTGGCCGACTGGCTACGGAAACAGTCCGATCGACTGCCCGAACCGCCGCCCGAACACCCGAGCGCCACGGATCTGCGCCACGTACGGCAGGTCCGCGACCACATCTCAGCCGTGCTCGCGGCGCTGCGGCACCACCGTCGCCCGCCGGCTGCGGCCTTGTCCGGACTCGACGCCGCTCAATCCGCGGCACCGGCGATTCAGCATCTGGAATGGGACGGCGCCGCGCTCACGGCCGCGGTGCGCCGCAGTGGGGCCGCCGGTCCGCGACTGGCCGCCGCCCTGGCCGTGGCCGCCGTCGAACTGCTCACCGACCCGGCGATCGCCCGCCTGAAACAGTGCGAGGCCGACGGTTGTGTCCTACTGTTCCTGCCCGCGCACCCGCGCCGACGCTGGTGCTCGGCACAACGCTGCGGCAACCGCGTCCGGGTCGCGCGCTACTACGAGCGTCACACCGCCGAGCACGTCGATGGTGGCGATACCGTGGTCTGATCCTCGGACCCGTGGCTCATCGAGCGGTGGCCCACCTGCGTCATCCGCTCGAACGCCCGGGACCGGCGGCGCCGGATGGCGCGCGCCGGTCCTGGAACAGCGCCCTAGGTGAACAGGTGGGCGTGCTCGGTCGCCCATCGACCGAATGTGCGGGCAGCGTGACCGGTCACCTTCGGCACCGTGTCGAGAACCGCGGCCGCGGCCGCGGGCGGATGTTTCGCCAGGCGGAGGCCGAATTCGACATAGTCGTCGCCGAACCCGTGACCGGCCAGACGCGTGCGCTCCTGCGCTTCGGTGAGCTGTCGGTGGGTGAGTGGCTCTCCGATCGCGGCGGCCAGCAGCTGTGTTCGTTGCGCCGGTGTCAGCGCCTCGGGCCCGGTGAGACGGTAGGACTTGCCCGCGTGGCCGTGCTGAGTCAGCGCGCAGCGGGCGACCGCGGCGATGTCGGCTTCGTGGACCATGGCGCTGGGCCAGTCGGCCAAACTCGAGACCGTGCGGTGTTGTTCGATCTCGTCGAGCCAGTCGAAGGTGTTGTACATGATCTCGACGGGTTCGAGGCGGGTCCAGGCGAGGTCACTGCGCCGCAGCGCGGCTTCGACGCTGGTGGTGGACCAGCCGCCCAGCACCGTGGCACGTCCGATTCCGCAGCGCTGGGCGAGGCCGACGATATCGCGGCCGTTGGTGAGGTCGGCGCCGTCGTCGCCGCCGAAGGTGATGAGGTGAACAGCGTCGACCCCGGAAAACGCCGCTTCGAGGGTGGCGACGTCGGTCAGGTCGCCCCGCACACCGAGCGCGCCCGGTGGCAGTTTCGCGGCATGCGGGTCGCGGGACAACGCCCGCACCTGATGGCCGTCATCGAGTAGCTGCTCGACGAGGTGGCGGCCGATGTGCCCGGTGGCGCCGCAGACGAGAATTTCCATGGTGCAGTCCTTTCCTGCTCAGCGGGTGCTCTTGGCCAGGGCGCGCAGGCCGACCGCGATGCCGACGACCGCGGTGAGTACTGCGGCCAGCCAGCCCAGGGCGACGTCGGAAGTCAGTTGGCCGGCGAACAGATCGCGCTCTGCGTTCACCACGTGGGTCAGTGGATTCACCTGCGAGATCGCCCGCATCCAGCCCGGAGCCTGTTCGAGAGGCAGCAGCATGCCGGACAGGATCATCAACGGAAACAGCAGCGTCTGGTGCACTGTCCAGAAGATCCAGTCCTGGTCGCGCACGACGATGGCCAGCGCGTAACTGAACGAGCCGATGCCCAGGCCGAGCACGCCCAGCAACAGCACGCCCTGTACCGCGCCGAGCGGGTCCGGTCGCAGCCCCAGTGGAATGGTCACCGCGATGATCAGCACCGCTTGGGCCACCAGCGGGACGAACTCCTTCACCGCGCGTCCCAGAAACAGCGCCGAGCGCGCCAGCGGGGTGACCAGCAGCCGCTCATGGGTGCCGTTCTGCAGGTCGAACTGCAGGTTGGACCCGGTGCCCGCGGTGCCGAACAGCGAGGTCATCACGAGGATGCCGGGGACGAACCACGCCCACGGCGAGGTGCCGTCACGCGCCAGCAGCGGCCCGAACAGCAACAGGAAGAACAGCGGCTGCACCAGCCCGAACACCACCGAGAACGGGTCGCCGAGCACCGGGCGCAATTCACGGGTCATGACGAGCACAGTGTCGGCCACGACATTGCGGCGCGGTGAGGTGGTGGTCATCGGAGTTCCTCCGGATCGTGGTTGCCGGTCGCGGCGATTCCCGCATCGCGCAGGCTGCGGCCGGTGAGTTCGAGAAAGACGTCGTCGAGGGTGGGTTCCCTGGTCGCGACGGAGATGACTTCGATGTCGTGCGCTCGCGCGGCGGTGATCAGGGCGGGGACTGCCTTCGGGCCGTTGGTCAGGTGCGCGACGACGGTTGTGCCGGTGTGCGTGACCCGGTGCACGTCTTCGGCTCGGCCCACCACCTCGGCCAGTTCGCCCGCCCCGGTGGCATCCCGGGTCTCGAGGGTGACCTGATCGCCCGCGTGTTCGCTTTTCAGCGTGTGGGGCGAACCGTCGGCGATGACGCGTCCGTGATCGACGATCACGACCCGGTCGGCCATGTGGTCGGCCTCGTCGAGGTAGTGCGTGGTGAGCACGATCGTCATTCCGGACTGCTCGCGGAGCCGGGCGATGTGGTCCCACAGGTTGGCCCGGTTGTGCGGGTCCAACCCGGTGGTCGGCTCGTCGAGGAACAACAGCGAGGGCTGGTGCACCAACCCCATCGCCAGGTCGAGGCGACGCCGCTGCCCACCGGACATGGCCTGGGACCGCCGTGGGCCCAGGCCCTCGAGGCCGAGGGCGGTGAACAGCTCGCCTGCCCGGACCCGCGCGGCCTTGCGGTCCAGCCCGTGAATCCTGGCCTGGGTCACCACCTCGTCCATCGCGCGCTGGGTGTGGCCCGCGCTGTTGCCCTGGCCGACGTATCCGATCACTCGGCGCACCTGCGCGGGCCGGCGTCCCACATCGTGGCCGCCGATTTCGGCGGACCCGCTGGTGGGCGGAAGCAGCGTGGTGAGCATGCGCATCAAGGTCGTCTTTCCGGCCCCGTTCGGTCCGAGGACGGCCACTACTTCTTCCCGCGCGACGGTGAGATCGATGCCGTCTACCGCGCGGACTTCGGTTCCGCCGGGACCGTGGAAGGTCCTGGTCAAATTCCGGGTGGTGATCATGTCCTGCCTTTCGATGGGTACAGGATGATCAAATCCCCAGTTGCGGACGATATATGACCGCAAGTCGATTCTGAGTGGAAGTCGTCCGAATCGAAATATGTTGAGGGGCAGGGGAATACACGAAAACCCTGCGGCGAAGAGGTGCCGCAGGGTGTTTTCCGGGTACTTCGATTCGGCTGGGACAGATCAGCGGGTGCGCGGATCCCGCAGGGCGGCCATCGCCTCCATCAGCGAGGAATGAACGGCCGTCAGCTCCGGCGTCGCGAACGACTCCCAGGACTGCTCGTCGGCGCCGGATTCGGCCTGCGCCCATTCGGATCCGCTGTCGGAGCCCTCGTCCCAGGACGCCGCGGCGGGGTTGTGCTTGTAGACCCACCACAGGTGGCCGAACGGGTCCGCGAAGCGCGACAGCACATCACCCCAGAAGTCGGTCGGCTCGGTGACGATCCGGGCGCCACGATCGGCGGCGCGTTGCAGTGTGGCCTTCGGATCCTCGACATAGACCCGGACGAACGCGGGCATGTACGGCCAGCCGGGTTTGCGATCGGCGATCGTGAGCGTCGAGTCGCCGATCCGCAGCTCGGAATGCAGCACCAGGCCATCGGTGTCGGCGGTGCGCGCCTCGGGGACCTCGAGCGCGCCGAACACCTCGACCAGGAAGCTGATCAGACCTGGCGCGTCATCGGTCCAGATGAAGGGATCGACCGTCGCCGAGCCGGCGGGCGCCGGGGGAACTGCGGGATTGTCGGACATGCTGTCTCCTTTGGTTGGTGACCCCAGTCTTGCCCCACTTCCGGACAGTATGTGTCCACAAGTTCGCCTAATCTCGAGGTGTGTCCACCAGTACTCGCGCCCTCGCCCTACTCGGCCTGCTGCAGAGCCGCCGCCATTGGTCCGGAGCCGAGCTCGCGCGCCGCCTCGGCGTCGGCGAACGCACGGTCCGGCGTGATGTGCTCGGTCTCCAAGAACTGGGCTATCCGATCGTCACCACTCGCGGAACCGGCGGCGGCTACCAGCTCAGTGCCGGTGCCGCGCTGCCGCCGCTGGTATTGAGCGAGGAGGAGGCCGCGGCCACTGTCCTCGGTCTCAAGGAGATCGCGACCGGTATCCACCCGGCCTCCGCGGAAGCCGCCATGAGCGCGATGGCCAAGATCGTCCAGGTACTTCCCGCCCGGATTCGCCGCCGCATCGACAGCCTGCGCACCGTGGCCACCCCGGCGGGCGAGGGATACCAGCGGGCCGCCATCGACGACGTCACCGCGTTGACGACGCTCGCGCTGGCCTGCCGCGACGCCGACACCGTCGCTTTCACCTACCGCGACGGCGAGCGCGCGCTCTCCGACCGTACGGTCCAACCGCATCGGATCGTCAATGTCGAGAACCGTCTCTACCTGGTCGCGTGGGACCTGGACCGTACCGACTGGCGCACGTTCCGCGTCGATCGCATCGCGCGACCACACCGCACCGGCGCGCGGTTCGCGCCGCGCGACCTGCCCGGCGACGACCCGGTGGAATACGTGCGCAATCAGCTCGGGTCGATGCCGGCCAGATACCGGGTGCACGCCACCGTCGAGGCGCCGGCCGAACAGATCAGAGCCGAGATCGTGCACTACGGCACCGTCGCGGCCCTCGACGCCCGCTCCTGCGATGTCCACATCGCCGCGGAATCGCTGGACTGGGCGGCCTTCTGCCTGGCCTCCATCGGCGCACCGTTCGTCGTGCACGGACCACCCGAAGCGATCGAACTCATCACCGGGTGGGGAACCCGGCTCCTGGCCGCCACGGAGAACGGACCCGCACCTGCCACCCGGGCTGATTGAGGGTCTCCCGCAGGGGTAGAGCGGTCGTGAGCGACTGCTGAGGAGGTATGCCCATGGCTTCGACCGCTGACGATCCCGATCCCGATCCCGCACGCACTCCGGATCTCGACCCGGGCGGTGGCGTGCCGCCGGGTTCGACACCGCCGGAGTCGGCGCAGACTTCGGGGCTGTCCGCGCCGGAGCCCCGCACCCGGCACCACTTTCCGCCGACCGGGGTCGCCGCCGTCATCGTCACTGTGCTGATCGTCGCCATGTTCCTCGCCGCGGCGGTGGCGATGCTGTTCGCCTTGTAGGACGGCTCAGTGGCGGAAGACCGCGCGCAGGCACTCCCGCTTGTTGTCCTTGAAGGCCGCGTAGCCCGCGACCGCGTCGCGCAGCGGCAGGTCGTGGGTGATCAGGTAGGTGGGATCGAGCGCCCCGCTGGTGATGAATCCGAACATCCGCTCGATGTCGCGCTGGCCGGACTGCTGGGCGGTGCGCAGCGTCAGCCCCTTGTTGGTGAGCACACCCGTCGGGAACTTGTCGGTGAGACCGTAGACCCCGAGCACCGACACCACACCGGTCTTACGGCACGCCATGATCGCCTCACGCAATGCGGTGGCACGGTCGGTCTCGAGTCGCAGCAACTGCTTGGCGCGGTCGTAGAGCTGCTGCACACCGGTGCCGTGGGCTTCCATGCCGACGGCGTCGATGCAGGCGTCGGGGCCGCGCCCGCCGGTCATCTCGCGCAGCGTCGCCGGAACACTGTCGACGCTGGTGTAGTCGATCGTGTCGGCGTCGCAGTGGCGTTGCGCCAGCGCCAGCCGTTCGGCGAATCGATCGATCACGATCACCCGGCCCGCCCCGAGAATGCGGCTGGTCTGCGCGGCCATCAGCCCCACCGCGCCGCTGCCCCACACCGCCACGGTGTCGCCGGGGGAGATGTCGCAGAAGTCGGCGCCCATCAAACCGGTGGGCAACGCGTCGGAACAGAACAGCGCCTGCTCGTCGGTGACGGCCTCGGGGACCGGGAAACAGTTCACGTCGCCGAAGGGCACGCGGATGTAGTCCGCGTGCGATCCCTGGTATCCGCCGAACGGATGGGTGTAGCCGTAGATTCCGCCGCTGGGCGTACCGAGGATCGGTTGCTGCAGGGCGGCGTTCGGGTTGGTGGTGTCGCACGCGGAATAGTGGTCGGTGTCGCAATAGGCGCAGGCGCCGCAGCCGATGAACGAGGGCACCACCACCCGGTCACCGACCGAGATCCGGTCCACTTCCTTGCCCGTCTCCACGACCTCACCCATGAACTCGTGGCCGATCACATCGCCGGCGCGCATGCCGGGCAGATATCCGTCGATGAAGTGCAGATCCGACCCGCAGGTGGTGCTCAGCCGCACCGCGATGATCACGTCGTGCGGATTGACCAGCCGCGGGTCGGGCACGGTCTGCACCGCCAGGTCGTTCACACCGTTCCAGCACAGTGCGCGCATGCTCAGGCCTCCTGGTCCGCGGCGTCGCGGCGTCCGCTCGGATTGTGCGCCAGCGTCGGCGCCTCACCGGTCTGCAGCAGCGCCCGCGCGCGATACAGGGCGGTGAAGGCAGCCGGCGCGGTGAGCTGTTTCGGCAGTGGGCCCGCGACCCGGATGGTCACTTCGGTGCCCAGATCCTTGGGGGCGTCGGCGAAGAGCAACCGGATCTGGGATCGGCCGGCCGAGTCGTGGCTGCCGACGAACCGGATCTCGTCGGCGGCCACGACGGTGTGGGTCACCCACTGCGTGGCCGCGGCGGTGCCCTCGGCGAACGACCAGGTCAGCCGATCGGAGTCGGTCGCTGTCACCTGCGCGATGCCGTCGAGCACGGCCGACAGGTTGTCCGGATCACGCCAGAACCGCTCGACGGTCGCGCGCGGCCGGGCGATGGTCACCGCCTGGGTGGCCACGCCGGCGGCCGGTGCGACGATCTTGCTCAGCAGCCGTCGCGTCTGATCCTCGAGCGGACCGGCCCAGTTCACGGCGATTCGACGTCGGGCCGGATGCCGACGTCGGGATCGTCGTCGGCGGGCGGCTCCGGGTCCCGCCATTCCTCGGCCCGGTTCGACCGGTTGCCCCGGATCGTGCCTTCCAGCTCGTGGGCGAGTTCGTCATCTTGCGCGGGGCCGTGTTTGGTGTTGCCTCGTTCGACAGCCATGTCGAGCTCCCTTCGGATCGTGTCAGCGGTATCGCACCAGCGCCGCGACGCCGTCTTCGGACGGCAGACCGCTGGTGACCGTGACTTCGGCGCCGGTCAGCAGCGCCGCCACGGGCAGCGCCTCGTCGGCCCGGCAGGTTCGGTGGTCTGCGGTGTCGCCGGTCCAGCCGACCGGTGCATCCAGGTCGACGCTCACCTGGGCTCGGTCGTCGCCGACCAGGACAGTGCGGTCACCGAGCCGGTCGGGGTCGATCAGCAACCGGTCGACTCGCGCCGTCCGCAGTGCTTCGGCCGTGGCACTCAGACCGGCGACGGCGAGCCCGTCCGGGCGCGCGATCTCGGCGGTGAGGGTGTCGAGCACCGCTGCGCGGTCGTGGCGCGATCGCGCGGCGACGACGTCGTGGACCGCGTCGGCGAGTTCGCCGGGGTCGCTGCCCGGCGCCCGGGCACCGGCCTCGACCTCGACGACGTCGGCACCGTGCTCGGGCAGCGACCGGTGCAGGGCGCTGCGCGCGGCGACTTCACCGGCCACCACGATCACTTCGGCGTGCACATGGTCGGCCTCGGCGGCCACCTCACCGGCGAGTTCGTCGATGGTGTGGCGGGTGGTGTCCTCGACCCGCTGCTGGATCGAGCGATGCGACCAGGCGCCGCCGCGGGGTTTGTGCACCGGATACGGGTCTTCGTCGATCACCCGTTCGGTGATCTCGCCGTGTTCGTCGACCGCTTTCAGATCGCACCCGGTCCGATCGACCACGGCGACGACGTGGGGGATCACCGCCTCGTGATGGCGCAGGATCGGCAGGAGATAGGGCAGCGGGGAGACCCGCACGACCTCCTGACCCGGCGGTTCGGGCAGCAGTTCGTCGACGTGGACCGCGGTGTCATCGATGATGAGAACCCGGCCCGCGCGCCCGCGGCCCGGCGGTCCCTCGGCGATCGCCCGGTCGAACAGCGCCAGCATCTGCTCGCTCGCGCCCGCCTCGTGCAGCCGGGCGTGGATGGATCGACGGCGCAGTTCCAGCTGTTGCGCGGCGTCCTCGGTGTCGTGTGACGCGTCCATGTACACGACGGCGAAGGGCCCGCGCCGTTCCGCGATTTCGTTGATGGTCATGTCAGTCACGTCACGCGCGTACCCGGCTCATCGCGTCCGAATCGGATCGGCGGGATTTCTCTGCTCGGTCCCGCTGTGCTCAGCGCACGGGCAACGACTGTTCGTCGCGCTGGTCTTCGTCTTCGTCTTCGTCCGGTACGGCCGGTGCGGTGGCGGTGTCGATCTGTTCGCCGACATAGCGCACGACCACCGCGATCATCGCGACGACCGGCACGGCGAGGAAGGCGCCGGTGATGCCGTAGAGCGAACCGCCCGCGGTGACCGAGAGCAGCACGATGACGGCGTGCAACTCCACGGTCCGGCTCTGCAGGACCGGTTGCAGCACATTGCCCTCCAGTTGCTGCACCGCGATCACCACGCCGAGCACGATCAGCGCGGTGGTCAGACCGTTGCCGACCAGCGCGACGAGCACCGCGAGCGCACCGGCGACGAAAGCGCCGACCATCGGCACGAATCCGCCGATGAAGGTGATCACCGCCAGTACCAGCGCCAACGGAACACCGAGGATGAACAGCGCGGCGCCGATGAGGACGGCATCGACCATGCTGACGATCGCCTGGGTGCGGATGAACCCACCCAGGGTCGTCCAGACTCGCTCCAGCACGGCTTCGAGGTGGCGGCCGCTGCGGTCACCGCACACCTTGTTCATCCAGGGCAGCAGCCGCTGACCGTCCTTCAGGAAGAAGAACACCAGCACCAACACGAGGAACACGGTGATCAGCACCGATGTCGCGGTGGACACGCCGGTGAAGACCCCGTTGGCGATCTGTGTGCCGCTGGACTGCAGACGATCCACGATCGCCTGGACCGCGGAATCGAGTTGTTCGTCGCGGATGTTCAAGGGCGGCCCCTGCGCCCAGTCGCGCACCTGATTGACGCCGGCGGTGGCCTTGTCGGCGAGTTGGGGCGCCTGATCGGCCACCGAGGGCACGATCAAGGCGATGACCCCGCCGAGCAGGGCGAGGAAACCGACCAGCGTGATGGACGCGGCCAGCGCGTTCGGCAGCTTGTGCCGGGTCAGCCACCGAGCCGCCGGCCACAGGACCGTGGTGACCACGACCGCGAGGACGATGGGCAGCAGCACCACCCACAGCCGCGCGGCTATCGTCCCGAGCACCCACGCGCCCAGCGCGATCGCGACGATGCACAGTGACCACTTGGCCAGCCACAGGAGCCCACTGCCGATCACGTCCCCGCGCTCACGCACCGGCCGGCTGTTCGACTGCGTCTTCACGGATTTCTCAACCGTCTCGCTCACCTCGCCAGTCTGGCATGCTCGCCCGACCTGCGGCACGGTCGACGACCGTGCCGCCATCCCGGAGTGTCCCGCCGGTACGGGGCGCCCCGTACCGGTGTGGCGGCACGATGGCACAGAACCGCGTGATTGAGGTGCGGGCAGGCGGGTAGAGCGACCATGTGGCCGTCGAAAAGGGCCACCGAGCTCGGCCCGAGTCCGCATCCGAAAGGTGGTGACCCGATGACCGCCGAGATCGACGACCTGCTGCACACGTTGACGCTGGTGGTCAACACCTTGCAGCGCAGCGGCATCCGTTTCGCGGTGGCCGGTGGTTGCGCGGCGTACGCGCGCGGCGGACCACCCTCGGACCACGACGTCGACATCTTCGTCCGGCCCGCCGACGCCTCGGCGGCGCGATCAGCGCTCGTCGCGGCCGGTCTGCGGGCCGCCGACCCGGTGGAGGACTGGCTGACCAAGGTCTACCACGGCGACATCCTGGTGGATCTGATCTTCCGCACCAACCACCGCACCATAGACGACGAGCTACTCGACCGGGCCGAGCACATGCGGGTCGGTCCGGCGACCGCGCCGGTGCTCACGGCGACGGATCTGCTGGTCGACAAGCTGATGGTGCTCGACGCGCACCGCCTCGACTTCACCCGGTTGCTCGCCACCGCACGTGCGCTGCGCGAGCAGATCGATTGGGCGCGAGTACAGCGCGAGACCACCGAATCGCCGTATGCCCGTGCCTTTCTCGGGCTGGTTGATGACCTCGGCATTCACCGGGGTGGTCTGCACGCCGAGCCGCCGCAGTACGTGGTGGCCCACATCCGGCGCGCGTTCGCCGAGGACCCGCGCACCGCCACGCTGGGCGTGCACGTCACGGTGCGCGGCGATGTCGTGGTGCTCACCGGTGAAGTGTCCGACGAGCAGTGCCGCGACGCGCTGGAAACAGTGCTGCGTGAGCAGATCGGCGCGTTGCGGGTGCACAACGACGTCCGCGTCAACCGGCCGGGCGCGCCGAGCGAGCCGGAAGTACTCAGGTGAGGCCATGCGAGTAGCCGCGGTCGGCGATGTTCACCTCGGCGCGGATTCGCGCGGGCGGTTGCGTCCCGCGCTGCTGGACCTGCCCGCACATGCCGATGCGCTGCTGCTGGCAGGTGACCTCACCCGTCTCGGTACCCGAGCCGAAGCCGAAGCTGTCGCAGCCGAATTCGGTGACCTGGCGGTACCGGTCGTCGCTGTGCTGGGCAATCACGACTATCACAGCGACCTCGCCGAGGAGATGACGGCGTTGCTGGTCGCGCACGGGATCACGGTGCTGGAGGGCGAGGCCACGGTGCTCACGATCGGGGATCGCACCCTGGGTATCGCGGGTACCAAGGGCTTCGGCGGTGGGTTCGCCGGCAAATGCGCGAGCGCGTTCGGCGAACCGCAGATGCGCGAATTCGCCGACCACACCGTCGAACTCGCCGACGGCCTGCACGCGGCGCTGAGTGAGTTGCGCACCGATGTCACGATCGCGCTGACGCACTACTCGCCGATCTCGGACACCCTGCACGGTGAGCCGCCCGAGATCTATCCGTTCCTCGGGTCCTACCTGCTGGGCGAGGCGATCGACGCGTGCGAGGTCGATCTGGCGGTGCACGGTCACGCCCACGCGGGCATCGAGCGGGGCACCACCCCGGGCGGGATCCGGGTGCGCAATGTGGCCCAGCCCGTGATCGGCGCCGAGTACGCGGTCTATGACCTGGCGCCGATCGGCGACCCGGTGGCGGCGGAGTGAGCCGCCGTCCCGGCACGATCCGACAACGAAAGGACATGCGATGAGCACTACCGAAACCGGCCGTTACACCGGGACGAAGGACAAGGACTACGACCTCATCTGGTTCGTGGAAGCCTGCTTGAGCAACGCGTTGCGCATGGAACAGTACGGCGCCGACGCCGAGCGCAACGGTGACAGCGAACTGGCGGAATTCTTCCGGCGCGCCCAGGGCGAAAGCCGCAAGGGCGCCGAGCAGGGCAAGGCGCTGCTCACCCGCCGCCTGGTCGGCGACTACGGGAACACTGAGCCGGTTCCGCCGACCAATCCCTGAATCGGGCCGCAGCGGATGACCCGATTCCCGAAATCGTGAACCCGGTGCCGCTCAGCAGTTGTTCATCGAGCAGGTTCCGGGTGTCCACGATGACCGGGCGTTCGACGTCGCCGGCGAGCTTGTGCCAATCGAGGGCCCGGAATTCGGGCCACTCGGTGAGCACGACGATCGCGGCGGCGTCTTTCGCCGCGAGGTAGGGGTCGTCGACGACCTGGATGCCGTCGGGGTCGGCCGCCAGGTCGTGCGCCCCCGACTGTGGCACGCAGGGGTCGTAGGCCGAGACCACGGCGTCGTGATGGGCGAGCTGGCGGGCGATGGCGACGGCGGGGGAGTCGCGCAGGTCGCCGGTACCGGCTTTGAACGCGAGCCCGAACACCCCGATCCGCATACCGGCCAGGGAGCCGTCGACCGCGCCGGTGACCGCGTGCCGGACTTTGCGCAGCACCATGGCCCGCTGGTGTTCGTTGGCGCGCACGGCGTCGCGAACGATGGCGAAGTCGACCCCCGAGGACTCCGCGACCGCCAGCAGCGCCCGGGTGTCCTTGGGTAGACACGATCCACCCCAGCCGGGGCCCGGCGCCAGGAACGCCCGCCCGATCCGCTCGTCCATGCCCATCGCGTCGGTGACCTTCGAGATGTCGGCGCCGACCTTTTCGCACAGTTCGGCGAGGGTGTTGACGAAGGAGAGTTTGACCGCCAGAAACGCGTTGCTGGCGTATTTGGCGAGCTCGGCGCTGGCGGTGTCGGTGCGCCGGACCGGTGCACCGGTGCCCACGTACAGCGCCGCGACGCGGTCGGCGGCGTCCTGGTCGTCGTCGGCACCGATGAGGACGCGGTCGGGGTGCAGGAAGTCGTGCACCGCGTAACCCTCGCGCAGGAACTCCGGATTGCTGACGACCGGATGCCGGTGACCGGTCAGCGTGGGGATGCGTGCCGCGGTGCCCACCGGGACGGTCGACTTGGTGACCAGTACGCACTCGGGCGACAGCAGCGGTCCCAAGTTCCGGAGGGCGTCTTCGAGGACTCCGAGATCGGCGGTGCCGCCGGCGCCCATGGGGGTGGGCAGGCACAACAACACCACTTCCGACTCCGACAGTGACCGTGGGTCGGTCGTGAACGCCAAACGGTCCTCGGCGAGTCCTTCGCGGACCAGTTCGGGCAGCTCCGGTTCGACGATCGCGACGGTACCCGCGCGCAGCGACTCGACCTTGGCCTCGTCGTTGTCCAGACAGGTCACATGATGGCCCAGGTGGGCCAGACACGCGGCGCTGGTGAGGCCGACATATCCGGCGCCGACCACGCCTACCCGGTTACCCATGACGCACCCCCTGTCCGACGAGTTCGGTTGCCGCTGACAGCACTTGTTCCGGTGTGATCGAGAGCAGGCCGGGGTCCGGCCGGTCGGCATGCGGGTCGCCGGCTGCGCCCGCCCAGAGCGCGATGTGGTTGCCCGCGTCGGCGGGCGGCCCCCACGCCTGCGGCGGGGTCGGACCGAAAAGCAGCACCGATGGTGTGCCGAACGCGGTGGCCAGATGACCGACACCGGTGTCACCGCACACCACCAGCGCCGCGTCCGCGACGATCGCGGCGAGTTCGGCCAGGTCGGTGCGCCCGGCGTACACCACCGACGGCGACAGTCCGGCATCGCGGGCGAGCGCGGTGGCCAACGGGACCTCATCGGCCGAGCCGGTGATCACCACGCGATGGCCCTGCGCGCCCAGCGCCCGCGCCACCGTCGCGAAATGCGCTGTGGGCCATCGTCTCGCGGCCGACGCCGCGCCGGGATGGATGACCACCACATTCGACTCCGCGGCGGCCATGTTCGGCGCGGGCAGCGCCAGTGCGCGCGGATCGGCAGCGATGTGGGCGTACGCCAGCAACCGGCACCACCGCCGCACCTCGTGCAGTTCGTCGGGCCACCGCGGTCCGGGGAACTCGGGAAAGTCCGGATGCCGGTGTGTCAGCAGCGTTTGCGCACCCACTGCCGCCAGGTCCCGGATGCTCTGTGGCCCGCGGCCGTGCAGGTTCACCGCGACCCGTGGCGCGCCGCCACGCCACCGGAGCGAGCCCAATCCGGGGGTCGGCAGCAGCTCGTCGACCGCATCGATCAGCTCGACCAGCGGGCGCAGCGGCTCCGGCGCGGCGAGTACCAGATGATCATCCGGGTACGCCGCCCGCAGCCCGCGCAGGGCGGGCACGCCGGTCAGCAGGTCGCCGAGTCCGAGCGCGCGGAGCACCAGAATGGTGCCGGTCAAGGCCACGACCCCTCTTCGGAGGCGCAGATGACCATTTCCCGCACCTCGCATCCGGGCGGTTGGCTCAGCGCGAAGGCCACCGCGTTGGCGACGTCCTCGGGCTGGTTGAGTTTGGCGTCGGCCGGCGGCTTGTACTGCTCGTCGCGGTCGTCGAAGAAGGCGGTGTGCATCCCGCCGGGAATCAGCAGGGTCACGCCGACACTGCCCGCGGTTTCCGCGGCCAGCGCCCTGGTGAATCCGACGATGGCGAACTTCGAGGCGCAATAGGCCGTCGCGTCGCCGACCGCCTTGATACCCAGGGTCGACGCGCACGTGACCACCGTGCCCCGGCTCTCGCGCAGCAAGGGGAGCGCGGCACGGACGACGGCGGCTGTGCCGAGCAGGTTCACCCGGATGACCTGTTCCCACTTCTCGGTCGAGACCTTGTCGAGCGGCCCGCAGGCATCGGTGCCCGCGGCGGTGAACACACCGTCGATCCGTCCGCCCGCGCGTTCGGCGATCTCGTGCACGGCCTGCTCGGCGGCGGCGCTGTCGGCCAGGTCGGCCCGGACGAAATCGACCGGTGTCCCTGGCTCCACCCGGTCGATCACGAACGGGCGACCCCCGTTCTCGCGCACGGCGGCCACGACCGCCGCACCCAGGCCCGAAGCACCACCGGTGATCAGCACATTGCCAAGATTTCGCATCCGGACTTCCCTTCTTCTCGATTCAGTCGTGGGCGCGGGTGGCGGCGACCAACCGCGAGGTGGAGTAGCCGTGCACCGTGGGGACCAACGCGATCTCGCCGCCGTGCCTGCGCACGACGTCGGCCTCGGGCAGTTCCGCCCCGGCGTAGTCGCCGCCCTTGACCCAGACGTCGGGGCGCAGCCGTTCCAGCAGCGCGGCCGGCGAGGATTCGTCGAACACGGCGACGGCATCGACGGAGGACAATTCGGTGAGCAGCCGCGCGCGGTCGCGTTCGGGCACGATCGGCCGGGCCGGGCCCTTCAGTCCGCGTACCGACGCATCGGAATTGAGGCACACCACCAGTGCGTCGCCCATCGCGCGGGCCCGGCGCAGCAGCGTCACGTGGCCGGGATGCAACAGGTCGAAACAGCCGCCGGTGGCGACGAGGCGCCCGCCGCGCGCCCGGACGGCGGCGGCCAGCTCGAGGGCCGACCCGTCGGCGTGCGCGGGCGGGAGTCCGGGCACGGCGGTGGTGTCCCCGTCGCGTGCCGACAGGGTCGCCGCACCGCCCGCGGCCACGAACCTGGCCGCCACCTCGACGGCATGGTCCACCGCTTCGGCCACGGTGGCGCCGGCGAACAGGGCCGCGGCCGCCGCCGAGGCGAAACGGTCACCGGCGCCGCAGGTGTCGGCGGCACCGAGGTGATCACCGTGGCGTACCTCGGCGGGCACCGGCACAGCACTGAGACGCTTGCCGTTGGCCAGCACGGCACCGCCCGCCCCGATGGTGACCGCGACGGAATCGGCCGACCACTCGTCGCGCAGCACCTTGGCCAGCTCCTCGGGTTCGGTGTACCCGGGAGCGAACTGGCGGGCCTCTTTCATGTTCGGTGAGACCAGCGAGACACCCCATACCGGCTGCGGACCGCGCGGGTGCGGGTCCCACACGATCGGCACCCTGCGGTCGAGTTCGCGCAGCAGGCGGCGGATCTGCGGATGCGCCGCGACACCACGGCCGTAGTCGGCGACGAGGATCGCGCCCGCCGACCGCAGGGTGTCGACCACCGCGGCACCGAGCGGGCCGCCCTCGGCCACCCCGTCGCCGGTGTCGAGCCGCACCAAGGACTGGCCCGCGGCGCGCACGCGTGCCTTGCGGACGGTCTCGCCCCGCAACGGCATCGCGACGACCTCGACGTCGCGGTCGAGCAGGTGCCGGAGCACGCGACCGTTGGCGTCATCGGCCACGGCCGTGATCAGCGCGACCTCCGACACCGACTCGGCCGCCAACGCGGCGGCCAGGCCCGCGCCGCCGGGACGCATCCGCTGACGTTCCACATCCACCACCGGCACCGGCGCTTCGGGGCACAACCGCTCCGCGGACCCTTCGATATCGACATCGAGGATGGCGTCGCCGAGCACCACCAGCGGCCTCATGTCGGGACTCCCAGTGCCTCGTCCAGCGCCGCGCACAGGGCGTGCACCATCGCCAGGTGGACTTCCTGCACCGTGGCCGTGCTCGGCGCCTCCACCGCCAGCGCGTCGTCACACAGTGCCGCGAGCGGATTGGGCGCGGGCCCGGTCATCGCCCAAGTGAGCACACCGATCTCCTGGGCGGCCTTGGCCGCGGCGACCACGTTCGGGCTGGTGCCGCTGGTGGACAGCGCGATGAGCACGTCCCCGGTTCGGCCGTGGGCGCGGACCTGGCGTGCGAACAGCTCGGCCTCGCCGTAATCGTTCACGATCGCGGTGCCCGCCGAGGTGTCGGCGTGCAGCGCGATCGCCGAGAGCGGCTGTCGCTCGTTGCGGAAGCGACCGACCAGCTCGCCGGTCAGATGTTGGGCTTCGGCGGCGCTGCCACCGTTGCCGCAGGCCAGCAATCTGCCGCCGTTGTCGAGTACTGCGGCCAGTTCGCGACCCCACCTGCGGAGTTTCGGTGCGAAGGAACTGTTGCGTTCCAGCGCTGTGCACAAGGCGGCGAAATGATCCTCGATCACGACATACCTCCTGTTCGCAGACACTCACGTCCGGCGGTGAGTTCTTCGGCCACGGCGACGACCTGCTGGGGGGAGATGGACTCCAGGCACGGATGCCCGAGCACGAAGCACTCCCGTGCCCGGCTGTCGCGACACGGCGCGTCCTGATCACCGAGCATCGCCACCGGCACCCCGTAGGGCGCCCAGCGTTCGGCGGGCACGACCGGCGCGAACAGCGACACCACCGGTGTTCCCACCGCGGCGGCGAGATGAGCCGGCCCGGTGTTGGGCGCCACCACCACGCCGGCGGCGTCGAGTACCGCGGCGAGTTCGGCCAACGAGGTGGCGCCGCCGAGGTCGATCGCGTGCGTACCGGCGACCGCCGCGGTGAGCGACCGTTCGGACGGTGCGCCGGTGACGACCACCCGATGTCCGGCCTCGGCCAGTGCGGCGACGATCGAGGCCGAACGCAACGCCGAGGGTTGCCTGGCCGGTACCGACGCGGCGGGGTGGACCACCACATAGCCCGGCTCGCCGGTGAGGCCCTCCACTTGCGGCAACGGCCGTCGGACGGCGAGTTTCCCGTCGTCGCCGGGCGGCAGCCGGAACCCCGCCGCTTCGGCCAGCGACAAGGCCCGCTCGGCCTCGGGCGGGTCACCGTCGACGCGGTGGCGCAGGTCGAGCAGCGAACCGGGGTAGTCCTCGGAGATCGCGCCGATCCACCCGACACCCGCCATCCGCAGCAGCAGTGCCAGCGGCAGCGGTGACTGGTGGAAGGAGGTGAGGATCAAGGCGGTGTCCACGTCGAGGGCGCGGATCCGGTCGATGAACGCGTGCGCGTCGGCGGAGGTGAGCGGCGGCGGCTCCGGATCGATCCACGGTGCGCACCAGGAGATGACCTGATCGACTCCGGGCAGCAGTTCGCCGCCCGCGCGACCGCGCGGGCCGGTCAGCAAGGTCAGCGAATCGACGTGTGCGGCCACCGCGCGCACGCACGGACCGGCCAGCAACACGTCGCCGACGTTGTCCATGCGCGCCACCAGCGCCCGCGTGCTCATCGCGCACCTGCCATCGCCAGTCGCACGGCTTCGGAGATGTCACGCGCCACGATCGCTTCGCGGCGCGCGCGGTGCACCTCCTCTGGCAGGGTGCGCGCCGTCGGCACGAGGATCGCCCGCGCGCCCGCGGTGGTCGCGGCGTCCACGTCGGCACCGGTGTCACCGATCAGCACGCACCTGCTGACGTCGACACCCAGGTGCGCCGCCGCCCGCACCACCATGCCCGGACGAGGTTTGCGGCAATCGCAGCCGTCGCCGTCGCCGTGCACGCACACCTGCCACGTCTCGAACGGCCCCAGCATCTCCTCGACCCTGGCGTTCACCGCGGCGAGCTGTTCGGTACTGATCAACCCCCGCGCGACACCGGACTGGTTGCTGACGATGCCCAACGCGATCCCGGCCGTCCGTAACAAGCGCAGCGAATCGAGTGCACCCGGCATCGGTTCGACCTTCGACGGGTCACCCAGGTAGGGGACGTCCACGATGAGGGTGTCGTCGCGGTCGAACAGCAGGGCCAGCGGTGCGTCGTGGGTCGCGTGCCGGTGCCGTACCTCGCCGCGGGCCCGATGCCAGCACGCGGCGGGCGGGATCAGCGCACTGCTCAGCACCATCCGGCCGATCTCGTCCCGGGTCCGGGGTCCCGGTGCGATCCGGCGCGCGGCGAACCGGGCCGTCAGCGCCGTCCAGGCGGCCGCGAACCCGAACGCGGTGCGCCACCGGCGCGCGACACCGAACCCGAGGGCGCCCGCACCCAGAGCCGCGGTGAGCGCGTGGTGGCCCAGCATGCCGGGTTGCTCGCCGATTCGCTGCCGCCACCGCCGCCCGTACTTGCGTCGCATCAGCGCGTTGTCGGCGTTGCCGCGCTGGGCGCGAACACTGGCCATCGGCCCGGATCGTCGGGCCGGATGGCAGGTGACCCGCTCGCCCCGCACGATGTGGTAACCGGCCAGGCAGACTCGCATCGCGAGGTCGGCGTCCTCGCGGAAGGCCCGGGGGAAGCGTTCGTCGAACCCGCCCACCTCGGCCAGGACCGACCGGCGATAGGCCATGTCGGCGGTGATCCAGCGGGCGGTGGCCAAGCCCGCCGTGCCGCGTTCGTCGTCGGTGGGTTTGCGGTCGGTCGGCAGCGGAACCTCGATGTGCGCGGTGGACGCGGCCGTCAGCTCGTCGAGGCCCGCCAGGTCGGCGGTCAGACGCAGTGGCCAATCCGATGCGGTGACGACATCGTCGTCGAGGAAGGCGATCCAAGTACCCGCGGCCTGCCGCCAGCCCGCGTTCCTCGCGGCGGCCGGCCCACGACCACCGGAACGGATCACCGTGACCCGAGGCTCGGTCTCCACCAGCGGCAGTTCCGCATCCGCGGGGCGATCGTCGACCACGATGATCTCCCTGGGCCGGGGCCCGGTCGCGGTAGCGAGGGCCCGCAACAGGGTCCGCAGACTCTCCCGGCCGGTGGTCGGGATGACGATGCTGTAGTCGATGCCCGGATTCATCGGCGTCGCACCAGGAACGGGCCGATGGCGAGCAGGTCGATCGGCGCGGAACCGAAGCATTCGAGTGCGTCGCGGGGAGAGTCGACCATCGGCCGGCCCGCGGTGTTGAGGCTGGTGTTGATGACGACGGGCACCCCGGTGCGCCTGTCGAACTCCGACAGCATCCGGCCCAGCAGCGGGTTGTCGGCGCGGTCCACCGTCTGTACCCGGGCGGTGCCGTCCACGTGGGTCACCGCGGGAATCCGGTCGGCCCATGGTGCGGCGACGTCGTGGACGAAGAGCATGTAGGGACTGGGCAACGGTCCGCGCGAGAATATCTGCGCCGCTCGATCGGCGAGCACCATCGGGGCGACCGGCCGGAACTGCTCGCGGCCCTTCACATCGTTGAGGCGCTCGAGGTTCTCGGCGCGACCGGGGTGGGCGAGCAGCGAACGGTGCCCGAGCGCGCGCGGACCGAATTCGGCGCGGCCCTGGAACCAGGCGACGATGCCGTCCTCGGCGAGGGTCCGCGCGACCTCGGCGGCGACATCGTCGGAGCGGGTGTAGGGCACTTTCGCGGTGCGCAGCACGGCTTCGAGTTCGGAGTCGCTCCACTCGCGGCCGAGGTCGGCGCCGCGCATCGGCGCGGCCGGTTCACCGAACTCCGCGGCCAGTTGCAGCGCCGCGCCCAGGGCCGTGCCCGCGTCGCCCGCGGCCGGTTGCACCCAGATGTTGTCGAACGGACCTTCGTCGTGCAGGCGCGTATTGGCCACGCAGTTCAGCGCGATGCCGCCGGCGAGGGTGAGGTTGGGCTGGCCGGTCTGCTGGTGCAGCCAGGTGATCAGCTCGAGCAGCACGTCCTCCAGCCGGCGCTGGACGGTCGCGGTCAGGTCGGCGTGGTCGCTGGTGAAATCGCCGCCACGACCGGCCGGCGCGAATTTGTCCCACGGCACCGGTTCGGTGCGGAATCCGCCGTCGCCGGTGGTGTACAACAATTCCCGGAATTCGTCGAGGAAACGCGGCGTGCCGTAGGACGCCAGCGCCATCACCTTGTATTCGTCGCTGGAGCGCTCGAATCCGAGGTGCTGGGTGAGGTCCTCGTACATCAATCCCAGCGAATGCGGCAAACGCTGCGAAGCCAGTTCCACGAATTTTCCGTCGCGGTATTCACCGGCCGAATAGGACGTGCTCTCGCCGCGTCCGTCGGCGACCAGGACCGCCGAATCACCGATCGGCGCCGCCAGCGCCGCCGATGCCGCGTGCGCGACGTGATGGCGGACGAAGCGGACGATCGAGGGGTCCAGACCGGGCAGCGCCGCGCGCAGGAAGGCGGGGGCGCGACGCGCGTAATCGGTGCGCGTCCGCTCGCTGTGCTGGTCGAGACCGCCGAGCGAATGGTCGACCAGGCTCGGATCGTAGGAATAGCCCACCGCGTCGAGCTCGTCGGGACCGATGCCCGCCTGTTCCAGGCACCACGCGGCCGACTGCTCGGGCAGCTCCCACGCCGAGAAGGGCACCGGCCGCTTGCCGTGCTTACGACGACTGAACCGCTCCTCTTCCGCGGCCGCGACAATCTTGCCGTCCACGATCAGCGCGGCGGCGGGATCGTGGAATACCGCATTGATTCCGAGAATGCGCAACGGGTCGCCTTTCTCCTCGAGGACGCGGGAATTTCCCCCGCCGCTACTTTCCTACGCGCTACCCGGTGAAGTCAGCGCTAAACCGTCGCAAGACGGCCTGGTCAGCGCACTGGCTGCGCGGCCACCACCGCAGGCCGGCCGGCGAACCACTCGATCGTGCGACGCAACCCCTCGGTCCGTGGGATCAGTGGCCGCCAGCCCAATTCGCGGGCCGCCAGCGAGATATCCGGACAGCGCCGCTTGGGATCGTCGACTGCTTCCGGGATGTATTCCAGCGACGACCGGCTGTGGGTGGCGCCGCGGATCTCCTCGGCCAGCGCGCGCACGGTCAACTCGTGCGGATTGCCGATGTTGATCGGTCCGGGATGATCGGCGGCCGCCAGCGCCCGCAGCCCGAGCACGGTGTCTTCGACGTAGCACAGCGAACGGGTCTGCTCACCGGTGCCGGCGATGGTCAGCGGGGCGTTCGTCAACGCCCGTGCGATGAACGTGGGCACCACGCGGCCGTCGTCGGCCCGCATCCGCGGCCCGTAGGTGTTGAAGATCCGGGCGATGCCGGTATCGACTCCGCGCTCGCGGCGGTAGGCCATCGTCAACGCTTCGGCATACCGTTTGGCTTCGTCGTACACACTGCGCGGGCCGATGGAATTGACGTTGCCCCAGTAACTCTCGGGCTGCGGGTGCACCACCGGATCGCCGTAGACCTCGCTCGTCGACGCCAGCACGAAACGCGCGTGATCACGTTCGGCCAGTTCGATGGCGTTGGCCGTTCCCAGCGAGCCGGCCCGCAACGTCTCGAGCGGCAACCGCAGGTAGTCCGGCGGTGAAGCGGCCGAGGCGAGGTGGTAGACGACGTCGAAGGTGCCCAGGTCGGGGAACGGCTCGGTCACGTCGTGGCGCACCAGCTCGAATCCGGGCCGACCCACCAGTTCGGCCACATTGGCGGGGGTGGAGGTGGCGAAGTTGTCCACGGCGACCACGTCGGTACCCGCGGCGAGCAACTGCTCACACAGATGCGACCCGACGAAACCGGCACCCCCGGTGACCAGGGCGCGTGCGGTACTCACTGGGCTTGCCTCCGCGCACCGGGAACCCGGCCGCCGGCCGTACGGCGATAGGCGCGCAGCGTCTCCACCGCGACCCGGTCCCACGAGTAACGGGAATGCACGCGGTCGTGCCCGGCGGCGCCGTACTGCCGGCGCAGCGCCGGGGCGTCGAGCAGTTCGCGGATCGCGGCCGCCAGCCGGTCGGGTGCCCGTGGCGGCACCAGCTTTCCGGTGTCACCGTCGACGACCGTGTCGATGAGACCGCCCACCGCGGCGGCCACGACGGGTACACCACACGCCATGGCCTCGAGCGGGGTGATGCCGAACGGCTCGTACCACGGGGTGCACACCGCGACGTCGGCCGAACGCAACAGCGGAGCCATCTGCGTTCTGGGGACCTGGCCCAGCAGGTGCAGCCGGTCGCCCACCTCGAGGTCCGCGGCCAGGGCGAGCAGCCGCTGCGCTTCGGGGTCCTCGGCCAGCCGGCCGTCGTCCGGCCCGCCGACGAGCACCAGTTCGGTCACGGGCAGCTCGGCGAGCGCGGTGACGGCGATGTCGAAACCCTTGCGCGGCACCAGCCTGCCCACACTGACGATGCGGTGTTCGGCTGTCCTGGCGGCACGTGGTCCGTCGGGGGCGAACTGCTCGAGGTCCACCCCGCACGGCACCACCGAGGTCCGGGAACGCGGAACACCCATCCGCGCCAGTTCGAAGACCTCGTCGGTGCAGGTGGCGATGATGCGGTCGGCCTGCTCGGCCACCTGCTGTTCGAGCCGCAGCCGGTCGGGTGGGCTGGTGTCGGCGGCGCCCTGATGACGGCGTTTCACCACACCCAGTGCGTGGAAGGTCTGCACCACCGGGACATCGGTGTCGCGTGCGGCGGCGAGTGCGGCCAGACCCGACATCCAGAAATGCGCGTGCACCACATCGGGCCGGTCGTCACGCCAGTGCTCGCGTAGGAAGTCGCCGAATTCCGGCATATAGGGCAGAAGTTCGTCCTTCGGCAGCGGTTGCGCGGGACCGGCCGGGACGTGGACCACGCGGTAACCCGCTGCGGTGGTGACGGTGTCGGGGGCCTGGGCGCTCTCGCGCCGCGTGTACACCGTGACGTCGTGTCCGTGCCGGCACAACGCCGCGGACAATTCCGCGACGTGCACGTTCTGCCCACCGGCATCGACGCCGCCCAAGGTGGCGAGCGGGCTGGCGTGTTCGGACACCATCGCGATCTTCATGTCTCCGCCTTTCCGGAAATCGATGCCGCCTTCATACGGTTACCTCGGCCAACAGGTCCTCCCAGCGCTGCAGAAAGCGCTCCAGGCCGTAATGCTCGAGCGCGAACTGCCGTCCCGACTTGCCCGCGAGTACCGCCAGATCGGGTTCGTGGAGCAGTTCGCGGAATCTCGCGGTGAGCGTGGCGACGTCCACCGACAGGGCGCCAGCTTCCGGCGGCACCGCGCTGACGGCTTCGGTGGTGGCCAACGCGACCACCGGCATACCGAGATGCATGGCCTCGAGCAGCGACAGCCCCAGCGAGGTCCAGCGCGCGGTGTGCAGGTACACCCGCCTTCTGGCCATCTCCGGATGCAACGACGACTGCCGCAGATCCGCGATCCCGTTGATCGGATGCGCCGTGGCCGTTTCCGGCGCGAATTCCCGCGCCCCGATCCCGAAGAGATCGACCGGTCCCGCCTGCGCGAAATCGGCCAGTAGATCGCTGCCGGTGACCCGCCCCCGCCGGGTCGGTTCGTTGATCAGCGCGACGCCGTGGGGCAGCTCGCCGGTGTACAACTCGCCGGGGTCCACGATGCCGTGCCCGATGACGTGTGTGGGGGCTTTCCCGTTGTCCCACATCAAGTCGTTGAAATGGGTGACGTGCACGATCGGGATGTCGTCGCGGTCGGCCAGCGGGTGCTCGGTGAGCGCCGCGTGCGGACGTGGCGTGTTGTGCTCGACGTAGACGGCGGGCAGATCGCGCCCGGGCCGGCGCCCGAGCCAGCGGTGCGCCAGCTCGATTTCCTCGGGGCGCTGCACCACGATGAGGTCCACCTCGGTTTCGCGCAACGCCTCGGCCGACACCTCTTCGGTAGCGGGCCAGTCGCGCCCGCAGCGGCCACGGCCCCATGGACCGCCTTCTTCGGTCGTGGGCAGCAGATAACGGTGTGGGCCCTGGACGAAAGAGGTCGTCCAGGAACCGTGCACGTGCCACAGCAGAATGCGCAGCTGCTCGATCGCGTTCACCATGTCGGTAGTTCTTGCCGTTCGCCACCAGCTCAAACAACGCACCGTCGCGGCGGCACTCGGTCGCCCGGGGATTGCCCACGCGCGTGGGCGGCCGGTGTTTGAACTCCGAACGCGAGGCAATGCCCGGGGTATGAGCCGATCACGCGCTGTCACCACCGCAGAGGGCCATTCGACCACCGAACTGATCGAGATCATCGATCCGGGAACCGGTGTCACCGTGGGCACGGTGCCCATGGCCGACCCCGCAGAACTCGACCGGCAGGTGCGCCGCGCCGCGCACGTGCAGCCGGAGTGGGCGCGGACCCCACCCGCCGAACGAGCCGCCGCGTTGCGGGCGGCCGCCGCGCTACTGCGCGAGCACGCCCAGGAACTGGCGCAGTGCAATCACGCCGAAACCGGACGGCCACCGGCAGAAGCCGAAGAAGGGGTGCTGGCCGGCGCCTCGACGCTCGAGCAGTACGCCGAACTCGGTCCCGTGCATCGCGGCAGGAGCCTGCAGGGCGAATTCGACGCGATCGATCTGATGGTGTGGGAACCGCGCGGCGTCGTCGTGGCCCTGACGCCGTGGAACGACCCGGTCGCCGTGTCGTGCGGACTGCTCGGCGCGGCGCTGGTCACCGGCAACACGGTCGTCCACAAGCCGAGTGAACGCGCACCACACACCGGGGCGTTGCTGGGTGAGCTGCTGGCCCGGACCCTGCCCGAGGCCGTGCTGCAAACGGTGCAGGGCGACGGGACAGTGGGCGCGCTGCTGGCCGCACGCGCCGATGTCGACGTCGTCGCGCACGTCGGCAGCACCGCCACCGGGCGGTCGATCGCGCGCAGCGTCGCCGCGACCGGGGCGAAGGCCCTACTGGAGAACGGCGGCAACGACGCGCTGCTGGTCGACGCCGGGGTGGATCCGGTCTGGGCGGCGGGACAGGCGGCGCTGGGCGCGTTCGCCAACTCCGGCCAGATCTGTGTCTCCGTCGAGCGGATCTTCGTGCACCGGCAAATCGCCGAGGCGTTCATCGCCGCGCTCGCCGCCGAAGCCGAGTCCCGGTCGTTGGCGCCGCTGGTCGATCGCCGCCATCGCGATCACGTCCACTCGCACGTGCGCGATGCCCTGGAGCGGGGGGCCGAGGCGGTCGTCGGCGGTGCGATCCCGGAAGGCAACGGCGCGCACTACCCGGCCACCGTGCTCACCCACTGCGACCCGTCCATGCCGATCATGCGGGAGGAAACGTTCGGCCCGGTGGCGCCGGTGCGCGTGGTGGACAGCTTCGAGCAGGGCCTCGCGGAGGCGGCGGCCGACGAATACGGGCTCGCGGCGACCGTCCTGACTCCGTCGATGGCCAACGCCCAGCAGGCGTGGCGGGAACTGCCGGTGGGCACGGTGAAGATCAACGCGGTCTTCGGTGGCGCTCCCGGCGGTGCGGCGCATCCGCACGGCGCCAGTGGCAGCGGGTACGGCTACGGCCCCGAACTGCTCGACGAGATGACCCAGACGAAGGCGGTGCACATGCGGCCCGCGCCCCACTGACCGGAAGGTGTGCGGACATGCGTGTTCTCGTCGTCGGCTGGGCCAGTTTCCTGCACGGTGAGGCGACCGCGGGCGACGTGCTGAGCATCGACCGGGTGTGCGCCGTGCTGGCCTCGGCCGACATCGCCCACGACAGTGCGTGGAGCCCCGGGTTCCGTGCCGATGCGCTGCACCTGCCCGAGGCCGACGCCGGTCGCTACTCACACGTGGTCTTCGCCTGCGGTCCCGCGCACGGGGAGCAGGTGCGGTCGCTGCACGAGCGATACGCGAACTGCAGGCGCATCGCGGTGGGGGTGTCGGTCATCGATCCCGACGATGCCGCGGTCACCGGGTTCCACCGGGTGCTGGCCCGCGACGGGCAATCAGCGCCGCGGCCGGATCTCGCCGTCGGCGCCTCGACGGCCAGCGTCCCGGTGGTCGGTGTCGCCCTGGCTCCGGGGCAGGCCGAGTACGGCGCGGCCCGCCGGCATCGATCGGTCCACGAGGCACTCACGAGCTGGCTGCGTGAACTCGACTGCGCGCGGCTGCCGGTGGACACCCGGCTGGCCGCCGACGATTGGCGGCACTGCCGCACCCCCGACCAACTCGTCTCGATGCTCTCGCGCCTGGACATGGTGGTCACGACCCGGTTGCACGGCGTGGTGCTGGGGCTGGGCGCGGGTGTTCCGGTCCTGGCGGTGGACCCGATCAGCGGCGGCGGGAAGGTGAGCGCGCAGGCGCGGGCACTGGACTGGCCCGCCGTGGTCGCGGCCGAGGACGCGTCCGACAGCGCCACGCTGGACCGGTGGTGGCACTGGTGTCTGTCACCGGCCGGACGTGAGTGGGTGACCCGGCGTGATCACCTGTCCACGGCGGACTCGCTCACCTCGGAGCTGCTCGATGAACTGCTGTCGGAACCGGCGTCATGAGCGCGGCGCGAACGACGGTGGTCATCGCCACCCGCAATCGCGCGACCGAACTCGCGCGCACCCTCACCGAGCTGTCCGCGTTGCGGCCGCGACCACCGATCCTGGTCCTCGACAATGCGTCCGACGATGGCACCGCCGACACGGCCGAAACGTTTCCGGGCGTGCGGGTCGTCCGGCTGGCCGACAACCAGGGCGCGGCCGCGCGCAATCTCGGCGTGACGCTGGCCCGCACTCCCTACGTCGCCTTCAGCGACGACGACTCCTGGTGGGCCGGTGACGCGCTCGCCGCCGCGGAACGGATACTCGACGCCCATCCGCGGGTCGGGCTGCTCGCGGGCCGAACCCTCGTGGGGCCCGCGAATCGCGACGACCCCGTCAACCAGCTGATGGCTGACAGCCCGCTCGGGCACCACCCCGACCTTCCCGGCCCCTCGGTGCTCGGTTTTCTGGCGTGTGCGGCGATCGTGCGGAAAGCGGCCTTCGACCAGGCCGCCGGATTCAGTTCACTGCTGCATTTCGGCGCCGAAGAACGATTGCTGGCGCTCGACCTGGCCGCCCACGGCTGGCAGCTGTGTTACGTGCCGACGGTGCGCGCGCACCACCACCCGTCGGCCCACCGGCCCCCACCGGCGTGGCGGCGGCGCGCCGAACAACGCAACAACGCCCTGATCACCTGGCTGCGCCGACCGTTGCGGCAGTGCGCCGCGGAGTCGATCGACCTGGTCCGCCGCAGCGTGCGCGAGCCGCAGACGCTGCTGACCCTGGCCGAGATCGGTCAGCGGCTGCCCAAAGCGCTGGCGCAGCGGCGCCGGCTGCCGCCGGAGGTCGAACACCGAGCCCGCACACTCGAACTCGCCCACCCGAGGAGCTGACCGATGTCAACGCACCGGATGACGGTCGTCATCATCACCCGCGACCGGCGTGACCAGCTACTACAGACTCTCGCGCACATGACGGCCCTGCCCGACGCGGCCCCGATCATCCTCGTCGACAACGGATCCGGTGACGGCACGGCCGACGCCGTCGCGGCGAACTTTCCGCAGGTGGAGTTGATCCGCTCGTCGGAAAACCTCGGTGCACTGGGCCGCAATCTCGCCGTCGAACGGGCGCGAACGCCCTATGTGGCCTTCTGCGACGACGACACGCGCTGGCAGCCCGGTGCCCTCACCCGGGCGGCCGACCTGCTCGACGCGTATCCCGGCCTGGGTTCGGTGACCGGACGCTGTCTCGTGGCGCCCGACCTGCGCGAAGACCCGATCACCCCCGAATTCCGCGATTCCCCGATCACCGGCCCCGACTGGTTGCCCGGGCCCGCGCTGCTGGGCGTGATGGCCGCCCTCTCCGCCTTCCGTGTGCGCGCCTTCGAGGAGGTGGGCGGTTTCTCCCGGCGCCTGTGGTTCGCGGGTGAGGAGGAACTGCTGGCCTTGGACCTGGCGGCCCGGGGCTGGTGGATGTGCTGGGTGGAGGACATGATCATCCACCACGAGCCGTCCCGCACCCGCGACTCCACCCACCGCCGCGCCCTCGGAATCCGCAACACCCTGTGGACCCTGTGGTTGCGCCGCCCGGTCCGCAGCGCGGCCCGGCGCACCGCCGCGGTCCTGCGGTCGGCTCCGGCCGACCGCGCCACCGCCGGAGCCGTGTTCGCCGCCCTGCGCGGGCTGCCATGGGTGCTGCGCGAACGCGACGTGGTGCCCGCCGACGTCGAGGCGGGCCTGGTACTGCTGGAAGCCTCGCAACGCGACTCGCCCGCCCGGCGCTACGTCGGCTGACCCCGCCGACCTCGGAAAATCGTTTAGAAACCCGGGCCGGAGGTAAGAGCCTCACGTCGTTCGCAACCCCACACCGAAAGGGAGCACAGCATGAGTCAGGTCAGCCCGATCCAGGTTCAGAAGTACCTGTCCGGCATCGACTACCCGTGCGACCGCGACGGCCTCGTGAGCGCCGCCCGCGACAACGGTGCCGATTCCGAGATCATCGACACCTTGCAGGACCTGCCCAACCGCACGTTCGACGGTCCCAATGCCGTGAGCGAAGCCATCTTCTGACCCGGATCAATCTTTGCGACTGGCCGGGACCACCCCGGCCAGTTCGCCCTCCACCCACCGCGCAGCCGCCTCGTACCCGCGACTGTGCGCTCAGAGTCGTTCGTAAATCGTGGCGTTCGCCAGGCCACCCGCTTCACACATCGTCTGAAGGCCGAACCGTGCTCCGCGTTCACGCATGGCGTGCACCAGTGTGGTGGCCAGGCGAGCACCGGACGCGCCGAGGGGATGACCCAACGCGATCGCGCCACCGTTGACATTGACCTTGCCGAGGTCGGCGCCGGTGTCCTTGGCCCAGGCCAGTACCACCGGCGCGAACGCCTCATTGATCTCGACGAGGTCGATGTCGTCGAGGCTCAGACCCGCTCGCCGCAGTACTCGACGCGTCGCGGGAACGACGGCGGTGAGCATGAGCAGCGGGTCGTCGCCGACCACCGCGGTGCTGTGTACCCGCGCGATCGGCTCGAGCCCGAACTTGGCGGCATTCTCGCTGGTCGTGATGAGAACGGCCGAACTGCCGTCGCTGATCTGGCTGGCGTTGGCGGCGGTGATGTCCCACCGGATCTCGGGGAATCGGGCCGCGACCTTCTCGTCGTAGTACGCGGCGCGCAGTCCGCCCAGGGATTCGACCGTACTGCCGAGCCGAATGCCCTCGTCGGTGGCCAGACCTGCCAGCGGTGCCAACTCGGCCCCGAACGCACCGTTCTTTGTCGCGGCCGCGGCTTTTTCGTGGCTGGCGAGCGCGAACTCGTCCATTTCGCGGCGGGACAGATGCCAGCGAGCCGCGATCAATTCGGCGCTGATCCCCTGACCCACCAGCCCGTCCGGATAACGCTCGTCGAAGCCGGTGCCATTACGGTCGGCCGTGCCCGCGGCATCGGAACCCATCGGGACGCGGCCCATGGATTCGACGCCGCCGGCGATGACGAAATCGTAGGCCCCGGCGATGACGCCCTGTGCCGCGAAGTGAATCGCCTGCTGGCTGCTGCCACACTGACGATCCACGGTCGTCGCGGGCACCGATTCCGGGAAGCCGGCGGCGAGCACGGCCCGGCGCGTCATATTGGCACTCTGTTCCCCCGCCTGAGTGACCACGCCACCGATCACATCGTCGATGAGGGCCGGGTCGATTCCGCTGCGCCCCAAGATCTCTCGGAGACTGTGCGCGAAGAGGTCGACCGGGTGCACACCACGCAGCGCCCCGTTTGCCTTCGCCTTCCCGATCGGCGTACGCACGGCCTCGACAATGACGGCATCTCGCATGTGAGTCTCTTCCGGACGAGCCGGCCGATCCACTGACCGGCCAGCACTGACTATTGTTGACAATAGTCAGG
This sequence comes from Nocardia halotolerans, assembly GCF_042650145.1. Classification (NCBI taxonomy): domain Bacteria; kingdom Bacillati; phylum Actinomycetota; class Actinomycetes; order Mycobacteriales; family Nocardiaceae; genus Nocardia; species Nocardia halotolerans. The sequence continues at coordinate 294,441 of NZ_JBHSDL010000002.1, read as the reverse complement.
CTAGGTGATGGTGCTACTGCGAGCAAGCCCTCCTGGCGATCGAGGCCGCCGGCGCAGTGCGCAGGCACGCGTCGGTCAGTCGGCCACGGAACAGTTCGGCCATTCATCGGGTGCACGGCCGAAGACACGCTCGAAGACATCGTTCGCGTGACTGGTGGGCCCAGGGGGCGCGGGGGCGAATCGGAAGGTGCGGGTGCCGTCGGACAGATGGTCGGCGCGGAGGAACAGGTCCGTGGTGTTGCCGAATTGATAACGCTGGTGTGCGTATTCGTAGAGGTGGGTCACCAGGATCACCGCGACGCCGCTCCCGAGAAGTGCGTCGACCAGTGGGGCGATGATCTTCGCGGCATCTCGTTCACTGGTAGACGAGAACGATTCATTGCACAGCAGTACGGAATTCGGCCTCATCCTGTCGACGGCGCGGCTCATGCGGGCCAGTTCGTCCACCAGCTTGCCGTGTGACATCGTTCGGTCTTCGTCGGTGACGAAGTGTGTGAACACCCCGTCGCGCACGTCGGCTTCGAAGCTGTCGGCGATGACGAACATGCCGGCTTGCATCATGACCCGAGCCGCGCCGATGCTGCGCAGCAACGTGGACTTTCCGCCGCTGTTCGCGCCGGTGACCACGATCAGCGAACGGTCCATGGCGTCGATGTCATTGCCCACCACCTCCTGGCCGCCGCCCACGCTCATTGCGGCGTCGCGCAGGCCGGCACAGCGAAGACGGGGCGTCCCCGCGGGGTGCGGTGTCGGCAGACACAGCGGTAGTCCGGCGCGGCTCAGCCGGTCGTACAACGCGACGCAGCCCAGATAGAAGGCGAGCTCCGAGCGCAGGCGAAGGAAGAATTCCTGCACGTGGTCGGCGGCATCGTTGACGACATCAGCGATGACCGACAGGGTCCGGCCACGCAGTCCCATGACCGGATCGAATTCGACCTCCGGTTCCTCGATGACCCGGAAGGAATTGTCGCTACGACGATCGAAACCGAATCGGCGGCGCCGGGGCGGCGGATGCAGCACGATGTCGGCGATCCTGTTCCCGGGGCCGAGTCCGGCGCTGATCTGTACTCCGTAGTCGAAATCCATTGCCGCCAGTTGTGTCTCGACGCTGTCGAGGTAAGCGTCATTCAGTTCGGCGGCGACCGAGTCCATCAGATCGGTGAATCCGGGCGAGTCGAACAGCGGACCGGCACGGTCGCAGGCATCGCGTAGCGCCCGCAGAAATCCGACCAGTTCGGTGAGCGGCTGCAGCGCCAGCAGCAGCTTGCCGTCGGCATGATGTGCCGGGCCCACCTTCCACCGTTTGACTGCTGTTGCTCGGTTGGCGATTGCGTAGAGCTCGCGCACCGGCACCGGATGCGCACGGCAGTCCGCCAGCACTGCGTGCCGGTACCGGATCACCTCGGGATCTGTCACCGGGGCGGCCAGCACTTCGCGGACCGCCTCGAGCATGACGGGGTCGGCGCCGGCCATGGCGTCGCAGAGCAAGTCGATACCGAGGTCACCGAAGGCTTCCTCGCCGTGGACAGCCGCATGGAGGGCGTGGTGCGCGGGGTCGAGGAGGTTCACCTGCACGCTGAGATCCTGGCTGTGATGTGGTCGTAGGTCAGCCCGAAGTGTTGTGCGAGCCCCACGGCAGGGGAGTCACCATCCGGCGGTCGGCGTTCGATCCGGAATGTGCGCCGTGCGGGATCCTCTGGGTCCGTAGCGGCAACCATGCTCACCGTGGTCGGGTTGCCGCGCGCCAGTTCGTGAAAGAAGGTGACCCAGACGCCGATCGATCCGCGCTCGGCGATTCGGGCGAGCACATCTCGGCTGATCCGGAGCCCATCGAGGGTACTGGTGGCACTGAAGCTCTCGTTGAGGACGATCACGCTGACGGCGGTGGCCATCTCGAGCACCCTCCGTATCCGCACCAGTTCCTCGGCGAGCCGGCCGTCGGGGTCGACCGCTTGTTCCGCGCGTTCGAAGTGCGTGAACAATCGGTCCGGTAGCGGCAGGGACGCGGTGCGAGCGGGCACCGGACATCCGAGCGCCGCGAAGTAGAACAGTTGACCGACGGTGCGGGCGAAAGTCGTCTTCCCGCCCTGGTTCGGCCCGGTCACCACGAGCACTCGTTCTGGATCAGATATTCGCCATCCGTTGCACACCACCGCGGTTTCGGCGCGACTGCGGACGGTGAACAGGGCGAGGTCGAACGCGTCCTCGGCATGGACGCTCGCGCCGGGATCCGCTATCCGGGGCAGGCACATCGATCGAGTCGTACCGCTGACGCGTCGCACGAATGCGAGGTAGGTGAGGTAGAACCAGATCTCCCGCTCGAAGCCCAGCACCGCAGGATGGGCGAATCCCTCATGCCGCCGAGCGAATTCGGCGAGTTGGCCGAAAGCTGCCGGATGTAGTGCGGCAACACGATCGAGTACCTGCTCCTCCATCTGATTCAGGTCGTCCCATTCCGAGCGCTGCCGTGGTGGGCGGGGGACAGCGGAACCGAAGCGGGAGAACAGATCTGTGATCAACACGCTGTAGTCCGGTGCGGTCCCGGCGGGTGTGACCGTGAGGGTGCGTTCGATGATCCGGACGCCATAGCGCACCTCGTCCAGTGCCCGCTGGACGCGGCGGACGTCCTCGACCAGCCGGCCGAAGTCCGGCCCCGCGACGTAGGCGGTGACGTATTCGCGCCATCGTCGGAGTGCGCGGGAGGTCAGGGGCAGTAGAGCTACGGCCTGAGCGAGACGCGTTACGGCATCGAGGTATTCGGTGCTCGCGCTGAGTTGCCAGCGTTGCCGCTGGCATGGGTGTTGCGCGCGAGCTCGCCGCCCCAGCAGCTCGCGCGTGTTCTGCATGCTCGCGGCGAAGTCGGTGAATGTCGTCCGCACCGATTCATCGGTCAGATCGGCGAATACCTCCTGGCGGTACCGCACTGTCTGCGCGCACCGCACCGGGCGGTTGAACCAAGGCCTCAGCTGGTATTCATCTCCTGCGACGATCGCGGTGATGATCTGATCAATGTTCAGATCGGCCAGCGCATCGTCATCCACCCCCAGATCCGGGCCGACGGTCGACCTCGGCCACAGCACGCTGATCCCGGACATTCCGCCTCCACCTCCATGTCGGTTTTTCCGCCGACCACTCGGTCGTGCGCGGTACCCCGATTCCGGCCGGGCCATCCAGGTAACTTGCCGACCGGCTAGTAATCTCACCGGGGACGTTAGGCTTCGCCTTGCCGACCGTCAAGGAGATCCGGAAAGGTTGTGATGGACAGGCGACGTAGCGATACCCGGGAACGGATCCGATCGGTGGCCATGGAGCTGTTCGGCGAGCGGGGATACGACAAGACCTCGTTGCGGGAGATCGCCGAGCGTCTAGGGGTGACGAAAGCGGCGCTGTACTACCACTTCCGCACCAAGGAAGACATTGTGATCAGCCTGTCGGAGGATCTGCGGCGGGGTATCGACGACATCGTCGACTGGGCCGAGGCCATGCCGTCGGGGCGCGAGCGCGCTGATCAGATCGTGCTCCGCTACGGGGCGTTGCTGCACGGCCTCGGCAAGGACATGATCCGGTTTTGGAGCGAGAACCAGACCAGTTTTCGTGACCTAGGGATCGGCGCGGGTCTGCGATACCAGTTCAGATTGCTCGCCGATCTGATGGCTGAACCCGCGAACACCCCGATCGCCGTCTTTCACGCTCGTCAAGCCTTGCTCGCGATCAGTTGGAGCCTGTCCATGATGGGCGATCTGGATTTGAATGATGACGACAGCAACGCTGCCGCTACGGGCATCGCCCTCGACATCCTTGCCCGCACCCCGTCGTGACTGCACCCCGCGGAGGACGCCTGGCGGTGGCCGAATCTGTTTGACGCAGGCCCGCCCGGGTACTGCCGCAGCGGATCGAGAAACTGATGAGGGGCGCTGGTGCGTTCCGGGAAGGTTTCGTGATGGTGACTACCGATGTAGAGCGGGTCGAGCGGGCGTTGTCGGAGGCCGACTTTCCGGCCGGGAAGGACGATCTGGTCGGGTGCGCGTCCGCGGCGAACGCCGACGAGGACACCGTGCGCGCGCTGCGGGCGATGCCGCCGGTGGTGTACGCGAACATGGCGGAGGTGTTGCAGTCGGTGAGTCTCGACGACGGTCGATCCGCGGCCGAGCGCGCCGCGCAGAGCCGTGATCACGCGCATCCGGGAGTGGCCGAGCCGGAGCGGGACGTGCCGCCGAATCCGATCGTCGAGGAGCTGGGGGAGAACCGGGGGAGCTGAAGGAGGTGAGGTTCATGGCCGAGACTCAGGTCGACGATGAACTCTGGGACGAATTCCATCGCGTGGTGAACATGTCCTCGCGCGAACTGAGCGATTGGTTGCGCACCGCGGCGGCCGGGACCGACACCGAGCGGGTACCCGACCTGTCCGGACCCGAGATCGGCCGCCAGGTCCTCGCGATCCTCGGCAAACGCCGCACCGATGTGAACGCCGACGATGTAGCGGTGATGCGGCAGGTGGTGGACGAGGTCACCGCGGCGCGCCGAGCCGACCTCGAACCGGTCGCGGGCGGAGCCGAGTTCCGGCACCGGCTGATGTGCCTGGGCCACGACCCGTTGAAGCCGCCCTGATCACCGGCGAACCAGAGCGGCCCCGGGGCGGCTTCATATTCGCGGTCATCGCCACACCGCGAGGAACCGATCGGGGTGTCACCGACCTCAGGTGGGTGGCACTCGGCCCGGATCGGCCAGTCCCGTGCCGGTGACGAGCGGCAGGTCGAGCGTGGTGCGAATGCCCGGCGGTGCGGCGATGACAGCGGGGATCGCATTGACCAACCGCATCGCGGTGCCGACGAGGCTGGCGTGATTGTGGTCGCCGTGGTCGCTGAACATGGCCAGATCCAACGTGTAGTTCGGTTCGCCGGTGACCTCCACCCGGTAGGAACCGCCGGTGCGGGCGGGCTGGGGCCAGTCCGGGGCCAGATCCGCCCGCAGGCGGGTGACGTGTTCGAGGACGGTGACGACCCGGTCGCCGACCATGCCGCGCACTTCGAAGCGCAGCGCCGCCGCGGTGCCCGCTTCGATGGTGCCCGAGGAGATGTCGAAGGTCTCCGGTGCGGGCAGCCGCTGGAACTCCTGGGTGACCGCGTCGAGCGTGATGCCGAGTCCGGCGGCGAGCTGGCGCACCACGCTGCCCCACGCCAACGACAGGACACCGGGTTGCAGCAACAGCGGTGTCTCGTCCATCGGACGCCCGAAGCCCATGATGTCGAACATGACCGACGGATTGTCGTAGGTCGAGTAGTCGACGATCTCCAGGCAGCGCACCTGCTCGACGTATCGGCAGGTTCCCAGCAGGGCCAGCGGCAACAGATCGTTGGCGAATCCCGGGTCGATGCCGTTCACGAACAGCGACGAATTACCCTCTGCCGCGGCCCGTTCGATCGGCTCGAGCAGGTCGGCGGGCAGCACGTCCCAGGGGTACTGCAGGAACACCGGCGCGCTCGCCACCACGTTGATGCCCGCGGCGAGCAGCATCCGCAGGTCGGCCAGCGCCTCCATGAGCCGGTTGTCGGTCATCGCCGTGTAGACCACGCAATCGGGACGCCGGGCGAGGATCTCGTCGGTGTCGGTGGTGGCGAGCACGCCGGAAGCGGGTGCGGTGCCGGCGAGTTCGGCCGCGTCGCGACCGGCCTTGGCCGGTCCGGAAACGTGCACGCCGACCAGTTCGAATCGGGGGTCGGCCAGCACGCCGGCCAGTGCATGCTGTCCGACGTTGCCTGTGCCCCAGTGTATTACGCGCATCAGTGGTTCCTCACAGATCCGGGAGGGGGATGGTCAGATTCGGGGCGACGAGTCCGCCGTCGACCTCGAGTACTTTCCCGGTGAGGAAAGAACCGGCGGGGGAGGCGAGATACAACGCGGCCGCGGCGATGTCGCCGGGTTCGCCGAGTCGCCGCAGTGGTGTGGCCTGTTCCATCGCGGTGCGCATCTGCTCGTTGTCCGCGACGACGGCCAGTGCCGAGGTGAGGATCGAGCCGGGCGCGATGGCGTTGACCCGGATCCGTGGGCTCAGATCCGTTGCGGCGGTGCGGGTGTAATGCGCCAGCGCGGCTTTGGCCGTCGCGTACGCGGCGAACGCGCGGCCGGGCAGCCTGCCCATCGTCGAGGTGATGTTGATGATCGAGCCGCCGCCCGCCGTGGCCAGCATCTTCGGCGTCGCGGCGCGCACCAGGGCGTGCGCTGTCGCGACATTGAACGCGAACGCTTCGGCCAGATCGTCGGGGCTGGTGTCGAGCAACGGTTTCGGTAGCGCCCCGCCGACATTGTTGACGGCGATGTCCAAGCGGCCGAACTGCTCGACCGCCGCATCGGCGAGCGCGGCGGTCGCGTCCGGGTCGGCGAGGTCGGCGACCACGACCAGCGCGCGCCGTCCGGTGGCCGCGACTTGTTCGGCGACCTGGCGCAGGTCGGTCTCGGTGCGCGCGGCGATCACCACGTCGGCGCCGGCCTCGGCGAAGCCGAGGGCGATCGCGGCGCCGAGGCCGCGCCCGGCCCCGGTGACGACGGCGACGCGGTCGTCGAGCCTGAATTGGTCGAGAATCATGAGCCTCACCTCTGCGTCGAATATTCGACTAATATGTGGCGAATAGTCGAAGCAGTGTAGGGCGAGTCCCACTCGCAGACAAGGGGTGTCATGCCGGAATCCGCGTCGCCGCCGACCCGGCGCGTCATCCAGGTCATGGAGTTGCTGACCAGGGCGAACCAGCCGCTGACCGCCTCGGAGGTCGCCACGGCGCTCGCTCTGGCTCGGGCCACGGTCACCGCTGTGCTCACCGAACTCACCCAGGCGGGCTGGGTGCGCCGCGACCGCGAGCGCCGCTTCGCTCCCGGACCCGCACTGAGCGCGTTGCGCACCACCCGGCCCGACCTGCCGGCACCGGCGGTGAGCGCGGAGCTGAAGGCGCTGGCCGTCGCCGCGCGCTGCGGGGTAACGCTGAGCCGGATCGACGACGGACGACTGACCGTCGTCGCCAAGGAGTACCCGCCCGGCGCCCGCGTCGTGCCCGGACTCGCGGTGGGGCAATCGATCCCGCTGGCCTATCCGGCGGGTGCCGCGGTGATGCCCTGGCGGACCGGCGCCGAACGCGACGCGTGGCTGACGAGCGCAACCGGGCCCGCACGGCGCGGAGCTCCCGCGCTGTTGCGTTTCGTCACCGCCCACGGCTGTGCGGTGTTTCGCCCCGACTCCGATGACGCCGGCCTGGTGGACGTGCTCACCGAACTACTCGGCGCGCTGGGGGGAGAAGTCGTGCAGCCAGAGCTGCGCGCGCGGGTACTGCGTCAACTGGCGCGGCTCACGGCCCGCCCCTATCGCGAGGAGGAACTCGCCGACGAGGAACCACTGCCGGTCAGCTACTTGTCGGCACCGGTGATCGACAACGGCAGCGCACCGTACGAAATCCAGATCGGACCACTGCGATCAGCGGTGGGTCGCGCCGAACGTGCGCAGTACCTCGAAGCGATCACGTATGGGGCCCAAGCGGTTTCGGCCGCACTACGGGGCCCTGATCCGGGCGCGGTGTCGCAACGGGGCTAGGAACGCATGGTCATGGGGGCGTGGCCCTCAGGCGCCCAGCAGGCCCACCTCGGTGTTCAAGACCGCGGCCTGCTCCGACAGTGCCGTCGGGTCCGGGTCGGAGCCGAGCCGCTGCGCCAGCTCCGCCTTGCTGATGATGACCATCCCGCCCTGCTGGCTCTCGGCTCCCGCCGCCACCCGGACCCGGCCCGCTTCGAGCACCAGACACCCGTCGGTGGCGCCCAGAAGTTCCTGCACCAGGCCGACGGTCACCTTGCCGGCGGACCCGCCACCTTCGGCCGGATCGGACGGGACCGCTTTGCCTCGCTCATCAGGTTCCATGCCCGGCGTTTGCCCGATCGGTCCCGCCCGAAACACGCCGCGGTGTCGCCGGCGTGTGTGTGTCCGGTGCGGTCGCGCACCTGCCGCCGGCGAGGATCAGCGCGGGGTGAGGATGACGACCGGGATCTCGCGCTCGGCCCAGGATTGGTAGGTGCCGAAGTCGGCGTAGAGATCGAGCAGTTCCGGCCACAGGACCGCCCGCCGTTCGGCATCGGCGACGACTGCGCGAACGGGTCGCCGCTCGCGCCCGACCTGGATGTGCGCGTCCGGATCGGCGAGCAGATTGCGGTACCACTGCGGGTGCTCGGCGCGGCCGCCTTGGGAGGCCACGACAATGATGTCCGCGCCGTGGGCCAGATACAGCAGGGGCACGGTGAAGAGCCGGCCCGTCCTGCGTCCGCGATGTTCGAGCAGCAGGGTGGGCACCGGTTTGCGGAATCCGGCCCCGATCCGCCAGGTGCCGCCCACGCGTCCACCGGTGCGCCGATAGACCGCGGCCTGGGCGCGCCCGACGATTCTGAAGATCTTCGGCAGCATCGGAGAGTCGAGCTGACGAGGACGAGGTGGGTGGGTCACGTACTGCTCCTGGAGATGTCGCCGAACGCCGAACGGTGTGCCCAGCACACCGAACATACATTTTGTCGGCCTGTGTATGGTGCGGTGTCACCCCACAGTGCCATGCCCGGCCCTACCGCAGGGGGACGAGCAGCGAGAATTCGGCCGATAGCTTCGAGGTCATGACGACATCTGCCCTGGCCCCCGAACCAGCTCCGAGGTCACCACGGCGTGGTGCCGGCGGTGACTACGCGCCGCTGTTGCGCCGGATCTCCGCGGCCGGGCTGATGGACCGGCGACCTGTCTACTACGCCGTCCGGCTCGGTCTCGTCGGTGCCGCGTTCGTAGCCGGCTGGGTGGCCTTCTTCGGCATCGGTGATTCGTGGTGGACGCTGCTCGTCGCGGCGTTCATGGCCGTGACCTTCGCGCAGGTCGCCCTCGTGATGCACGATGTCGCACACCGTCAGGTCTTCCGGCTTCGGCGTCCGACGGAACTCGTGGGACGACTGGCGGGCAATGCCGGGATCGGCCTGGGCTACGGCTGGTGGCAGGACAAGCACACCCGCCATCACGCCAACCCCAACCACGAAGAACTCGACCCCGATGTCGCACCCGACATTCTGGTCTGGTCACAGCAGCAGGCGCGGTCCAGTCGCGGCCTGCCGCGGCTGATCGGGCGGGCGCAGGCTTTCCTGTTCTTCCCCCTCCTGCTGCTCGAGGGTCTCAATCTCCATCTGGCCGGTGTGCGTGCGCTCGCCGATCGATCGGTGAAACAGCGCGGCTGGGAGGGTGCGCTGCTGTTCGGTCACTTCGCCCTCTATCTGACCGCCCTGTTCGCGGTGCTGCCCGCCGACAAGGCCCTCGCGTTCCTGGCTGTCCATCAGGGCCTGTTCGGGCTCTACATGGGCTGCATCTTCGCCCCGAACCACAAAGGTATGCCGACGATGACCGGCGACGACCGCCCCGACTACCTCCGTCGCCAGGTGCTGACCTCCCGCAACGTGCGCGGCGGTACGTTGACCGATATCGCCCTCGGCGGCCTCAACTATCAGATCGAACACCACCTGTTCCCGAGTATGCCGACGCCGAACCTCCGGCACGCCCAGGTGATCGTGCGCGAGTACTGCACCGAAATCGGCGTGCCCTATCACGAGACCGGCCTCATCTCGTCCTACCGCGAGGCGCTGCGGCACCTGCACCAGGTGGGCGCCCCGCTGCGTACTCCCGACCGGGATCCGGCGCTGATCGGGGGAGGCGGGAAATAATCAGCGGCCCGCGATGACTTCTACAGTGGACAGTGTTACCGGCGAACGACCGCATCGAACCACGGGGACTCATGGCTGACCAACTGACGATCATGGCTGTACACGCTCACCCGGATGACGAAGTCATCAGCACCGGAGGGGTTTTCGCGCGATACGCCGCCGAGGGTGTGCGGACGGTCCTGGTGACCTGTACCAACGGTGAGCAGGGCGACGGCCCGGGCGGAATCAAGCCCGGCGACCCGGGACACGACGCGAACGCGGTACGGGCGCAACGCCTGGCCGAGCTCCGCGAGTCGGCGGCACTGCTCGACATCGAGCACGTCGAACTGCTCGGCTACCGCGACTCCGGCATGGACGGCTGGGGTGGCAACAGCGATCCCGAAGCTTTCTGGAACACCCCGGTCGAGCAGGCCGCGGCCCGGCTCGCGGAACTCATGCGGCACTACCGCCCACAGGTCGTTGTCACCTACGACGAGAACGGCAACTACGGCCACCCCGACCACATCCAGGCCAACCGCATCGCCTTGGCGGCGACGGAATCCTCGGGTGTCCCCGACAAGCTCTACTACACCGCCGTCCCCCGCGAATCGGCCCGCGCGATGTTCACCGCCATCAAGGAAAGCGGGCAGGACATGGGCGATTTCGAGCCACCGGAAGACTTCGGCACACCGATGGCGGAGATCACCACCGTCGTGGACGTAACCCCCTACGTGCGGCGCAAGGTGAAGGCACTCGAGGCGCACGGCAGCCAGCGCGACGGCATGCCCTTCCTGCACCTGCCCGAAGAACTCCAGCAGCTGATCTTCGGCACCGAAAGCTTTGTGCGCCAACTCAACCGCGTCGAGTCCGCACCCGCCACCGAAACAGACCTGTTCGCCGGCCTGCGCTGATCACCCGGTCGGCGCCGGTGAGGAACGGAACCGACCACCGCGCGTTCGACAGCCGCCAGGGAATGGCCCGCAGCGCCCCGTGAAGGCGCCCGCGGGCCACAGCTGTATCTCGGCAAGTATGCGAGAGCGCTGTTGCATGCGGTCATCCTCGAAATGGCAGCTGAGACGGTGCAGCGTCGACCTGAATGGGTCGCCGCACGGTGACCTGAGCGGGGCTATCGAACGTCGTGTCAGGCACGCCGAGGTCGCCTCGATCACTCATGGCCGCAAGGTCCGTTCAGCTGCGGGCCTCGGCGAGGGTGACGAACTCGTCAACGGCGGCTGGAACCTCCTCGCCGAAGATGCTCTCGAGGACGGGAAGCGAGATCAGCGACAGCGGCCCCCGCGTCTCGAGACGCCAGGTAACGTCGTATCCTCCGTGCTCGTTCGTTTCGATGGTGTGCTGCCAGTCTGTATGGGTGCCGGGCAGGCTCTCGAAGCGATCGGTGAACCGTTCCTTTGCAGCCACCTCGATCACCTTGTACTTGATCGGATCCTGTCCTTCGACCTTGACGGTGCCGGAGGCGCCGGCCTCGAAGGGGCCGTCGAGCTTGATGTAGTCCAGCCCCTTGTCCCACTCGGGCCGGTGCTCGACGTCGGCCCAGAGCTCCCAGATGACATCACGGTCAGCGGTGGTGGACCTGGTCACAGTGACCACGTGGGTGTCTCGCAGCGAGCCGACCACGGCCAGCCCCGCTATGAGTCCAACCGGCACGACGAGTGCGAGCAAGATGATCTTGCGACGTCGGGACACGAGCTTCTCCAAGCGTTGTGGTGTCGTAAAGTTCAGGAACGATCCGTACATACGTATCGCACAACTGTACGACACATATGTATCAACTTGGAGGAGGTACCTGCACGTGCGCACCGACAACCGAGAGGCCCTGCTGCGCGGGGCACGAACGTGCCTGAACCAAAAGGGATATGCGAGAACCCGGGCACGGGACGTCGCGGCGGCTGCCGGCGTCAGCACCTCGGCCATCGGCTACCACTTCGGCACCACGGACGTGCTACTCGTCTCCGCCTTGCTCGACGGCCTGGAGGAGTGGTCCACCCAGCTGGACGCACTGTTGCAGGACGTTCCTCGCCATCCGATGCGGGCGCGAATCGCGCAAAGCTGGGCCCGCGCCGTCGAGTCGTTCGCCGGCTACCGCGGCCTTCTCGCCGCATCCTTCGAGCTGATCGCCCGCGCCGACGACGATCCAGAAACTCAGCGCAAACTGCGCGCGGCCGTCATCGGAGCTCGTAGGGAGCTGGCACAGCAACTCCTCGGGATCGACCCGACCGCAGACGCCGATATCGCGGAGCAGGCGGGCGCCTTCTGCTACGCCTTGCTCAGCGGGCTCATCGTCCAATGGTTGGTCGACCCCGACGGCCTGCCCGACCCCGACGCCGTTGCTGCCGCCGTTCTCGACTCCTTCAACCCAGCGTGAAACCGCCGCGAAGTACCGCAGCGCGATGAAATCACACTCGATATGGTTCAACCGCCTGCAGTTCAGGTGCCGGCCGGGTTCATCGTCGCCAACGTCGAGGGCGAGTAGCTCCGCTGCGTTCTGGGACGTCAGTCGATGCGTTGAACGGGCTGCCCGGTGAGACGGGCGATGGCCTCGTAGTCCGAATCTGCGTGTAGCACAGTCAGTTTGTGGTGAGCGGCGGTTACCGCGACAAGTAGATCGACCGGGCCCGCGCACTGATGCCAGCCCTTCGCGGCGAGACGATCCTGCAGCTGCGCGGAATGCTCCCAGCAGGAATCGGGCATCGAGAAGTAGGGAAAGATCTCGTGGAGCAGACTGGCTGCCTCATAGTAAGCGGGACGTCCACCCGCGGCTCGCAGGTATTCCTGGCGAACAGGCTCGCAGATTCCCAGCAGGCCGGAGGCGGCCAACTGGTCCCATTGCGCACCGGTCTGGCCGCGAAAGAACCGCACCAGGGCGCTGGTGTCGGCGAGGAATCGTTCGGTCACGCCGCCGACTCATGGCCTGGGCGTACCGGCTCGGATTCGGGCAGGTCGATCTCGCCACTGGCGACCAGTGCTCGCATCCGGGCGATCGCCTCAGCGCGGCGGCGGCGATCGATGATCTCGCGCAACGCGGCGTTGACCGTGTCCTTTTTGGTCGTTGTTCCGAGGTATCGAGCTGCCTCGGCTAGCGCGGCGTCATCGAGGTCGACCACTGTCCGTGCCATCCGAACCTCCGGTTGATATCTATTTTCCAAATAGTATATCCGCGTAGCAGGCCGCCGTCACGCCGTCAGCCGGCCGATGGCGCCGGGGTGTGGCGCGCGGCGGTACGGCGAGGTGCGGCCCCTCCCGGGGTCCGCGGGCGACAATTGCGCGTGAGCCCGGTAGGCGCCGGGGCACGGCGGGAGGTGGGTCGATGACTGCGATCGGATCGGTTTTCATCGGGGTGGCGGTGCTGGTGCACGCCTACATCTTCGTGCTGGAGTCGCTGCGGTGGACGGCACCGCGTACGCGGGCGACCTTCGGGATGTCGGCAGTGGCGGCGGAGTCCACCAAGGAGATGGCCTTCAATCAGGGTTTCTACAACCTGTTTCTCGCCGTGGTCGCGGCCGTGGGGTTGGGGTTCACCGTCGTCGGCGATGAGGGGATCGGGCTCGCGCTGGTATTGGCGGGGGCCGGTTCGATGGTGGCGGCCGGTGTGGTTCTGCTGGTGTCGTCGCCGAGTAAGGCGCGGCCGGCGCTGATCCAGCTCGTTCCGCCGCTGCTGGGGTGCCTCGCGTTGGTGATCGCCCGGCTCTGAGCTGCGTGTCGCGGACCGCCTTCCATCCCTGACAAGCGCGGGCACGTCGTGCAGGGCCGGCTCCTCTCGGGTGTGCAGTCCCGGTCGGCGCGAAAGAGTAACCGTGTTACTCTTTCGTCGGCGCTGGTGTGACGGGCTTCATCATCTCGACTCCCTGCGACCTGAGTCACCCCGGCGACGAGGCCGGTGCGTGGGTGTCGACTGAGAGGTTCTCGATGGATCAGGGTGTTCGGCGATGGCGGCCGCGAATGGGCCGGGTCGCGGTGGCGTTGTTGGTGGCCGGTGCGACGGCGGTGGCCGGGGTGACGACGCAGGCGCAGGAGTCCGCGGCCGAGCCGGTCGACTCGTTCTACCTGCCGCCGGCGCAGATCCCGCACGAACCCGGCGCGATCGTCAAAACCGCGCCGATGACCCTGCTGGCCACCCCGCCGACCGAAAAGGGGTGGCCGGGGTCGGCTCAGCACGTCATGTACACGAGCCGATTGCAGAACGGTGATCCGGTCGCTGTGACCGGCACGTTCATCGAGCCTCCGGGGCCGTGGCTGGGCGCGGGGCCGCGCCCGACGGTGGTCATCGCGCCTGGCACCTCGGGTCAGGGTGACCGATGTGCGATGTCGAAAGCGTTCTCCGCCGGTATGTCCGTGCACACCCACCCCTCGCTCGGCGTTTCGGCGAATCAGGAGCTGCCGTCGTCGGCGGTGTGGAGCGAGCTGGGCGCGCGGGTGCTGGTCACCGACTACATCGGACTGGGCACACCCGGCATCCACACCTACGCCAATCGCATCGAAAGCGCGCACGCCGTGCTCGACGGTGCGCGCGCTGCCAACAAGCTGGCCGGCGCCGGGCCCGAGACACCGCTGGTGCTCTGGGGTTACTCGCAGGGCGGCGGCGCCACCGCCGCCGCGACGGAAATGCAGCCCGACTACGCACCCGAACTGAATCTGAAGGGCACTTGGGCCGGTGGGCCGGTCGCGGATCTCGTAGCGATTCTGGAACAGATCGACGGCGCTCTGATCGGTGGGGCGATCGGGTTCGCAGTGAACGGCATGCTCGCCCGCTACCCGGAGTTGCAGAGCGCGATCGACAAGGTGATCAGCCCGGCCGGGCGCGACATGCTCGCCACCTTGAGCGATGCCTGTATCGCGGATCTGATCACCCAGCACCCGTTCCTGAAGACCAGCTCGCTCACCGTCGACGGCCGTTCGCTCACCGAACATCTGCGTGAGTTGCCCGAAGCCGCACCGGTTCTGGCCGAACTGCGAGTCGGCGGTCTGACCCCGGCCGCACCGGTGTTGATCACCAGCGGCCGCAACGACGACACGGTTCCCTACGGCCAGGCCCGCGCCCTCGCCGAGCAGTGGTGTGACAAGGGAGCGACGGTCACCTTCCGCACCAACGAGTTGCCCCCGATCCTGCCCGGCACCACCATCCCGAACCATTTCGGCCCGGAGCTGATGGACGGTTTCGGCCCCGACAGTGCGGTCACGTATCTGCTCGAGCGACTCGCGGACAAGCCGGTCACCGGCTGTAGTTTCGACTGACGGGCAAGGATTGTCGTGAAATCTCTTTCTCGCCGCTCGATGCTGGCCGGCGGCGCGGCGCTGGGTGCGATGGTGCTGGGTGCGCGCCCGAGCGGCGCGGCAGCGCCGATCGCCCGCCGGGACAACGCGATCGCGCTCACCCGCGAAGAGCACCGGGTCGTCATCGTCGGTTCAGGTTTCGGTGGCGGTGTCAGCGCGCTGCGCCTGGCCCAGGCGGGCGTGCCGGTCACCGTGCTCGAACGCGGTCTGCGCTGGCCGACCGGCCCGAATGCCGAGACGTTCCCCCGGGCCTCCGCGCCGGACAAGCGGTTGCTGTGGTGCCGGTCGAACCCCAACCTGTTCGGCACGCCGCTGGCCTTCGAACCGTATGCCGGGTTGGTCGAAGCGGTGCCGGGGGTGAACATGACCGCCCTGTGCGCCGCGGGTGTGGGCGGCGGTTCGCTCGTCTATCAAGGCATGTCGCTGCAACCCGCCGAGGACGTGTTCAATACGCACTTTCCGCCGGAGCTGGACTGGGCGCGCATGAACCGGGTGCACTACCCGCGGGTGGCGCGCATGCTCGGCTTGGCCGAGGCTCCCGAGGAACTCGTCGTCACCGACAATTACCGGGCCGCGAGAGTGTTCGCCGACCGGGTACGCGCGGCGGGCATGCCGCTGGCGAAGATCCCGATGCCCATCGACTGGGAGTTCGCGCTGGCCGAGTTGCGCGGCGAGATGAAGCCTTCCTATACCAACGGCGACGGCGCGATGGGCGTCAACAACGGTGGCAAGCACTCCGTCGACGTCACCTACATCGCCGCTGCCGAAGCGACCGGCCGCTGCCGGGTCGAGACTCTGCACGAGGTGACCGATGTCGAACGAGCCCGCGACGGCCGCTGGATCGTGCACGTGCAGCGCCTCGACAGCGCGGGCACGGTCGTCGAGCACAAGATCCTCATCACGAACGCGCTGATCCTGGCCGCGGGCAGCCTCAACACCACGCGGCTGATGGTGCGGGCGGGCGCCAAGGGCCTGATCCCCGACCTGCCGGACGAGCTGGGTCGCGGGTGGGGCACCAACGCCGATCGCATCTACGTCTGGACCGATCCGTCGGCGGGATTCGGTGCGCCCCAGGGCGGCCCGGTGGTCTACGGCAGCATGAACTGGCAGCATCCGCACTCCGCGCACACCGTGGTCCAGGCGTCGATCCCGCCGCTGGCGATGGACCCCGCCTCCACCATGCTCGTCGGTTACGGGGTCAGCGAAAGCCGCGGCGTGTTCAGCTACGACGCCGCCCGCGACGACGCGATCCTGCACTGGCCGCGCGAGGGCGACCGCATGATCCAGGACGAGCACATCGGCCCCGCGATCGCGCGTATCGCCGGACCCGACGGCATGCTGCTCGACACCAACACCGCGTTTCCCTCCACCTGGCATCCGCTGGGCGGGGCGAACATGGGCGGGGTCTGCGATCTGGCCGGCCGGGTGCACGAGCAGCCGGGGCTCTATGTGCTCGACGGTGCGCTGCTGCCCGGCAACGCCGCCGCGTGCAACCCGTCGATGACGATCGCGGCGGTCGCGGAGCGGGCGATGGACCACCTGGTCGCCGAGGACGTCGGAACCCACATCTGAGTCGCTCAGGGCGGGGCGCGATGGTCACCGTCGCGGGTTCGAGGTGGGCGGCGGGTGGTCTACTGTGACCGGGTGGCCAGAAAGGGCGAAGGCGATCCCGCACGCAAGATCACCGACGCCACGTTGTCGCTGCTCGAATCGCAGGGCTACCAGGCGGTGCAGTTGCGGGCCGTCGCCCGGCTGGCCCAGGTGTCGCTGACCACGGTCTACAAGCGGTATCCCACTCGCGACGATCTCGTCCTCGCCGCGGTCGCGCAGTGGATGGCCACCAACACCTATACAGAACTCGGCCCGCCACGCGCGGGCGAATCGCTCGCCGATGTGCTGAAGCGGGTGATCCGCTACGTGTTCGAACCGTGGGAGCGGAACCCACGGATGCTGGCCGCCTACTATCACGCCCGCTCCGGGCCGGGTGGGCAACGGCTCGACGCCCAGGGCTTCGCGGCGGTACTGCCCGTCGTGAGCACGATGTTCGCCGGCCTCGACGAGGACTACGCCGCCGACCTCGCGCTGGTCCTGACGAACATGGTCTACGCGCTGCTGGGCCGCTTCGCGCACGGTGACCTCCAGATCGCCGAGATCGTGCCCGCCCTGGATCGGGTCATCGCCCGGTTGACGGCCGACAACGCGCGACTGGCCGCGGCCGCGGACCCGGCCGGCGTCGTGGGTGCGCAAGCGTTCGAATGGAGCCCCGGATTCAGCTCGCCGTATTCGCCGGGCACGGCTCCGGACGCCTCTTAGCAGGATTTCCCGACCACCCTTTTCGCGCCGTTCGGGCATTGCTGTGCCCATTCTTCGGTGATACTGTCCAGACAGGTGTCCAGCTCGCTGTCTCGTCGCTGAGAACGCCTGGGATACAAGGAAAGGCGGTCGTCGATATGGCGGTGCGAATCGTCGTTGATCCGGATCTGTGCCAGGGGCACGCGGCGTGCCAGCTGGAAGCGCCGGAGGTGTTCGCGGTGCCCAAACGCGGAAAAGTCCAGATCCTCGTCGATCGGCCGTCGAGCGCGCAGCGCGAGGGGGTCGCCGACGCGGTGACCTATTGCCCGACGCGGGCGCTCTCACTCGTCGACGACAGCGACTCGGCTGACGAAGGAGAATGACATGGCCGGTTTTTCGCGCAGTGAACTGGAAGAGATGGTCGAGCGGTGGCTGGCCGAGAACAAGCGCTGTGAGGCCGCGGGCGACTGGCGACCGCTGGCCGACATGTACACCGAGGACGCGACCTACGGCTGGAACTACGGCCCCAAGTACGAATTCATGGCGGTCGGCCGGGAAGAGATCCGTGAGATCGCGGTCGGTCAGGAAATGGACGGTCTCGACGGGTGGACCTACCCCTATCAGCACGTGGTGATCGACGAGAAGACCGGTGACGTCATCGGGCTCTGGAAGCAGACCTCGAGCGCCACCAGGGCCGACGGCACCCACTACACGGTGGAGGGTATCGGCGGCAGCTGGTTCCGTTACGGCGGTGACTTCCAGTGGAGCTGGCAGCGCGACTTCTTCGACTACGGCAATGTCGCGAGCTTGTTCATGGAGATGATGACGAACAAGGCGATGACACCCGGCATGCTCGCGCGGATCGAAAAGGCAACCACCCAGCAGCCGCTGCCCGGTTGGTACCCCATCGGCAAGGCTCCGGTGCCGCTGTGGTGAGCCATGATTCGTTCGCCGGTCTGTCCCGGGCGCAACTGGCGGTGGTGGTGCCCGAGTTGCTGCTGTGCGGCCACCTGATCGACCGCTCGGGGATGCCGCACACCATCGGCGCGTTCGGTCGTGAGGGCATGACCCAGGTCGCGATCGACGAGTGGCAGGTCGCGAGCCCGGTCTACACCCGGCGGATGCAGGCGGCCCTGGGCTTCGCCGGTGACAGTGTCGAGACGATCTTCAAGGGCCTGCAACTCGATATCGGTGCCCCACCACAGTTCCTGGACTTCCGGTTCCGCGTCGACGATCACGATCACGGGGAGTTCTGGCTCGATCACTGCGGCGCGCTCGCGGATGTGGAACCGCTGGGGGAGCAGTTCGTCCGCGCCATGTGCCACGACATCGAAGACCCCACCTTCGACGCCACCGCCCTGGCGACCAACCCGCACGCGCAGGTGCGCCCGGTGCATCGCCCCCCGCGACAGCCCGCGGACCGGCAGCCGGTGTGCGCCTGGCGGGTGACCATCGACGCGGCCAACGAACCCCCGCCCGTGCCGCGCAACGCCGCGCTCGTGGCCGGCTCGGTGGCGGCCGGTGTGGAACTGTCGCCGATCGATGCCGGTGAGGAGGGCACCGCCGATTATCGCGGGCCACTGCTGAGCGACCTGCGCTTCGCCGACTTCTCCCGTTCGGCGCTGATCCGGATCGCCGAAGAGGTCGCCTTGCAACAGCATCTGCTGGTGGCGGGGTTTCTCATCGCGATCCGCGAGCGGGTCGACGAGCAGCGGGCCACCGAGATCGGCCGCAAGCAGTTCGCGGGCGTCGCGGGCGTGGCCTCGGGGCGGATCCGGGCGGCACTCGGGTTGTCCGACGACCCGGCGGCGCTGGCGCGGGTCCTCGACCTGCATCCGGCGCTGAACCCACGGCAGTACGTCGGCACCCGGATCGAAACCGCCGGTGCCACAGTCACTCTCACACTGGATCGCCGCTGCGGCGGTGTGCGTGACGGCGTCTGGCCCGCCCTGCTCGAGCCGGAGCACCTCGCACCCCTGGACGCGCTGGTCCGGGGCGTGGACCCGCACTACACCTGCCGGACGTCGAAGGTGACCGACGACGAACTGGTGGTTGATGTTGTTCGCGCCGACGAACCGGCCGGCGAGGCCGTGGAAGTCGCGCTGACCCGGATCAGCACCGGCGCGAACTTCGCGTTCGCCGATCGTGGCATCCCCTTGCCGCTGACCGTCCTATGAGCAACCGCAGAGGGAGTGTGCTGTGACCGTCGATATGGCGACATCGATTCCGTTCGATCCCTACGACTACGCGTTCCACGAGGACCCGTACCCCACCTACGCCCGGTTGCGGGCCGAGGCTCCGGTCTATCGCAACGCGGCGATGGACTTCTGGGCGTTGTCGCGGCACCGGGATGTGCGGGCGGCGCTGCGTGACAGCGCCCGCCTGTCCAACAGCTGGGGTGTGTCGCTGGATCCCACGGCGTACGGGCCGGAGGCGCATCGGTCGATGTCGTTTCTGGCGATGGACGATCCCAAGCACGCGCGGATCCGCAAACTGGTCTCCAAGGGCTTCACGCCGCGCAGGCTCAACGACCTGACGGCGCGGATCACCGAACTCACCCGCCGGCACTGGGATCGGTGCCTGCAATTGGAGGAGTTCGACTACATCCGTGACTT
The DNA here is from genome assembly GCF_042650145.1 of Nocardia halotolerans. Taxonomy (NCBI): domain Bacteria; kingdom Bacillati; phylum Actinomycetota; class Actinomycetes; order Mycobacteriales; family Nocardiaceae; genus Nocardia; species Nocardia halotolerans. The sequence continues at coordinate 274,549 of NZ_JBHSDL010000002.1, read as the reverse complement.
CGCCGGGCTGCTGCCGATGGATGTCGTCTCGGAGATGCTCGGCGTCCCCGCGGCCGACCGTGCGCACCTGCGGACCCAGTCCGACCTGCTCCTGCACCGCGAAGAAGGTGTGCTCGACGTGCCGCCGGGCGCGATCACGGCCTACCTGGAACTCACCCGCTACTACCAGGATCTGCTCGACGGGCGCCGGAAGAACCCCGGCGACGATCTGGTCTCGGTGCTGATCGAGGCCGAGATCGACGACGACGAGGCCGGGCCGACGCGCCTGACCAACGGGGAGATCATCGGCTTCCTGATCCTGATGGTGGTGGCCGGCAACGAGACCACGACCAAACTGCTCGGCAACGCGATGTACTGGGGCTCGCGCTTCCCGGACGAACTCGCCAAACCGCTGGCCCACCCGTCGGCGGTGCCCGACTGGACCGAAGAGACACTGCGCTACGACAACTCGACCCAGATGCTCGTGCGCCGGGTCCTGACCGATGTCGACTACGGCGAGTACACCATCCCCGCGGGCGACCGGGTGTTGCTGCTGCTCGGCTCGGCCAACCGCGACGACGCGGTGTTCGCCGACGCCGCCGAGTACCGCATCGGCCGCGACAGCGCACAGACCCTGCTGAGTTTCGGTCTCGGCGTGCACTTCTGCCTCGGCGCGCACCTGGCGCGAATGGAAGCCAACATCGGGCTCACCGCGATCGCCGGCTCCATCAGCGGCTACGAGATCGACACCGCCGCCGCCGAGCGGGTGCATTCGGTGAGCGTGCGCGGCTTCGCGCGGCTACCGATGACCGTGCGGCCCAGATAGGCGCGGCGCCACCGCCTATTTGAGCGGAATGGCGTTCTGCAGACCGCCGACATCGGCGATCCGCCAGTCGGCGTTGCGGTCGACGGTCAGCGAGTAGGCGACGGTGGTCAGGGTGCCGTCCGGGTTCTGCACGCTGGTCGAGCTGACGGTGAGATAGGCGTTGACCTTGTAGACACCACCGGACTCGGACACGATCCCGGCGCTGAGCGGGGTGGCTGTCGAGGTCCACTGCAGTGGCAGCAGGATCTGTTCCAGCTGTGGCGCGGTGGCGTCGAACTTGCTCGAGAGCTGGGTGGTGGTCCCGGTCTTCAATCTGGTGATCCACTCCCGCACTTCGCGGTAATCGATCGTGGAGGCCCCGAGCGCGTAGTCGAGGGCGAGCTGCTCGACCCGGCGGTCGTCGGCGGCGCGCCGGTCGTGCTCGGCGAGGGCGGAGCGCGCCGACCCGTACAGCAGGCCGAACACGGCCGCGGCGACGAGCAGCGCGACGACCGCGCCACCGGTCAGCACGGTCGACAGGCGCAGGGAAAGGGTCCGTGGCCGGGCATCGTCGGTCGTCGGCTCGTGGTCGCGGGTGTCGAGGTCAGTGGTCATGGTGGCCGGTCCTTTCGTCTGCCGTGGGGGCCACGGGGCTACTTGATGCCGATGCGCAGGTGCACCGTGCCGTCCTCGCCCAGGCCGTGCAGGGCTTGGTCGAGCAGCGTGCCCAGGTCTAGGTCGGGTGCTCGTGCCACCGCGTCGCCGACCACCGGTGCCAGCATCGGGCCCCAGATCGCGGCGCCGGGGCCGATCTCGGCCAGCAACGCCTCGAGTTCGACGAGGAAGGGCAGCACACCGGTGCCGGTGAAGTAGTCGGCGACAGGCCGGCTTTCGACCAGTGCCGAGCCGGATTGCACGATGGCGCTGAGGGTGGTGCCGAACTCGCCGAACAGCGGGCCCGCCGTGCTCAGCGCCGGGCCCATCCAGTCGATGTCGGCGCCGAGGTACTGCAGGTCGGCGAACAGTTGCCGCAGGCGGTCGGTCCGGCTGAGCAGGGTCGCGGCCAGCAGTCCGGTGGAGCGCCGCAAAGTTTGCATCGTGGCGTCGGTGTCGGTCAGCGCGCGGTCGAAGGTGTCGACCAGACCGGCCATCACCTCCGGGCGGATCTGGTCGAGCAGGTCGATCATCCGGGTGGACAAGGTGGTGATCGTCATCGGCGCCGGGACTCGTTCGGCTGGGATACGTTGTCCGTCGACGAGATAGGGGCCGCGGTCGTCGACCGGTTCGAAGCCGATGTAGGGCTCACCGAGCGCGGAGAGCTGTTCGATCCGGATCCGGCTCGACACCGGGATCGGGTAACGCTCGTCGATCAGCAATCCCACCAGCACCCCGGTGGCCTGTTTCCGCACCGACTCGGCGCGCCCCACCGCGACACCGTTGAGCAGCACCGGCGCCCCGGGCGCCAGCCCGCCGGAAGTACTCGACTCCAGCTCCACGCGCAGGAAGTCGCGGCGCGGATCGATGTTGAGCACCCCGAAGGTCATGTACGCGACGCCGAACACCAGGACCGCGAAGATTGCCGAAAGGGACACGGCGGCACGAGTGTTCACCGGACGGCTCCGATCATGCGCAGCAGGTCGACGACCCGGCGAGTCTGCTCGTCCGTACTCATCGTGGTAGTGGGGTCGACGACACCGATCTCGACCAGGTCGACCTTCGGACCGCGCTCGGCGAAGGGCAGCACCTTGGTGTGGATCAGATCGACGAGGGTTTTCAGGTTCGACGGCGCCGTGGTGTCGAGGGGCCGGCTGCCGAACAGCATCGGCACCACCGCGGCGGTCGTGGCGTCGAGCGAGGCGAGCAGCGGACCCAGCCACACCGCACTGGGCGCGACCGGGCCCAGTGCGGTGAGCACGAAGATGACACCGATCTGGGCGTTGATCGCGTCGGTGGTCTGGGTGACCCCGTAGGGGGTCAGCAGTTCCTCCAGGACCGGCGCGTTGTGCAGCACGCCGTCGGCGAGAGTGGTTTCCAGGCCGTTGAGGACGGCATCGACGGAGCCGAGATGGTCGGCCAGGTCGGACAGGTCGGTGCCGAGGGTTTCCGAGAGCCGGGCAGTCTCGCGTGGGTCCTGCGGCAGCACGCCGTTCATGGTGGCGATGATGTCGCCGAGATCGGTGACGGCCCCGGTGCCGATGAACACCGACAGCGCCGCCAGGATGTTCTCGATGGCCGGTGCGCGGGTGGTGTCGGTGCGGGGGATCGTCGCGCCGGGACCGAGCACGCCCGCGCCCGGCGCGCTCGGTTCGGTGAGGGCGATGTGGACGTCACCGAGCGGAGTGTCCTGGCGTAGTTCGGCCGTCGTGCCGACCGGTATTCGGACGGACTCGCGGATCTCGACTTCGGCTCGCACGTAACCGGTTCCTGCATCCTCGACCAGGGTGACGGAGTTGAGCCGGCCCACCCGCACACCGTCGGCGATCACCTTCGCGCCCTCGGGGAGATTGAGCACGCTCGCGAACTCGACCGACAGCGGGTAGGTGGGCTCACCGGTGCCCGGCAGTTCGGTGGGCAGGCCACATCCGGCCGCGGCGAGGACCACCGTGGCGGTGAGCAGCGCGTGCAGGCCGCGGCGCAGGCGATTCATCGGGCGCTCACCGCCGACAGCAGGGCGGGCAGTGCGGGGACGGTCACGGTGCCGTCGGCGCCGACCGCGCAGGGCTGCCCGGTCATCGCCTGGATCGCCGCGCAGACCTGAGGTGAATCCGATGGCGGCACCGCGATTCTCGGTGGTGCGTAACCGATGGTCGGGCGCCCCGTGGACGGGTCGATGGTCGCGGCCAGGCCGGCCGCGACGGCGGGAGTGAGCCGGATGACCTCGGCGAGTGAGCTGACGCCCGCGTTGAGTAGCGCGGGCAGCTCGGCCATCCGGTCGAGCGCGCGCACCGCCGGGGTGCCCACGAGCATCAGGACATCGTTGAGCTGGGGGAGCACCTGCACCAGGTAGGTGACGATGTCGATGATCGGCGGGAACGCGATGGTGACGATGTCGTCGAAGGTCCTGGGCAGTTCCCTGGTCATGGCCTCGACGGTGTCCCAGCCGTTGCGGGCGCGGTGCACCAGTGCGGCGAGGGCATCGATGAGGCTGCCGAGATGACCGATCGCCGCGTCGGGTGCGGCCAGTGCCCGGCCGAGCCCGGTGATGACGGCGTTAATGTCCGCGCCCGTTCCCGAGGTGGCACGGTCGAGCGCGGACAGCCCAGATCCCACGGCCGTGCGCTGGGCCGGGTCGTCCGCGGCGTTGAGTTCGTCGGCGAGTCCGGCGAGTGCGTCGAAGGTCTCCGAAAGGCTCTGCGGTGTGAGCGTGTTGGTGATGCAGGTGCCGGGTTCCCGCCCCGGGCCGACGGGTTCGTCGCCGACGAGCGCGAGCGCGCGGTCGGCCACCAGGGTGTCGTTCACGGTGACGGCGCCGACGTCGAGTGGTAGCCGCCGGTCGGCCCGCACGGTGAAGCGCACCCGGGCCGAGGTGCCGTGGGGTTCGATGTCGATCACCTCGCCCACCCGGATGCCCAGCACGGTGACCTCGCTGCCCGGGTACAGCCCGATGCTGTCGGGCATGTCCGCGCAGTAGCCGCGCACGGCGGGGGCGGGCCGGACCACCTGCCAGGTGACCGCACAGACGAGCACGAGCACGATCGTGACAGCGGTGGACAGGACGGCGCGGGAACCGAGCAACCGGACGAGCATCAGCAGCCCCCGCCCGGCACCGGGACGCAGATCCGCTCCGGCACGATGGTGACCGCGGACCGGTCGATGTGCACACCGTCGACGGTGAGCAACGGCAACAACCGCTGTTCGAGGGCGCGGACCGCGTCGAACAACGAACCCAGGTGCGTCGCGAGGGCGTCCAGCTTGCCGACGGCGTCGGCAAGGGGTTGGGCTCGCTCGCGCAGATCCCGGTCCCAGGCGCGCCCGAGCGGGGACACCTTGTGCAGCACATCGGCGAGATCACCGAGTGCCTGACTGACACTGGCCTTGTTGGTCTGCACCAGCGTTTCGAGGGTGTGCAGCATGCGGACCAGTTGCGCGAGCACCGCCGAACTCCCGTTCACGGCCGTCAGGTACTCGTCGGCCACGGCGAGTGCGCGCGAGATGTCGGCGTTCTGCTCGTTCATGACCGCGACGAGATCACCGGCGGCGCGCAGAGCCGAACGGAAGGCATCGGGGCTCTCGTCGATCGAGCCGGACAGCGCGGCCAGGTTCTGCCGCAGCACCGTGCCGTCGATTTCCCGGACGGGTCGCACGGCGTCCTGGAACACCTGGGTGAGGTTGTAGGGCAGGATGACCCGCTCCTCGGGGATCACCGCCGAACCCAGCGGTGTGTCCCCGGCCGGCTGCACGGCCACGTAGTAGCCGCCGACCACGGTCAGCATGCGGATGTCGAGCATCGTCCGGTCGCCGAGGAACACCTCCTCGCGCACGGTGAACGCCATCCGGACCCGGTCGGGCAGCAATGTCAGCGACCGCACCTGCCCGACCGTGATGCCGGCGATCCGGATGTCGTCGCCTTCGCGCAGCGCACCGGCGTGCGCCAGATCGGCGGCATACTCGCGTTCGGCGCTCGTCCCGACCACCGCGACCACACCGAGGGCGATGGTGAGCAGCACGGCCCCGCACACCCCGGCGATGCCCCAGCCCAGGTCGCCCACCCGCGCCGAGCGGCGGGCGAGCAAACGTCTCATCGGGTGCGGCACAGTGTCACCCCCTGCCCGGCGATCAGTACCCGCAGCGGCTCGGGAGCGGCGGCCGTGCCGTGCGCGCAGGTCATCGCCTCCCCGGGTGCCGGTACCGCGGCGGCCATCGTCTGGACCAGACCGGGCAGCCCGGCGAACACCTCCGCGGCGACCCGCGGATCCGGGAAGGCCCTGCGCAACGCCAGGTCCAGGTCGCTGCCCTCGTCACCGGTGATGCCCGCGGCCGTCAGCATCGCCCGGATCGGCTGGATCACCGGGGGAATGGCGAGCGAGAAGTCTACGAGACCGGGCAGCTTCTCGGCGATAGCGGTGAACAGGCTGGTCAGATTCGTCAGCAGTTGCACGGCCTGCCCCGACTTCCCGCCGAGGCGATCGGCGATCTGGGCGAGATTGCGCACGAGCGTGGACAACACGGCCTGGCGGTCGGAGGCGTAGCGGCTCAGCGTGTCGACGGCGTCGAGCGCGGGACCCAGTCCCGACCCGTCGCCCTGGATCACCGCGAGCAGGCTGGTGGTGAAGCGGTTGATCTCCTCGGTGGACAGCTGCGCGAGCACCGGCTGCAAGCCCTTGAACAGCGTCGTGATGTCGAAGGACGGCACGGTTTCGGCGGTGCCGAACACGGCCTCCGGCGCGCGCGGTGTGCTCGGCCGGGCCGGTGCGACGATCTCGAGATACCGGAAGCCGGTGAGATTCTGGTACCGGACCGCGATCGTGGCGCCGGTGTCGATCGGATGTGCGCGGACCACGGTGAACCGCACCCGGGCCAGGGCGCCGTCGAGGTCGATCCCCGACACCTTGCCCACCTGCACCCCGTGCAATCGCACATCGTCGCCGATGCGCAGGCCGTTCGCGTCGGTGAACAGCGCGGTGTAGGTGTCGGTGGCACCACGCACCGGTCGCTCGATCAACCGGAAGATGCCTACCAGGGCCACGATCGTCAGCGCCAGCGCGATCGCCACCCGCAGGGCCAGGGAGCGGGTTCGCATCAGCGACCTCCGTTCGCGGTGCCGAGCAACGCGGTGAGCGGCACGGCCAGCCCCGGCACGGTGTCGAGCTCGACCGCGACCCGCAGGATCGGGCCGTCGGGGGTCTCGCGGAAGGCGGCGCCGAGCCGTTCGAGCAGCGCGGCGAGGCGCTGCGCCGAGTGCCCCGGTGGGCCCACCGTCGCGGTGACCTCGTCGAGCAGCAAGCCGGCCATCGGTGTCAGGCCCGCGAAATGCGTGCGGGCCGTGGTCATCAGCGCGGTGACCGCGGGCAGCAGTTCGTATTGCATATCGCCCCAGAACTCCGCGAAGCGGGCCAGGTTCTCCGGCGAGCGGAGGTATTCGTTGGTGTAGGCGGCGTTGAGCACGTCCACCGCGCCGGTCAGCATCGGCGGCAGACCGGCCAGCACCGAGCCGAACGAGCTCGCCAGGACCGACGGGGGGAGTCGGCGGGTGTCGGCGTAGGCACGCAGCGTGGCGCCGAGTGCTTGCAGCAGCGGGGTGAACGAGCGCAGGTCGGTCGAGACCTTGCGCAGCAGTTCGGCGAGCTGCGGGGTGAGTACCTGCTCGGTGAGTCCGCCGGTGGATCGCAGCAGGGCGGAGAGGGTGGCGTCGCGGACCCGGTCGGTGTCGAGGTCGACGGAGGAACCGTCATCGAGTTCGGTCCCGCCGGGGCGCGGCACGAGATTCAGGGCGCTGATGCCGAAGAGGTTGCCGGGCGCGAATTCCACGTCCACGGTGTCGGTGAGCCCGAACAGCTGCGGGCGCTGCAAGACGACCGCGATCTTCTCCCGCCCGTCACCCACGGGAGTGATGGCCTCGACCGAGCCGACCCGCACCCCGTCGAGGCGCACATCGGTGCCCGGCCCGACACCGGCGCCCACTCGATCGGTGTGCAGCGACACCCGGATCTCGTCGCGTCCCAGCGACTCCGGGTACACGTGCCACGAGAGCACGCCGACGATCAGCACGACGACGGCGCAGACGCCCAGGACACGGGCGCGTCGTGGTCCGACCTCGGTTCCGGGAAGGGCGTACGGCGGCATGGGATCACCCCGTGAACGTGATCGGGGAGCGAAAGCCCCAGAGAACGACGGTGGCCACCATGTCGAGCGCGATGATCGCCACCAGGCTGGCCCGGATGGCCCGCCCGGAACCGATGCCGACGCCCTCGGGCCCGCCGGTCGCGAAATAGCCTTGGTAGCAATGGATCAGCACGACGGCGATCGCGAACACCACCACCTTGACGGTCGCGGCGACCACGTCCCAACCGAGCACGAACTGATCGAAGTAGTGGTCGTAGGTGCCGGCCGGCACGTCGTGGATCGTGGTCACGATCAGCTCGCAGGACAGATAGCTCAGGATCAGCGCCACGACGAAGGCCGGTGCCACCGCGATGATCCCGGCCACCACCCGGGTGGTGACGACGAAGGGCACCGACCGGATACCCATCGATTCCAGCGCGTCGATCTCCTCCGAGATCCGCATGGAGCCGATCTCGGCCGTCATCCGGCAGCCCGCCTGCGCGGCGAAGCCCACCCCCGCCGCGATCGGCGCCAGCTCTCTGGTCACACCGAACGCGGAGATCAGCCCGCTGAGCTGGCCCAGCGCCATTGCGTCGAGCGCGTGGTAGGCCTCGATGCCGATGGAGGCACCCATCGCCGCGCCCATCAGCAGCATCAGCGGCACCACCCCGCCACCGACGATGACCGACCCGCGTCCCCAGGTCATGTCCGTGATCGCGGTGAGCGTCTGACGCCGGTAGCGCGCCAGCGTGTACGGCACCGAGGACAGCACCTGCCAGCAGAACCCGATGACGAAGCCCAGGGACTGGATCGGGCTGACCGGGCCCACCCGGCGGCGCAACCGGCCCACCCAGCGCACACCGAACGGCAGATAGGGGCTGGCGGTCATCAGGCCGCCCGCATCGGGACGAACATCGTCACCACTTGGGTGACAACGGTATTGAGCACGGTGATCGCCGCGACCGAGAGCACCACCGCCGCATTGACACCGTCGGCCACTCCGCGTGGACCGCCCCGGGCCTCGAGCCCGCGCTGGCAGGCGATCACGACCACGAGAAAGCCGAACATCAGTGACTTCGCCAGTGACACCCAGACATCGAGGGAGGTGGTGAACGCGCCGAACGAATCCCAGTAGCTACCGGGCGTGACATCGAGCGCGGTGACCGCCACGGCGTAGCCGGCCGCGATGCCGACGACGATGATCAGCACATTGAGCAACGGGGCGATCAGCATCATCGCGGCGATGCGCGGCACCACGAGGCGCTGGACCGGATCGACACCCATCACCCGCAGGGCGTCGACCTCCTCGCGGACGGTGCGAGCGCCGAGGTCGGCCGCGATGGCGGCGGCGCCCGCACCGCCGAGCAGAATGCCGGCGGCCATCGGCGCACCCTGTTTGATCACACCGAGCCCGCCCGCGGCACCGATCATCGAGTTCGCGCCGAGCTGGGACACGATGTTGCCGACCTGGGCGGACAGGATCACCCCGAACGGAATGGCCATCAGGACGGCGGGCACTGCCGTCACCTTCACCAGAAACCAGGCCTGATGGAGGGTTTCGCGCAACTGGAACCGCAGGCGTACCGCGTCGCCCGCGCCGATCCGGACGGCGGTGGCGCCGATGCGCAGTGCGCGGCCGAAAGTGGCGAGCGCGGACACGATCGTCTCGGCGAAGTTTCGTCGCAGTACCGTGCGCGCTGACAGGGGAATATCGGCGGGTGCGGGTGGCAATTGCGTTGTGGGCCCGGCCCCGATATTCACTCGCGAATTCCTGGAGAAAGCAGGAAACATTGCGCGTCCCCTCGGTGATCAGATGCCCGTGCAATCAACTGGACACCAGTCTGGACGGTACTACATGCTTTCTCGCGGCGGCGGGGTTTCGGGACTTTCCCAGCATGTCGAGTGGGGTTGCGCCGCCGCGCTGTTCATTCCGGTGCCGTCCGTCGATTCGCTCCTCGAAACGACCGGTTCTTCGTATGATGGACACCTGTCCGGACGGTAATTCGACCAAGCGGTCGGATGAATAGATGAGGTGCGCGCTCGATGGTGGCTTTCAGTTTGTCGAACGTCTTCGAGACGGTGGCCACGGTGATTCCGGCACGGGAATTCATCGTGCAGGGCGACCGTCGCGTCACCTATGCCGAAACGAACCACCGGGTCTCGGGATTCGCGCGATTCCTGGTGGGACGGGGGATCGGTCTGCGCACGGCGCGCTCCACGCTCGCCCGGCACCAGTCCGGACAGGACCATGTGGGCGTCTACCTGCGCAACCGCACGGAGTACCCGGAAATCCTGATCGGGGCCTACCGCGCCCGCGCGGTCCCGTTCAACATCAACTACCGCTATGTGGAGCAGGAGCTGGCGTACCTGCTGCGCGACGCGCGGACGCGAGTGCTGGTGTACCAAGCCGAATTCGCGCCACGAGTGGCCGCGGTACTGCCGGATCTGCCCGAACCCGTGCTGCTGATCCAGGTCGCCGACGACAGCGGTCACGACCTGCTGCCGGGGGCCGTCGACTACGAACAGGCGGTGGCCACCGCACCCCCGGGTGCGCTGCCCGAACCGGACGGCGAAGACCTCTACCTGCTCTACACCGGCGGCACCACCGGGATGCCCAAGGGTGTGCTCTGGCGTCAGGACGACATCTACCGTGCCGCGATGGGCGGTACCCGGTTCGGCACCGGCGAACAGCTCGATTCCTATGCGGAAGTGGCGGATTCGGCGAACGCTACCGGCGGTGCGTACCGCTTGGTCGTGGCCGCGCCGTTCATGCACGGCGCCGCGCAGTGGTTGCTGTTCCAGGCCGTCACCAACGGTGGCACCCTGGTGCTGCCGACCGTGGCCGACCGGTTCGACGCGGCCGCGATCCTGGACGCGGTGTCGAAGGAACGGGTGGTCGCGCTCCCGGTGGTCGGTGACGCGATGGCGAGACCGATCGCGACCGAACTCGAACGGCGAGACTACGATCTGAGCGCGCTGGCCGCGATCCACAATGCGGGTGCGCCACTGACCCCGGCTGTCCGGCAGCGGCTGATCGCGGCGTTCGACCGGCCGATCCTCGTTGTCGATTCGGTCGGCTCCTCGGAATCCGGCATCCAGATGACACAGATCTTCGATGCCGCCGCCTCCGTTCGTCCGGGCAGTTTCGTGCCCGCCGACCCCCACACCGCGGTGATCGACGAGGAGCTCGGCAAGATCGTCGACGAACCCGGATCGGTGGGCTGGCTGGGCCGCAGCGGTCGCATCCCGCTCGGGTATCTCGGCGACGAGGAGAAGACCGCGCGGACGTTCCCGGTCGTCGACGGGACGCGCTGGTCCATCGCGGGTGACCGCGCCAGGATCCTCGACGACGGGCGGATCGAGCTGCTCGGGCGCGACAACCTGACGATCAATTCCGGCGGCGAGAAGATCTTCGTCGAGGAGGTCGAGCGCGCCCTGGCCGCACATGCCGCGGTGCTCGACGTCGTCGTGGTCGGCCGGCCGTCGCAGCGGTGGGGCAGCGAGGTCGTGGCCATCGTGCACGTGGACGACGATCGCGTCACCGATGCGGACCTGCTCGCCGAATGCGCCGAGCACATCGCCGGCTACAAGCTGCCCAAAACCATCCTCCGGTGTCCGGCGATCCTGCGCTCGCCCACCGGCAAGGCGGATTACCGGTGGGCCCGGGAATTCGTCACCCGCACGTGAGGCGGTCACTGTCGTGCTCGCCTCGACCCGATGATCACCGCCCGGTTCCCGGGCACAGGAGGTACTGGTGTCCCCGCTCTCGTTGCCCGCCGAACTGGATTTCTCCGACCCCGCGCTGTGGGCTGATCGCGCGCCCGTGGCGGAGTTCGCGTTACTGCGCAAGACCGCCCCCGTGTGGTGGAACAGCCAATCCGACGACAAATGTGTGCCCCACCAGGACGGTGGGTTCTGGGTCGTCACCAGGCACGAGGATGTGCGGGCGATCTCGCGCGACCCCGGGTTGTTCTCCGCCGCCGCCAAGGGGTCGGTGCTCCGGTTGCCCGGGACCGTCACGGCCGACACCTTCGAGGCGACCAAGGCCATGCTGCTGAACCTGGACCCGCCCAAGCATTCCCAACTGCGGCGGATCATCTCTCGCGGGTTCACCCCGCGCGCGATCGAAGCCCTGCGCGCGGCGCTGACCGTGCGCGCCGAGGCCATCGTGCACGCGGCTCGGGCCGACGGTGGCGGCGACTTCGTCGACCAGGTCGCCCGTGAGCTGCCGCTACAGGCGATCGCCGAATTGTTCGGCGTGCCACAGCGGGACCGGTTGCGCCTGTTCGACTGGTCGAATCAGATGCTCAATTTCGACGACCCCGAATACGGTGATCCGATCGAGGCGACGGCGGGCCTGCTCGGCTATGCCTGGCAGATGGCCGAGACCCGCCGCCAGGATCCCGGCGAGGACCTGGTGTCCAAACTCGTCACCGCCGACATCGACGGGCAATCGCTGACCCCGGACGAGTTCGGCTTCTTCATGATCCTGCTGACAGTGGCGGGCAACGAGACCACCCGCAACGCGACCACCCACGGGATGAAGGCCTTCGTCGACCATCCCGAACAGTGGGAGATCTTCCGCGCGCAACGCCCGCGCACCACCGCCGACGAGATCGTGCGCTGGGCCACCCCCGTGATCGCGTTCCAGCGCACCGCCACCGCGGACACGGAGCTGAGCGGGCAACCGATCCGTCGCGGGCAGCGGGTGGCGATGTTCTACAGTTCGGCGAATTTCGACGAGTCCGTGTTCGGCGACCCGTTCACCTTCGACATCCGCCGAGACCCCAACCCCCACCTGGGTTTCGGTGGCACCGGCCCGCACTACTGTGTCGGCGCGAATCTGGCCCGCCTGCAACTGGAACTGATCTTCGGCGCCATCGCCGACGCGATGCCGAACCTGCGCCAGGTGGCCGAGCCCACCCGGCTGCGCTCGAGTTTCATCAACGGCATCAAGCACTGGCAAGTCAGCTACGAGTAGGGATTCCGGGGCCCCGGCGAGGCAATACGTAGTATTGTCCAGACAGGTGTCCAGTTCTGGTCTGGGCCGGGAGGAAGGTGCGACCATGCCACGATTCGAACCCCATCCGCCGAGCCGGCCCGCGGTGGTCACCGGCGCCTCGTCGGGCATCGGCGCCGCCACCGCGCAAGCCCTGGCCGAACTCGGGCATCCCGTGGCGCTGGGCGCGCGGCGGGTGGCCGAGTGCGAGGCGGTCGCGAAGGTCATCCGGGACAAGGGCGGTACCGCGTTCGCGCACCGGCTCGATGTGACCGACGACGACTCCGTCGAGGAGTTCGTCGCCGCCGCACGCGAAGAACTGGGCGACATCGAGATCCTGGTGTCCGCGGCCGGGGTGGTGAAATTCGGTCAGGTGTACGAGATGTCCTCGGCCGACTTCGTCCGCCAGCTAGACGTGCACCTGGCGGGGCCGCACCGGATGCTGCGGCAACTCGTTCCCGGCATGGTCGAACGGCAACGCGGCGATGTGGTGCTCATCGGCTCGGACTGCTCGGTGATCCCGCGTCCCCGCACCGGCGCCTACAGCGCCGCCAAATCCGGGTTGGAGACCCTGTCGACCCAGCTGCGCATGGAGCTCGAGGGCACCGGGGTCCGGGTGTCCTTGGTGCGGCCCGGGCCGACCGCGACCGAGATGGGGACCGACGCCACCGTCGAGGACATCGAGCCGCTGCTGCAGGACTGGTCGAAGTGGGGATTCACCCGGCACCCCTACATGCTGCGCGCCTCCGACCTGGCAGCGGTGGTCAGTGCGGTGGTGAGCACGCCGCGCGGTGCGCACGTGATCGTCAGCGAGGTGCAGCCCGAAGCGCCGTTGCGAAGGTGAGCGCCCGCTGCGGTGGGGAGCGGTTGGCCGCACGGCGGTGACCGCTCCCCACCGCAGGTTCGCTATCGGCGCCTGCGGTACCGCACGCGGCACGGCTGCTGTAGCTGGACGACCATCTTGGAGTGATCGTTGCGGTAGGTATCCGAAGGCTGCGCCATCTCGAACTCCCAGTCGCGCAACAGGATCGAGAAGATGGCCTTCATCTGCATGAGCGCGAACGCGGCGCCTACGCAGCGGTGCCTGCCCGCGCCGAACGGGATCCAGGTCCAGCGGTTGACGATGTCGGCCTGTTCCGGGTCGATGTAGCGGCCGGGATCGAAGGCATCGGGCTCGGGGAAGTCCTCGGGCAGCCGGTTCGACACCGCCGGTGTGGCGGCGACGAGATCGCCCGGTGCGATCCGATGCCCGCACACCTCGAATTCGTCCCTGGCCACGCGCATCAGGATGATGAGGGGCGGATGCAACCGCAGGGTCTCCTTGAGTGCTGCCTCCAACTGCGGAATCTGGCGCAGCGCACGGAAACTCACCTCGGAGCCGTCGGCGAAGAGGCTGTCGAGTTCGCCCACCACGGAGGCCAGGGTGCCCGGATGGCGGAGCAGTTCGATCATCGTCCAGGCGGAGGTGCCGGAGGTGGTGTGGTGGCCGGCGAACATCATCGAGATGAAGATGCCGGTGACCACCGAGGCCGAGAAGCGCGGGTTCCCGTCTTCGTCGCGTATCGAGACCAGCACATCGAGCAGATCCCGTTCCTCCTTGCCCTGTGGTGGCGTGGCGATGCGCCGATCCATGATCTCGCCGACCAGCTCGACGAGTGCACGGCGCGATTCGTCGCGTTTGCGGAAACTCTCGATCGGCAGATAGGGATCGACATAAGCGAGCGCGTCGGTGCCGCGCTCGAGATCGTGATACAGCTCGGCGAAACGGCTGTCGAGTTCGTTGCGGAATTTGGTGCCGATGAGGCAGGCCGAGGAAGTGTAGATCGTCAGCTCGGCGAAGAAGTCCAGCAGATCGATCTCGCCGGAATCGCCCCATCCGGCGATCATCCGATCCACTTCGTGCGAGATCGTCGCCGCGTGACCGCGCATCGACTCCGCGCGCAATGCTTGATTGTGCAGCATTTCCTTGCGGCGCTCGGGGCTCGCGTCGAAAACGACTCCTTCGCCGAAGATCGGTTTCATGAACGGGTAGGCCGCCTCCTGGTCGAGGTCCTCATCGCCTGCCCGGAAGAAGAATTCGTTGGCCTCGGCGCCGGAGAGCAGCACCACATCGCGCCCGGCGAGCTCGAAGACCCCGACGTCGCCGCACTCCTGGCGCACCCGCCGCATCAGGGCGATCGGATCGGTGCGCAACTCCTCGAGGTGACCGTGCTCGTGTTCGCCGCCGGAGACTCGCCGCGGTTGCAGAAGCGTCATCGAAGACCTCTCAATCTTGTCGGTCAGGCGGCCCCCGATGTCGTTTCGCACCGCACTGCCGCGCATATAGACACGTGTCCAGACGGTACTACAGTTATCGGTCGGGGCGCAATATACACAAAGAACCGCCACCCGATCCGGGTGGCGGTTCTTTTATGTGTGTCGCGGCGGGTGGACCCTTGTGTCACTGCAGGATCAGATATACCGACTTCTCGATCCGGTCCGCCATTTCGTCATATGTTCCGTACCCCATGCCCGCGCGCACCAGCGCACCCGCGTAGAGCATTTCGAACGCCGCGAGGACATCGAGGTCGGGATCGGGGCCAAGGGCGCGAGCGATGCGCTGACGGATCTCCAGGCCGATGCGCACCCGCAGATGCGATACGTCCGGGTCCTGCCCGAGCAGGGCGCTGGTGACCGCGCCCGCCAGCTCGGTCTCCCCGCCGACCATCAACGAGACCTGGCGCAGCGTGGCGACCACCCGCTGCGCCGCGGTCTGATCGCTGTCGTGCTCGAGCTGCGGGGACTGCAGCAACCGGCGCCAGAACACCTCCGCGACCAGGTGTTCCTTCGAGGAGAAGTACGTATACGCCGTCGCGGTGCCGACGCCGGCCGCCGCGGCCACCTGGCGCACGGTGAGCCCGGCGAAACCCTGCTTTTTGATGACGTCGACGGCGGCTTTCGTCAGCCGATCGACGGTGTCGGCCTGCTTCTCGGTCAGCCGCCGACGGGTGGCCTCGAGAATTGCGGGATCAGAATGGTTTTCGGACACTGTTCCATATTAGTCGGGTCGATGCTCGATGCCTATTTGAGCCTGCGCATCCGCGGTTCGCCCCCGTCCCGCACACGAGCGGTGACGGTGCTGATCGCGGTATCGAGGCGGGTGCCGTTCGGCCAGCCGACATAATGACACAGGAACAATGCGATTTCGCGAAGCTGCTCTTCCGACATTTCCTTGTTGTGCAGGGCACCGTGGATCTGGATCTCGGCGGTCTCCATCCGGCCCTGGGCGGTGAGCGCGCCCAGCAGCAACAACCTGCGGTCGCGGTCGCTGAGTCCGGGGCGGGACCAGATCTCGGCGAACAGGTGGTCGACCGTGGTGGCGAAGAACGCGCCGTCGATCTCGGGCGGCTTCCAGCCGTAGACCTCCTGCATTCGGGTGAGTCCGCGGGCACGGGCGTCATCGGTCATCATCTGCTCCTGTCGATTGCCGGGTGGGGTGGGGGAGACCTAGTCCGGCGGCGAGGTGTTCCAAACCCTGCCGTGCCAGCGGTAATTCGGTACCGAGCCGGTCACCGAGGTCCAGGGCGAGCCGCAGATCCTTCTCGCCGAGATCGCGGACGTGGCTCATGATCGGCAGCCAGGGGTCGTCGCCGGTGAGTGCAGCGGTCGTCTCGCGCCACATGATCGCGCCGGCGCCGCCGGTCACCGCATCGGAATGGCGGACCACCTCGCCGAGGCGGCGGACGTCGAGACCGGCGTGCTCGGCCAGGCGCGCGGCCTCGGCCGCGGCGGTGAAGGAAACGAAGTGCAGCAGGTTTCGCGCCAGCTTCATCCGCGTGCCCGCGCCCACCGGACCGGCGTGCACGACCAGGTCGGCCCAGCAGCCGAACGGACCCTGTACGGCCGCGAAGGCGGACTCGCTGCCACCGACCATCACCGCGAGCCGGCCCTGCTTCGCGCCGGGCGCCCCACCGCTGACCGGCGCGTCGACGAGATCGACGTCGCGTGCTCGGCACAGTTGGGCCAACTCGACCGCGGTACTGTCGGCGATCGTCGAATGGACGGCCACCACCGTGCCCGGACGCGCGGTGCGCAGGATGCCCTGGTCACCGGTGAGCACTTCGCGGACCTGTGCGTCGTCGAGGACGGTCACCGAGATCACCGTGGCCCGTGCCGCGACTTCGGCCGCGCTGGCGGCCACCGCGACGCCGGCCGCCGCGAACTTCTCGGTGGCGCTCGGTCGGGCGTCGCACACCACCAGGCCACCGGACCAGTCGACGAGCCTGCGCGCCATCGGAGCGCCCATGTTGCCGAGCCCGATGTAGCCGACCCGGGGTGCGGGTGCGGCGCTCACGATCGGATCACCTGTCCACCGTCGACGTTGAAGATCTGCCCGGTGACCCAGTCGGCGTCGTCGGAGAGCAGGTACAGGCACGCGCCGACCAGATCCTGCGGTGTGCCCATCCGTTTGAGCGGCAGCCGCTCGATCATGCCCGCGACGATGCTGGGCGGGGTGATCGTCTTGGTCGCCTCGGTGTCGATCGGGCCGGGGGCGATGGCGTTGATGCGGATGCCGGAGCCGCCGAGCTCTTGCGCCAACTGCTGGGTGAGGCCGTTCACGCCGACTTTGGCCAGGCCGTAGAAGCTCGAGTACGTCCACGCGGCCGTGGAGGACTGGTTGATGATGGACCCGCCCGTGCGCTTCATCGTGGGCCACACGGCCCGGGTCACATTCAGGGCGCCGTCGAAGTTCACGCTCATGAAGTGCTTGTAGTAGTCCCACGGCACCGTCAGCAGCAGGTTCAGCTTCATGGTGCCGTAGATGGCGGCGTTGTTCACCAGATGATCGATGCCACCGAACTTCTCGACGGTGAAGGCCGCGAGCGCGGCGGCGGAGTCGGGATCGGCGACGTCGACGGCGCAGAACGCCGCGACCCCACCCGCCGCGACGATCTCCTTCGCCACCGACTCACCTGCTTCGGCATTGATGTCGGCCACCACGACCCGGGCGCCCTCAGCGGCAAGCGCTTTGGCGTAGGCCGCGCCGATGCCCTGGGCCGCGCCGGTGACGATCGCTGTCCGGTCGGTGAAACGTGTCATGGGAAACTCCTCGAGAACTGTTGGGGGCCGACGATGTTCACGCCGGATAGGCGACGAGTTTGGTCTCGAGGTACTCCTCGAAGCCCGCGACGCCCATCTCGCGTCCGATGCCGGACTGCTTGTAGCCGCCGAACGGCGCGTCGACCGAATACCAGGTGCCGCCGTTGACGCCGAGGGTGCCGGTCCGGATTCCGGAGACGACCTTGTCGATCCGCTCGGGGTCGGTGCCCCACACCGAGCCGGACAAGCCGTAGGGGGAGTCGTTGGCGATCCGGATCGCCTCGTCGTCGCCGTCGTAGGGCAGGATCACCAGCACCGGGCCGAAGATCTCCTCCTGCGCCACCCGCGACTGGTTCGGCAGTCCGGCGATCAGGGTGGGCTCGACGAAGAATCCCTCGTCCCGCCCGGCCGGTCGCCCGCCACCGATCACCACCTCGCCGCCTTCGCGCCGGGCGAGCGCGATATAGCTCTCGACCCGGTCGCGCTGTCGTGCCGAGATCAGCGGGCCGCAGACGGTGCGCCGGTCGGCCGGGTCGCCGGCGCGGATACCCGACATCGTCGCGGCGGTCACCTCGAGGGCCCGGTCGTAAGCGCTGCGCGGCACGAGCAGTCGCGTCGAGAGCGCGCAGCCCTGACCGGCGTGCACACACACCGAGAAGGCGGCCATAGCGCAGGCCGCCGCGATGTCGGCGTCGTCGAGCACGACGAACGCGGACTTGCCACCCAGTTCGAGAAAAACCTTCTTGACCGTGCCCGCCGCCGCGGCCATCACGGATCTGCCGGTCGCGGTGGAACCGGTGAAGGAGACGAGGTCCACCCGCTGGTCCTCGGCGAGCTGGGCACCGATCAGGTGGTCGGCGGCGGTGACCACGTTGAACACACCCGGCGGGATGTCGGTGTGCTCGGCGGCGAGAATTCCCAGCGCGGCCGCGCACCACGGGGTGTCGGGCGCGGGTTTGAGCACCACGGTGTTGCCCGCCGCCAGTGCTGGGCCGACCTTGGCGAGGTTGATCTGGTGCGGGAAGTTCCACGGCGTGATCGCCCCGACCACCCCCACGGCCTCCCGGCGCAGTTGCCTGCGGGTGCGCATGCCCATCGGTTCGGCGATCGGCAGATCGGTTCGCCAGGAATAGGATTCGGCGAGATCGGCGAAGAAGCCCAGATCGTGCACCGGCCCCTCCAGATGTGGTCCCGCCGTGAGCATGCGCGGTGCGCCCGCCTCCGCGATGGTGATCTCGCGCAGCTCTTCGATGTGCTCGCGCAGCGCCTCGCGCAGTTGCCGCAGGCAACGCGCCCGGAAGGCGGGATCGGTCGACCAGCCGGTGTCATCGAAGGCGGTACGAGCGGCGGCGATCGCCGCCGCCATGTCCTCGGTGCGAGCATCGGCCGCCCAGCCCAGGTGCTCGCCGGTCGCCGGGTTGCCGGTCGCGAAGACGCCACCGGACCCCTTGCTCAGTTTTCCGTCGATCAGCAGCGTGCAGCCGTCGTCGGGACGCAGATTGCTCGGCACCGTGTCTCCCTCAGTGTCTGGACAGGTGTCTAGACTGTATTTCAACTACGGTACGACGACAAGGGCTCAGGTGAAATCCGAAGTGGCCGAGGGGTGCTCGGGTAGGGCGAGACGTGCCCCTGCGTGGGCGGTACTGTCCGGACAGATGTCCGATCGAGAGGATCAGAAGTGAAAACCAGACTGCGCTGTCCCTGCGGAGACCTGATCGTCGGCGCCGACGAAGACGACCTGGTCGAGCGCGCGAACCAGCACTTGAGCGCCAACCATCCCGACCACGACTACACCCGCGAGGAGATCCTGCTCTTCGCCTACTGACCACTCTGCGCGACTCACCCGCCGCGAGCGTGCCGGCAGCCGGTTCGCGGTGCCCGCGAACCGAGTTTCCGGCGACGGTCGATCAGCGTGATTCGACCGGCTCTCCCGGACGGGTGGTGGTGAGGTGCGACGGTGTGCGCGGTATCGCGAGATCGGTCGCTGTGCCGTGCAGGATTGTTCGTGAGGTGAGCCATTCGCGGCCGGAGTCGCCGATCTCGCGCACCAGATCGGTGAGGACCGCGGAGGTGTCCTGGTGGCGCAGGGCACGCACGGCCAGATGCAGGGCCCGTGCCGGGGTGTACAACTCGGCGGGCCGGTGGGTGCGGGAGAAGATGCCCGCGGTGATCGCCGCCAGCTCCGGGTCGGCGGCCGCGCTGCGGTAGAGCTCGATCTCCAAGGGGCGCATGGCTTCCCCAAGGGCCAGCCGGTTGGTCCAGTGGAAGATCTCGCGACATTCGGTGATGCGACGGCGCTCCCATCGGGCCAGCGCCGCGTCGAGTGCGCGCGGATCGTCGAGGACCCCGGCGACCGATTCGGCGAGCAGCCGCCCATAACGCAGGGCGTCGCGAATGCCCTGCGCGGTGACGGGATCCTTGAAGTGACCCGAGTCGCCGGGCAGCGCCCACCCGGGGCCCGTGGAACGCCTGAAGTAGGAGGACAGGCGTGTGGCCGCGCGCACCCGGCCGACTCGGGTGCAACCCCGCAGGCGGGCCGTTAGCTCGGGGATCCGGGCGACGGCCTCGGTGTAGTTGCGTTCGGCCGTGCCCCGGCCGTGCCCGTCCGCGCGCCCGGCCGGAGGCTGGACCAGGCAGAGCACCAGTCCGTCGTCGCAGGGAAAAGCGGTGCCCAGATCGGCACCGGCGCGCCACTGGGTCGCGACCTGGCGCGGATGCGCGCCGGAGTCGCGCCAGTAGGCGTAATAGCAGTCCCGCCCGCTGGGCACCGTGAGAAACGGCCGCTCGGCAGCCGCTGCCCGCGCGATCGTGCTGCGGCGACCGTCTGCCCCGACGACCAGCGCGGCACGGATCTCTCCGACCCGGCCCGCATCGTCGAGGTAACGCACTCCGACGCAACGATTTCGGTCCCAGAGCACCGAGGTGACCCGGCAGCGCGACCGCACCTCGGCACCGGCGGCCTCGGCGACGCGCACCAGCGCGGTATCGAGTCCGGTGCGGCGCACGCACATGGCGTAGTCGACGCCGTCGACCGCGGGGAACGAGGAGGCGACGGTGTGACCCGCACCGTGGGCGAAGGCGTTGGTCAACCGGGGCGCGCCCAGGGCTTCGACTGCCGTCAACGCGCCCAGCCGCCGCAATTCGGCCAACCCCGCCGGCCACAGCAGATGCGTGGACAGGGTGTCGGAGGGAAAAGCGGCGGCGTCGAGAACCACGACCTCGCGGCCGGCCCGTGCCAGCGTGGCGGCGGTGGCCGAACCGGCGCACCGGGCGCCGACGACCACGGCATCGACCCACTCGACCGTGGGCAGGGCAGCACTCATGCGCCCTATTGTGCCCGGACGGGGGCGTGGGCCACGTCGATCAAAACTCTTCGGCCGCAGCCGGTTTGCGCGGCGGCTCGGGCGTACTCACTCCGGGCGAACGAGGAAGACCCGGTTCAGCAGCGCGTACAGGCTGTCGCGGTCCCGGTCGCAGAGACTGTTCAGGCCGTCACGGGTGACACACATGTTCGCCCTGACCGCGTCGGTGACGCGCTCGCCCTCCGCCGTGATCACCACGTTGGTGACGCGACGATCGGTCGCGCTGGTCTCGCGGCGCACCAGGCCGCGCTTGGCCAACCGGTCGATGATCCCGGTGACGTTGGACGCGTCGCAGGCCAGCGTCTCGGCGAGCGCGCGCATCGCGATCGGCCCCCGGCGCAGCACCACCAGTGCCTTGCTCTGGCTCGCGGTGAGGTTCTGGCTCGCCGACGCGGCGGCGAAGTCGCTGTAGTAGACGCCCAGCGACACCGACAGCAGCTCCAGCAGCTGGGCGGTGTCGGCGTGGGGATCGTCGGGCATGAGCCCACCTTATCGGCAGAAACTTGACCATCTCAAATATCTACCTCTACCGTGGCCATATTGCTTGAAGTTCTCAACCATCGACTTTGTCAGGTAATTATGAGGAGCATCTGTGATCGTCACCGCGTCCGACGCCACCCGCACGGCCGAGATTCTGTCCAGGCCCATCACGCTGAACGGCCTGACCGTTCCGAACCGCATCGTCATGGCGCCGATGACACGCATGTTCTCCCCGGGCGGCGTACCCGGTGACGATGTGCGCTCCTACTACGCGCGGCGTGCCGGCGCGGGCGTGGGGCTGATCGTCACCGAGGGGACCTACGTCGGTCACGACTCGGCCGGGCAGAGCGACCGGGTGCCACGCTTCCACGGCGACGAGCAACTGGCCGGCTGGGCAAAGGTCGCCGCGGACGTCCACGCGGCGGGCGGCACCATCGTGCCCCAGCTGTGGCACATCGGCATGGTCCGCAACCACGGCGAGGCTCCCTACCCCGACGCACCGCCGGTCGGTCCCTCCGGTATCGATGTCCACGGCAACGAGGGCGCGGGCAAGGCGATGACCTCGCGTGACCTGGACGAGGTCATCGCCGCGTTCGTCGAGGCGGCCGCGGCTGCCGAGCGCATCGGTTTCGACGGCGTCGAACTGCACGGCGCCCACGGCTACCTGCTCGACCAGTTCCTGTGGGAGCGGACGAACCGCCGCGACGACGCCTACGGCGGTGACCCGGTGTCACGCACCAAGTTCGCGGCCGAGATCGTGGCCGCGGTCCGCGCCGTCGTCGCACCGGAGTTCCCGGTGATCTTCCGCTACTCGCAGTGGAAGCAGGAGGCATACCAGGCGCGTCTGGCCGAGACCCCGCAGGAGCTGGAGGCGATCCTGGCGCCCCTCGCCGCGGCCGGTGTCGATGCCTTCCACGCCTCCACCCGCCGCTACTGGCTGCCCGAATTCGACGACTCGGACCTGAACCTGGCCGGCTGGACCAAAAAGCTCACCGGCAAGACGGCGATCACGGTGGGTTCGGTCGGTCTCGACGGCGACTTCCTGCGCGCCTTCACCGGCGAGGGCGCCGCACTCGGCAGCCTCGACAATCTCCTCGACCGCCTGGAGCGCGACGAATTCGACATGGTCGCCGTCGGCCGCGCCCTGCTCCAGGACCCGCAGTGGGCGGCGAAGGTCTTGGCCGGGCGGCTCGACGAGGTGAAGCCCTACGACGCGGCAGCCTTGAACACCCTGAGCTGAGGCGGACACACCGAGCCGGCCCGCTCGCCTGCGCATCTCGCACGACGATCAATCGGTCGCGGTCGAGCCGTGCCGGGCGGCGGGACCGGCATCGGGGGGTCATCGGACCTCGGCGGCTATCCCCAGCTGCGCCGGGTAGCGGGCATACCGGCGTTGCCCGTCGCCTCCGGCACCACGCCCAGCACCTGATGAATCCCGAGCCCACCGTCCTCGAAACCCAGCGCCGAGGCCGCCATGTAGAGCCGCCAGATCCGGGCCCGGCCCGCACCGGCGAGCGAAACCGCCTGCTCCCAGTCATTTTCGAGATTCGCCACCCATTGGCGCAGGGTGCGCGCGTAGTGCTCGCGCAGGGCCTCCACGTCCCGGACCTCGAAACCGGCGCGCTCCATGGCCAGCGCCACCTCGCCGACGTCGACGAGCTCACCGTCGGGGAAGACATAGCGTCCGACGAAGGAACGACTCCGCATGACCGAGCCGCCCGGGGAGGAAATGGCGTGGTTGAGCAGCCGTCCACGCGGCCGCAACAGCGCTCGCAAGGTGTCGAAGTACTCGGCGGCCCGCTTGGAGCCGACGTGTTCGAACATCCCGATCGAGGAGATGGCGTCGAACCCCTCGCCACGCAGGTCGCGATAGTCGGCGAGCCGGATCTCGACTTTGCCCGACAATCCCGCTTCGGCGACTCGCCGGCGGGCGAGCTCGACCTGCTCTCTGCTGATGGTGACTCCGACGACCTGCGCCCCATAGGTCGACGCGGCGTGTATCGCCATCGAGCCCCACCCGCACCCCACATCGAGCAGGCGCATCCCCGACTGTTCGGACAGGCCCAGTTTGCGGCAGATCAGATCGTGCTTGGCGCGCTGGGCGGTTTCCAGCGAACCGTCGTCGTCCGGGACGAATCGTGCACAGGAGTAGGTCATGCTCGGCCCGAGCACCAGCCGGTAGAAATCGTTGCCGACGTCGTAGTGATGGCTGATCGCCGCCGCGTCACGGCGTTTGGTGTGCAACGGCCCGCGCTGCGGGCGCGCCTCCTCCGGCGGTCGCGGTGGGCGCCGACCCAGCGCCCCCAGTTCCCGCGCGGCGCCGATCGCCCGCCAAGCCGCCCCGGCACCGAGGCGCGCGTCGTTCGGGGCGGTCGACTGCAGCGCCCGCAGCATCAGGAAGATGTCACCGTCGAGATCCACCGTGCCGGAAACGAACGCCCGCCCCAACCCGAGTTCGCCCGGCGCCCAGACCAAATGGCGTAAGGCATCCACCGACCGCACCCGCATCGTGCCTGCGCTGTCGCCATCGGGCCGGATCCTGCTGCCATCCCAGAATTCGAAGCTCACTGCCGGCCGCGGCCCCAAGGTGGCGCGCAGCAGTGGTCCGAACGAGTCCGCGATCGTGGCCTTGTCACCCATCCGACCACTATGGCCCGCCGCGCTGCGCTGATGTGGCAACGACGCGTGGGTGTTCGGGCCGATATCGCACCCCGGCTGTCGTCAGCGACCGTGCGCAACGCGTCTCGGGCAACGGCGGTGCGGACGCCCGCTGAACCCGGTTGGCCGATGCCGCGGCGAGAAACACTGTGGCGCAGGTACCTTCGGGTCCATGAGCGGTTCGACCGGCACGGTGGGCCGATGGCGCGGGCTGCGCCGTCCGTTCGCGGTAGCGACGGCGTTGGTGGTGGCTGTTTCGGTGGTGTGCTTGTTGCCGAGGTGGTGGTGCGGGCTCGATGCCGACGAGTGGTATCGCGGCGATCCTGCGCTGGTGCGTGGGCTGGCCGAGGAGATGGTGGCCTTCCAGGACGACGACGATCACCGGCGAGCCACCGGCGGGGGAGACGGGGTCGACGGGATGTGGGGGCTGCTCGCACATCAGATGACGGCGCAGGGGCTGGCGCAGTTGTGTCTGGCGCACCCCGAATGGCGGCAGCGGTACGCGCCCGTCGTCACCCGCGCGGCGGTCAAGAGCCTGTTGCCGCAAATGCGCGCGGAGTTCACCTCGGCCTGGGGCGGCCGTGACGGGCTGGCCGTCCTCGACAGTGCCGAGGGCCACGCCTACCTGTCCTATCCCGCCCTCGCGCTGGGATTGGCACGACTGGTCGATCCAGCGTTTCCGGCCGACCTCGCGCTGCGCCACGATGCGCTGATCGCGGCGTTCGAACGACGGTTGCTCGCATCGCCCACCGGACTGCTCGAGACCTTCCCCGGCGAGGCGTACCCGACCGATGTGGCCGCGGTCGCGGCGGCGATCGCGGTGCACGGCCGGGTCACCGGAGCCGACCACTCAACGGTCATCGCGCACTGGGCACAGCGGGTACGCGCGGTACAGATCGACCACGACACCGGGCTGATCATTCAGCGCATGGGTATAGACGGGCGGGCCCACGACGCCCCACGCGCTTCGGGAACCGGATTGGCGGCCTACTTCGCCGGTTTCGCGGATCGGGCGCTGGCCGAGGAACTCGCGAGCGGGCTGTTCGATCAGGAACGAGAGATCCTCGGCTTCAGCGCCATCGACGAGTACGGCCGGGGCCACAGCGGCCCCGGCGATATGGACAGCGGTCCGCTGATCCTCGGGATCTCGGTCTCGGCCACCGGTTTCGCGCTCGCCCCGGCCCGTGCCTTCGGACACCGGGAGCTGTTCACCCGCCTGTACCGCACCACCGACCTCTTCGGTCTGCCGGTGCACAGCGGCACGCGCTCACGCTTCGCGACCGGCGGCGTGATCGGCAACGCCCTGCTGCTCGCCTTCCTCAGCTCGGGACCGGAGCTGGCCCGATGAAGAACCTACCGACAGCCCGGTGGCGACTACTCGGCCTTTCGGCCCTGGCGCTGGTGCTCTACCTCGTGCTGCACTGGTCGGTGACGGCCCTGTCCGCCCGGCACGGATTCGGATCGCCCGACGGGCTCGGCCTCGGTTTCGCGACCCTCGCCGTCCTCGCTGTCGCGGCACGCGCACTGCTGCTGACAGTCGTACCCGCGGTACTGGCCTACCGCATGATCACCTGGGTGCTGATGCGGATCCTGCCGGGGCCCCGATGACGCGCAGACCGCGTTGAGCATCGTGGGCGTCGTCGAGATCATCGCAGGCGTCCCGGTGCCCGTACCCACCCGGCGGCGCACCGCCGGTGGCTGCTCATCTCTCGCGGGGCAGGCTCATCGCGAAGTTCACGCCCCGCTCCACCCACTGCTGTAAGACGGCGTCGTCATCGAGCAGATCCGGGGCCACGTGCAACCATCCCGGCATGTCTCGGCCACCCATCGTCATCGGCGCGACCCCGGCACCGTCGACGAGGGTTTCGCTCTCGGCCCGGTCGACCCGCACGAGCAGGCCGCCCCGGCCACTGACCGCGACAGCCATGTTGCCGCCGAGCAGGAAGGCGAGCCCGCCGAACATCTTCTTCTCCTCGGCATCGCCGCGCGGATACACCAGCTCTCTGGTCCGCTCGGCGAGCTCCGCGTCGTATGCCATGGCGCCAGTATGCGCGCGGCCACCGACAACAACAGCTGGACCGGTCGGGCCAGGGTGCGTTTCGGGGTGGGTGTGGGGAACCTACCCGATGTGAACAGGCCGGTCCGGCCGCGATACTCGGCGGGACATGATCAGGTCCGATCGAAAGTGAGCCCCCGGTTTGCGCCGATTCCTCGTTCCCACAGCACTTCTCATCGCGGCCCTGTGCACAGCGGTCGCCGCACCCGGGTCAGCGGCGCCACCGGCGGCAGGGCCCGAACTCGCGGGGGTGCTGCCGGCGCCCACCGGGCCCTCGCCGGTCGGAGTCGAGGACTTCCACCTGGTCGACGATCGACCCGACCCCTGGGTTCCCGAGCGTGACCGTGAACTGATGGTCTCGGCCTGGTACCCGGCGGCGCTGCCGATCGGCCGGCTCGATACCTATGCCACTGCCGAGGAATCGGCGCTCGTTCTCGACTCCCTCGGCGTCACGGGCGTCGCGCCGACGGCATTGAGCACCATCCGGACCCATGCGCGGGTCAACGCGCCGCGGTGGGGGCAGCCGCTGCCCACGGTGGTGCTCTCACCCGGATTCACGATGGTGCGCGCCTCGCTGACCGGACTCGCCGAGGAACTCGCCAGCCGCGGCTACCTGGTCATCGGCATCGACCACACCTACGAATCCGCCGCGGTGACCTTCCCGGACGGCCGCCGCACCGAATGTCTGGCGTGCCGAGCTCGCCCCGATGCCGCGGCGGTCGCGCGCAACCGGGCACAGGACGTGTCGTTCGTCCTCGACGAACTGGCCGGGCGCCTGCCGCTCGACCTCGCCCGCGTCGTGATGGGTGGCCATTCGGCAGGTGGGTTCACCGCGCCGTACGCGCTCGCCGAGGACGCCAGGATCCGGGCGGGATTCAACCTGGACGGCACCTTCCCGGCCCCACCCCACGGCCGCGCCGCCGACCTGCCGTTCCTGATGATGGGCGCACCCCACCACGGGCCCGGCGGCGAGCACGGGGCCGACTGGGCCGCGGTCTACGACGCCTTCACCGGCTGGAAACGCTGGTTGACGGTGCAGGGCACCTCGCATTCGTCGTTCACCGACTACGCGCCGATCGCGACGGCCCTGGGCATCGAGGTACCGGACACCACCATCGACGGCATCCGTGCGATGGAGCTGACGCGTCGATACGTCACCGCCTTCGTCGACGAGCACCTACGCGGGCTGCCGCAGCCGGTTCTCGACGCGCCACACCCCGCCGATCCCGAGATCCGTTTCGGGTGAGGTGGGGGATCAGGGGTGGCCGACGACGTTGATGATCCGGCCGCTGGGGTCGCGGACGAAGAAGCGGCGCACGCCCCATTCCTCGTCGGACAGCGGGTGGACGATGTCCGCGCCCGCGTCGCGCATGGTGGCGTGGGCGGCGTCCACGTCGTCGACTTCGATGCTGATGTCGGGATCCATGGGGGCGGTGGCGTCCCGGTTCATGAAGGTCAGTTGGGCGGTGGGGTTGGACGGGGAGGCCAGGGTCATCACCCAGCCCAGGTTCATCACCTCTTCGAAGCCCAGTTTCGCGTAGAAGTCGCGGCTGGCGTCGAAGGAATCGGAACGGATATCGGGCACAACACGACGAATCGACATCTTGGGGAGGTTACAACGTGTCGGCCGGGGGTAAACGCCAGCCACTTCTGTTGTCGATGATGGGAGGCGTCATGGTCGACGTCGACAAGAAAGTCTCGACCGGGCACGGCGGACGGCTGCGGATTCCACGCAGCCGAGGCGCACTGG
Organism: Nocardia halotolerans; assembly: GCF_042650145.1. Classification (NCBI taxonomy): domain Bacteria; kingdom Bacillati; phylum Actinomycetota; class Actinomycetes; order Mycobacteriales; family Nocardiaceae; genus Nocardia; species Nocardia halotolerans. The sequence continues at coordinate 246,619 of NZ_JBHSDL010000002.1, read as the reverse complement.
GTGGTCTGGCGGTGCTGCTCCTCGGCATCTGGGGCGCACTCATCCCGTTCGTCGGTCCGTACTTCAATTTCTCCTACACCCCCGACGAACCGTGGGTGTGGTCGGCGGCGCGCGGCTGGCTGCAGGTCCTACCGGGTGTCGTCGCGATCATCGGCGGGCTGCTCATGCTGATGAGCCGGAACCGTCTGGTGGCCAGTTTCGGTGGCTGGCTGGCGGTGGCGGCGGGCGTGTGGTTCGTGATCGGGCCGTTCCTGGCGGCGCTGCTGCGCCTGGGCGACATCGGCGAACCGATCGCGACCTCGGATCTGAAGCGGGCTCTGCTGCAGTTGACGTTCTTCTACGGTCTCGGCGCGCTGATCCTGTTCTTCGCCGCCAGCTCGCTGGGACGCCTGTCGGTCCGCAGCACCCGTGACATCGCCTTCGCCGAACGCACGCAGGGCGTCGGCACCGATCAGTATCCCGATCAGCGCCGGGTGGTCGATGAGGAGGTGGTCCCCGCCGACGGCGCGCACTCCGCGACCCAGCGGTTGAACCCGACCGACGTGCGACACCGGCCGGTCTGAGCGGCTATGCCGATTTGACGGTGACCATCGTGTCGGCGCTCGGGTAATCGAGCACCCGCAGTCGGCCGGTGACCAGGTCGGCGGTATCGGCGACCACCCGGCCGGCGCGGCGTGCGTCGTCGGCGAAACTGGTGCTCACCACCCGGTAGCTGCGCTTGGCGGTGAGCACGATGTCGCCGGCGCGCAGCATTCCGGCCCGGGTGGGGGACCCATCGGTGTCGGCGGCCGCGCTGGTTCCCCGTATGAGCTCGATCAGATTCAGCATCTCGTTCTCCACCTGTGAAACGCCCGTAGACGTCCCGTTCGCGGGATTCGCGAACGGTATCCCGATCTTTTTACCCACGCCGGTTGTGTTTGAACCCTCGAATTCGGAGTACTCCATGCGCGCGTACCCGCCGGACGGCTGAGCACCTGGCTGACCTGGGGCGATTCCTGGCCTTGCGTGCTGGTGGATCCGCACCCCCGAGCCCGGGCCCCGGGCGGGCCGGGTGTGGGCGATGATGGAGGCGTGAGTACCAAGAGCGGTCCCGCCGACGCGCGCCCGAAGCGTCGCAACGGTCCCCGGTTGCCGCCGGACGAGCGCCGGACCCAGCTGCTCGACGCCGCGTTGCGGGTCGTCGGTCGCGACGGACTCGCGAACCTGACCATGCAGGCTGTGGCGCAGGAGGCGGGGGTGGCCAAGCCGGTGCTGTACGCGATGTATCCGACGGCACCGGAGTTGGTGGCGCACCTGCTGCACCGGGAACATTCGCGTGGCATGGGGCAGGTCTTCGCGGGTATGCCGCGCGACCTCGAGAGATCCGACCCCGACGAAGAGTACGTCGCGGCCGTCATGGCGTTTCTCGAATCGGTCGCCGCGACGCCGACGCGCTGGCGCCTGATTCTGCTGCACAGCGACGGGGCGCCGAGCGGCTACCGGGAGTTGCTCAGCGCCGCCCGGGACAAACTGCTCGACGAATGCGTCGAATTGCTGAACGCGGGCTTCGCCGTGCGCGGCGGCCCGCGCGACGCCGACGTGGAACTGATCGCCCACGTGATGCTCGGTTTCACCGAAGTGCTCGGCCGGATGGTGCTCTCTGATCCGCAACGGTTTCCGCCCGAGAGGCTGCGTGCCACCGTCCGGTCCATGATCCGAACCCTGCCGCACGGGCCGGATGGCAGCGCGCCGTGATCGGGGTCAGCGCAGGCTGATATCGGCGATGATCAGGACGGGCCAGGCGGTTATCTGACCGAGGGTCGAGAAGATCAGGTCCAGCCCGTGCAGCTCACCGAGGTGGTCGCGATGGGAGATCAGCCAGATCATCCCGATCGCGAGATAGGGGACGCCGACCGCGAGTGCGAGGTAGGTCATCTGACGGATGCTGATTCGGCGGTCCATGAGTTTTTCCGGCACTGTTGCTCCCATTGTGGTCAGGCGATGTCGCCGAGGATCGGCTGTGATTCGATGAGCCCCTCGTCCGAGGGCGGTAGACCTTTGCCCAGCACGCGGTTTCGTTGTTTCTCGCGCAGCGCGTGGTGGGCGCGGGCGGGTATGTCGTAGCCGTGTTCGCGCTGCGCCTGGCGTGGTGTCGTGGTCACCGGGTTCTTCGGCGTCACGCCGAGCAGCACCGGCGCGGCCACCGGTACCGTCGTCGGGGAGATCAGTTGCAGCAGTAGCAATTCGAGCCGCGGGCTCAGGCTGATCACGGTCATCGCCGCGCTCAACCACGGCACCACCAACAGGTCGAGGGTGCGTCCGGTCGGCAGTCCGGCCATTTTTCGCATCCATCGCGGCATCGTGGCCAGGGTCCCGCGACGCAGGAATGCCGCGACAACTCTGAACAGCGGCCGCAGCACCAGCGGCATCGGCGGCAACATCACCTCGGCGTCGAGCAGGTGGTTCATCGCCTTCTTCGCGATATCGGAGCCGATCAGTTGCGGGCGCATGCGTTCGAAGTATTGGGCGACGCCCGCGCGCGTGCGTGGGACGTCGGCCGGGTCGCAGGTCTGCAGTTCGGCGGCGCGGGCGCATTCGTGCCAGTACTGCGATTCGTCGGCCGCGCTGAGTCGGCCGGGCCCGAACTTCTCGTAGGCCACCAGCAGTGAGTGCCATGCGGTCAGATGAATCCACAGCTGTGACTGCGGGTCGTTGGCGTCGTAGTACTTGCCGGTGACCGGATCGGTTCCCACCGCCTTGGAATGGATTTTGACCAGTATGTCGGCCGCGGTGGCCGTGGAGCGGCTGTCGGCGAACATCACCATCGCGAAATAGCGCAGCGTGCGGTCGTAGCGGGTGCGGGGTCGGCTGTAGATGGCGCTGGTCGCGTCGACGGCGGCGATCAGGCTGGGGTCGAGTTCTTCGATGACGACCGCTCGTTGGAAGCCGACAGTCAATCCGGTCGGATAGCTCCAGACTTTCCAGGCGACCGAATCGGGTCCGAAGAATCCGTAATCCTCGGCCGGTGTCACCTCCGGAAGTGACAACCAGGTGCGTAACGATGCCATGCGGCGTTCCCCTCGATCTTGTGGCGGATCGCCGTGGCGAGCGCCGGTTCGTATTGCTACGCGTGCGTAGTTATTGAGTAATATGCTAGCAGCGCCCCCGCACGAAACGCCATGAGTCAGCTGCACTTTCTGCGGGCCCGCTCGAGCTCGGTGGGGCGCCGTGGCGTCAGCGGGCGAGCAGCGGGGTGCTCACTTCGCTGACCAGCCAGCGGCCGGCGTCCTCGCGCAACGACATGTTCACCGAGAGCTGTCCGGGGGCGGGTGCGCCCTCGGTGCCGAGGCTGGTGATGGTCTGACCGATCACGGCCACCGCCCGCGCGGTGGTCTCGTCGGCGGACTCGATGGCGCAGGTGACCTCGCCGACCGTGGAGACGACCTGCCCTTGAACGAGCACGTCCCGCAAATCTTTGCTGGTGGCATCGAATTCGGTCTTCCAGTCTCCGGTGGCACCGGCCAGTACCGCGGCGAAATAGGTGTCGAGGTCCTTGGCGTCGTAGCGGGCCAGCGTCGGGGCATACGAACAGGCGGCCGCGAGCGCGGCTTCGCGGGCCTGCTCACGCGCGCGGATCCGGTGATTGTCCACGGCGAGCGAGCAGGCCACGGCTACGGCGGCCACCGTGGTCACCGCGGCTGCCGGCAGCGCCGCACGGCGCAGGGTGATTCGCGGTCGCCGGGCAGCTGGTTCGGTGGTCGGCTCGACGGAGTCTTCGGGCTGGGCATCGGTGGTCATCGGTATGTCCTCGGCGGGTAGGGGTCAGTTGGCGGGTAGGGGTCAGTTGGCGGGCAAAGGGACGGAGAGCTCGTCACCGGAGACACCGGCCGGGGGTCCGGCTCCGTTGTCGGGTCCGGCGGGCCGCGGGGCGTTGGCCGACCCGCGGATCTGCAGTCCCGGGTGATCGGTGACGCAGTAGTTGTAGAGACGACCGCGGCCGTCGGAGACCTCGGTGGGCGAGACCGGCACGGTGTCGTACTCACAGGTGGGGCGCGGCCAGATGTCGGCCATGGTGTGGAAGGCGTTGTCGTGGGCGGGAATCCCGAGGGCTGTCACCGCGTCGCGCAGAGCGGGGAACAGTGCCGTCATCGCCGGGGTCCGCAGCCGGGCGGCGCGGGTGATGGCGGCGAAATTGGTCACCAAGCCGGTCAGCGGGTCGCTGGTCTCGGTGAGCACGGCGCCGAGGGCATCAAGCCTGCCCGGTCCCTGTTCGAGGAGTTCGCGGACTTCCTGATCGGCGGCATTCATCTGATCGAACAGCGCGCTCGACCCGCGCACCAGCGTGGCCAGGTCGGGCTGGGCGCCCGCGGTGGTGCCGGCGATGACGCGCAGGTTGCGGAGGAGTTCGGTGGTCTGCGGGAGCAATCCGGTGAGCCCGGTCATCGCCTGGCTGAGTCCGCTGATCACCGTGCGCAGCACGTCGGGGCCACCGAGCAGGGCTCGATCGAGTTCGTCCACGATCACGGTGAGCCGGTCCGGGTTCATCCCGGCGACGAGCGCTCCGGTGTTGTGGAGGAACGAGTCGATCGTGACCGGCGTGCTGACCCGCTCGGCGGGCACCGTCGCACCATCGGTGAGATAGGGCGCGTCGGTGCCGCGCGGCCGGAAGTCGAGATACTGTTCGCCCGCGGCCGACAGACGTCCGATCGCGACCGGTGTGCCGACGGGAATGGCGGTGGCGCTGTCGATCTCGGCCCCGACGCGGATCCCGGCGCCGTCGAGTGCGATCGTGCGCACTTCGCCGACCCGGACCCCGCGCACGGTGACGTTGCTGTGCTGGAGCAGGCCGCCGGACTGCTCCAGCTGAACCCACACGGTGTAAGTGGTGCGCAACGGCCGCACACCGACGACGTCGATCGCGATGTAACCCGAGCCGAGGACGAGCATCCCGACCAGGCTCAGCATGGTCGCCACTGTTCGGTGCCGCGCTGCCCGACGTGCCAGGCCGACGACGAGGGTGGCGGCGCGCTCGATCATCGGTGACCGCCCTGCAGGCGGCCCAGCACCCGGGCGAGCACCTGGGTGAGGCTGCCGATGAACGCGGTGACGTCGGTGCCGTCGGGCAGCCTGCTGCCCTCGGCGTCGGTGAGCGCGCCGACGTCCAGATAGGAGATCCGGGCCGCGACCGCCAGACTCGACCCTCGCATCGATGCCCGCGCCACCGGGCCCAGGGCGTTGAGCTCATCGAGTGTGGTGGCCAAGTTGTCGCCCATCCGGGTGAAGCCGGTCATCAGCGCCTGCACGCTGTCGAACAGGCTGAGGAATTCGGGACCGGTGGTGGAGGTGAAGTCGCCGAGCGCGTCGGTCACCGTGGACACCTTCGTCGTGAGCTCGGTGAGCGCACGGTTGTTCTCGGCGATCACCGAGATCAGCGCCGGAAACGTATCGGCTGCCTGACCGAGCTCGCGCTTGCGCGCGCGCAGCGTGGTGGTGAGCCCGTTCAACCCGTGCAGCACCGAATCCAGCTGGCCGGTGCGCTGGTTCAGCGCGCTCAGGGTCGCGGTGAGTTCGGTGAGCAGGTGCGACAGCTGCGGTCCGCGACCACCGACGATGGTGTTCAGTTCCGAGGTGAGCCGGGCGACCTGGTTCATCGCGCCACCGTCGAGCAGCAATGACATCGCCGTCATCAGCTCTTCCACCGAGGCGCCGGCCGAAGTGTGCGCACGACCGATCGTGTCACCGTCGGCGAGCAACTCGGTGCCGGGTCGGTGCTGCGGAAGGATGATCGCGACGTGGATGTCGCCGAGCGGGGTCGGCTGCCGCAGTTCGGTGCGGGTGCCCCGCGGGAGCGCGATATCGCGGCGCACTCGCATCTCGACCTCGGCGAGGAAGTTCGTGGTCTCGATACCGGTGACGACCCCGACCTCGGTCCCGCCGATCTTCACCCTGGCGCGTTCGGGCAGGTTCAGCGCGTCGTCGAACACCGCGCGCAGCCGATAGGAGGGCCCTTCGACGCCGGGCCGAGGCAGCGGCACGTTGTCGACGGTGACCGTGCACGAACCGGTGGTGAGCACGGCCAGGGCGGTGACGGCGAGCCGGGTGGCCGCGTTCATTCGGTGAGTCCCAGCAACGCGGCCGTCAGACCGAAATCCGGGCCGAAGTCCATGAGTCTGCCCGTTCGGCAGCCATCGGTGCGTAGGGCGACCCGCTCACACAGCAGCGACAGCGTTTCGTTGTCCAGCAACGATTTGTCGGTGAGCAGGTGCAGGCGCAATGCCCGCTGATCGGTGCTCACCGCGCGGGCGAAGTTGTCGGCCATCAGTGGTGTCACGTCGACGATCTCGGTGAGGCCGCGGGCGTTGTCGCGCATCTGCCCGGTGACCGCGACGAGCCGGGTCACCGCGTCGGTGAGCGGTGCCCGGTGCTCGGCCAGCACCGTGGAGGTGTTGGCCACGAAATCGTTGACCTGGGTGAGCACGGCCGCCAAACCGGGGGCTTGTTCGGCCAGCAGGGCAACGAGTTCGGTCAGTCGCCCGCTGAAGTCCCGGACCGTCTGATCGTTTCCGGCGATCATCGTGGTGAGTTCGTTCAGCTTCACGATGGTGCGCGAGATCTGGTCGCGGTTCGCCAGGGAAACCTCGAAGGTCGCCGACAGGGCGTCGAGGGTCTCGCGAATTCGGTCGCCGTTGCCGTCGAGCATCGGGAACAACACCCGGCTGGCCATCGGGCCGTCGGCGGGGTCACCCGCGAGCGCTCGGCCCAGCTGTTCGAAGTTGCGCAGGATGCGGTCGAGTTCGACCGGGGTTCTGGTGCGCGACAACGGGATGTGGGCACCGGCGGCGAGAGTGGGTCCGTCACCGGTGTAGGCGGGGGTCAACTCGACGTGGCGGTTGGTGATGAACTGGGGCGAAACCAACGCCGCCATGGCATCGGCGGGCAGCTCGACGCCCGGTTCGATGCTCATCCTGACCTCGACGAAGTCGCCCTTGGGTGCGATCGCGTCGACCCGTCCGACCGGCACACCGAGCACCGCCACCTCGTTGCCGACGAAAAGACCCGCGGTGCTCTCGAAATCGGCGCTGAGGTGAACGGCATCGGGACGCAACGACACCGGGATCGAGGAACAGCCCGCGCCGATGCCGGTAGCGATCACCAGCGCGAGGTATCGCAGCGCTGCGCGCATCATTTACACCCTTCCACCGCGCCGGCCAGGCACAGCCAGTTGTCCGGGAACAGCCACGGCAGGTAGATGTCGCCGTAGGGACCCTGTGCGAACGTGTTGTTGAACTGACGCACCGCCACCGGCATCACCTGGTACAGCGCGTCGAGGTGGTCGCGATTCTTTTCCAGCCCCTGCGACATGGTGTTGAGGCTGTGGATGAGCGGACCGAGCCGGCCGCCGTCGTCGACGCCCATGTCCTGCAGGATCTTCGACGCGGCGGCGATGTTGTCGAGCAGTTCCGCGACCAGATCACGGCGCCGCACGACGGCGTCACCGATCGCCTGGCCTCTGGTGAGCAGCACCAGCACGCTGTTCTGGTTGTCGGCGATCAGCCCCGAGACCTGATCCATGCTGTCGAGCAGTTGGTCCACCTCGTCGCGGCGGGCGGCGATCACCCTGGCCAGCGCGCCGACGCTGTCGAGTGCTTGCGCGGTGAGCCGTGGTGAATCGCCCAACTGCGTGTTCAGCGTGTCCAGGCTCGCGCGCAACGCGTCCGGATCGAGTCGTTCGAGATGTTCGAAGGAATTGCGGTAGGTGGGATCGTTCACGACCTTGGCGAGGTTGTAGGGCACGGTGGTGGCCGACAACGGGATCCGGGAATCGGGCAGGTGACCGTCGGTGCCGGGATCGAGCTCGACGTGCATCTTGCCGAGGATGGTCGACATCTTGATCGCCGCTTTCGCGTCGTGGCCCAACCGGAGATCGGGTCGCAGGCTCAGCGCGACCACGACGCGGCCTCGGTCGAGTCGCACGGCTCCGACGGTGCCGACCTCGATGCCGGCCACATCCACGCTGTTGCCTGTGCGCAGGCCGGCGGCCTGGGTGAATTCGGCGTGGACGGTGCGCTGGCCCAGATGTGCGCGCGAGAGCAGCCCGGAGCCCAGAACCAGCACGATCACCGTGACTCCGGCCGCGATTCCCAGCGAGAAATTCCGATTGCCGAACGCCTCGCGCAGCGCTGTGCGCACGAGGGTGAACAGGGACCTGATCATCGGCAGACCTCCGAGTGCGTGTTGCCGCCGACCTGGGAGAACACTCCGCGAGGGAACAGCACACCCCAGAGCGAGACATCCAACCCGCAGACATAGGTGTTGACGTAGGTACCGTTGCCGCTGATCCGGGCGAGCCCGGCGAGGACCAGCGGTAGTTCGACCGCCGACCGGTCCAGGCGCGCGCCGTTGGACAGCAGCAGGTCCATGCCCTCGCCGGCCTGCCGCTGGGCTCGCGCCATTCCCGGTGCGACCCGGCCGATGAGGTCGGTCAGTTTCGTCGTCGACTCGGCGATGCCGGTGACCGCGCCGCGCAGCACCGCACCCTGTTCGTAGAGTCCGGTGACCAGCGCACGCGATTGGGTGATCAGGGTCTCCAGCTCGCCGCTGCGGTGGGCGAGACCGGCGATGACGTCGCTGAGGTTGGTGATCACCGCCCCCAGGATCTCGTCGCGCTCGGAGAAGGTGGTGGCCAGCGCGGCAGCCTGGGTGATCAACGCCGACAACGACACCCCGTCGCCCTGTAGCGCCTGGACCAAGGTTTCCGACAGGGAGTTCACCTCGTCGGGTTGCAGCAGGCTGAACAGCGGTTCGAAGCCGGACAGCATCGTCGAGACGTCGAACGAGGACTCGGTGCTTTCCAGGGGAATCGAGCCGCCGACCGGTAGCGGTTCACCCGCCGTGTCGCCGACGGTCAGCGCCACGTAGCGCTGGCCGATCAGATTCTGGTACCTGATCAGCGCTTTGGTGGTGGTGCTCAGCCGCTGGCGCGCCTGCACGGACACGGTCACCCGGGCATGCCTGCGGTCGACGAGATCGATCGCGTCGACCCGGCCGACTCGCACGCCGGCGATCCGCACGTCGTCGCCGGTGCGCAGGCCGAGCACATCGGTGAAGGTGGCGCTGTAGCGGTGCGTGTCGCCGGGGACCGACCGTTGCAGGGTCGACCAGATCGTGTAGGTCGTGACCACGGAGAGGGCCACGAAAATCGCGAGCCCGAGATAGGTGGTGCGGGTGCGCATTTCAGTGGCCTCCGGAAGACGATGGTGCAACGGTCACGGTCGCGCCGGTGAGGACGGAGCCGAGCAGCAGCAGTTGGGCGGTGTTGGGGCGAGCGCCCAGGAACGCGGCCACCGCGGCGGGACCGGTCACCGAGATCGGTTCGGCGTCCGGGTCGGGCGCCTGCCCGGGGGAACTCGCAGGGGCGGTCAGGCCGGGGATCGACAGACCGGGGATACTCGGCAGTTCCGGGATTTCGGGCAGTGCCGGGATTTCCGGGAGCGCAGGGATCCTCGGGAGAGCCGGAATACTCGGCAGGCCGGGCGGGACCGATGCCGGGTCGGGTCCTGCGGAGGGCAACCATCCGGGCAGCAATTGCGGCGGGTAGGACTGCGGCGCCGCGACGTCCGGGACGCTCTCGGTCCCGCAGCGAGGGCCTGCCAGGTTGCCGTAGCGCGGGCAATCGGCCGCCGCGTACTGGCGAAACGGTGTGAACGAGACCGTGACGTCCCACTGCATCTGCTTGCTGGGGCCCCAATGGAACACGGTGGCAAGGCGACTCAGGGACGCACCGAGTTCGGTCACCGTCTCGGTCAACGCGGCCGGATCCGCCGCCAACGCGCCGAATGTCTCGTCCAGGCCGACCACGAGTTCCTTGCCCGCGTTCGGGTTCCGGGCGAACAGTGCCTGGGTCGCATCGGTGGCCGTGCCCGCCGAGGTGAGCAGTTCGATCACCTGGGCGCGCCGGGTGGTGATCGTTCGAGCAGTCTGTACCGATTTGCTCAGGGCGTCAGCGAGTTCGGGTGCCGACTGGTTCACGGCGGCGGTGGCCGCGCCGAGGTCGCCGAGCAGCTCACCGATTCCCGGCAGCGCGCGGACCTCGGTGATCCACTGATCGAGTCGTTCGATCGTGGAACCGGGGAGCCGGGCGTCACCGTCGAGCGCCTCGGCCAGCGTCGCGAGGACCCGCGCGAGTTTGGCGGGCTGAATGCGGTCCAGCACGTCGCGCAGCGTGGTCAACGTGGTCTGCAGGGCCACGGTCGCGTGGCTGGTGTCCTGCTCGATCACCGATCCCGCGTGCAAGGGGGCGGCCGAGCCGTTGTCCACGAGTTCTATCGCGGTGACGCCGAAGATGTTGGCAGGCACCACACGGGCCGTCACCGACGCCGGGATCGCCGTGGCGGCCGTGGGCTCCAGGTCGAGGTCCACTCGTTGCCGCAGACCCTGCTCGGCGATCTCGACCTGCGCGACCGAGCCCACCAGCATCCCGCGAAAGCGCACGTCGGCGTGGGCGGGCAGCCCGTCGCCGGTGCTCGTCAGTACGGCTGTCACCGCCACGGTGTCGTCGAAATGGCCCGTGTAGCGCAGTCCGAGCAGCGCGACAACGCCGGACAGGCTCAGCGTCATCGCCACTCCGGCCACGCCGAGTCGCCCGCGCGACAGGCCACGCCCACTGGGATCCGGATACATGAGGCCCCCTATCCGGAGATCCGGATGCCGGGGTCGACGCCCCAGATCGCCAGTGTGAGCAGCAGATTGAGGAATACGACGATGATGATCGTCGTCTTGATCGCCCGTCCCGCCGCGACTCCGACGCCTTCGGGCCCACCCGCGGCGATATAGCCGAAGTGACACTGGATGAAGGTGGCGACGAGTACGAACGCGACCGCCTTGAGCACCGAATAGACGATGTCGCCCGGATCGAGGAACTGGTGGAAATAGTGGTCGTAGGTACCGATGCCATTGGCGCCCAGGAAGAAGGCGGTGCCCTTGGTGGCGAGGTAGGCGGTGGCCATCCCGATGCTGTAGAGCGGCAGGATCGCCACGGCGGCAGCCAGCATCCGGGTGGTGATCAGGTAGGGCAGCGGGCGGATCGCCATCGACTCGAGGGCATCGATTTCCTCGGCGATCCGCATCGAACCGATCTGGGCGGTGAACCGGCAGCCCGCCTGCGCCGCGAAGGCGATGGTTGCCAGCAAAGGGGCCAGCTCCCTGGTGGTCGCGAAACCCGAGATCGCGCCGGTGAGCGGGCTCATCGTCAGCAAGTCCAGGGCGGTATGGGATTCCATCCCCACCGTGATGCCGCCGAAGCCGCACAGGATCAAGACCACACCGACCGTGCCACCACCCACCACCAGGGCGCCGTTGCCCCAGGTGACATCGACGATCAGTCGCGCGACTTCCCGGCGGTAGTGCCGCAACACGAACGGAATCGCCAGCAACGCCTCGACGAAGACGACGCCCTGGTGGCCGAGTCTGGCGTTCGCGTCGGTGAGCGGGGTGGTCGCGGTTTTGACGGTGCGTAGTGGTCGCAGCACGGGCGGGAGGTAGTTCGCCATCTCAGAGCACCTCGGCGGGGATCAGGGTGTTGTAGATCTGGGTGAGCGCGATGTTGGCGGCGAACAGCACGATCGCCGAGCTGACCACCGCGGAGTTCACCGCGTCGGCCACTCCGCCCGGCCCGCCCTTGGTGTTGAGGCCGCAATCGCAGGCGATGATCGCGGTGAGTGCACCGAACACGGCTGCCTTCACGAGTGCGACCAGCAGGTCGTTCGCGACGGCGAAGGAGGCGAAGGTGCTGATGTAGGAGCCCGGTGTGCCGTCCTGGACGAAGATGTTGAACAGGTAGCCGGTCGCGAAACCGATGAACACCACGAATCCGCACAGCAGGATGCTCACCAGCACCGCGGCGAGCAGTCGCGGCGCGACCAGCCTGCGGACCGGGTCGACTCCCATCACCCGCATGGCGTCGATCTCCTCGCGGATGGTGCGCGAGCCCAGATCGGCACAGATCGATGAGCCGACAGCACCCGCGATCATCAGCGAGGTCACCAGCGGTGCCCCTTGGCGGATGATGCCGAGGCCGTTGACCGCCCCGATGAAGGTGGTCGCGCCGACTTGGCTCACCAGCGAACCGATCTGGATCGAGACGATGGCCGCGATCGGGATGGCGACGAGCAGGGTCGGAGTGGCTGAGACACTTGCCATGAAGGCGCTCTGCCGGAGGAACTCCGTGAGTGGAAAGCGGCGATGGACCAGTGCTCGCGCCAGTTCCGCGGTGGCTTGCCACGCCATGGTGACCTGTCGGCCCGCGGTCTCGGCCGACTGCTGCGGATGTTCGCGCCACCAGTCGAGACAGAATCTCGTCAGGACCGTTGAATCCGTTGCTGTACTTGGGTATTCAGTGGTCGATGCCACGGCTACCACCTCGTGTCGAATGCGGTCGGGTCTGGTGTTACCCGGTCTGTGCCGTATCTCCGCAGGGTTTGATAGATATTTCTACGCCACCGTAGATAAGGTGTCTGGGACTGTAGCAAGAAGTCGGGCCGGGAGGCGCCGTTTCGCCACGCTTCGTTCGAGCCGTCCGGAAAAGGCCGGTGGTCCGGGTGCGCAACGGCGGTCGCCCGGTGGAAGACTCTGACGCGTGCGATGGGCGGTGGCCGAGACGGGGGACGGAGGTGCTCGGTTGTGTCCGCTCGAGCCGGACGGACGCCCGGCGGGGCCGGTACTCGAGGAACCCTCCCTGGTGGAGGCGGTGCGTTCGCGCCCCGAGGTCGAGCGGTGGGTGTGGCGGTCCACCGCCGAGATCTATCGCACCCTGCTGGCGGCCGGGGTGCGGGTCGGGCGTTGCTACGACGTGCAAGCCGCGGAAGCCCTGCTGATCGGGTACGAGGAGGGGCAGTCGGGGCAGGCGCGGTCGTTGCCGGCGGCCTGGGCGCGACTGCACGGCTTGCCCGTTCCGCCGGACGCACCGGCTCGGGCCGCCGAAACCCAGCCGTCGCTGTTCGATTCGGCGCCGGTGCCGTTACCGCCGGGCGTCGACGAGTTCAGCGCGTTGACCGCGGTCTACGCGGGACAGCTGGCCCGGACGGCGCGTACCGCGCATCCGGACCGGATGCGGTTGCTGCTCGCCGCCGAATCGGCGGGGATGCTGGTGGCCACAGAGATGACGCGGGCCGGGATCCCGTGGCGAGTCGATGTGCACCGGGCGCTGCTCGACGACCTGCTGGGCGAACGCTTCGCCGGTGGTACGGAGCCGCGCCGGATGGCGGAGCTGGCCGACGAGGTGTCGCGGGCCTTCGGGTCGCGGGTGCGCCCCGATCTGCCCCAGGACATCCTCAAAGCCTTCGCCCGCGCCGGAATCGCGCTGTCCTCCACCCGGAAATGGGAACTGCAACAGGTCGACCACCCCGCGGTGGCGCCGCTGCTGGCCTACAAATCGCTGTACCGGCTCTACACCGCGCACGGGTGGTCCTGGCTCGAACAGTGGGTGCACGGTGGGCGATTCCGTCCCGAATACCTGCCCGGTGGCACGGTGTCGGGGCGCTGGACCACCAATGGTGGTGGTGCGCTCCAGATTCCGAAGGTGATCCGGCAGGCGATCCGCGCCGACCCCGGGTGGACGCTGGTGGTCGCCGACGCCGACCAGATGGAACCGCGCGTCCTCGCCGCCATCTCGCGCGATCCAGGGTTGATGGAGGTCGCCGGGCGCGGCGCGGACCTCTACGCCGACCTGGCGGCCCGCGGCTTCGACGGCGACCGAGCCCAGGCCAAACTCGCCCTGCTGGGCGCCATCTACGGCCAGACCTCCGGTGACGCGCTGACCCACCTGGCGGGGCTGCGGCGCCGCTATCCGGCGGCGGTGGCCTACGTCGACGACGCGGCGCACGCCGGCGAAGAAGGCCGCCTGGTGCGCACCTGGTTGGGACGCACCTGCCCGCCGTTCACCCAGGACCCGGAACAACCCGTGGACAACGGCTACACCGGCAACTCCGCCGCGCGCGCCCGGGGCCGCTTCACCCGCAACTTCGTGGTGCAGGGCAGTGCCGCCGACTGGGCCCTGCTGGTGCTGGCCGGCCTGCGGCACGCCATCGCCGGAATGCGCGCGGAACTGGTGTTCTTCCAGCACGACGAGGTGATCGTGCACTGCCCGCGAACAGAGGCGGCCGCCGTCGCCGCGGCGATCACCACCGCGGCCGACACCGCCGGACGCCTCACCTTCGGGCCGACACCGGTGCGCTTCCCGTTCACCACCGCGGTGGTGCAGTGCTACGGGGACGCCAAGTAGCGCTGGCTGCTCGGCGGTGTGCCTTTTGCACCGGTGTTACCGGCGCCGCCCGCGCTACCGGCGCCCGCCTGTCACCCGGCCGTTCAGCTGGCCCGGGACAACACCGCCACCAGGAAGTCGGAGCCGTCGGTGAACGGTCGCAGGTCCCAGGTGGACAGCCGCAGGTCGGCGGTGAGGCCGGCGGATTCGGCGTCGCTCAGGAATTCGGCGAAGTCGTAGCCGCGGTCGGCACCGAAGCCGATCACCGCTCGGCCCGTCGGCGCGAGGTGGCGGGCGAACCCGGACAGGACGGCCGTGCGGGTCGCGGGAGCCAGGAACGTCATCACGTTGCCGGCGCAGACGATGACGTCGAATTCGGCGGCGATGCCTTGCGCGGGCAGATCCAGTTCGGCCAGGTCACCGACGACCCAGGTGGGGCCGGGATGATCGGTGCGGGCGGCTTCGATCAGGACCGGGTCCACGTCGACACCCACCACCGTGTGCCCGGCGCCGTGCAGGTGGCCACCGATCCGGCCGGGCCCGCAGCCCGCGTCCAGAACGCGGCTACCGCGCCCGAGCATCGCATCGATCAGGCGTGCCTCACCGACGATGTCGGTGCCCTCGGCGGCCAGCTTCCGGAAACGCTCGACGTACCAGGTGGAATGCGCCGGGTCGGCGGCGGTGAGTTCCTCCCACCCGCTCGGGGTGCGCTCGTTCGATGTCATCGTTCTCCTCGGCTCGCCACGGTGCTCACCCTGCCGACCTTAGAGGCTCTGGCGGCGCCGCCGCACAGCGCGAGCGGGCGGTTCGGACAGCTCGCCGCGCCCACCCACGTCCCGGTGGCTCGCCCGGCATTACGGCCGGGTCGTTGTGCGGGGCCATGGCATCCGGTGACGAAGTGGTGTGAGTTGTCCACAGCGACAACGAGAACCGGTTCCGCATCGAAATTCCGGCCTATCTTCGGGACGGCGCACGAGCCGATTCCTGATCGCATGCGAAAGGCGGAGTCAACCGGTGGGCGGGTGGGCGGTAGCAACAGCGCGGGTGATGGCGATGCTCGCGCTGGTGGCCGCCGCCATTGTCGCCTTGCACGGTCGTGTTCCCGGTGCCGAAATCGGCGCCGCCCGTGCGCCGTCGGCGCTCACGGTGGCGTTGATGCCGGTGCTGTTGCTGGTGTCGGTGGTCATTCTGCTGTCGGGAGTGGTGATCAGTCAGCACCGGTTGCCGTTGGCCCGGCCGCACGCCGACCCCGTGTCACTGCCGCGTCTGCGCGTCGGGCGCCTCGCGGTACTGGCACCGCTCGCCTTGGGCGCCACCGCGGTGATCTTCGCCGTCGGGCTCGTCACGTTGATGGTCGTGCCCGGGGCTGATCCCGAGCCGGCACCGGAACCAGCGGTCCCCGACCGGGGCGGTCCGGAACCGGCTCCCGTCGATGCGGGCACACCCGAATCGGCCTTCGGGCCGGCGGATCTCACCGGTTCGGCCGTGGCCGTGGTGGTGGGCGCGGCGGTCGTACTGATCGGGCTCGCGATCGTCGGGCTCAGTGCCGCCGCCACAACCGTGCGCCGCACCCGGCGGCCCGCGCCGGAACCGGAGCCCGAACTCGATGCGCCCGAAGTCGATGCGCTGACCCGGGCCGCCGAGATGGGGCTGGCCGCGATGATCGCGCCCGGCCAGGATCCGCGCGGCGCGATCATCGCCTGCTATGTCGCGATGGAACGTGGTCTGTCCGCCGACCGGGCCGCGGCCCCGCTCATCTCCGATACCCCCAACGAGGTGCTGGCGCGGGCCTTCCAGACCGGGGTGCTGACCGACGCGACGGCGGCGCGCGAACTGGTGACCCTGTTCGAGGAGGCCCGGTTCAGCCCGCACTCCATGCTGGCGTGGCAGCGGATCCGCGCCGAACAATCACTGCGTGCCGTGCTCGCCGACCTGCAGCGGCGCGAGGCCGACGGCTAGCCGGTGGCGGCCGCGCATCGAAGCATCGAGGCCGTGACATTGATAGCGTGGCAGGGGTGCGCACAGCGGTTCGCGCGGAGTCTGGTGACCGGCCGTGCCGGTCGGTCGCGTTTGTCGGTGGAGTTCGGTGTTGCTCGAGTGAGAGGCCGTTCGATGCAGGCGCAGATCAGGTTGACCATCGATGGGCAGACGCGGGCGGTGGAGGTCGACACCCGCGCCACCCTGCTGGACGTGCTGCGTGAGCAGCTCGACGTCCCCACCCCGAAGAAGGGGTGCGATCACGGGCAGTGCGGGTCGTGCACGGTGCTGCTGGACGGCCGCCGGGCCACCATCTGCCTCGCGCTGGCCGTCGCCCACGACGGGGCCACGATCATCACCGCCGACGGGCTCGCCGACGGCGACGCACTGCACCCGATACAGCAGGCGTTCCTCGACCACGACGGCTTCCAGTGCGGGTACTGCACGCCGGGGCAGATCTGCTCGGCGATCGGCATGCTCGACGAGGTGAAAGCGGGCGCACCGAGCCATGTGACCACCGGGCCGACCGCCGAGATCGAGTTGAGCGACGCCGAGATCCAGGAACGGATGAGCGGCAACCTGTGCCGCTGTGGCGCCTATCCGAACATCGTGGCAGCGATCCGGGAGGTGGGGCGATGAGGGAATTCGCCTATGAGCGCGCCACCGACGCGGGGCAGGCCGTCGCCGCGGTACTGGCCGACCCCGAGGCGGTGTTCCTCGGCGCGGGCACCAACCTCGTCGACCATTTGAAACTCGGGATCACCGCACCCGGGCGGCTGGTGGACGTGAGCCGACTGCCCTTCGACGACGTGCGCGAGAACCCCGACGGTGGGGTGCGCATCGGGTCGGCGGTGCGCAATGCCGACCTGGCCGCCCACCCGATGATCCGGGCGCGCTATCCGATGCTGTCGGCGGCCCTGCTGGCCGGGGCCTCACCGCAGCTGCGCAATCTGGCCACCACCGCGGGCAACCTGCTCCAACGCACCCGCTGCCCCTATTTCCAGGACCCGAGCACACCCTGCAACAAACGTGACCCGGGCAGCGGCTGCTCGGCGATCGGTGGTGCGGACCGCGACCACGCCATCCTGGGCGCGTCCGAGCAGTGCATCGCCACCCACCCCTCGGACATGTCGGTGGCGCTGGTCGCGCTCGACGCGGTGGTGCGGGTACTCGGCGCCGACGGCGTACGCGAGATCCCCGCGGCGGATCTGCATCGGCTGCCCGGTGACGAACCCGAACGCGACACCGTCCTGGGCCACGGCGACCTGATCACCGCCGTGGACGTGCCCGCCCTGGAGTGGGCGACGAAATCGGCCTACCGCAAGGTGCGCGACCGGGCGTCGTTCGCGTTCGCACTGGTCTCGGTGGCGGCCGCGGTCGACATCGTCGACGGGCGGGTGCGCGACGCGCGGATCGCCTTCGGCGGGGTCGCGCACAAGCCGTGGCGAGCCCACGCCGCCGAAGCCGCCCTGCGTGGGCGAGCCGCCACCGAGGAGAACTTCGCCGCCGCCGCGGCCGCCGAACTCGCCGCCGCCCGGCCGCAACGGCACAACGCGTTCAAGATTGCGCTGGCCCGCAACGTTCTCGTCGCCACCCTGCGTGAGCTCACCGAGCGCGAGCCGACCGGTAAGGAGGCGTGATGAGTTCCTCGCTGCGTATCCAGGCGATCGGTGGCTCACCCACCCGCGTGGACGGCCCGGCCAAACTCCGTGGCCGCGCGCCCTACGCGATGGAGCATCCGCAGCCCGACCCCCTGCACGCCTTCCCCGTGCAGTCGACGATCGTGCGGGGGCGGATACGGGAAATCGACAGCGGGGCAGCCGAATCGGTCGACGGTGTGGTGGCGGTGCTCACCCATCACAACGCACCCCGGTTGGCCACCGACGACAACGAAGAGCTGTTCATCCTGCAGAACGCGGAGATCTTCTTTCGCGGTCAGCTCATCGGCGCGGTCATCGCGACCAGCCCAGAGGTGGCCAGGGAGGCCGCTGCCCTGGTCCGGGTGCGCTACGACGAGCGACCCGGCGATGTGACGCTGAGCGTGGACCGCGACGACCTCTACACCCCGGACGGCCTCGACGGTGGCTTCCCGTCCGACACCTCGGTGGGTGACGTGGACCGCGCCCTCGACATCGCCCCGGTCACCGTCGACCACACCTACACGACCGCGATGGTGCACAACAACCCGATGGAACCGCACGCCACCGTCGCCCACTGGACCGACGACGCGCTGGTGCTGTTCGATTCCACCCAGGGACCGCACGTGGTGCGGTCGGTGCTCGCCCCGCTGTTCGGGCTGGCACCGGAGCGGGTGCGCG
This sequence comes from Nocardia halotolerans, assembly GCF_042650145.1. Classification (NCBI taxonomy): domain Bacteria; kingdom Bacillati; phylum Actinomycetota; class Actinomycetes; order Mycobacteriales; family Nocardiaceae; genus Nocardia; species Nocardia halotolerans. The sequence continues at coordinate 228,088 of NZ_JBHSDL010000002.1, read as the reverse complement.
TCATCGCGCCCTATGTCGGCGGCGGATTCGGGTCCAAGGGCGAACCGCACGCCAACATCGTGCTGGCGGCGATGGCGGCGAAACTCGTCGGCGACCGGCCGGTGAAGCTGCCGCTGACCAGGCAGCAACTGTTCTCCCTCGCCGGTTACCGGACCCCGACCGTGCAGCGGGTGCGGCTGGGCTCACACCCCGACGGCACGCTCACCGCGATCGCCCACGATGTGGTCGAGCAGGTCTCCACGGTCCGGGAGTACGCCGAGCAGACCGCGGTGTCCTCGCGCGTGATGTACGCCGCCACCAACCGGGCCACCTCGCACCGGCTCGCCGCACTCGATGTGCCGGTCTCGTCGTGGATGCGCGCTCCCGGCCACTGCCCCGGCATGTTCGCGGGGGAGACCGCGATCGACGAACTCGCCGTCGCCCTCGGTATGGACCCGATCGCGCTGCGCCTGCACAACGAACCCGAGGTGGATCCGGAATCCGGGCGCCCGTTCTCGAGCCGTGGCCTGGCCGAATGCCTGCGCGTCGGAGCGCGGCGATTCGGGTGGGCCGACCGCGATCCGGCGCCGCGCTCGCGCCGGGAAGGTCGCTGGCTCATCGGTTCCGGGGTCGCGGCGGCCACGTATCCCGCGCAGGTCGCTGCCGGCAACAGCGCGCGCGTGCGCCGGACCGGTGACCGTTACGAAGTGGCCATCGACGCCATGGACATCGGTACCGGCACCTGGACCACCCTCGGCCAGATCGCCGCCGACGCCCTCGGCGTCGACCAGGACCACATCGACCTCCGTATCGGCGATTCCACGCTGCCCACGGGCACCGTGGCGGGCGGCTCGACCGGGATGGCGTCGTGGGGGTCGGCCGTGGTCGCCGCGGCGAACGCCTTCCGGGATCGCTACGGGACCGTGCCGACCGATGGTGCCGAGCTCACCGTCGAAGCACCGAAAGACCCTGAGCGGTCCAACTTCTCGACACACGCATTCGGCGCGCACTTCGTCGAGGTGCGGGTGGATGCCGACACCGCCGAGATCCGGGTGCCGCGAGTGGTGAGCGTTTTCGCCGCGGGCCGCATCATCAACCCGCGCACGGCGCGTTCGCAGTTCATCGGCGGGATCACCATGGGGCTGTCGATGGCGTTGCTCGAGGAGAGCGTGTTCGATCCGCGCTGCGGGCAGGTGGTCAACCACGACCTCGCCGGATACCACATTCCGGTCAACGCCGATATCGGCGAGATCGACGTGAGCTGGATCGACGAACCCGATCCGCACGTGAATCCGATGGGCAGCAAGGGCATCGGGGAGATCGGCATCGTCGGATCACCGGCCGCGGTCGGCAACGCGATCTACCATGCCACCGGGGTGCGGGTGCGTGATCTGCCCATCCAGCTCGAGGACCTGCTCGGCGCGCTGTAAATTCGGTGGATGATCTCCACCGCCCTGTACTGCGGCACGCACTGGGACGAGCAGGGGCGATGGTTCTACGAGCTGTTGGGTGAGGACGGCAACACCGAACTACTACCCGGCGTCGGCACCCGGTTGGCCTTCCGGGTCACCGAAGGCCGGTTCTGTCTCGGATACCGCGGCTTCGACGGGGTGCGGTGGGGGCGGCTGGCCTGCCCGAAGGGCGCACGGGTCGAGTCCGGTCGCCAATGTGAGAGCTGCCGGCTCACCGAGGGCTGGTCGGTGGTGCACAACCATCGCGGGCCGCTGGCCGCCCTGCCCGCGCAGGTCCGTGACTACATCGCCCAACCGCACCACCTCTACATCGCCTACTTCGGCGACGGGATGACCAAGGTCGGCACCGCCTCGGCGGTGCGGCGTAACCGCCGCCTGTTCGAGCAGGGGGCGCTGGTGGCCCGTTTCATCATCGATTCCCCCGACGGGCTGCACGTGCGTGAGCTCGAGCGGGCGGTGACCGAGCACGCGGGCATCGGCCAGACCGTCGCCGGTGTCACCAAGACGCGCATCCTCACCAAACCGCTGCGCCCGTGGTCGGCGCTGGAAGCCGCCGTCGCCGCCGCGGCCGACCATGCCGCGAGCGCCCTGCCCGCGGAGCTCACGCGCACCGACGTCACCTGGTCGGGTGGCCGGGAGTTCTACGACACCATCCGCACCCGCGGTCGCTTCCCGAAGGCGGTCGAGTTCAGCGGCGAACCCGGCGAACACCTGCTCGACGCCGTCGCCGCGCACGGCCACACCATCGCCTGCCGCGACCCCGCCGGAGCGAGTGAACTGCTGCTGGTCAACGACTCACGTCTGATCGGGCGCCGCATCCACCTCGACCCCGATATCATCGCCGTCCCCGAGCCTGCCCAGACCAGCCTGTTCTGAGGTGTCAGTCCGCTCCGGCGGCGAGTTGCCTAGACAAGGTGTCCAGGCCCATACCGCCCATGCGTAGCGCGCGGGTGTGGAAGTCCTTCAGGTCGAACGCCGCGCCCGCCCGGCGACGTGCTTGCTCGCGGGCTTGCAACCACCGCCGTTCCCCGAGTTTGTACGCGGGCGCCTGCCCTGGCCAGCCCAGGTAACGGTCGATCTCGTCGCGCGCCTCGGCCGGATCGAGCATGGTCTGGGTCAGCAGGAACTCCAGGCCGAGTTCTGGTGTCCAGCGCCGGCCTTCGTGGAAACCGGTGCCGGCGGGAATCGGCAGTTCCAGATGCATCCCGATGTCCACGATCACCCGCGCCGCGCGAAACAACTGCTGTGACAGCATGCCGAACAGGTCGCCGTCGTCGTCGAGGTTGCCGAGTTCCTGCATCAGGCGCTCGGCGTAGAGCGCCCAGCCTTCACCGTGCCCGTCGACGAACGACATCATCCGCTGGTACTTGTTGAGCGAATCGCCCGCCCGCACTACGGTCGCGATTTGCAGATGGTGACCCGGTACGCCTTCGTGGTAAACCGTGCTGCGCTCACGCCAGGTGGCGAAATGCTCCTTGCCGTGTTCCACCGACCAGAACATGCGACCGGGCCGCCGGAGGTCTTCGCTCGGTCCGAGGTAGTACGCGCCGACAGTGCCGCCGGGCGGCGCGATCGCGCACTCCAGTGCCGCGATCTCCTCGGGGATCTCGAAGTGCTCGCCACGCAACGATTCCAGCGCTCGGTCCGAGGTGTGCTGTAGCCACGCCTGGAAGGCGTCGAGCCCGTGCACCTGATATCTCGGATCGGCGTCGAGGGCCGCCGCGGTGTCGGCCAGTGATGCGCCCGGCGCGATGCGGTCGGCGACGGCGAGCAACTCCGCCCGAATTGCCGAGAACTCCGACCACCCCCAGGCGCAGGCTTCGCGCGGGTCGATGTCGGCGCCGGTGAAGTAGCGCGACCAGAGCCGGTAGGTCTGCTCACCGACGGCGTCGGCGACCGGTGCGCGGGGCGCGAGCTCGGTGCGCAGGAACGTGGCGAGGTCGCCGTATGCCCGGTCGGCTGCGCGCGCGAACTTCCGCAGCTCTGCCCGGGGCGCGTCTGCTACGGACTCCGCGGCGACGACGAAAGTGCTGAAGAAACCGGTCCCGCCCGGTCCGCCCGCCCAGTCGTCGGCCTGCTCGGCGACTCGAGTGATCTGGCGCAGTGCCGGGGTCCGGCCGTGCTCGGCCGAAGCCAGCAGCGCCGAACGCAGACCGGCCAGGGTGTGCGCTACCCGGGACAGGCGGGTGCCGATCACCGCCCAGTCCGCGGCTGTCTCGGTGGCCATCAGGTCGAACACCATCCGAATGTCCTGCACGGGACTCGAGATCACGTTCAGCGCCGAGGAGCGGAGCCCGGCCTCGTGTAGCTCGACCTCGAGCCCCACCCGCTCGCAGAACACGGCTTTCGCGACGCGCTCGCTGTCGTCGCGCGGTGTGGTGGCCCGCATGGCGGCCAAGAAACCGCGGGCGGTGTCGAGCCGACACGCATGCCCGTCGGGGGAGTAGTCGGTCAGGCGGTCCTCGTGGCCGACGATGCCGAACAGGCTTGCCATCACCGGATCGGCCGCCGCGTACTCCTCGACGAATCGATCACACAACCGGTGTACGCCCCGCCCGACAACCATGCCGCGCACGTTACTGTGCGCGCGGCGATTTCGACCGCGAACGGGGTGACCGGGACCGGTAGTCGGCGCCGTTGTCAGCCGGGCGCCGGCTAACGGGCCGTGGATCTGTCGGGGGAGTGATTGTCGAGGGCGTGCTGCAGGCCGCGGTTGATGCGTTCGGCTTCGGCGAGCTGGTCTTCGAGGATGACGATGCGGCACGACGACTCGAGCGTGTTGCCCGCGTCGACCAGTTCGCGGACGCGGGCGGCCAGACGCAATTGGTACCGGGAGTAGCGGCGGTGCCCGCCGGGGGAGCGCTGCGGGGTCAGGAGTTCGGCGGCGTCGAGGCCGCGCAGGAACGCCTGGGTGACGCCGAGGATCTCCGCCGCCCGGCCCATGCTGTAGGCGGGGTAGTCGTCGTCATCGAGTTTGTCGGCGGCAGTGGTGCCGTCGGAGGAGTTCGTTTGCTGCACAGCACCTCTCGGTTCAACGCCGGCAGGCCCCGGCGCGTGGGCGCCGGGGCCTGGAATTTATGGATGAGGGGTTGACTTCAACTCTGTTCACCGGCCTGAGGGGCCGATGCATTGAACCGCTCCCGAGACGTTCCGGGATGCGGGACCGTTAAATGACTGATCAGTGACCACCACCTCCTGGATGTCGTACTACCCACGATGTCTTTCACCTGATTGTTCATCGCCCCTTCCGGCGGTCCGGCCGACTGCACCGGATTCTCGTCTCCGCCGGAAGGGGCGGTCGAACCTCCTGCTCCGGGCAGCTCACCTGCCCGGCCACTGGATTCTTCTCTTGGTACGACAGCGACTATATAACCCGATTTCGAGAATGTCTACACCGATCGGTGCAGATTTTTTCACCTCGATGCGGCGCCGCCGAACCGTCAGGGTTGGAAGGTGTGGGTGGTCAGGGGTGGCGTCCTGGGGAAGGACACCGGCAGCCCGGCCAGGGCCCGGTGGAAGGGGCCGGGGCGCCAGACGAGCTCATCGGCGGGCACGGCCAGTTCGAGTTCCGGCAGGGCGTCGAGGAGCTGGTCGATGGCTTCCTGGGCGATCAGATAGGCCGGAGACTTGGCCGGGCAGCCATGGGGGCCGGTGCTCCAGGCCAGGTGGGCGCGGTTGTCGAGGAAGTCGCCGGTGCCGATGGACGGGTCGTTGTTGCAGGCGGCCATGCTGATCACCACCGGCTGGTGGGCGGGCAACCACACATCCTCGACGAGGATCGGCTGCCGGGGATAGGTGGTGCAGAAGTTGGCCATCGGCGGGTCGGTGTAGAGCACCTCGTCGAGGGCGTCGCGAGTGGACAGACTGCCACCGAGCAGGCTGCCCGCGAAACGCTGGTCGGTGAGCATCAGCCGCACCGTGTTCAGGATCAGGTTCAGCATCGGCTCGATACCCGCTCCGTACATGGTGAGCAGCTGGTTCATCAGCTCCTCGTCGTTGAGCTGGGTCGAATGCTGCACCAGGCGGGTGGTGACATCGTCGCCGGGCTCGGCGCGCTTGAGCCGAACCTGTTCGTAGAGGGCGTCTTCGAGCATCTGGCCACCCTGGGCCGCGGTCTCACCGCCCTCGAAGATCGCCGCCATCCCGGCCGCCGCCCGCGCGCCGATGTCGTCGGGCACGCCCAGCATCGCGTTGATCGTGGCGAAGATGACGGGATAGGCGTACTGGCTCAACAGTTCCGCGCTGCCGTCGGCACAGAAGGTGTTGATCACCGGAATCGCGATCTGCTCCACCGTGTGGTGCAGCCGGTACAGGTCGACGCCGGCCAGGCTGGCCACGGTGGCCTGGCGATAGCGGACGTGCTCGGTGCCCGCGGTGCGCAACGCGTTGGGGCGATAGCGCATCATCGGCAGGACCGGGCAGTCCTCGGGCATGGTGCGTTCCCACATGCGCGCGTCGGCGGGAAAGTGATCGGGGTCGTTGAGGATCTGCACCGCGGTGCGGTAACCGATCACCAGGGTGGCCGGCACTCCGGGCACCAGATCCACCGGCACCAAGGAGCCGTATCGCCGCCGCATGTCGCGGTAGGCGCTCTGCGGGTCGGCCGCGAACTCCTCGGAGTACAGCGGTATCCGCTCCTGGCCGCTGCGTGAGTCCGGTGACACCGGCCCCTGCGGGAGATCGAACGAGGTTTCGAGCGTCACAGCGTGGTCTCCTCTCGGTGGGGTCCGCCGCGCCTCGGTGCCGCGCCGAGTTCGCGCCCGACCCGGGCCGCCAGTTCGTTCATCCGGTGGGCGACGAGCGCGAGGTCGACCGTGCTGGTCGTCGCGACACCGAGCAGGCTGCCCGCGCCCGCGGCGGTGATCATGATCATTCCCTGCTCGTATTCGGTCATGTTCTGGCGCACCGGCGTCGCGTGCCCGCCGCAGAACTCACCGAGGGCCTTGCCCAGCGACCGCAGTCCCGACGCGGCGGCGGCGAAGCGTTCGGCGTCGTCTTTGCTGATGTCGCCCGAATGTGCCACGCGTAGGCCGTCTTCGGATAACAACACCGCGAAGCGGACACCTTCCAGCGCCAGGTCTTCGAGCAGCCAGGCGAGGTGGTTGGTGCCGTCGGCGATCGAAGTGCTCATCAGTTGTCCTGCCCTTCCGTCGAACGCTCGGCCGCGGCGCGACCGTGCCGGGATCCGCTGTGCCAGGCGGTGACGAGTTCCGGCCTGCCCGGCGCATCGGTGGTGTCGGTGTGCTCGGCGCTCGGCGCGACCGGCCTGCGCCTGCGCTTGGGCAGTCCGCCGGTGGTCGTGGCGGCATCGTCGCCGACCACGGCGGCGACGATCTCGGGTTCGGGTGGCGTGGGGCTCACCTCCGGTGTCGCGGCGTGGCGGGGCTCGGTGTCGCGGCGGGCGTCGGAATCGGTGACCAGCAGGTCGGCCGGGATGAAGACCATCGCCCTGGTGCCGCCGTAGATGTTGGGGCTGTCGACGTAGGCGGCGAAACCGTAGCGGCGCGACAGAGCCGCCACACCGGGGAAGCCGACCTTCGGGGAGGCGCCGAGGGCGTTGATGTCGATCACACGTTCGCCCGAGAGCACCTGGCGCGCCTCTTCCATCTGTTCCTGGCTCATTCGCACGCCCGCATCGTCGATGATCAGGGTGACGCCGTGATGGCCCTGCTGGAACGCGACGTCGACGAACGAGGCGGGGGGCGAATAGCGCAGCGCGTTGTCGAGCAGGGTCGCCACGGTGTGCACGAGTGGTTCGACCGCCCGGCTGATCACCACCTGGTCGCAGTGGCCGGTTCGCACCCGCAGGTAGTCGCGGACGCGGCCCACCGCACCGCCCACCACGTCGCCGACGGTCTGTTGCGGCCAGCGCCTGCCGGGCAACCCACCGGAGACGATCACATAGGACTGGGCCTGCCGGATCATCTGCTGCACGGTGTGATCGATGCGGATCAGCGTCGCGTAGACCTCGTCGTTGCGGTTCTCCCGCAGCGCGTTGCTGACCACCTGGCCGACGTCGGCACCGAGGCTGACGACCGTGGTGCCGAAGGCGCGTACGGCGTTGCTGGTCGCGGCGCGGGCGTCGGCGGCCACCTCGGCGCGGGTGGCCGTCGCGGTGGCCTCGACCGCGGCGGCGGTGTGCTCGGCGCCGGCCTGTTCGGCGGCGGCGCGGACCTCGTGGCGCGCGTGCGTCAGATCCTCGGCGTAGGTCGCCGCGATCCGGGCGAGTTTGTCGGCGAACGGTGAGTCCTGCAGCAGCGCGGGCACTTCGGCGCTGACGACCGGTTCGGCGTCGTGGCGCACGGCCTCGGTGATCCGCGGCATGGTGGACTCGATGAGCCGCGTCATCGCCTCCTCGTGGGCGTAGAGCTCGCGTTCGGTCGCGGCCAGCCGGGCACGGACCTGGCGTTCGTTGCGCAGGGCCGTCAGCGCGACCGCCACCGCGCCCAGCAGCACCAGAGTTGCGATTGCGAACAAGAACGCCGCGAGTGTCGAGGTCATCGGTTCCTTTGTCGTCTGCACCGACCGAAGAGTCCTGATGGCCGGTACCTCGCCGGTCCCTCCGGCGAGATCTGCCGCCGATGTTCTCAGCCCGAAGTGGCCCAACCGCACCACGATCCGGCACGCAACATGGCGAAACCGGTCCTGCCCGATCTCGCTGTCCTGCGCTTTCGGCGAATCCGCACACACCCTAGCAGTGCATTGCGCCGGTGTCGGAACGTGTTGTTGCCGAGAACAATTCGACACGACGGCACCGACACGGCGGGGTTTCGCGCCGATTTGCGCAGCGGGGCAACGACAGTCCCCGAGTGTCGCGGCGTGTCCGGCTGCGGCCCAGCTCAACGGGCCTGTGCGGCAGGGCTTGCGGTGTAAGGTTGGTGATGGTCGCGGGTGGGCCATCGGTGGACGACGCATCGCTGCCGCAACCGACCTCGGAGCCACGGCTCCTGCTCACTTCCACGTCGTCGATGTACTTACCGGCGGCGACCTCTCGGCGCTGTTCCGGCTCCGACGACCGATCCGAGGAAGTCCGCATGTCCAGCGATCTCGACACCGATTCTTCCGAAACCCCGCCCGGGCCCGACGAGGAGAACTCGCCGGTGATGTGGCCGGAGCCCAGCCCGTTGCAGTCCTGGTGGGCCGCCATCATGGCCGCGCCGCAGACGCGCCGCGGATCCCGCCGAAAGAGCTGACGCGAACTATTGACCTGGACGCTGTGTCCAACCTACATTGCTTGGACACGGTGTCTCACATATTCGGGGCACTCGGCACACGGGAGTGCGATACATGACACAGAAAGTGTTCGTCGTCGGCGTCGGGATGACGAAGTTCGAGAAGCCGGGCGCGTTGGAGTGGGATTACCCGGACATGGCCCGCGAGGCGGGCACCAAGGCGCTCGCTGATGCCGGCATCGACTACGACCAGGTCGAACAGGCCTATGTCGGCTACGTCTACGGTGAGTCCACCTCGGGACAGCGCGCGGTCTATGAACTGGGCCTGACCGGCATCCCGGTCGTCAATGTCAACAACAACTGTTCCACCGGCTCGACCGCGCTCTACCTCGCGGCCCAGGCGATCCGGGGTGGGCTGGCCGAGTGCACGCTGGCCCTGGGGTTCGAGAAGATGCAGAAGGGCTCGCTCGGTTCGACCTTCGACGACCGCGAGCAGCCGATGATGCGGCACCTGCTGGCCCTGGCCGAACTGCAGGAATTCGCGATGCCGCCCGCGCCGTACATGTTCGGCGCGGCGGGCACCGAACACATGCAGCGCTACGGCACCACCGCCGAGCAGTTCGCCAAGATCGGCGTGAAGAACCACCGCCACTCGGTGAACAACCCGTACGCGCAGTTCCAGAAGGAATACAGTCTGGAAGAAGTCCTCGAGGCCAAGCAGATCTACGGCCCGCTCACCAAACTGCAGTGCTCGCCCACCTCCGACGGTTCCGGCGCGGTGATCCTGGCCAACGAGGCGTTCGTCGACCGGCACGACCTCGCCGATCGGGCCGTGGAGATCGTCGGCCAGGCGATGGTCACCGACCTGCAGTCCACCTTCTCGACCGAGAGCGCGATCAACCTGGTCGGCGCCGACATGTCGCGCACCGCGGCGCGCAAGGTCTACGAGCAGGCCGGAATCGGTCCCGACGAGATCGATGTCATCGAACTGCACGACTGCTTCTCCACCAACGAACTGCTCACCTACGAGGCGCTGGGATTGTGCGCGCCGGGCGAGGGCGGTCGGCTCGTCGACGACAATGCCACCACCTACGGCGGCAAGTGGGTCGTGAACCCCTCGGGCGGTCTGATCTCCAAGGGGCACCCGCTCGGTGCCACCGGCCTGGCCCAGTGCAGCGAACTCACCTGGCAACTGCGCGGCGACGCCGACGCCCGGCAGGTCGCGGACGCGCGAATCGCCCTGCAGCACAACATCGGTCTCGGTGGCGCGGTCGTGGTGACCGCCTACCGTCCCGCCGCCCGCTGATCTTTCCCCCAACGAATTCACCAGGAGTACCCCATGGCATCTGTGTCCGTTTCCACCGAACTGCCCGTCACCCCCGAGGTCGCGTGGGCGCGGCTGAGCGATCTGGCGAACTGGGAGGACTGGCTGACCATCCACCAGGGCTGGCGCAGTGAGCTCCCGGCCGAGCTGGCCGCCGGTTCGCGTTTCACCGAGGTCGTGTCGGTGATGAACATGGCCAACAAGATCGAGTGGACCGTGGCCGAGGTGGACCCGAACAAGTTCCTGCGCATCACCGGCACCGGAATGGCCGGTGTCACCGTGGAGTTCGCGCTCGAGGTCCAGTCGACCGCCACCGGGTCGGCGGCGAAGTTCGACGCCACCTTCAAGGGCACGATGATCGTCGGCCCGATCGGCAAGGCCGTCGCCAAGCACTGTGAAGCCGACCTGAAGGCGTCGATGGACAAGTTCACCGAGCTCGTCGGATCGGCGGCGTGACCACCGAACAGGCTCCCACCTCGGCCGGAGTCGTCTTCGACGGCTCCGGCCTGGGGGAGTGGACCGACGAGGAACGGTTCGCGGTCACCGCCGAGCGCATCGCGGAATACGCCGCGGCGACCAACGATCCGATCGCCGCGCACCGTGACGGCCGGATCGCGCCACCGGTGTTCGCGGTGGTCCCGGTGTTCACCTCGATGGCGCCCGCGGCGCTGTCGGTGGCACCGGTGGAATTGCTGATGAAACTGGTACACGGTGAGCAGGACTTCCGGTTCCACCGCCCGATCGTGGCCGGCGACGAACTGGTGGTGCGGGCCAAGCCGATCGGCTACGCGGGCAAGCCGAACGGCTCGACGGTGGTCATTTACGCCGAAACCCGTGACGGCGCGGGCGAACTCGTCAACGAGCAGTGGATGACGGCGTTCTTCCGCAAGGTCGACGCCGGACCGGGCGAAGGCGAACAGGCGCCCGGGCACCGGATCACCGACGCCGATCGGGCCACCGACCCGGTCGCACGGGTCACCGCCCATGTCGACCAGGATCAGACCTTCCGCTATTCGCCGGCCTCGGGCGACCCGATGCCGATTCACCTCGACGACGAGATCGCCCGCATGGCCGGGCTGCCCGGCATCATCAACCACGGTCTGTGCACCATGGCGTTCACCTCCTGGGCCGCACTCACCGAGCTCGCCGACGGCGACACCGCACGGCTGCGCCGCCTGGCGGTGCGCTTCGCCAAGCCGGTACTGCCGGGCCGCGACATCACCACCACGCTGTGGCGCACCGACGCCACCGCGGCGGGCACGACGGCCTACGCCTTCGAGACCGAAGCCGACGGCCAGATCGCGATCACCGACGGTCGCGTCGAGCTCGCCGACTCCTGACATTCGCGAAACATCAACGAGGAGCATCGAACTCATGGGAAAGCTTGACGGTCGCGTCGCGGTCATCACCGGCGCGGGACGCGGCATCGGCCGCGAACACGCACTGTTGTTCGCCCGCGAAGGCGCCAAAGTCGTGGTCAACGACCTCGGCGGCGCCAACGACGGCACCGGTACCGACACGGGCCCGGCCCAGCAGGTGGTCGACGAGATCGTCGCCGCAGGCGGGACCGCGGTCGCCAACACCGACAACATCGCCACCTGGGCGGGCGCCGAGGCCCTCATCGGCCAGGCGGTCGGCGAGTACGGCAACCTCGACATCGTGGTGAACAACGCGGGCATCCTGCGCGACGCGTTCATCGCCGGCATGGACGAGTCGCAGTGGGACGCGGTCATCGCGGTACACCTCAAGGGCCACGCCGCGACCCTGCACCACGCCGCCGCGTACTGGAAGGCCCAGACCAAGGCGGGCAAGCCGGTCGCGGCCGCGGTGATCAACACCGCTTCGGCATCGGGCACATTCATGCCCAATGCCGGTCAGGGCAACTACGGCGCCGCCAAGGCCGGCATCGCCGCGCTCACCCTGGTCGCCGCCGACGAGCTCGAACGCTACGGCGTGCGGGTCAACGCGATCGCCCCGATCGCGCGCACCCGGCTCACCCTGGCCACCCCCGGCATGGGCGCGCTGTTCGCCGCCGAGGTGCCCGAAGGCGAATTCGACCCGTTCTCCCCGGCCAACATCTCCCCACTGGTGGCGCATCTGGCCGAGGCCGACTGCCCGCTCACCGGCAAGGTGTTCGCGGTGCAGGGCGGTGCGATCGTGGAACTGGCCGGCTGGCACGACGTGCGCACGGTCGAGACCGACGGCCCGTGGACCATCGACGAGGTCGCGGCCCGGCTGAAAGAGACCAACTGACATGGCACGCAACACCTATGAGCTCGGTGTCGGCGTCAGTCCCGATCACCTGGCGTTGGCCGACGCGGTCGCCGGATTCGTGGAGCGCACCGTCACCGCCGAGGCCGTGCGGGCCGCGGTCGAGTCCGACGCGGCGGGCAAGCAGCTGCCCTACTGGGACGCACTGGTCGCCCAAGATCTGCTCAGCCTGCACATCGCCGAAGACCAGGGCGGCCAGGGCGCGGGCCTGCTGACGCTGGCCGTGGCGCTGGAACCGCTCGGGCGGGGCCTGCACACCGGCCCGTTCGTGCCGACCGCGCTGGCCGGTGCCGTGCTGGCGCAAGCCGGCGGCGCCTGGGCACAGTCCCAGCTGACCGGGCTGGCCGACGGATCGCGCACCGGCGCGGTCGCAACTGTTTCCGGCCTGACCGGGGTGCTGCGCGACGGTGCCCTGGTCGTGGACGGGCACGCCGACGGGGTAGTCGGGGCGGGTTCGGCCGATGTGATCATCGCGCCGGTCACCGTCGACGGCGCGCAGCGCTGGGTCGCCTTCGAAGCCGTCGACCTGACCGTGACCGCCCAGGACAGCATCGACGTGCTGCGCGGTTCGGCTCGCCTGCAAGCGGATTCGGTGCGCGTGCCGGCCGAGCGGCTGCTCGGAGTGAGCTCGGCGCGAGTGCGTTCGGTGGCCACGGTGGTACTGGGCGCCGAGGCGGTCGGGGTGATGTCGTGGTGTGTGTCCACCGCGGCCGAATACGCCAAGACGCGCGTGCAGTTCGGGCGCCCGATCGGGCAGTTCCAGGGCGTGAAGCACAAGTGCGCCCAGATGGGCATCGCGTTGGAGAAGGCGCGCGCGGTCCTGTGGGATGCCGCGTTCGCCCTCGACCGCGACGACGACACCGCCGACTACGCGGCCGCGGTGGCCGCGCTGATCATTCCGGACGCCGCCGTGCAGGTGACCCAGGACTGCATCCAGGTGCACGGCGGCATCGGGTTCACCTGGGAGCACGACGCGCACCTGTACTACCGTCGGGCGCTGGCCCTGCGCGCCCTGCTCGGTGCGCGTGCCGAACGTGCCGAAGCGGTGGCCGGGTACGCGCTGTCGGGTCTGACCCTGTCCAGCGAGCTGGAACTGCCCGAGGAGGCCGAGCAGATCCGCGCGGGTATCCGGGCCGAACTCGCCGAGATCGCCGGGATCGATGACGAGGACGACCAGCTCGTGGCCCTGGGTGACGGTGGCTGGAACCTGCCGCACCTGCCCCGCCCCTACGGCCGTTCGGCCTCGCCGCTCGAGCAGGTGGTGATCTCGCAGGAGATCAAGGCCTCCGGCATCCAGATGCCGCAGCTGCTGATGGGCACGTGGGCCGTTGGCGCGATCGTGCCGCACGGCGACGAACGCCAGAAGCAGGAACTGGTGGTGCCGACGCTGCGCGGAGAACTGGTGTGGTGCCAGCTGTTCAGTGAGCCGGGTGCCGGTTCGGACCTGGCCGGCCTGACCACCAAGGCCACCAAGGTCGAAGGTGGTTGGCGAGTCACCGGGCAGAAGATCTGGACCACCGTCGCCCAGTTCGCCGACTGGGCCATGTTGATCGCGCGCACCAGCCCCGACAAGCCCAAGCACGAAGGCATCACCTACTTCGTGCTCGACATGTCCTCGCCCGGCATCACCGTGCGCCCGCTGCGCGAGATGACCGGATCGGCCCTGTTCAACGAGGTGTTCCTCGACGACGTGTTCATCCCCGACGAGAACGTGGTCGGCGCGGTGGACGACGGCTGGCATGTGGCCCGCACGACCCTCGCGGGTGAGCGGGTGGCGCTGAGCCAGAAGATGGAGGCCTACGCCACCGACACCGACCTGCTCAGGTTCACCAGCGGGCGCGAGCTGTCCCCGGTGGCGCGCTATCACGTCGGCGAACTGATGGCCGAGAGCCGCGCGGTGGATGTGATCGGCTCGCGGGTGGTGCTCAAGCAGTTGTCCGGCATCGACGTGTCCACCACGTCGAGCGTCGGCAAGTTGCTGGGTATGGCACTGGGCCAGGCGATCTCGGAATTCGTCGTCGCCGAACTCGGCATCGCCGGCGTGGTGTCGGTCCCCGGTGAGCGCAGCGACCACGCGATGGAACAGCTGATCGCGGGCCGCGCCACCACCATCTACGGCGGCACCACCGAGGTCCAGCTCAACGTCATCGGCGAACGCATGCTTGGCCTACCCCGCGACGCAACAGTCACCAGCTGAGTTGCCCCGGCTCCCGGAGCAAACCCCACCGGGAGCCGGTCCACTCACCCCCGCCAACACCACGACCCCCGGTGTGTCTGTCCCCACAAACCCCGATGTGTCTAGTCTTTTGCGGGGCCCGCCCTGATCTGGACTGACCGAAGGGTGCGACGAAGGAGTACCCGTAGGGAGGGAAGATCAGGGGCCCGAAGGGCCCCGCCTCGAGCGCACCAGCGCTCCAACCAACACAGGAGGACCGTGACCGCGCAGCACACCGACGGCCGTGCCAGCCGGTGGGATCGGCACCGCGCCGACCGTCGCGAACGTATTCTCGCGGCCGCGCTCGAGGCCGTGCAGGCCCGGGGTTCCTCGGTGGGTGTGCAGGAGATCGCCGATCTGGCCCAGGTGCCGCGTTCGGTGCTGTACCGGCTGTTCAAGGATCGGCAGGATCTCGATGAACAGTTGCGCGCGCGCATCGTCGACGATCTGATGGCGGTGCTCGCGCCGACGCTGAATCCGCAGGGCACCGTGGCCGAGGCGATCGCGCGCTCGGTGGATGCCTATGTCGGCTGGATCGCGGCCAATCCCCGGTTGCACTATTTTCTCGGCGCCGGTTCGGAGGGGAAGAAGGGCGCCAGTTCGCCGATCGTGTCCGGCACGAAGATCGCCATCGCGGGAACCGTGCGTGAGGTGTTCGAGAACGCGTTGCGGGCGCAGTCGGCGTCGACGGAGATCGCCGAACCGATGGCTTTCGGGTTGGTCGGGTTCGTCGACGGCAGTGTGAATCGTTGGTTGAGCCGGTCGATGCAGCCGATGGATGCCGGCGAGTTGTCGGCCTATCTGCGGGAAGCCATCTGGGCCATTGTCGACAGCAGCTTGCGCAAGGCCGGAGTCATGCTCAACCCGCTGACCCCGATCGCCGATCTGGTGGAGTCCACGCCGGATGATTAGTGTGACATGAAGTAGCGTCAACCCTTGTCTGGTACCCCTGGTCCCATTAAACTGGAGGGTGAACCGTACCGAGGAGACACCGATGACGCTGTCCACCTATCACGACGTCCTGCAGAGCCTTTCCGAAGGCTCGGTGACCAAACACTTCGATCCCTACGTCGACATCGACTGGGATTCGCCCGAATTCGCCGTGCACAGCGACGACCCACGCTGGATCATGCCCGCCGAAGACCCGCTGGGCCGCCATCCCTGGTACAAAGCGCAGCCGGTCGAACGGCAGATCGCGATGGGGATGTGGCGCCAGGCCGGTATCGCCAAGGTGGGTATCGACTTCGAGCAACTGCTGATCCGTGGGCTGATGCAGTACCTGATCTCGGTGCCCAACGGGGACCCCGAGTTCCGCTACGCCACCCACGAGGCGGCCGAAGAGTGCAACCACACGATGATGTTCCAGGAGATGATCAACCGCATCGGTTACCGCGATGTGGTCGGCATGGGCACCATCGACCGCAAGCTCACCCTGGCCATCTGGCCGGCGGTGAAGTACTTTCCCGAACTGTTCTTCACGATGGTGCTCGGCGGCGAGGAGCCCATCGACCACCTGCAGAAGTCGCTGCTGCGCGGTGGCGTCGACATGCAGCCGATGGTCGAGCGGGTGATGCAGATCCATGTGGCCGAGGAAGCTCGCCACATCTCCTTCGCCCACGAGTACCTGAAGCGGAACGTGCCGGCGATGCATCCGGCCACCAGGTCCGTGCTGTCGGTGGCCTATCCGGTCGTCATGCGGGTGATGCTGTCGATGATCGCGACGCCGCCGAAACAGTTCGTCGACAAGTTCCAGATCCCGGCCGAGGTGATGCGCGAGGCGTACTGGGGCAGCCCCGAATCCCGGCGCATCAAGCGCGATGTGTTCACCGACGTCCGCGCGCTGGCCACCGACATCGGCCTGATGAACCCGGTCGCCAAACTGGTGTGGCGGGCGCTGGGCATCGACGGGCCCGCGGCGCGCTACCGCAGCGAGCCGCCCCGCCGGGCGGTCGCGTGAGCGTCGAGAACTGGCCTGCTCCTGACCGAGTCCTCCTGCCCGACGCCGACCCGTTCTACGTGCCACGGGCCGGCTTCGAGCGGTCGGCCGAGGGCACGCTGTTGCGGTGGCGGCCGGTCGAACTGGCCGCGTTCGGGCTGATCCCGCTGCGGGTGCGAGCCTGGCAGCTGCTGTATCGCACGACCGATCTCAACGGGGTACCCGAGGCATCGGTCACCACTGTGGTCGCACCGGCGGACGGTGTCGGCGCCGGTGCGCCGCTGCTGTCGTTCCAGTGCGCGATCGACGCGATCTCCGCGCGCGCCTTCCCGTCGTACTCGCTGCGGCGCGGCTCCCGCGCGCTCGGCACCTTCGCCCATGTGGAACTGCTGTGCTTCGCCGACGCACTGCGTCGTGGTTGGGCGATCTCGATCCCCGATCACGAGGGCATGCTCGGTGCCTGGGGCGCGCCGCGCGAACCCGGGTACCGGGCGCTCGACGGTGTCCGCGCGGCCCTGTCGTTCGGACCGGGCGGGATCGATCCGGCGGCGCAGGTCGGCCTGTGGGGGTATTCGGGCGGCGGCCTGGCCACGGCGTGGGCCGCGGAGATGGCGCCGACTTACGCACCTGAACTCGACATCGCCGGCGCGGTGCTCGGATCCCCGGTGGGCGACCTGGTGTCGACCTTCCACCGGCTCAACGGCGGCCTGCACGCGGGCCTGCCGACGCTCGTGGTGGCCGCGCTGCGCCGGGTGTACCCGGACTTCGAGGCGCTGATCGACACCCACTTCAGCGACGCGGGCCGGGCGGTGCTCGACAAGGCCGCCGAGTCCACCACCGCCGCCGCGGTGCTGCGCCTGGCCCGCTACAACATCGACCGGCACTCCAGCACCCCGATGTCGGAGGTGCTCGCGCTCGAGGCGATGCTG
Source organism: Nocardia halotolerans (assembly GCF_042650145.1). Classification (NCBI taxonomy): domain Bacteria; kingdom Bacillati; phylum Actinomycetota; class Actinomycetes; order Mycobacteriales; family Nocardiaceae; genus Nocardia; species Nocardia halotolerans. The sequence goes on along the minus strand of NZ_JBHSDL010000002.1, from coordinate 210,790 downwards.
GCGGTCTTCGCCGACCTCGCGCTCGGTGGCCGCGCACCCGCGGTGCCGCTGCTGGTGGAGCAGGCCGTGCACGACCAGATCATCGCCGTGGCCGACATCGATGCGCTCGTCGAGCGCTACCGTGCACAGGGCGCGCACGTCACCTACCTGCGGGATCGGGCGAGTGAGCACCTGAGCCTGCTGCCGTTGTCGACCCCGCTGAGCCTGAACTGGTTGGCCGACCGCTTCGCCGGTCTCGCGGTGACGCCCGCGCAGACCCGCACGTTGCGCAGTGTGTTGACCCTGCCCGCAGGCAGGCGCGGTCTCGCCGAGCTCGGTCGCACGGCGCTGCGGGTGCTGTTCGCGCGGCCGCTGCGGGCCTCGGCGGCCGGGCAGGATCAGCGCGGGCAGGTCGGCGGGGTTCGGCACGCCGCCTGACAGCCGGTGGCACGGCCAACTTACTCACTGGTAAGATACGGCAACGTAAGAGCTGCTCCCTGGCAACTGTGGTGAGATGAGGGGTTTACCGGTGGGGATTGTCGCCGAGGTGCCACGTGCGGTACGCAACGTCTGGTCGGTGTCGTTCGGTGGTGGGATCGAGTCCTATCGGCCCGCCCCGTCGACGACGGTGTACGACGGCGAGCACCGCCACCTGAAGCGCTACGACCGCACGACACCGGCCACGGGCAACCCGGTGCTGCTGGTGCCGCCGCTGGCGGTCACACCCGCGTGCTTCGATCTACGGCCGGGCCAGAGCCTGGTGCGCTATCTGCTCGACCAGGGCAGACAGCCCTATGTCATCGACTACGGCGAATTCGGGTACGCCGACCGCGAACTGGGCCTGGAGGACTGGACCCACGACATCCTGCCCGAGGCCGTCCGGCGGGTGGCCCAGGACCACGACGGCCCGGTCGACATCATCGGCTGGTCGCTGGGCGGGGTGCTGGCGATGCTGACCGCGGCCGCGCACGCCGACCTGCCGATCGCCTCGATCACCGGTCTGGCCTCGCCGATCGACCAGGCTCGCACCGCCATGCTGGTGCCGCTACGGCTGGCCGCGCGAGTCACCGGCGGCCGGGAGATGGCCCTGGCGACCAAGATCATGGGTGGTATCCCGCAGGAATTCGTGCGGCTCGGTTTCCGGCTGCAAGCCTTCGATCGCGAACTCGCCAGGCCGCTGTTCCTGGCCCGCAACGCATTCGACACCGAGGCGCTGGCCCGGATGGAGGCCACCGACCGGTTCATGGCCACGATGCCCGGCTACCCGGGTCGCTCCTACTGGCAGATCTATCGGAGCCTGGTGCTGCGCAACGAACTCGCCGACGGTTTCATCCGGTTGCGTTCGGACCTGGTGATCGAATTGTCCAAGGTCACCTGCCGGGTGCTGCTGGCGGGCAGCCGCGGCGATGTGGTGGTGCCCGCCGCCTCGGTGCGCCGCGGCCTCGAAGTGCTGCCCAACGCCACCGAAGTGCAGTTCGTCGAGGTGGGCGGCGGCCACCTGGGCATGGTGGCCGGTGCGGCCGCCGCCGAGACCACCTGGCCCGCGATCGAGGAATTCCTCAGCCGCTGACCGCCGGTTGCGTCGATCCGTGCAGCTTGCGCAGTTCGTGCTTGACCACCTTGCCGCCGGCATTGCGCGGCAGGGCATCGACCACCACGAGCGCCTTCGGGTGCTTGTAGCGGGCCAGCTGCGCGTCGAGGTGGGGTGCGAGCTCGGCCAGGCTGATCTGCTCGTCGTCTTCGACGGCGACGATCGCGACGGGCACCTCGCCCCACCGCTCGTCGGCCCGGCCGATCACCGCGGCCTCGCGGATGCGGGGGTGGGCGAACAGGACGTTCTCCACCTCGGCGCAGTAGATGTTCTCGCCGCCGGAGATGATCATGTCCTTCTTGCGGTCCACCACGTAGACGAAGCCCTCCTCGTCGCGGCGCACCAGGTCACCGGAGTGGAACCAGCCGTAGGCGAACGCGTCGGCGGTGGCGCGCGGGTTGTTCCAGTACTCGCGCATCAGAGTGGGTCCGCGGTAGACGATTTCGCCGACCTCGCCGGGCGCCACATCGTTGTTCTCGTCATCGACGATGCGGGCGGCGATGGTGGGAATCGGCTTGCCGACCGAGCCGAGCTTGCGGATGGCATCCTCGCCGTCGAGCACACAGGTGATCGGTGACATCTCCGTCTGCCCGAACACGGCCACGTTGCGGGCGTTGGGAAAGGTCTCGGCCATCGCGCGCAACACGGTGTCGGAGGCGGGCGCGGCGCCCCAGCTGATCACTCGCAACCGCAGATCCCGCTGCGCCACAGTCGGGTCGGCGCAGATGAGCTGCCACTGGGCCGGGACGAGGAATACCGAGGTGGCGCGTTCGCGTTCCCAGGCGTCGAGCACCTCGGTGACATCGAAGGCCTTGAGCGGATGGATCACGGTGAGCGCCCCGAGTACGAAACAGGCGGCGACACTGCCCAATCCGGCGATGTGGAACAGTGGCGAGGCGCAGAACGCGATGTCGTCGGCGCGGTACTGCATGGCCCGGATGCAGGTGAGGGCCTGGGAGTTCATGTTCAGGTGGGTCAGCACCGCGCCCTTGGGGTTTCCGGTGGTGCCCGAGGTGTACATGATCAGGGCGGCGCAGTCCTCGGGCACATCGCGCGGTTCGTGCGGTGTGCCGGGCTCGGCGAGCAGATCGTCGTAGCCGAGGAACCCGTCGCCGGTCGGCCCGCCGACCACGATCCGGGTGGCCAGTGTGCCGGTCTGCGCCGACACGGCCGTGACCAGTGGCGCCAGCACCGTGTCGGTGATGATCGCCGTGGCACCGCTGTCGGTGACCTGATAGGCGATTTCGGGCGGGGTGAGCCGGAAGTTCACCGGCACCGCGATGGCGCCGAGGGTGTTGATCGCGAAGACCGACTCGATGTACTCGGCATTGTTGAGCATCAGGATCATCACGCGGTCGCCGTCGGTGACGCCGCGCCGGGCCAGCGCGTCGGCGAGCCGCTGGACGCGGTCGTGGAGTTCTCCCCAGCTGGTGGTCTTGCCGAGATAGCGCAAGGCGGGGGCATCAGGGCTGGTGGTGGCGTGGATCGCGGTCTGGTTCATCCAGTGATTGCGTCGCGAGCGCAGCGGTTCGGTGGCTGTGGACATCGTCGTCTCCTCGGGGGCGCGGATGATCAGGCCGGTTCGGTGGTCGGGTGTGGGGCACCGGCGAAGTTCGGGGCTCGGCGGGTGAGCACGGCCGTCATGCCCTCGCGGAAATCGGCGGAAACGAGCAGCTCGCACTGACCGGTCTTCTCCCGTTCCAGCGCGGCGTCGAGTTCGGCCAGGGTCGCCGCGTTGAGGGCGGCCTTGGTCAATTGCAGGGCCCGGCGCGGGCCCGCGGCGAGTTTGGCGGCGACGGAGTTCACCTCGTCGTCGAGGTCGGCGGCGGGCAGGCACCGGGTGATGAGGCCCGCTGTGGCGGCCTCGGTCGCGGGCAACCTGGCTCCGAGCAGCGCGAACTCCGCGGCCCGGGCGCGGCCCATGGCGGCAGCCACCATGGCCGTCGCGCCACCGTCGGGCATCAGGCCGATGGAGGTGAACGGCAGCAGCAGGTACGTGTGGTCGGCGGCGTAGACGAGGTCGGCGGCGAGCGCGATCGAGGTGCCGACTCCGGCGGCGGGCCCGTTGATCTGCGCGATCACCGGCAACGGCGAATCGACGATGGCGCGGACCAGATCGTTGGCGCGGTCCATCACCACTTCCGGTGCCGCCTCGTTGCCCCCGGCTGCGGCGGCGGCAGCCAGGTCCGCACCGGTGCAGAACGCTTTGCCCGCCCCGGTCAGCACGATCACCCGCACCGTCGGCCGGGTCGCCGCCGCGGTGACCAGGTCACACAGGGCGGTCATGGTGTCGAGGTCGATGGCGTTCATCCGCGCCTGGCGGTCGATCGCGATCCGCAGTACCCCGTGTTCTTCCCGAACCAGCAGACTTTCGCTCATCGCGCCACCGCCTCGACGATCGAGCCGGCCAGCTTGCCCGCGATCAGTTCTTCGGCTTCGCGCACGATCCGTGCGACGAGATCGGCGCAGGTGGGAATGTCGTGGATCAACCCCTGGCATTGGCCGACACTCCAGATGCCCGCGTCCAGGTCGCCGTCCTCGTAGACCTTGCGGCCGCGTGCCCCGGCCACCAGTTCGCGCACATCGTCGAAACCACCACCGCCGCGCTCGATTTCGACGACCTGACGGGCGACGGCATTGTCGGCCACCCGGGCGGTGTTGCGCAGGGTGCGGAAGATCAGCTTGGTGTCGAGTTCGGTGTTGGCCACGATCTTCTCCTTCACCGCGTGCGCGATCGGCGATTCGGCGGTGCACAGGAACCGGGTGCCCATGTTCACCCCGTCGGCACCCAGTGCCATGGCCGCCACCAGACCGCGCGCGTCGGCGATTCCGCCGGAGGCGATCATCGGGATCTCGAGTTCGCGCGCCGCGGCGGGGATGAGCACCAGTCCGGGTGTGTCGTTCTCACCGGGGTGACCGGCGCATTCGAAACCGTCGATGCTCACCCCGTCGACACCCACCTGCTGAGCCTTGAGCGCGTGTTTGACGCTGGTGCACTTGTGCAGCACCTTGATGCCCGCGTCCTTCAGGTAGGGCAGGTGGGTGGCGGGGTTGGCGCCCGCGATCTCCACGATTCGCACGCCGCTGTCGATGATGGCCTGCCGGTACTCCGCGTACGGCGGCGGTGTGATCGACGGCAGGATCGTCAGATTGACCCCGAACGGCTTGTCGGTGAGGTCCCTGGTGCGCGCGATCTCCTCGCGCAGTGCCTGTGGTGTCGGCTGGGTGAGGCCGGTGATGATGCCGAGCCCGCCCGCCTGTGACACCGCGGCGGCGAGTTCGGCGCGGCCGACCCACATCATCCCGCCCTGCACGATGGGGTGCTCGACACCGAATGTCTCGGTGAATCGGGTGCGCAGCATGGCGCCTCCCTTTCGGGTCCGACGTTCTCTCCGGTCGTGGCGCAGCCGTGAGGCTCTTTGCAACCGACGAGAATCGTGATTAACTTAGCCAGAATTGAGATTAACTTAACGGCCGCTGTCGCGGCCTGTCAACAGGTGATGCGAGCGTGCCGGGTGCTACCCGACCCGGATGCCGTGACACCGCAGCCGAGCTCTGTGAAGGATGGTCGAGAATGGCTGAAACCCACACTTCAGCAGCGGATCCTGCGACAATGACCACGACGGTGGACGCGGCCACCGGGGAGCCCGTGGGGAGCTGGCCCGTCGACGGTCCCGAGCAGGTCGCCGCTGTTGTCGAGCAGGCCCGCGCCGCGACGCAAAGCTGGCGTGAACTCGGGTTCACCGGCCGGAAGCGAGCATTACAACGCTGGGCGGCGCGGCTGGTGCTGCGGGCCGACGAACTGTGCGCGCTGATCCACGCCGAGAACGGTAAGCCGCTCGACGACGCCTACCTCGAGGTGGTCACCGCCGTCGAACACCTGAACTGGGCGGCCGAGCACGCGCACAAGGTACTGAAGCCCAAGAGGGTGTGGCCCGGGCTGATGATGGCCAATCACGAGGCCGTCATCGAGCAGCGCCCGCACGGTGTGGTCGGGGTGATCGGCCCGTGGAACTATCCCGTCTACACCCCGAACGGCTCGATCGCCTACGCGCTGGCCGCGGGCAACACCGTGGTGTTCAAGCCGAGCGAGCTCACCACCGGCATCGGGCACTGGTATGTCGAAGCCTTCGCCGCGGCCAACCCCGCACTGCCGCCGGGCATTCTGAGCGCGGTCAGCGGCCCGGGCGACACCGGTCGCGCCCTCGTCGAGTCGGGTGTGGACATGATCGCCTTCACCGGGTCGACAGCCACCGGCAAGCGGATCATGGCCGCCGCGGCGCAACGGCTCACCCCGGTGGTGCTCGAATGCGGCGGCAAGGACGCGGCGATCGTGGCCGACGACGCCGATCTGGCCGCGGCGGCGGACGCGATCGTCTGGTCGGCGATGGCCAACTCCGGGCAGACCTGTGTGGGTACCGAACGCTGCTACGTCGTCGCCTCGGTGCTCGACGACTTCCTGACCGAGCTCACCCGCCGCGTTCGTGAGCTCACGCCGGGCTCCGACCCCGCCGCCTCCTACGGCCCGATGACCCTGCCCACCCAGGTCGACGTGGTCGCCGAGCACGTCGATGACGCACTCGCCAACGGCGCCACCGCGCTGTTCGGTGGAGCAGATTCCATCCGGGCCCCGTTCGTCGCCCCGATCGTGCTGCTCGACGCCCCGGAGGACTCCGTCGCGGTCCGTGAGGAAACCTTCGGCCCGACCCTGACCGTACGGGCGGTGCGCGATGTCGGCGAAGCGATCCGGCTCGCCAACGCCTCGCAATACGGGTTGGCCTCCTCGGTGTACTCCCGCAAGCACGGCATGGCGATCGCGCGCGAGCTGCGGGCGGGCGCGACCTCGGTGAACAGTCCCGCCGCCTATGCCGCGATCCCCGCGCTGCCCTTCGGCGGGGTGGGTGAGTCCGGTATCGGCCGGATCCACGGCGCGGCCGGGCTGCTGGGCTTCACCCGCCCGCATTCGATCGCCCGGCAGCGCTTCGCGATTCCCGGCATGGCGTTGCAGTCCTTCGCCCGCACCGAATCCACGATGTCACTGGTCCGGAAAATCACCGCCCGCCGGTTCGGGCGCGCCAAGTAGACCCATCCATCAGCACGGAAGAAGAGGAACAGTATGGGCGTCGAATTCAGCCAGGAACAACGGGATTTCGCCGCGGCCGTCGCCGCGTTCGCCAAGCGCGAGGCCGGCACCAGGGCCCAGCGCGACGAGCTGACCGACCACGACCGCGACCAGCACAACCCCGAGGTCTACGCGAAGATGGCCGAGCTCGGCTGGCTCGGGTTGACGATCCCGGAGGAGTACGGCGGGTCGGCGGCATCGATGGTCGACATGTGCATCCTGCTCGAGCAGTCCCATCGCGGCATGCTGCCGATCGGAGCCATCGGGCCGACTCTGATCACCGGCGGTGCCTACGCCAAGTTCGGTACCGCCGCGCAACGGGACACGGTGCTGCGCGGCATCATTCGGGGTGCTTCCCAGTCGATCTCGATGTCGGAGCCCGAGGCCGGATCCGACGTGGGCAACCTGTCGACCAAAGCGGTGAAGACCGCCGACGGCTGGGTGATCAACGGCCAGAAGACCTGGTGCTCCAACGCCCACATCTCCGAGAACATCCTGCTGGTCGCGCGCACCTCCAAAGAAGGCGGAAAACACGAGGGGCTCACCATGTTCCACGTGCCCGCGGGCACGCCGGGACTGCAGATCACCCCGATCGAGCTGATGGGCAACCAGACCGAAACCAACGACCTGTACTTCACCGACTGCCTGCTGCCCGAAGACGCGGTGGTCGGTGAGGAGGGCAACGGCTGGCGTCAGCTGATGACCGGGCTGAACTTCGAGCGCCTCATCCTCGCCGCCATGAGCCTGGGCGCCGCCGAACGCGCCTTCGACGACACCTTGGCGTTCGTCACCCAGCGCAAACAGTTCGGCCGGCCGGTCGGCACCTTCCAGGCGCTGCGCCACCGCCTGGCCGACCTGGCCACCGAGATCGAATGCACCAAGCTGCTGGTCTACAGCGTGGCCAGGGAAGCCGACGCCAACCCGGACAAGATGCTGGCCAGGGAGGCTTCGATGGCAAAGCTCAAGGCCACCGAAACGGCCAAGAAGGTGGCGCTGGAAGGCATGCAGATGATGGGCGGCTACGGCTACGCCCGCGAATTCGACATGGAGAAGCACGTACGCGGTGCGCTGGTGTCCACCATCTTCGGCGGCACCAGTGAGATCCAGCGCGACATCATCGGCCGCACCCTGGGTCTGTAAACCGGCCGACGGAAACGCTCGCCGCCACCGCGAGGGGGGTGGCGGCGGGCTACCGTGGGCGGCATGGGCGAACGCATGGTGGTCATCGGCGCGGATGCGACGGGCATGTCGGCGGCGTCGCAGGCGCGCAGGCTGCGCGACGGCGACGACCTCGAGATCGTGGTGTTCGACAAGGGGAACTACACCTCCTACTCGGCCTGCGGCATTCCGTACTGGGTGGGCGGCGACGTGACCGAGGCCGAGGACCTGATCGCCCGCACACCCGCCGAACACCGGGCCCGTGACATCGATCTGCGGCTGCGCACCGAAGTGATCGAAATCGATCCCGCCGCGCGCCGCGTGCTCTCCCTCGAGCTCGACACCGGCACACACACCTGGACCCGGTACGACAAGCTGGTCGTCGCCACCGGTGCGGTGCCGATCCGGCCACCACTGCCCGGCGTCGACGCCGAGGGCGTGTACGGGGTGCAGACCCTCGACGACGGGCAAGCTCTCATCACGGCGCTGGCCTCGGCGACGGGCCGGGAAGCCGTCGTCGTGGGCGCCGGATACATCGGTGTGGAGATGGCGGAGGCGCTGATCCGGCGTGGATTCCGGGTCACGATGGTCACCCGCAGCGCCGAACCCATGACCACCCTCGACCCCGACATGGGCGCCCTCATCCGGAAAGCCATGGCGGGGATGGGTATTCGCCTGGTCACCGGGACCGAGGTGACCGGAATGCGCACCGATGCGACCGGGCGGGTACGAGCGGTGACCACCGCCGACACCGAATTCGCCGCCGATGTGGTGGTGCTCGGGATCGGCGTACGCCCCGCCACCGACGTGGCCCGCCGCGCGGGACTGCCGCTGGGTGAATCCGGCGGCCTGCTCACCGATCTGTCCCAGCGGGTGCGCGGCCACGACGACATCTGGGCCGGTGGTGACTGTGTGGAGGTGCTGGACCTGGTGTCGGGGGAGTTGCGCCACATCGCGCTCGGCACCCATGCCAACAAACACGGTCAGGTGATCGGTACCGGTGTCGGCGGGGGATACGCCACCTTCCCCGGCGTGGTCGGCACCGCGATCAGCAAGGTCTGCGACCTCGAGGTCGGGCGGACGGGGCTCGGGGAGCAGTACGCGCGTCGCGCCGGACTGCAGTTCCATGTGGTGACCATCGAATCCACCGGACGGGCGGGCTATTTCCCCGGCGCGGAACCGATGACGGTGAAGATGCTCGCCGAGCGGCGTACCGGGCGACTGCTCGGGGTGCAGATCGTGGGTGGTGACGGCGCGGCCAAGCGGGTCGACACCGCCGCGGTCGCCCTCACCGCGCGGATGACCGTGGAACAGATGACCGCGCTCGACCTCGGCTACGCGCCACCGTTCTCACCGGTCTGGGATCCGGTGCTCGTCGCGGCCCGCGCGGCGGCCCGGGCGGTGTCGCGCGGCGGCTGAACGGCTCTCGGTCAGCGACGGGGCAACGGTCGACCGAGGGTGACGGTCTGCAGCAGCCGCACCACGGTGTCCTGCGGGCAGATTCCGTCGTCACCGAAGACGCGCCCGAGGTCGACCACCAGGCTGAACGCGGCGTGGACGAGGATTCTGGCCTCGCCGGCCGACAGCTCCGGTCTGGCCTCGGTCAACAGTTTGACCCATTCGGTGATGATGAGTTGCTGCAGGTGACGCAGGGTCACCCGGTCGGCCTGGTCGACGTGGCTGAACTCGGCGTAATAGACGAAGGTCAGTGCTCGTTCGTCGAAGGACCCGGCGACATAGAGGTCGATCAGGGCCCCCAGCGCCTCGGCGGGGGAGTCGGCGGTACCGACAGCGGAGGTGATCGCCACCGACATCCGGTCGGCGGCGCGCCGGAACGCCGCGGCCAGCAGATCGCTCTTGCCGCGGTAGTACCGGTACACCGCGGAGGCGGCCGACAGGTCGGCGGCCGTGGCGATCTCTTCCATGCTCACGTTGGGGTAGCCCCGCTCGTGGAACAACTCCACCGCTTTGCGGAGCAACAGTTCATGCTTGAACGTTTGCGGCGGCGTGGTGCTGCGCCGGGCCGGCGAGGCGGCGGCGGGCTCGCCGCGAAGGTCCGCGTCGACCAGCGCCCAACCCGTCGCCTTCAGCAGCTGGGCGAGAGTTTTCGCCGACAAGCTCGCGTGGTGGTCGCCGATGCTGCTGGCCACCGCGAAGACCGACACCGCGCGGATGGCACGGTCGTAGCCGTCGAGCTCGGGGCGCACGTCACGGATCAGGTCACGCACGGTGGCGATCGCGGCGGCGAATTGCCCGGTGAACTCCGCGAAGTCGGCGGGCTCGAGATAACGGCGCTCCCACCGGGCCAGGGCGACGGTGGGGCGATTGGCGATGGTGGAGCCGATGATCGCGTCGAGCACATGATCGAGGCGCTCACGAGGTGACCACTCGGCGGCCTCGGAGGGCAATTCGACCGCGGTCAGCGCCAACCCCGACAACCGCAACAGTTCCGCCCGGAACAGCGCGTACTTGCTGGGGAAATGGCGGTAGAGGGCGGCAGAACTGATGTCGACCCGGCGGGCGATGTCGTCCATGCTCACGCCGTGATAGCCGTGCGCACCGAACGCCGCAGCAGATTCGGCCGCGATCTGCGCACGCCGGTTCTTCGGCCTGCGTCGGATCGGTCGGGCGGGTTCGTCTATCTGCTTGCTCGTCATCTCACCTGTCATGTTATCGCCTCGGCGAGGCGGGCCTGCTCACCCGATCCGGTCACTGGGCGGGCATCGCCGCTAGTGGGGAGTTCACCTGCTCGACCAGCCAGCGGCCGCCGTCGTTGCGCAAATTCATCACCATCGACAGCTGACCGGGCTTGGCCTTGTGCTCGGTGCCGAGGCTGGAAATCGTTGTGCCGATCACCACGATCGCCTCGGCGGAGCTCTCGTCGCCGGTGCGTAGTGCGCACTGGGTGTCGGTGGCCTTCGAGGTCACCTCGCCCTGGATGAGGGCGTCGCGGAGTTCGGTACTGGTGGATTCGAACTGCTTCTTCCAATCGCCGGTCGCGCCGTCGAGGACGGCGGTGAAATAGGTGTCGAGGCTCCTGCTGTCGTATTCGGCCAGCACCGGGGCGTAGCTGCAGGCGGCTTCGCGGGCGTGCTGCTGGGCGGCGAGCAGATCCTGGTTCTCCTTGTTCTCCAGGAACAGCACCACCGAGGTCGCCACCGAGGCGCCGACGACGAGGGCCGTGGCCCCGCGCAGAGCCAGCGCCTTGCGCGAAGCGGTCCAGCGTGTGCGGCCGGTCGTGGTCTGTGCCGCCGCCTCGACAGCCGGGGCGTCGGATTCTGTTGTGGAGCTGTCGTTGTCCTCTGTACTCATGGGTTCTTCTCCTTATCGGGGTGCGGGGACCGCGGGTCGGGACAGTTCGTCGCCGGTCACCCCGGGCGGGGGACCCGCGCCGTTGTCGGGGCCCGGGGGTCGTGGCGCGTTCGCCGAGCCGCGCACCTGCAGCGCGGGATTGTCGGTGACGCAGTAGTTGTAGAGCCGCACCCTGGTATCGGTGGTCGTCTCGGTGGGCACGATCGGGACGGTGTCGTAGTCACAGGTGGGCCGTGGCCACGGGTCGACGAGGGTGAAGAAGGCGTTGTCGTGGGCCGGGATGCCGACCGCCTCGGCGAAACGGCTCAGGTTGGGAAACAGCAGCTCGATGGCGGGCTGACGCAGTTTCGCCGCCCGGGTGATCGCGACGAAGTTCGTCACCAGGTCGGTGATCGGATCGTGGGTGCGCGAGACGAACCCACCGAGGGTGACCAGCCGGCCCGGCCCGTGCTCGAGCAGGTGCCGCAGCTCCGCGTCGGCGGCGGTGAACTGCTGGAACAGCGCACTGCCCGCGTGGGTGATGGTGCCGAGGTCGGGTTGGGCGTGCGCGGTGGTCGAGGCGATCACCGAGAGGTTGCGCAGCAGATGCTCGGTCTGGGGCAGCAGGTCGGTGAGGCCGGCCATCGCGCGGCTGAGCCCGGAGATCATGTTGCGCAACCCCTCCGGCCCGCCGGCGAGGGCCTTGTCGAGTTCGTCGACGATCACATTGAGCCGTTCGGGATTCAATCCGCTCACCAGGCCGGTCATGTTGGCGAGCACCGACTGCACCTGGACCGGCACCGCGGTGTCGCCGCGCGCGACAACCGCGCCGTCGTCCAGGTACGGGCCGGTCTCGGTCTCCGGGCGGAAGTCCAGATATTGCTCACCGGCCGCCGACAAACGTGCGACGGCCACTCGCCCGCCCATCGGAATCCGGGTGTCCTCCTCGATCCGGGCCACGGCGACGATCCCGTCACCGGAGACGCGCACGTCCTCGACCCGGCCGACCCGGACACCGCGGAAGGTCACGTCACTGCCTGCGGTGAGGCCGCCGGAGGTGGCCAGTTCGACAGTGACGTCGTAGGGCGAATCGGTCGGGTCGATCCGCAGGACCACACCGCCCAGGTAGAGGGTGCCGAGCAACAGGACAACGACCAGGCCCGCGTTGGCGACGGCGATCCGACGGCGAACCAGCCACTGCCACAACGGTGAGTTCATCGGGGGCCCTCCTGCGGCGGCTGCTGCGGTGTGCTGTTGAGACGGCCGGTGACCTTGGCGATCACCTGGGCGAGGCTGCCGATGAACGCCGGCACGTCGGTGCCGTCGGGCCAGCGGCTGCCGGACGGATCGGTGACCGCGCCGATGTCGAGGTAGGAAAGGATCGCCCCGACCGACAGGTTCGGCCCGCGCATGCTGTCCATCACCGAGGGATAGATCTGGTGGAAGCCGTCGAGGGCGCCGCTGAGGTCGTCGTCCATCTGCACGAACCCCGACATCAGATCCTGGATGCTCTGGAACAGGCTCACGAACTGTGGCCCGTTCGTGGCGCTGAAGTCACCGAGGGCGTCCATGGTGACCGCCACCCGGTTGATCAGATCCACGATCGCCCGGTTGTTCTCGGCGAACAGCCCGACCAGCTGGGGGAAACTGTCGGCCGCGGCACCGAGTTCGGCTTTGCGCCCGGCCAATTCGCCGGTGAGCACAGACAGCCCGCTGAGGGTGGCGTCCAAGTCGCCGGTGCGCTCGTTGAGCGCGGTGATGACCGAGGTCATCTCGCCGATCAGATGCCGCAGCTGAGGCGCCTTGCCCGCGAAGATCGAATCGAGTTCGGACGTGATCTCGGCGGCCTGGTTGATGCCGCCGCCATTGATCAGCATCGAGACCGACATCATCAGCTGCTCGACCGAGGCGGCCGAGGCAGTGTGCTCGGTGCCGATCCTCGCGCCCTCGGCCAGCGGCGGTCCAGCCGTCGCGGCGCTGGGCAGGGTGATGGCGACGAAGATGTCACCCAGCGGCGTGGCCTGGCGCAACTCCACCGTGGTGCCCTGGGGCAGCTCGATGTCCTCGCGGATGAGCATCTCGACGTCAGCGAGGAACGCGGTGGTCGAAATATCGGTCACCACACCGATATCGGTGCCACCGATCTTGACGTGGGCGCGGTCGGGCAGGTTGAGCGCGTCACGGAAGGTGGCGTGCAGGGTGTAGCCGGGGCCACCGATGCCCGGTTCGGGCATCGGCAGCTGAGCGACGGTCATCGAACAGCCGCTGCTCGACACGGCGACAGCCGCGGCGCACAGCGTGGCGGCAAGGGTGGTGCGCAAAGTCATCTCGTGAGTCCCAACAGTGCGGCGGTCAAACCGAAGTCCGGGCCCATATCGGAGATCTTGCCGGTGCGACACCCGTCCAGACGCATCTGCACGCGCTCGCAGAACGTCGCGATCACCTCGCTGTCGAGCACGATCTTGTCGAGCAGACCGTGCAGGCGAAGAGCCTGGCGTTCCCGGCTCACCGCGTTGTCGAAGTTCTCGAACATCAGCGGCCCGACATCGATGATCTCGGTGAGATTGCGGGCGTTGGCCCGCATCTGGGCGGCGATGTCGACGAACTTGGTGAGGGCGCCCGCGAGCTGATCCTCGTTCTGGCCGACGACCGAGGACGTGTTGGTGATGAAGTCGTCGAGTTGCTTCAGCACCGCCTGCAGACCCGGCGACTGCTGGGCGAACAGGGCGACCAGCTCGGTGATGCGACCGCTGAAATCACGGACGGTCTGGTCGTTGTCGGCGATGATCCGGGTGATCTCGCCGAGCCGGACGACGGTGTTCGCGATCTGGTCCTTGTTGGCGAAGGTCAGTTCGAACGCCGCCGACAGTTCGTCGAGCGTTTCGCGCAGTCGGTCGCCGTTACCGTCGAGCAGCGGGAACAACACCCGGCTCGCCATCGGCCCGCTCTGGCTGTCACCTTTCAACGCTTCACCGAGCTGATCGAAGTTGGCGAGGATGCGGTCCAGTTCGACCGGTGTTCTGGTCTTTTCGAGCGGCAGGTGCGCGCCATCGGCGAGTTCAGGGCCCGACCCGGTATAGGCGGGAGCCAGTTCGACATGGCGGTTGGTGATCAGCTGCGGGGAGATCAACGCTGCCATCGCATCGGCCGGAACACGCACATCGCGCTCGACCTTCATCACCACCTCGACGTAGCCGCCGCGCGGTGTCACCGAATCGACCACGCCGACCGGTACCCCGAGCACCGCGACCTCGTTGCCCGGATACAGGCCGGCCACGTTCTCGAAGTCGGCGCTGATGCGCTTGTGCTCGCCGAGCACCCGCTCACCGAACCCGGACACGCTGTCGGGCAGCAGGGAACAGCCCGAGGCGAGAGTGAGAGCCAGGCAGAGCGCGGCCAGTTTGCTCGTTCGTTTCGTCGACATCAGTTGCACCCCTGTACGGCCTGCACGAAGCACAGCCAGTTGTCCGGGAAGATCCACGGCGCCCAGATCTCGCCGTAGGGACCGTTGCCGAGCAGATTGTTGAACTGCCGCAAGGTGACCGGGGCGATCTCGTAGAGCCGGTCCAGGTTCTCCTTGTTCTTGGTCAAGCCGTCGGCCATCGTGTTGAGGTTCGCGATCAACGGCGCGAGCTCACCGTCGTTCTCGATGCCCATTTCCTGCAGCAACCTCGACATCTGGGCGACGTTGTCGAGCAATTGCGTGAGCAGTGTCTGGCGTTTCTGCACGGCCGCGCCGATCGCCTCGCCCTTGGTCAGCATGATCAGCACACTGTTGCGGTTGTCCGCGACGAGCCGGGAGACCTGGTCCATGCTCTTCAGCAAGGTGTCGACCTCGTCGCGCCTGCTGTTGATCACCTGCGCCAGGGCGCCGATGCTGTCGAGGGCCTGCACCGCCATGGCGGGAGAGTCGCCGAGCTGGGCACTGAACGTGTCGAGCGCGGTGCGCAGTTTGTTCGGGTCGATGCGTTCGATCCGCTCGAACGAGGACGTGTACTTCGGGTCCTGGATGACCTTGCTCAGGTTGTAGGGCACCGTGGTGTTCTCGATCCCGATCCGGTTGCCCGGCAGCCCGGTTCCGTCGCCGGGGCGCAGATCGATGTGGAGCCTGCCGAGAATGGTCGACATCTCGATCGCCGCGTGCGCGTCGGGGCCGAGGCGGATGTCGCGCCGGATGCGTAGCGCGACGTCCACCTTGTCGTTCACCAGTGTCACCGACTGCACCGCACCGACCTCGATGCCCGAGATGTCGACGGTCGCGCCGGCACGCAGCCCGGCGGCTTGGGCGAACTCGGCGTGCACGGTCTTGTCGCCCAGCTGGATCTGGGCGAGCAGGTTCGACCCGCCGAGCAGCACGACTACCGAGGCGGCCGCGATCAGCCCGAGCCGCAGATTCCGGTTGCGCCGCAGGGTTCGCGGAACACGAGGCCGCATCATCGGCACACCTCCGATTGGGCAGGGCCGCCGACCTGCGAGAACAGGCCCTCCTGGAGCAGCACGCCCCACAGCGACACATCCAGCCGGCAGATGTAGGCATTGCCGTAGGTGCCGTACTGGGTGAAACGCGCCACGCCGTTGAGGAAGTCGGGCAGCTCGACCGCGCCGCGGTCGAGGGCGGCGCCGTTGTCGAGCAGCATCGCCACGCCGGTTGTCGCCTTACGCTGAGCCTCCGACATGCCGGGTTTGACCTGCTCGATGATCGTGACCAGCGAATTCGTCGCACCGGCCACCCGTTCGACCGAACTCTTCAACGATTCTCCTTCGGCATAGAGCCCGTCCATCAGGCTGCGGGTCTGGGTGATCAGGGTCTCCAGCTCGCCGCTGCGGTTGGCCAGGCCGGCCATCACCGAACTGAGGCTGCTCAGCACGTCGCCGAGGATCTGATCGCGCTCACCGAAGGTCGAGGCCAACTGCGCGGCCTGGGTGACCAGCGATGCCAGTGACACCTCGTTGCCCTGCAGCGCCTGGATGAGGGTCTCCGACAGCGAATTGATCTGGTCGGGCTGCAGCACACTGAACAGCGGCTCGAACCCGGACAGCAGCGCGGACACATCGAAGGACGGCTCGGTCCGGTCGAGCGGAATCTGCGCGCCGGGCGGAATGACCGTGCCCCCGGCGGTACCCGGTGCCAGCGCGAGGTAGCGCTGACCGATCAGATTCTGGTAGCGCACCAGCGCCTTGGTCGTGTCGGTCAGATGCTGGCGGTCCTCGATCCGGAAGTCGACTCGCGCGGTGTAGTTGTCGGCGAAATCGATCTCGTCGATCCGCCCGACCCGCACCCCGGCCATCCGGACGTCGTCGCCCACGCGCAGCCCGAGTACATCGGTGAACACCGCCGAGTAGCTGCTGGTGTTGCCGGGCACACTGCGTTGCAGGGTCGACCAGATCGTGTAGGTGAGCACGGTCGCCAGGACAGCGAAGAAGCTGAATCCGATGAGTGCTTTGGTGGGTTTCACTGTCGGACACCGTCTTCTGCGTCGGGAACGAGGGGCGTGTCGCCGAGGATCGAACCCAGCAACAGCAACTGACTGAAGGTCGGGGTGCCCCCGACCAGCGCCGATATCGCGGCGACCCCGGTGAGCCGGGGTTGTGACGCCGGGGCGGCGGCGGGCGCGGGCTCGACGGCGGCGGCCGGTGCCGTGATCCCTGGAATGGCGGGCAGTCCCGGCAGCGGTGGCAGGCCGGGGATCGCCGGCACGGTGATCTCCGGGAGCGTGGGCAGTTCGGGAATCGGCAGCGCGGGCGCCACCGGTGCCGGCCCTGCGGCCTCGAGCCGCTGGGGCAGCATGGTTTCCGGATACTCCTGCGGCGGTGCGGCTTCGGGCACGGTCGGCCCACCGCAGCGGGGCCCCGTCATCTGCCCGTAGCGGGGGCAGTCAGCGGCGGTGTACTGCTGGAAGGGCGTGAACGATACGTCCATTCGCCAGGTCATCTGGTTGCGCGGACCGAAGTTGAAGACCTGCTGCAACTTGCGTAGCGACGCATTGAGATTGGCCGCCGTCGACTGGAGCGCGCCGGGATCCTTGGCGATCCCGCCGAGCACGCCGTCCAACCCCGCGACGAGCTCCTTGCCCGCGTTCGGGTTCGCGCCGAAGAGCACATTCACCGACTCCACGGTGTTGTTGCCCTGTAGGAGCAGTTCGACCAGGTCGGCGCGGTGCTCGTTGAGGGTGCGTGCGGAGTTCACCGAGTCGGCGAGCACCCCGACCAGCTCCGGTGCCGACTGGCTCAGCGCCGTCGACGCGCGACCGAGATCGCCGAGCAGGTCGCCGATCTCGGGAATCCGGTGCACGGTGGTCAACCACTGGTCGAGCCGCTCGATCGTCGACCCGGGCACCCGACTGGCGGGGTCGAGCGCAGCCGACAAGGTCGCGAGCACCCGGCCGAGCTTCTCCGGCTGGATCGTGGTGAGTACCTCGCGCAGAGTGTTGAGCGTGGACTGCAACTGGATCGTCGCCTCGCTGGTGTCCTCGGCGATGACGGTGCCCGCGCGCAGGCCCGCGGCGGCGGCACCGTTGTCGACCAGCTGGACGGAGGCGACGCCGAAGATGTTGTCGGGCACTACGCGGGCGGTCACCGTGTCCGGAATGGTCTCGGCCAGACCTGGTTTCAGCTCCAGAGTGGCGTGCTGACGTTCACCCGCGGCGACCATGTCCACCGAGCCGACGATGCCGACGACCATGCCGCGGAACTTCACGTCCGCGCGCTGAGGTAGGCCGTCACCAGTGCTCGTCAGGTCGGCGCCGACCACCACCGTTTCCTCGAACTCGCCGTTGTAGCGCAGCGCGAGCAGATACAGCGCGACCCCGAACGCGATGATCATCGCGAGTCCCGCCATCGTGAGCTGCAGGGGTCTGGGGCCGCGGCCGCTGAGATCGAATTGCATTGGATCGACCTATCCCGAGATCCGGAATCCGGGGTCGATGCCCCAGATGGCGAGTGTGAGAAACAGATTCGTGAAGACCATCACGACGATGACCATCTTGATCGCGCGTCCGGCAGCCACGCCGACACCTTCGGGCCCGCCACTGGCGACGAAGCCGTAATAGCACTGGATGAACGCCGCGATCAGCACGAACACCACCACCTTGAACACCGAGAAGAACACGTCCGGGCCCAACAGGAATTGGTAGAAGTAGTGGTCGTAGGTGCCCGCGGTCGTTCCGCCGAGGAACAGCACCGACAACTTGGTCGCCACATAAGCCACCGCGAGACCGACGGTGTAGAGCGGGACGATGGTGATGGTCGCCGCGATCATCCGGGTGGTCACCAGGTAGGGCAGCGGCCGGATCGCGATCGACTCGAGGGCGTCGATCTCCTCGGAGATCCGCATCGACCCGAGCTGGGCGGTGAACCGGCAACCGGACTGGATCGCAAAGGCGAGCGTGCCGAGGATGGGGGCGATCTCGCGGGTGGTCGCGAAGCCGGAGATGGCCCCGGTGAGGGGGCCCATGGTGAGCAGGTTCAGCGCGGAATAGGATTCCATGCCGACGGTGATCCCGCCGAAAGCGCACAGCACGATCACCACGCCGACTGTGCCGCCACCGACGATTAGCGAACCGTTGCCCCAGCCCACATCGGCGACCAGCCGGGCGACTTCCTTGCGGTAGTGGCGCAGCGTGAACGGAATGGCCAGCAGGGCTTGGAAGAACACGATCGCCTGGTGGCCGAGCCGCTGGTTGGCCTCGATCGGGAGCTTGGCCGTGGCCGCCAGCGCGTGCACCGGGCGCAGCGCGGGCGGCGTGTATTCGGCGGCCATGTCACACCACCTTCGCGGGGAACAGGGCGTTGTAGAGCTGGGTGACGATGATGTTGGTCGCGAACAGCATCAGCGCCGAAGTGACCACCGCCGAGTTGACCGAGTTCGCGACGCCGCCGGGTCCGCCCTTGGTGTGCAAGCCGATGTCACAGGCGATGATCGCGGTGAGCGCGCCGAAGATCGCGGCCTTCAGCAGCGCGACCAGCAGGTCGTCGGCCACCGCGAACGAGGCGAACGAACTGATGAACGAGCCCGGCGTGCCCTGCTGGGCGTAGACATTGAACAGGTAGGCGGTGGCGAAACCGACGAACACGATGAATCCGCACAGCAGCATGCTGACCACCACGGCGGCCACCAGCCTCGGTGCGACCAGTCGGCGTACCGGGTCGACGCCCATCACCTTCATGGCGTCGATCTCCTCGCGGATCGTGCGCGAGCCGAGATCGGCGCAGATGGCCGACCCGACCGCGCCGGCGATCATCAGCGAGGTGACCAGTGGTGCGCCCTGGCGGATGATGCCGAGGCCGGCCACCGCGCCGATGAACGTGGTGGCGCCGACCTGGTTGACCAGCGCACCGACCTGGATCGAGACGACGACCGCGACGGGGATGGCCACGAAGACCGTCGGCAGGGCCGAGACATTGGCCATGAACGCGCACTGTTTGACGAACTCCTGGAACGGAAATCGGCGCCGCACCAGCGACAGGAACAGTTGTGCGACGGTGGCCCTGCCGAGCAGGACCTGCCTGCCGAGTGTCTCGACCGACTGCTGGGGATGTCGTCGCCAGAGCCCGGTGGCGCTGTCGATGATCCGCCCGACTTCGGACGGTTCGGTGGCCGGTTGTGGCGTCACGCCGCACCGATCCTTTCTCACTCGTTGGGCTCGGCGGCTAGAGCGTGGTCAGCCAGTGGTGCAGCAGACCCACGAGCCCGGCGACGGCCGCGAGGCCGAGCACACATGCGCACAGAACAGCGATCCACATACCGACTCGGAGTACCGGATTGACCCGCGTGCGTCCGCCGAGGATCTTGACGACGGTCACCACCAGATCGATGACCCAGACCACGGCCGTCATCAGGTCATCGTCACATTCGCGAAGGTGAGCACCGGCCAGCATGCGATCGAACCGAGGAACGAGATGACCAGGTCGACACCGTGTAGCTCCCGCAGGTGGCTGGTGTGGGTGAGGGTCCAGAGGACCCCGACGAGGCCGTAGGGGATGGCGAGGATGATCAGCGTGCCGAGGAACTCGGACACCTTCATCTCGTAGCTGAGGAATCTGTCCAGCCGTCGCAACATGGGTACCGCTGTTCCTTTCTGTACGACCGTGTCAGCGGGCGGATCGATGAGTTGCGGCCTCGCTGACGGTCGCATATGTTGCCGCGCATTCATGTACAGGTGGGTTCTTGCTGTTTCACGATCTCCCGTGAGTGTGCAAGACGCAGCTGAATGTTCTGTGCAGTCAGGTCGCGCGGGTGCCTCGCTAAGTTACTACAGGTTCTCTGGTTTGTGACGAGAATTGGCAGTAACATAGCGCAGGTGTCGGCGATTATCTATAGGCCCGCCACGGCTATCCGCCCACGGTTGCCATCGGCGAGAATGGTCAGTAACTTAATGCCTGGGTCGCCGAAGAGTGGCGACTGTGGAGGAGGAACGCAATGTCCGCAGTGATCGTCGACGTGGTTCGCACAGCCTCAGGTCGGGGCAAGCAGGGTGGCGGGCTGTCCTCCGTGCACCCGGCCACCCTGCTCGCCGACGTACTCGCCGAGCTCATCGCGCGCACCGGGATCGACCCGGCGCTGGTCGACGACGTGATCGGCGGGTGCGTCACCCAGAGCGGTGAGCAGGCCAACAACATCTCCCGCACGGCGGTACTGGCCGCCGGATTCCCCGAATCGGTACCGGCCACCACGGTCGACCGGCAGTGCGGATCCAGCCAGCAGGCCGTCCATTTCGCGGCTCAGGGCGTGCTCGCCGGTGCCTATGACATCGCGATCGCCTGTGGGGTCGAGTCCATGAGCCGGGCACCGATGTTCTCCAATGCCCAGGGCAAGGACTCCCTGCGCGCGCCGCTGGCCGCGCGTTACCCCGACGGGCTGATCGGACAGGGCGTCGCCGCCGAGATCCTCGCCGCGCGCTGGAAACTCGATCGCGCCACGCTCGACGAGTTCGCCGCCCGCTCGCACCGCCTAGCGGCCGCCACCGCCGGGGCCGGCGGGTTCGACGCCGAACTGGTCGCCGCCGGTGCGCTCACCGCCGACGAGACCATCCGGCCCGGCACCACCGTGACGGGCCTGGCCGACCTCCGCGCGGTCTTCACGGACCCGGCCATGGCGCAACGCTTTCCGGAGATCAACTGGTCGGTGACGGCGGGCAACTCCTCGCCGCTGACCGACGGCGCCTCGGCGGCGCTGATCATGAGCGAGGCGATGGCGGCGAAGCTGGGGCTCAGCCCGCGTGCCCGATTCCATTCCTTCGCCGTCGTGGGTGACGATCCGACGCTGATGCTCACTGCGGTGATCCCGGCGACCCGCAAGGCCCTCGAACGCGTCTCGCTGACCGTCGACGACATCGACACCTTCGAGGTGAACGAGGCGTTCGCACCCGTCCCGCTGGTCTGGCAGCACGAACTCGGTGCCGACCCGGAGCGGGTGAACCCGCGCGGTGGGGCCATCGCGCTGGGACATCCGCTCGGCGCTTCCGGCACGCGCCTGCTCGCCACGATGGTCAACCACCTCGAACAGACCGGTGGCAGGTACGGGCTGCAGACGATGTGCGAGGCCGGCGGCCTGGCCAACGCGACCATCATCGAACGGCTGTGACGCGGCGCCGTCGAGCAGCGCCGAGACCAGGGGCTGACCAAGCACCCGGGAAAGGATGACGATGAGCACGGTATCGAAGCACGGCGGACCCGATCACACGGACCCGAACAGCAAAAGCTACGTCGACGAGGACACGGCCACGGAACCCGAGCAGATGCCGGGGGCGCTGACACTCGACCGGGTGCGTATCCACATCCCCGATACCCACCGTTCCCCGCGTAAGAAGCCCGCGCGACTGGCCGATGCGCTGGACTTCTGGATGTTCGCGGGCGCTGCCGCGAACGTGGCGATGCAGTTCGCGCACCAAGGGGTGGCGGCCGGTGTCATGGAGAGCAAGGTCGAATCCGGTGCGCTCATGGTGCACCCGTGGAAGCGGCTGCGCACGACATCGGCTTACCTGGCCGTCGCCGTACTCGGTACCGACGCGGACAAGAAGGCGATGCGCGAGGCGGTGAACGTCGCGCACCGGCAGGTCAGGTCGACTCCGGAATCGAAGGTGAAGTACAACGCGTTCGACCGGAATCTGCAGATGTATGTGGCCGCCGCCATCTACATCGGCTTCGAGGACACCCACCAGTTGCTGTGCGGCAAGATGACCGACGAGGAGCTGGAGCAGTTCTACCAGGGTGCCGACACCTTCGGCACGACCCTGCAGGTGCACCCCGACATGTGGCCGAAGACCCGCGCCGACTTCGACCGATACTGGCTGCAAGCGTGCCGGCAGGTGGTGTGCGACGACGAATTCCGCGCCTACATCGACGATCTCGTGCATCTGCGGATGATCCACTGGTCACTGCGGCTCGTGTTCGGTGGGCTGCTGGAGTTCTTGACCTCCGGATTCCTGCCCCCGCACTTCCGCGAGCAGATGGGGATCGAGTGGAGCCCGTCGGATCAGCGCCGATTCGAGAATCTCTTCCTGTTCGTGGGATTCGTCAACCGGTTCATTCCCCGGTTCATCCGCTTCGCCGGTACCCATTCGATGATGCGCGATGTGCGCCGCCGCATCACCGAGCAGCGGCCGCTCATCTGAGATTGCCCCGCTGACCGGATCGGTGGTCGTACCGCGGGAAAGCCGACGCGAACCCGTCCCGACGACGACGTTGGCGTCGCGACAGTGTGTCGGACTCTGCCCGCGGTACTCTCGTGTCGACACTGTTTCACCAAAACATCGCCCGACCGGGTCGTTCGGCGCCGGTGAGAACCGGCCGAGCGAGCACCACACAGAGGTTGTTCCCGTCCGCGAATTCCTCAAACGGCCGATGTCCGGGTTGGGGCACCGACGACCGGGTAGGTGCCGGACATGGAGATTATCGCGATCCTCGCCCTGGTCGTCGTTGTCGCCGCGGTCGTGCTGTTCCGCAAATCCAAGCGCAGGCCGCCGGATGAACCCGAATGGACCGGCAACCCGCCGGACCGGCCCGGTCAGTGACCGGACCGGCGCCAGTCGGTGGGAGTGAACTGCTCGATGTGCACCCGCGCGGCGGGCACACCCATCGTATGCAACTGGGTGCGTACCGCGTCGAGGAATCCGTCACCGCCGCACACGTAGATGTCGGCGTCGTCGGGAAGGTCGACGACGGACACATCGATCCTGCCGGGGCGGGCACCCTCGACCTCGGCATCGCTGTACCAGAAGTCCGCCTCGGCCGATTCGAGCCGTCCCAGTAGGGTCTCCACCCGCTCGCGCAGCGGGTGGGTGCCCGGGCCGCGGTCGGCGTGCAGCACCCGCACCCGCCGGCCGGGGTCGCGCGCGGCCAGATGCTCGAGGATGCCGACCATCGGGGTGACGCCGACGCCCGCGGAGATGAGCACCAGCGGGGTGGTGGCATCGGGGTCGACGGTCAGATCGCCGAACGGCAGCGAGATCTCGAGTTCGTCGCCGACCCAGACCTGTTCGTGCAGCCAGGTCGACACCTCACCGGCCGGGCACCCCGGCCGCCGGCCGACCCGCTTCACCGCGAAGGACAACGTGCCGTCGCCACCGGCGTCGATGAGGCTGTACTGGCGCAGCTGGCGCGCACCGTCGGGCAGTCGCACACCGACCGACACATACTGTCCGGCAACGAAACCCGGTAGTGGCTCGGCGGGATCGGCCGCACGGACACGGAAGACCGCCACGTCGGCGGTGTCGTCGGTGCGTTCGAGCACGGTCGCCCGGCGCGACACCTGGCCGGGTTGCACACCGGCATCGATGTAGAGCTGCTTCTCCAGGTCGATGAGCGCATCGGCCATCAGCCAGTACACCCGGTCCCAGGCTCGAGCGACCGGGGCGGTGACCACGTCGGCGCCCAGTACCCGCACGATCGCGGCGAACAGATTGTCGTGCACCACCTGGTACTGGTCGGCGGTGATGCCGAGCGAGGCGTGCTTGTGGCCGATACGGGCGAGCATGGACGCCGGATGCGGAAGTTCGGGATCGACCAGGTAGGTGGCGTAGACCGCGATCGAGGCCGCCAAGGCCCGAGATTGAC
Organism: Nocardia halotolerans; assembly: GCF_042650145.1. Lineage (NCBI taxonomy): Bacteria > Bacillati > Actinomycetota > Actinomycetes > Mycobacteriales > Nocardiaceae > Nocardia > Nocardia halotolerans. Next base: position 186,596 of record NZ_JBHSDL010000002.1, on the reverse strand, counting down.
TGCCCTGGGCTTGATTGCCACGGTTGAACAGGTCTCGGCGCAACTCGGGGTGATCGTCGAACAGCCTTCGATAGAAGACCTCGGTGATCTCGTCGACGGCGCCGGCGATCAGGGGAAGAGTGGCGCGCACGACCTCGGCGTGTTCGACGGTGAGCTCGGGTTGCGAGCGATCTACGGCGGTCATTTCGGCTCCTCGGCACTCTCGGGCGCGCGCGGTGGCCGCACGCGTAACGGCAGCAGCTGATTTGCCGACCCCGACACCAGGTCGGCGACGGTGTACCGGTCGAGATCGCGGTAGAAGGCTTGCGCCGCCTGCGCCAACAGGTGGCGCAGGCGGCAGCCGGCGATCATCGGGCACGCGGGTGGCCCCGCGCAGTCGACGATCTCGTCGCGTTGCTCGAGCAGCCGGATCAGCGTCCCGAGCCGCATCGCGCGGGCGGCCTCGGTCAGGACCAGTCCACCGCCGCGACCCCGGTTGGTCGCGATCACGCCGATCTCGACGAGCCGTGCCACCACAGTGGACACGGTGCGCTCCGAAGCCGCGACCTGGTGGGCGATCGCCTTGATCGTCACCCGGTCGCCGGCCTGCTCCGCCGCCGCCAGCCGCATCACGGCACGCATCCCGATATCGGTCGACGCGCTCAGCTGCATGGCTTCGACGCTACCGCGTGCCGAACCCGGTATATCCCCTGATCAGCGGTGTCTTCGATTACGCACGAGAGTGCGTAATTGCCGTCACAGCCGCCGCCCCTCAGCCGGGTACCCGCGAACCTTCCTGCGGCGCCGCCGCGACGGGTTGAGCGCGTCCACTGGTGTAGGTGGCCAGGACCGCCGCGCCGGCGATGAGGAAGCAGGCACCGGTGTACCAGAGATTGCCGATGGGGTCGCCGTTGGCGGTCTCGCCGTCGACGGCGCCGAAGAAGTCGGGCAGGGACGCGATCCAGAGCACGGCGAACACGAGCAGGTAGATCAGCGCGAATCGCTGAACGAAACGGTCCACGTATTCAGGTGCGGCGACGGTGCCCTGGCGTAGCCGCGACCACTGACCGATCATGACGATCAGGGCCACCACCGCCAGTACCGCCAGTTCCAGCGCGTAGACCACACCGCGCACCGTGGTGTCGCTCATGCCGATGACGGTCGCGGGCAACGGCAACACGAAGGTGCCCACCGAGGCCAGCAGCCCGATCACCACTGTGCGCCAGGTCAGTTCGACACCGGAGAACTGCCGACCGGTGTCGACGTGGCGGCCCACGAAGTACTGCACGCAGAAGGCCAGCGACATCGGCCACAGCGCCGCGAACACGACCACGCTGCCCATCGGCACCGAGTCGAACATCGGCTGATTGATGGGGTTGTCCACCGACCACTCCCACCAGCGCAGTTGCGGCCCGAGGTGGTCGAAGATCTCGTAGAACGCGTGGTGGACGAAACCGACGCAGACGGCGCCGATCAGCACTCCGAAGCGCCGGAAGATGCCCAGCATGCGCACGATGCCGAAGGCCATCGTCGCCATCAGGGGGTAGATCGCGATGATGTAGAGCGGCAGCCGGCCCCAGAGGAAGTCCACGGTGAACACGTTGTGGGCGAACATCGTGTCGACATGGTCCTCGATGCCGAACGCGGCCGGGAAGTACAACGGTGGTTCGATGACGAAAAGGTAGGCGGTGGCGCCGAACCACAACACCAGGTTGGTGGGGTCGCCGTGGCGGCGCAGGCGCACGATCGCGAACCACAGCGCGAGGATCGCGCCGATGATGATGGTGAGTTCGAGAACCGGCAGCGTCCAGTTCTCCAGGGCGAACGGATTGCGGAACTCGACGAGTCCACCGGCCTCCGCGCAGGAGAAACCGAGTTCGGTGGCGAGTTCGGCGAAAGTGGGGGAGCAGTGTTCGGCCATCGGGCGGCCCTCCTACGAACTGACGGAATCGGCGGTGTACCAGCGGGTGACGTCATAGCCCTCGTCGTAGCGGCGGAACCATTCGTCGGCCAGCGCGGGCAGACTCTCGTGCGCGGGATTGTGCCGGGGCAGCTGGCTGCGCACGATCCCGGCCATGGCCACCAGCTGTTCGCGCAGCCCCAGGTCGTCGAACGCGCGGGGCATCGTGCCGTTGTCGGCCGGGCGCAGGCCCGGCAGCAGGCGGCGCAGGGTCTGCTGATTGCGGTAACTGGCGAACATCGACAGCGCGTCGACCTGGCGGTCCGCCAGCGGCACATGCTCGTTGAAGCCCGCGCAGGCCACCCGGATCACCTGCAGCACGTGCCGGAAGATCGAGGGCGCCACCCGCATCCGGTACAGCTCGCTGTCGACAACGGAATTGAAGATGATCAGCGCCGAGCTGCGATGCTCCACCTCTTCGACGAAGTGCCAGATGAACAGCGAGGCCACCCGGTCGTCGCCGGGGGCGAACAGGGTGGCGTCGTTGTCGAGCATCAGTTTGAACACCGGGGTGAAGGTGGCCTCGAGGTCGGCGGTGTAGGCCAGGCGGTACTTCACCGGAGTGTCGGCGGTGAGCTCGTCGAACTCGCGGATCACCGCGTCGAGGGTGTGTTGCAGGCCGGGGTAGCGGCGGATCAGTGCCTTCACGTGCTGACGGTGCGCGGTGGAGTGCTGGCCCTCCTGGCGCATGAACGCATCGGCCTCCGCGGCCACCTCGGGGTCGGTGATCTGCGGTTTCGCCTGGGTGATCAGCTGCACGATCATCTTCTCGAAGCCGATCGCCAGGAACGAGACCGCGTTGGCCATCGACGAGAACGCCGGGTTCTGCGGGTTCCACAGAAACGGCACGTCGTAGTCGGAGAACGCGAAATCCATTTTGCGGACGTGTAGTTCGGTCACGGGGATTACCTCGTTGTTCGGGCATGCGCCGGTGCGGCCTGCCGTTCGGGTGATGCAGCAATCATACGAACTAGTGTTCAGGTGTATGATCACTTTCGAGGAATTCGCCGTGACCTGGGCTTGTGCTAGCGTCCACCGGTGGCACGGAGACGGGGGTGGGGCGGCAGGCCGCCAGGGGACGACGCGGAGGCCTCGCGCCGGATCATCGCCGCCGCGGTCGAATTGATCGGACGCACCGGCGCCGAGATCAGCATCGCCGACGTGGCGGAATCACTGGGCGTCATCCGGCAGACGGTGTACCGGTACTTCCCGAGCGCCGACGCGCTGATGACCGCCGCGGCCATGGCCTCGGTCGACGACTTCCTCGACCGGCTCACCGCGCACGTCAGCGGGCGCACCGACCCCGTCGACGCGATGACCGAGGGCGTGGTCTACACCCTCGCCGAGGTGCGCCGCACCCCGCACCTGGCCATCCTGCTGTCGAGTTCGTACCCCAACGCGCACCCCGACAGCCTCACCTCCGAGGCGGCCCAAGCTTTCGGCATGACGATGATCCGCCGCTTCGATGTCGACTGGGCGGTGCACGGTTACGACGAAGCGGCACTGCGCGAACTGGTCGAATACACGTTGCGCACCATGCAGTCGTTCTTCCTGTCCCCGGGTGATCCGCCACGCAGCGAGGACGAACTGCGCCGTTACCTGCGTCGATGGATGGGTACGGCGATCAGCGCCCAGTCGCCACCGTCGCGCTGAGGCGAGATCGCGGCCGTCCGGTGCCGGTCAGCGGGCCTGCCAGTGCGGGGTGCGTTTCTGCGCGAAGGCCAGCAGTCCCTCGCGCACGTCCTCGGTCATCGCGACGGTGGCGATCTCGCGGTCGGTGTGTTCCCAGGCGTCGTCGTCGGCGAGCCTGCCGTCGACCAGACCCATCGCCAGTCGCTTGCTGGCCTGCACCGCCAACGGTGCGTTCGCGGCGATCCGCCCGGCCAGTTCCAGCGCGGCATCGAGCGCTCCACCCGCGGGGACGACCCGGTTGATCAGTCCGTAGTCGAGGGCGCGGGCGGCCGAGATCGACTCCCCGGTCAGGATCATCTCCATGGCCACCTTGCGTGGCAACTGCTCGGGCAGCCGGAAGGCGCCACCGGCGGCGGCGAGTAGACCCCGCGCGACCTCGGGCAGGCCGAAGGTGGCCGTTTCGGTCGCGACCGCCAGGTCGCTGGCCAGCACCAGTTCGGTTCCCCCGCCGAGCGCGAACCCGTTCACCGCCGCGATCGTCGGCTTGCTGATCGGATGCCGCACGTACCCCGCCAGCCCCCAATGCTCATGGCCGGCAGCGAGGATCGACTCACCCCGGCCGATCGCCTTGAGGTCCGCGCCCGCACAGAACGCCCGCTCACCCGCCCCGGTGAGGACCACGGCACGAATCTCGCGGTCGGCCTCGGCCCGTTCCAGCGCCGCGCCCACTCCGGCACTGACCTCCCCGTCGACCGCGTTCATGATCTGCGGCCGATTGAGCACGATGACGAGCACGTGTCCACGCTGCTCCACAACAACGGCACCCACAGTCGACTCCCTGCCTCGATGTCGCGCCCCACAGCGGGACCCACGACATCTACCACGCCGACCTGCCACGGGACCGGCGAATCGGGCACGCGCGTCGCGGAACTGTCCGCCGAGACGCGGACCGTCGTAGGCTGCGAAAAAATTCGTGGAGAAAGTTTCGGGCGGGTGTCGATCTGTGGCAGGCCCGTTCGACCTAGGGATGTACGCAGGACAACACCTACCCGAGGAGACACCGTGAAGTACATGCTGATCATGCGAGCCACCGACGAAGCCTTCGCGTCGATGGGGGAGTTCGACTTCGACGAGATGCTCGAAACCGTGGGGAAATTCAATGACGAGTTGATTCGCGCCGGTGTGCTCGTAGCCGCCGAAGGGCTCGACGACGCGGCCGAGAGCGTGGTCGTGGACTACTCCTCGGACCCGCCGTTGGTCACCGATGGGCCCTACGGCGAGACCAAGGAGCTGTTCGGCGGGTTCTACATCCTGAACGTGGCCTCCAAGGAGGAAGCGGTGGAGTGGGCCAAACGATCGCCGATGGGTGGAGCCGGTTTCAAGACCGAGATCCGCCGGGTCACCGGCATCGACGAATTCCCGCAGGACAACGTCTGGATACAGAAGGAACGGGCCTGGCGCGAGGCCACCGGCCAGCTCTGAACGCGATGACAACATCCACCGGCCGGGCCGCGGTGGCCGCCGTGTGGCGGATCGAGTCGGCCCGCATAGTCGGCGCCCTCGCCCGCTACACCGGCGACTTCGCCCTGGCCGAGGACCTGGCGCAGGAAGCGCTGGCCGAAGCCCTGGTGACCTGGCCGCGTGACGGCGTGCCCCGGCACCCGGCCGGGTGGCTGCTCACCACGGGACGGCGCCGCGCGATCGACGCGTTCCGGCGCCGAGCCGCCCTCGACGACCGCTACGCCGCCCTCGCCGCCGGCCTCGGCGAGGGCGGGGTGCTCACCGGTGGCACGGTCCCCGACCCGGCACGCGCGGCCGACGACCCGCTGTGGGACCCGGACCGCATCGATGACGACGTGCTGGCGCTGATGTTCATCTCGTGCCATCCGGTGCTCTCCCGCGAGGCAGGGCTGGCGCTGACGCTGCGGGTGGTCGGCGGTCTCACCAGCGACGAGATCGCCGCCGCAGCGCTGGTGCCGACCGCCACCGTGCAGGCCCGCATCACCAGGGCCAAGAAGACACTCGGCGCGGCCGGGGTGGCATTCGAGCTGCCCCCGGCCGCCGAGCGCCGCACCCGGCTCGCCGGGGTCCTCAGCGTCATCTACCTGATGTTCACCGAGGGCTCCTCGGCGAGTGCCGGCGGTGAGCTCATCCGCTTCGACCTCGCCGGTGAGGCCCAGCGGCTCGCCCGGGTACTCGCCCAGCTGATGCCCGGCGAGGCCGAGGTGTTCGGTCTGCTCGCGCTGCTCGAGCTGACCGCCGCGCGCTTTCCCGCCCGCACCGGGCCCGACGGTGAACCCGTACTGCTCGAGGACCAGGACCGCCGCCGCTGGGATCGGGCCGCGATTCGGCGTGGCCGCGCCGCCCTCGCCCGGGCCGGGCAGGTCGGGCGCGGGCTGGGTGCCTACGGGCTACAGGCCGCGATCGCCGAATGTCACGCTGTGGCACCGTCGGTCGCGGCGACCGATTGGGAGCGGGTGGTGTTGCTCTACGAAGCGCTCGGACGGCTCGCGCCCTCCCCGGTGGTGGAGCTGAACCGGGCGGTGGCGGTGTCGATGGCGAACGGCCCGGCCGCGGGCTTGGCGATCGTGGACGAGCTGGTCGCCGCCGCAGCATTGCCCACCTCGCATCTGCTGCCCGGTGTGCGCGGGGAACTGCTCATCCGCCTCGGCCGCGTCGACGACGCGCGCGCCGAGCTCACCGAGGCGATCCGGCGATGCGGCAACGACCGCGAGAAGTCCGTGCTCGCAAACAAGCTCGGCGCGCTCGACGCGCTCGACGACGACGCGACGCCGGTGCGCCGACGCCGGGTGTGATCATCGCCTCCGACCTCAGCTACCGGGCGAACGTCGTGTCGCAACACTCTTTTCACTGATCAGCGGGCATGCTGACGGCCTTCGCGTGTTCGTGAAGTTTTGCCCGTAGATAGCCGGGTAGCCATCGGTGGCGACGAAGAGAGGTTGTGGATGTCTCAGGAATCGAAAACGGTCCTGCACCGGGCCATCGGTGCATCGGCGATCGGCAACGCGGTCGAATGGTTCGACTACGGTGTCTACGCCTACCTGGCGACCTACATCGCCGCGTCCCTGTTCCCCGGCAACGGGGAAGGTTCGGGTGTGGTCTACGCCCTGCTGGGATTCGCGGTGTCGTTCCTGATCCGCCCGATCGGCGGCATGATCTGGGGGCCACTCGGCGACCGCATCGGCCGCAAACGCGTACTGGCCACCACGATCATCCTGATGGCCGGTTCGACACTGTGCGTCGGTCTGATCCCCAGCTACGAGGTCATCGGCATCGCCGCGCCGATCATGCTCTACGCGCTGCGGATGGTGCAGGGTTTGTCCGCGGGCGGTGAGTACGGTGGCGCGGCCACCTTCATGGCCGAATACGCGCCCGACCGCAAGCGCGGCTTCTACGGCAGTTTCCTCGAGGTCGGCACGATGGCCGGTTTCACCCTCGGCAACCTGGTCGCCCTGTTGCTGGTGAATGTGCTCGGCGACTCGGCCATGCATTCGTGGGGCTGGCGCATCCCGTTCCTGATCGCCGCGCCGCTGGGTCTGATCGGCATGTACCTGCGCAGCCGGGTCGAGGACACCCCGGTGTTCCGGGAGGTCGACCGCAAGCACGAGACCGAAGAGGCGGTCACCGGGGTCTATCGCGACCTCGTGACCAAGTACATGCGCCCGGTGCTGACGCTGCTCGGCCTGGTCGTCGCGTTGAACGTGGTGAACTATTCGCTGCTCAGCTACACCCCCACGTACCTGGGTTCGGCCCTGGGGATGGCAGAGTCCGACGCGCTGCTCGTGCCACTGATCGGGCAGCTCGCGATGCTGCTCACCCTGCCCTTCCTCGGGGCGCTGTCGGACCGGGTGGGCAGGCGGCCGATGTGGTTGTTCTCGTGCGCGGCGCTGATGATCGCGGTCATCCCGGTGTACAAGCTGATCGGCACCTCCCTGGTCGGGGCGATCGTCGGGTTCGCGATCCTGGGGCTGCTCTACGCGCCACAGCTGGCGACGATCTCGGCGACGTTCCCCGCGATGTTCCCGACAATCGTGCGTTTCGCGGGTGTCGCCATCGGCTACAACGTGGCCACCTCGCTGTTCGGCGGCACCGCCCCGGTGATCAACCAGACGCTGATCGAGGCGACCGGCGACGACCTGATCCCCGCTTACTACATGCTCGGCGCCTGCGCGGTCGGCTTGGTCGCGGCCTACTTCCTGATCGAGACCAAAGGCATGTCGTTGCGCGGCACCCACGTACCCGGCACACCGGAGGCGCTCGAGGAGCAGCGGGGCCTGGGCGAGCTCGACGAACCCGGTGGCGACGTCGGCGCCCCGGTCACCGCGAAGTAGCGAGCTCAGTCCGAGGGGACGGCCGGGCCGGCCACCGCGGCGTGCAACGCGATGCGCGCCGCGTGCACAGCGGGTCGGCCGGCGGTTCCGTTGCGGTAGGCCAGGTGGCTGCGGCGGCGGGTGGTCAGCGGGGTGAGGGTGATGTCGTCGGGCGGGGCGTAGAGGGCCAGGCCGGGGACGATCGCGGTACCCGCACCGGCGGCGACCAGCGCCAGGACGGTGTCGAAGTCGTCGGCGTGATGGCGGATGTGCGGGGTGAAACCTGTGGCCTGGCAGGCGCGGATCGTCATGGTGTGGCAGAGGGTGCCGGAGGTGCCCGCGATCCAGGGGGAGTCGCGGTGCGCGCGCAGCGGATCGGTGGCGGGTACCGGGCTCGGGGTGGCCAGGTAGACCGTTTCGGAGTAGAGGGGTTCGGTGTGCAGTGCCGGATCGGCGTCGGCCGGGACCAGGTCGTAGTCGTGGGTGAGGGCGACATCGAGGGTGCCCGCGCGCAGGGCGTCGCCGGCATCGGCGGGGTCGATCTCGGTGACGGTGAGTTCCAGCCGGGGATGGTCGGTGCTCAGTGAGACCAGCGCGGGCGAGAGCAGCCGCCGGGCCGCGGTGGGGAAGGCGCCGATCCGCAGGGTGCCCACCAGGTCGGTGCGTGCGCAGGCCAATTCGGCGTCGGCGTGTTCGAGGGCGGCGAGAATTGTTTCGGTGTGGCCGACCAGCAGGTGCGCGGCGGGTGTCAGCGCGACGCGTCGGCCGGTCCGCTCGAGCAGCGGCACCCCGGCTTCGCGTTCCAGCGCGGTGAGCTGCTGCGAAACCGCCGACGGGGTGTAGCTGAGCGCCTCGGCGACGGCCGCGATCGTCCCGCGGTGCGCGAGTTCGCGCAGCAGGCGCAGTCTGCGGACATCCAGCATCAGTTCAGCTTACGCTCGGCGTCACAAACCTGAACTGGACCTGATGCAACTACCGGCTCGACGATGGAGTCATGACCTCACTGCACGGCCTGTTCGTCCCGCTGATCACCCCGTTCACCGCCGACGGCACTCTGGCCACCGAAGCCCTGCAACGGCACGCGCACGCCGTACTCGACGCGGGCGCGAGCGGGCTCGTAGCCCTGGGGACGACGGCGGAGCCCTCGGCGCTCACCGCCGCCGAACGCGCGCAGGTGCTCGACATCTGCGCGGCGGTGTGTGCCGAACGCGGCGCGGCACTGATCGCCTGCGCCGGCGGCAATGCCACCGCCGACTCGATCCGGGCGATCGCCGCACTGCCGTATCCGGTGACGGCGGTGCTCGCCGTGGTGCCCTACTACGTGCGCCCCAGCGAGGAAGGCGTCATCGCGCACTTCACCGCAGTGGCCGCGGCCAGCCCGGCCCCCGTGCTGGTCTATGACGTGCCCTATCGCACCGCGCGACCGCTCAGCGGGCCGACGCTGGTGCGTCTGGCCGAGACCCCGAACATCGCCGGTTTCAAACACGCCGTCGGCGGTATCGGTGCGTCCACCGTGGAACTGATGGCCCGCGCGGGTACCCGGACCACGGTGCTGTGCGGTGACGACCGCTTCGCTTCGGCGCTGCTCGCGCTGGGCGCCCACGGTGCGATTCTGGCCGCGGCCAACCTGGCCCCCGCCGCCTACGCCGCCCTCGTCGACGCCTGGCGGACGGGCGATCTCGCGCGCGGCCGCGCACTGGGCCACCAGCTGGACGCGGTCGGTGCCGCGGTGTTCGCCGAACCGAACCCCACGGTGATCAAGGCGGCGCTCGCCGCGCGGGGCGAAATCCCCAGCGCGGCGGTGCGCTTGCCGCTGCTGCCCGCCTCGGGTGAGTCCGCCGAGGCCGCCCTGGCGGCCTGTGCGGCCCTGCGGCCGGAGCCCAGCCGCAGAGCCGAGGCGTAACTCAGCCGTAGAGCTTGACGAAATTCTCCAGCGACCGCTCGATATCACCGCGCAGCGCCTTGGCGACCGCCGAACCGATCGGCCCGAACAGGGGCGCGCCGCCGAGGTCGATGTCGACACTCACCTTGGATCCGGTGCCACCGGGCTCCACCAGCAACCCGAGCCCGAACTTGGTGCCGCCGATGCCTGTGCCGGTCAACGCCAGCCGGCGCGGCGGCTCGGCGGTACGCACGGTCCAGGTGACCTTGTTGCGAAAACCCTTGACCCGGGCGATACCGACGAGCACGGTGCCCGCGGTGAGTTCTTCGGGCAGGGTGCCGCGCCAGGCTTCGTGGATGGTCAGCCAGTCACCGAGCCGGGGCAGATCGGAGGCATGGTCCCAGGCCTGGTCCGGTGGGACGGGGACATCGACGGAGAGCTTCAGTTTCGCCACGCCGGGGATGGTATCCGGTACCCGTGGTTCCGCCTCGCCCGGATCAGGGCATAGCGAATCAGCATAGCTCGCGACCCCGGATCGCCGGGGCCGTTCGGCGGGAATTGTGCAGTCCTACAGTGGGATACGCGTCGCGTCGGGCAGGGTGCTGCTAGGGTGTGCGAGTCGCTGGAAGCGGAGCATGTGGATCGGGTATTTCGGTCACCTCCGATGTTCGGGCGAAGCCTCCCGGGCCCGCCGGGCGGGCCCACCGGCCAGGGCGCCGGGTGGAGAAACGACGACGAAAGATCTGATGAACTCAGGAATCGCGGTGTTGTTGCTCGCCATCGGAGCACCGCTGTTACTGCTCGCCATAGCCGTTGCCGTGCTGTCGATGCGCAACGAGCGCACCCACCGGCTGCGTGCGGAGGCGGCCCACCGAGAACGCGTCGCATGCGAGAACGCGGTGCTGGGGCTGGCGCAGAACACCTTGCCGGCGATCACCGAAGCGGTGCGTAACCACGACATCCCGTCGGTGGCGCTGGACCTGCCCGACGAACTGCGCGAGGCCCCGTTCGGCCAAGCGCTGCAGTCGATCGCGACCGGGCACGCCGAGGATCTGCGCGTGGTCGCCGAGGAGACCAGGGCGATGGTCGAACACTACGGCGAGCAACGCCGCCTCGCCGAGGTGGAGACGGCCCAGGAACAGATCCGCACCGACATCTCCGCGAGCTCGCGAGCGGCCACCAGCGCCGCGGTGCGTTCATTCGGTACCTCGGTGGTCAGCCTCGGCACCGACCTCGGTCAGGTCGTCAGCGCCGCGCTGCGCGAGCACCGCGACGACGCCATCTACGAGACCCTCACCCGCATCGATCACACGGTGCAGCAGATGATCCGCCAGGCACAGTCCTACGTGATCGTCTCCGGCGGACTGCCCGGCAGGCGCTGGCCCCAGCAATCGCTCACCGATGTCGCGGGCGGAGCCACCGGCCGGGTCCGGGAATTCCTGCGCGTGCGCTCGGGCCAGTGCGACCGGATCGTGGTCAGCCGCGCGGTGGAACCGCTCGTACACACCATGGCCACTCTGCTCGACAACGCACTGCGCTATTCGCCGCCGTCGTCGTTCGTGGAAGTGGGATTTCAGGAGGGCCACCACGGCGTCACCGTCATCATCGACGACGCGGGTATGCGGATGAGCCCGGAACAACTCGAGGACGCGCGCCTGGTGCTCAGCGGTGAACGCCCCGTCGACATCCACGATCTCGGGCCCGCGCCCAAGGTCGGTTTCCCCGGCATCGCCGCGCTGGCGCGCCGCTACGGATTCTCCGTCCACGTCGACGGCCCGAACATCTTCGGTGGCATGCGCGCCATGGTCTACGTACCATCGGCGCTGCTGGTCAGTGGTGAGGCACCACGCCTGCCCGAACCAGAACTCGCGGCGCCCGCACACATCCCGGTTCCCGTGCCCGCGCTCGAGGAGGCCGACGCGCCCCGCGCTGCGGTCCACGAGATCACCAGCGGCGGACTGCCCAAGCGCCGCCGCAGGCCGGTCGCCCCGGATTCGGCGGGGGCGGTCATCGAAGTGGGGCAGGCCCGCCCCGACCTCGCCGCTGCCTGGCACAGCGGTTCCCGTAGCGGTCGTGCCGCTGCGGCCGAGCGAACGACGGAAGGAACGGCCGATGAGCACACCGGTAGCCGATAGCACCAACCGACTGGCATGGCTGCTCGAGGATCTCGAGATCCCCGGCGTCCGCTTCGCGGTGCTGCTGTCCGATGACGGACTGCGTATCGCGCACTCGCGCGGCATCGCCAAAGACGATGCCGAGCGATTCGCCGCGGCCGCCTCCGGCCTGCGCTCGCTCGGCAAGGCGCTCGGCGAGTTCTGCGGCGGCGGGTCGGCGAACGCCGTGCGCCAGAACATGACCGAGTACGACGAGGGCATGATCATGATCACCGCCGCCGGCGTCGGCGCGCTGATGGGCGTCGCCACCACGGTCGACGTCGACGTCGCGCTGGTGGCGCACCGGATGAACGAACTGGCCTCCCGGGTCGGACACGAGATCGGCGCTGCGCCCCGGCACGGTGGCAGGTAATGAGCCGCGGCAGGCGCGATCCGGACCTGGTCAGGTCATATGTGCGCACCGGCGGCCGAGTGCGGGCCGCGCATGAACTCGATCTGGTGACCCTCGTCCGTGCCGTCTCCGACGCACGGCCCGATCACCGCCCCGACGAGCGCCGGGTGCTGGCGCTCACCAGCCGCCGCGGCGCGCTCTCGATCGCCGAGTTGTCGGCGTATCTGGATCTGCCCGCCTCCGTTGTCAAGATCCTGGTGTCGGATCTGCTCGACAGCGGCCATCTGCATTGCCCCACCCCGGCGGAAGTGAAGCCGGAACTCGCGTTGATCAAGGAGGTGCTACATGGTCTCCGTGCACTCGCCGGGTGAGGTGGACTACGTCGCCGAAACAGTGACCAGATCGGTGAAGATCCTGGTCGCGGGCAATTTCGGAGTCGGCAAGACGACCTTTGTGTGCGGCGTGTCCGAGATTCGGCCGTTGCGCACCGAGGAGACCATCACCGAGGCCAGCATCGGCGTCGACGACATGGCCGGGCTCGGCACCAAGGTCCAGACCACCGTGGCCTTGGACTTCGGCCGTCTCACGCTGAATCCGCAACTGGCGCTGTACCTCTTCGGCACGCCCGGTCAGGAACGTTTCGCCCCGCTGTGGGAGGAACTGGCGCGCGGCGCGCTGGGTGCGCTGGTGCTCGTCGACACCCGCCGCATCGAGAAGGCCGACGATGTGCTCTCGGCGCTGGAACAGCGCGGGGTGCCGTACGCGGTGGCGGTCAACGAGTTCGAGGGATTCCGCCGCTACCCGCTCGAGGAAGTGCGCGAGGCGCTGGATCTGGCGCCGGAGACCCCGGTCATCGCCGTCGACGCACGCAGGCGTGATCACAATCTGCGCGCGCTGATCACCTTGGCGGAGTATTTGTTCCGCAGGCAGGAATCCGTTCCACGATGACCTTGCTCGACCTCTCGGCCGACGAGCGGGTGCCGATGTACGCACCGGAGTTCGCGGCCGACCCGCAGGCGGCGTATCGGCGGATGCGCGCCCGCTTCGGTTCACTGGCACCGGTGGAACTCTCGCCCGGCATCCGGGCGACGCTGGTGATCGGTTACCACACCGCGGTACGGATCCTCAACGATCCCGAGCACTTCCCGGCCGACCCGCGCGCCTGGGAGCGCAACATCCCCCAGGACTGCCCGGTGCTGCCGATGCTGCAGTTCCGTCCCGCCGCGCTGCGCACCACCGGTGCCGAGCACGCCAGGTACCGGCAGGCCAATGTCGCCGGGATCGCCGGGGTGGATCTGTACGCGATGCACACCACCATCGAACAGTTCGCGTTCCCGCTGATCAACAGCTTCTGCGCCACCGGTTCGGCGGATCTGCTGAGTCAGTACGCCTTTCCGCTGGTGTTCCAGGCGTTGAACGCGATGCTCGGGTGCACACCCGAGATCGGCCAGCGGGTCGCCACCGGCATGGCCCAGATCTTCGAGGGCGACGACGCCGAGGCGGGCAACAACCTGCTCGCCTCGGCGCTGGCCGACCTGGTGGGCCTGCGCAAGCGCGAACCCGGCGACGACGTGGCCACCCGGCTGCTGCACCACCCGGCCGCACTCACCGACGACGAACTGGTGCACCAGCTGCTGGTGCTCTACGGCGCCGGGATCGAGCCGATGCTGAACCTGGTGGTGAACACGCTGCGCTTGATGCTCACCGACGACCGGTTCGCCGGCAGTGTGCTCGGTGGCAGCCTGTCCACCCGCGACGCGCTCGACGAGGTGTTGTTCACCGACCCGCCGCTGGCGAACTTCTGCATGACCTACCCCCGGCAGCCGATCCTGATCGACGACGTGTGGTTGCCCGCGCACGAACCGGTCGTGATCAGTATGTCGGCCTGCAACAACGACCCGGCCATCGCCGGTCGTGACGTGGTCGACAATCGCGCGCATCTGGCGTGGAGCGCGGGCCCGCACGGGTGCCCGGCCAAGTCGGTGGCCTACCTGATCGTGCAGGACGCGATCGACCAACTGCTCGACGCCTTGCCGGAACTGACCTTGGCCGTGCCCGCCGAGGAACTCCTGTGGCGGCCCGGCCCGTTCCACCGTTCACTGGCCGCGCTGCCGGTCGAGTTCCCGAAGACGCCGCCGCTGCCGCTGCCCTGATCCGGGGAACGACAGCGGTATCTCGCGACGAGTTTCGCGGACATTGCGCAACATTCGCCGACCTGTCACAGACGCCTGCGATGCCACTCTCGGCCATCGCCGTCGGCGGCCTTCCGGCAACCGAATTCAGGTTGTCGGCAAATGCGCGCACCCGGCGGACCGGGTCGATTAGCTGAGAATTTGCGAGATGGCCGTACCGGTCGGTTCTCACCGGATGCTTCGCCGCCTTCGCATGGGCGTTGAAAAGGTCATCGAATACCGCTGAGTAACAGCGTGTTTCACGGATTCGGTGGTTGACGGTCGATCTTGGGCGCCTTACTGTCTCAGCCACAGTCCGATATCCCGAACGGTACGCCGGCCCCTGCTGTTCATCCATATACATTTCCCAGGAGTTTGATAGTGAGAAGCCGAATGCTGGCCGTCGCCGGAACAATGGCGTTGGCGCCCGTCGCCGCACTGCTCGTCCCCGCCTCGAGCGCCGGTGCCCACGGCTGGGTCACCAGTCCGGCCAGCAGACAGGAACAATGTGCCCGTGGCCTGGTGGAATGCGGTGCGGTCGAATACGAACCGCAGAGCGTGGAGGGCCCGAAAGGGCTCACCAATTGCAGTGCGAACAAATATCCCGAACTCGATGACGACACCCTCGGCTGGGTTCCGCAGAAAGTCTCGGGCAGTGCGACATTCACGTGGCAGAACACCGCGAATCACCGCACGCTGAATTGGGAGTATTTCATCGGCGACACCAGAATCGCGGTGTTCGACGGCAACAACGAACAGCCACCGATGGAAGTCAGTCACACCGTGGACGTGTCGGACTATTCGGGTCGGCAGAAGTTGCGCGCGGTATGGAACATCGGTGACACCGCCGCCGCCTTCTACAGCTGCGTCGACCTCGAGATCGACGGCGGCGACGGCACCGCGCCGACCACCACCCCGGCGCCGACCACCACCGCGCCGACGACCACCCCGGCGCCCACCAGCACCGCACCGCCGGCCACCACGACAGAACCCCCGACCACCACCGAACCGCCGGTCAGCTCCACACCGGGCGGGGGACACGAGCTCCCGACCACCCCGGCCGAGGCCGCCTGGCGCCACGGCGCCACCTACGCCATCGGCGACACCGTCACCTACCAGGGCGCCACCTACCGCTGCCGCCAGGCCCACACCGTGCACGACCCGAACTGGATACCGCCCAAGACCCCGGCGCTCTGGGCGCGCGTCTGAGTATTTGCGGGGCCGGGAAACAATTCGTGTGTTCTCCCACCATCGGTGCCACGATGGGGTGAGGATTGGAGACGATTCGCCGGCCTCGCGTTCGGTCGGCTTCCCGCAGCGCAAGGACGTGAGATATGAGTGACAGGAAGTTCGCCCTCGCCGTCGCGGCCACCGGCACGGCGGTGCTGGCCATGATGCCAGGCGCGCCGACCGCCTCGGCGGCGGTCTCGGAACTGACCGTCGATCCGAGCCTCAGCGTCGGGATGTCGACCAATTACGGCACCGGGTGCATCCACTACCTGGTGGCCCGGCTCAGTGTCGGCATCGTTCCTGTCGCCTTCTACGACAACGGCGCCCTGCTGGCCGTGGTCAACCCCACCGACGGTATCGCCACCATTCCCTGGGTGCCGTCGAGCACCGGCGGCCACAGTTTGGTCGCGTTGCAGGACGGCGTCGGGCGTGGTGTCGATGTGAGCGTCGGTCGCGGTTACCGCTTCGGGGAGTCCTGCGTGGTCACCGGCGGCTGAACCGTCCGAGGCAGCCGGTGGCCCGGTCCGAACGGACCGGGCCACCGGGATGTGGCGACTACTTCGAGCCGACGAGTTTCTTGCCGTCGCCCTTCTTGTCGTCGCTCTTCTTGGCGGCGCCCTTCTTCTTCGCGGGCTTCTTCGGCGCCGATCCGTTCGACTCCGCGCCACCGCTCGGTGCGGACGCGGTGACCACCAGCTCGTCGCCGGCGGTCTCGACCCGCACCGTGCCGCCGGACGCCAAGCCACCGTCGAGCAGCAGTCGCGACACCCGGTTGTCGAGTTCGCGCTGCACCGTGCGACGCAACGGCCGGGCGCCGAACTCGGGCTGGAACCCCTTCTCGCCCAGCCAGTCCACCGCCGAGTCGCTGATCTCGAGCTCGATGTCCTGGGCGGCGAGCATGCGCCGGGTGCGGTCGAGCACCAGCTCGATGATCTGCTCGAGCTGATCCTTGTCGAGGCGGTGGAACACGATCTGCTCGTCGATCCGGTTGAGGAACTCGGGGCGGAAATGCCGGCGCAGCAGCTCTTCGAGCTGCGGCACGACCGAGTCGAGTTCGCCGGGGGGTGCGTCGAGGATGATGTCGGAGCCGATGTTGGACGTCATGATCACGATGGTGTTCTTGAAATCGACGGTGCGGCCCTTGGAATCGGTGACGCGTCCGTCGTCGAGCAACTGCAGCAGCACATTGAACACATCCGGGTGCGCCTTCTCGACCTCGTCGAACAGGATCACCGAATAGGGCTGGCGGCGCACCTTGTCGGTGAGCTGGGCCGCGTCGTCGTATCCCACATATCCGGGCGGGGCACCGACCAGCCGCGACACCGTGTGCTTCTCCTGGAATTCGCTCATGTCGAACCGGATCAGCCGGTCCTCGTCACCGAAGACCGCCTCGGCCAGCGCCTTGGCCAGCTCGGTCTTGCCGACACCGGTCGGACCGAGGAACAGGAACGAGCCGATCGGCCGGTTCGGATCCTTGAGCCCGGCCCTGGCCCGGCGCACCGCCTCGGCCACCGCCACGATCGCCTCGTTCTGCCCGATCACCCGCTTGTGCAGCACATTCTCGAGTTCGAGCAGACGCTGCTTCTCCTCGGCGGTCAGATCCGCCACCGGTATGCCGGTTCGCCGCGAGATCACCTCGGCGATGTCGACGACACCCACCTCCGGTTCCGACGACGTGACACCGGATTCCTCGAGTTCCGCTTCGGCCGCGGCGATATCGGCCTTGAGCGCCTTGGCCTTCTCGTAGTCCTCGTTGTCGACGGCGGCGTCCTTCTCCCGGTACAGCCGGGCGATCTGCTCGTCCTTGGCCTTCACCTCCGGGTCGGGCGTGCCCGACCGCAACCGCACCCGCGCCCCGGCCTGATCGACGAGGTCGATCGCCTTGTCGGGCATGAACCGGTCGGTGATGTAGCGGTCGGAGAGCTGCGCGGCCGCGATCAGCGACTCGTCGGAGTAGCGCACCTGATGGTGTTCCTCGTAGACGTCGGCCAGCCCGCGCAGGATTTCGATGGTGTCCTCGACCGAGGGTTCGGCGATCATCACCGGCTGGAATCGGCGCTCCAGCGCGGCGTCCTTCTCGATGTGTTTGCGGTACTCGTCGATCGTGGTAGCGCCCACCACGTGTAGGTCACCGCGGGCCAGGGCCGGCTTGAGCAGGTTGCCCGCGTCCATCGAGCCCTCGCCACCACCGCCCGCCCCGACGATGGTGTGCAACTCGTCGATGAACACGATCAGCTCGTCCTTGTGCGCGCGCACCTCGTCGAGGATCTTGGTCAGGCGCTCCTCGAACTCACCGCGGTACTTGCTGCCGGCCACCAGCGAACCGACATCGAGGGCGATGACGCGCCGGTCGGCGAGGATGGTCGGCACATCGCCGTTGACGATGCGCTGCGCCAGACCCTCCACGATGGCGGTCTTGCCCACCCCTGGATCACCGATCAGCACCGGATTGTTCTTGCGCCGCCGCGACAGGATCTCGATGGTCTGCTCGATCTCCTCGGCCCGCCCGACCACCGGATCCACCAGACCCTCGCGGGCCTCGGCGGTGAGATCGCGCCCGTACTCGTCCAGGGTCGGGGTCTCGGTCTTGGGTTGGCGGCGCGACGTGGGGGTGGCGGCGGCAGTGCCCGGCGGTGGTGTGCCGCCACTCTGGCTGGCGGCGATCCCGGCCACCAGCGCTTGCGCGGCAACACTGTCGGACAGCGAGGCGATGCCGAGCAGGATGTGTTCGGGGCCGATGTAGCTGCTGCCCGCCTGCGCGGCCTGCCGCTGAGCCGCGCGTAGAGCCGTCTTGGTCGCGGGGCTGAGGGTGATGTCGGCGAGGTCGTTCTCGCTGGGAGTTCCGGTGTCGAGATAGTCCTGCATCTGCTCGGCGACCTGATCGGGGTCGAGACTGAGTTCGGCGATGATGCTGCGACCCGGTTCTGCTTCGGTGGCCGCGTAGAGCAGGTGCTCGGGGGTGATCTCCGGGTTGCCCCACTCCTGGGCGGCTGCCCTGGCGGAACCGACCAGCAACTTCGCATTGTCGGTCATCAGCCGCCCGAGGTCGATCCGTTGCACGGGCGGCTTCGACGACATCCCGGAACCGAAAAACCGCTGGAAGATGTCGTCGAAGGGGTCAGAACTCGGCCAGCTGGCTGTCATGTCCACACCTTTTCGCTCGTCGCGCCGCTACGTCGCGGCGACTTCTGCAGATCGGGTAGGTACTGCCAGCAATACTTCGGCATCCTCGGGCGGTGTGCAAGCGATCAGCGGCTTTCGCCCGCGCGGCGCTCAGTTCCCGACCAGCGCGCGCAGGAAGAATCCGAGATTGGCGGGGCGTTCGGCCAGCCGGCGCATGAAGTACCCGTACCACTGCTCGCCGTAGGGGACGTACACGCGCACGTGGTTGCCCGCGGCGGCGAGTCGCTGCTGTTCGTCGACGCGGATGCCGTAGAGCATCTGGTACTCGTACTCCTCGCTCTTGCGCCGCGCCGACCCGACCGCCACCGCGGCCGCACCCAGCATCGCCGGATCGTGCGAAGCGATCATCGGATAGCCCTGGCCCGCGGCGAGCACCGCCAGACACCGCAGGTAGGAGGCGTCGACGTCGGCCTTGTCGCGGAACGCCACCGACTCCGGTTCGTCGTAGGCGCCCTTGCACAACCGGATCCGGGATTGCGGGCCGGCCAGCGCGCGGCAGTCGTCCTCGGTGCGCCGCAGGTACGCCTGTAGGACCGTGCCCAGCCACGGGTAGTCGGCCCGCAGTTCCCGCACGACGGCCAGCGTGGAATCGGTGGTGGTGTGGTCCTCGGCGTCGACGGTGACCCACAGACCGGCGGCTTCGGCGGCGGCGCAGATCTGGCGGGCGTGGTCGCGGGCGATGGCGTGCCCGTCGTGGGACAGGGCCTGTCCCAGCGCGGACAGCTTCACCGAAACCTCCAGTGGCCGAACGGCTCCCGCCGTGGCGTCGGCCTCGGGTAACCGGCCCAGCGCGGCGATCAGCGAGCGGTACTGCGCGAGCGTGGCCTGGGCGCCGGCCAGGTCGGTGGTGTCCTCACCCAGATAGTCGATGCTGACGAAACGCCCCGAACGCAACAGGGCCCCGGCCGCGGCCACCACCTGCTCCTCGGTGCTGCCCGCCACGAAGCGGCGTACCACCGCACGACTGACCGGCAACTTGGTGACGGTCTGTTCGAGCCGCGCGGATCGACCCGCCGCGAGCAGCGCCGAACGTAGCGGCGCCGACATCACCGTGCCTCCGTCTCGGGCGCCTGGTGCGGATAGCGATGGTCGGTGGGCGGATCGAAGGTTTCCTTGATCGTGCGCGCCGAGGCCCAGCGCAGCAGGTTCTGCGCCGAGCCGGCTTTGTCGTTGGTGCCCGAGGCGCGCGCACCACCGAAGGGCTGCTGGCCGACGACCGCGCCGGTGGGCTTGTCGTTGATGTAGAAGTTGCCCGCGGCGAAGGCCAGGCGCTCGGTGGCCGCGGCGATCGCGGTCCGATCCTGCGCGATGATCGAACCGGTGAGCGCGTAGGCGCTGCCGTGGTCGACGAGCTCCATGGCGTCGGCGAAGCCCGAGGCGGTGCTGTCGTCGTAGACGTGCACCGCCAGGATCGGGCCGAAGTACTCGGTGTTGAAGACCTCGTCGGTGGGATCGTCGCCGACCACGACGGTGGGTTCGACGAACCAGCCCACACTGTCGTCGGTGTGCCCACCCGCGACCACGGTGAGCCCCTGGGTTGCTTTGGCCCGCTCGAGCGCGGTGGTGTTGCGGTCGAAGGCGCGCCGATCGATGAGGGCGCCACCGAAATTCGAGAAATCCGTGATGTCGCCGTAGCGCAGCGCCGTGGTCTGCTCGATCAACTCTTCCGACATCGTCTGCCACACCGAGCGCGGCACGAACGCGCGCGAGGCGGCCGAACACTTCTGCCCCTGGTAGTCGAAGGCGCCGCGCAGCAGTGCGGTGGTCAGTACCGCCGGATCGGCCGACGGGTGGGCGAGCACGAAATCCTTGCCGCCGGTCTCGCCGACCACGCGCGGGTAGCCGCGATACCGGTCCAGATGGCGGGCCACCTCACGCCACAGGTGCTGGAAGGTCGCGGTGGAACCGGTGAAGTGCACACCGGCCAGGCGCGGATCCGCCAGCACCACATCCGAGATCTCCGGTCCGGGCCCGTGCACGAGATTGATCACCCCGGGCGGCAGGCCGGCCGCCTCGAGCAACCGCATGGTGAGGTAGGCGGCCACGGCCTGCGACCTCGACGGCTTCCACACCACGGTGTTGCCCATCAGCGCGGGCGCGGTGGGCAGGTTGCCCGCGATGGCGGAGAAGTTGAACGGTGTCACCGCGTAGACGAAACCCTCCAGCGAGCGGTACTGCATGCGGTTCCACACGCCGGGTGAGGAGACCGGCTGCTCGGCGATGATCTTGCGCGCGTAGGACACATTGAATCGCCAGAAGTCGATGAGCTCGCAGGGTGCGTCGATCTCGGCCTGATAGGCGGACTTGGACTGGCCGAGCATGGTGGCCGCGGCGATCTTCGCCCGCCAGGGCCCGGCGAGCAGATCGGCGGCCCGCAGGAAGATCGCGGCGCGGTCGTCGAACGACATCGCCCGCCAAGCCGGTGCCGCCGCGGTGGCGGCCTCCACTGCCGCACCGGCTTCGGCGGCACTCGCATCGTGGAGGGTGCCGAGCACGGCGCTGTGCCGGTGCGGTTGGACGACCTCGAAGACCGGTCCGTCGCCGCGCAGGTGGCGGCCGCCGATCACGTGGTCGATCTCGGTGGGCGTGGCGGCCAGCTCGGCGAGCGCGGCCTGCAACCGGGCGCGTTCGGGGGTGCCCGGAGCGAAGGTGCCGACGGGTTCGTTGACCGGCGGCGGGGTGTTCGCGATGGCGTCCATGAGTGCGGCTCCTGCGTCGTGGTGGTGGCGGGATGTGACCTAGTCAACACCGGCGCCGCTCGGGCATAATCGTCTGATCGGATGAAGAATCCACGAGGCCTTCGTCCGATCCGCCAAACAAGAGGTAGGCCCCCGATGCCTGAGGACGGCACCACGCTCGGTGAGCTGCTCGCCGCGCTCGATCACACCGTCGTCACCCTGATCGACGCACCGGCGGGGGAGCAGGTGCCGTTGCGGTCGGCCACGGTGGCCGAACCCGCCGACCTGCCCGAGCACCTCGAGACGCACGGCGCGCTGCCCCAGGTGTATCTGCTCGTCGGAATCGACGCCGCGGCCACAGTGACCTGGGTGCGCCGACTCGGCGCCCGCGAACCCGCGCATCGGCCACAGGTGCTGCTGACCAAGGCCGCCGACGACGACGCGCCGGCACTGCGCGCGGCGACCCACGCGGCCGGGCTCGCCCTGGTGCACGTGCACCGGCAGGCCCGCTGGGACCAGGTGTTCGCCGTGGTGCGCCGGATGCTGACCCGGTCACCGGGCCAGCGCGCCGCCGCAGGCACGCCCGGCCTGCTCGCCCCCGACACCGACCTGTTCGGGCTGGCGCAGGTGGTGGCCCGCGAAACCGGGGGCATGGTCTCCGTCGAGGACCCGTATTCGCACGTACTCGCCTACTCGGCCTCCGACGCCGCCGCCGACCAGCTGCGCATCCGATCCATCCTGGGCCGCGAAGGGCCCGCCGATTATCTGCGGATCCTGCGCGAGTGGGGCGTGTTCGACCGGGTGCGGCGCAGCGACGAAGTCGTCGACATCCCCGAACACCCCGAACTCGACATCCGCCGCAGACTCGTCGTCGGCATCCGGCGCGGAACCGGCGCACAGGCCCGGATCCTCGGCACCATCTGGCTACAGCAGGGCGACGAACCACTGCGCACCGACGCGGCCCGAGTGCTGCGCGGCGCGTCCGCGGTGGCGGCGCGGATCATCGCCCGTGGGCTGGACGCACCGTCGACCGAGGCGTTGCTGGTGCGCCGGTTGTTCGGTGCGCACGGCGAGGGCGTCGACGTACCGTCGGTGGCCGCCGCCCTGAACCTGCCCGTCGCCGGGCCCGCCGCCGTGATCGGCTTCGCTTCGGTCGAGCCCGCCACTGCCCCTGTCGCCGCTACTGCGAGTGGTCTGATCCGGTTGCACGCCAGTGCTTTTCGGGACGACTCGGTCACCGAGGTGATCGGTGACCGAGTGTATGTGCTGCTGCCCTCCTATCACTCCGAACACGGTGTCGGCTCGTGGGTGCGCGAACTGGTCGCACAGCTCGAACACGCACGGGGGCTGATGCTGCGGGCCGCCGTCGCCGCGCCCGTGGCCGGGCTGGGCGCGGTGGCGAGTGCGCGCGCCGAGGTGGACCGGGTGCTCGACAGCCCGGCGGCCGCTGCCGCCGGCAGCCGTGTAGCGACGCTGGCCGAGGCCAGGACCGCGGTGTTGCTGACCGAGATCGTCGAGCTGATCCGCCACCGTCGCGAGCTGCACGATCCGCGCCTGGCCGCACTCGACGAGTACGACCGCGAACACGGCGCCCCACTGCGGGCTTCGGTGCGGGCCTATCTGCGGGCGCACGGCGAGGTGAGCGCGGCGGCGGCCGAACTGCGGGTGCACCCGAATACGTTGCGCTACCGGCTGCGTCGGGTGGAACACCTCCTGGGTATCGCCCTGTCGGACCCGGACGACCGCCTACTGCTCGAAATTCAGCTCGCCGCCGTTCCCACCGGTCACCGAAGTCCCCGGTGACAACCGGGTGACCGCAAGAGGATTCGCGCCGGCCCACCAGGACGAGTGCCCTGGCCACGGTGCAAGCACGCCCCCCGTGCGCTGCCGACGGTGGAGCACGGGTCGACACGGGTGATCGCGCACCGACGTCGCCCTCGTCCGATCCCGCCGCTTGCCCGGCTGCTCCTCAGGACCCCGGTGCCGCCTCGTCGACAGCCTTGGCCGGGTCGATCACCCCGAGCACCTCACCCTGGGGTGCCTGCAGAATGCCCATCCGGCCGAACGGGCTGTCGTCGGGGCCCATGATCACCGTGGCGCCGAGACCGGTGGCCTTTGCCAGGATGCTGTCGGTGCCTTCGACCTGGATCCAGGTGAGCCAGTACGGCGGGGTGCCCAGCGAGGAGGCGTCCATCATGCCGCCGAGCTCGTGCTTGTCATCCGGTAACGCGAAGGTGGAGTAGGTGAAGTTCACCCCGTCGCCGATCTCGTCGTAGTTCCAGCCGAACACCGCGCGGTAGAACTCGTGGGCCTGGTCGTAGGCGGGGGTGTGCAGTTCGTTCCAGCAGTAGGCACCGTGCTGGTTGAACACCCCGGCACCGTTGTGCGCCTTGGCCTCCCAGACGCCGAACACCCCGCCGCCCGGGTCGGCGCCGACGAACATCCGGCCGGCGTCCAGCACGTCGAAGGGCGGCATGAAGACCTGCCCGCCGGCCCAGGTGACGCGTTCGGCCGTTTCGTCGGCGCTGTCGGCGGCGAAGTAGGTGGTCCACACCGAAGGCGCCTGTGTCATGCCTTCGGGTTTGGCGCCGATGCCCGCCACCGCTCGCCCGTCGAGCAGGGCCATGCGGTATCCGCCCGCCTCGGCGGGGCCGTCCTGGATCTCCCACCCGAACAGCGCGTGGTAGAAGTCGCCGGCGGCGGCAGTGTCGTCGACCTGGCAGTCGACCCAGCAGGGGGTGCCTTGGGGCCAGGCGGTGTCACGTGTGGGCATTGTCGAACATCCTCCTCGGGTGATGGATGGGGACCGACCGCTTCGCGCCGGCCTGTGCACAGTCAACCAGCGGCCACCGACAGCAACGGTCGCACCGATAACGCGCTGAACTGGAACAACGCGTGTTCACTGCGACAGTCCGAGCGGGCCGTCGCTCGCGGCCCCGAGTCGTTACCGCTGTTACTGTTTCGTCGCCGATCGTGCGGTGGCTTGGTCAATGATGGAGACGAACCGGTCGGGGAGCGACACAATGGCGATGGAAGGTTCGAAACGCGGGTTCGTTCGGATGCTGGTGGCGATCCTCGCGGTGGTTGTCGTGCTCGGCTGCGGCGGCGGTCCCGCCCTGGGCGAGCCGGGCGAGGCGCCCGGTGCGCGCTGGACCGTGCAACACGACGGGCCAGGCGCCTACCCCGAGGTCCGGGTCGAGCGCGGCGTGCACATCACGATGAGCGACGGCGTGGTGCTCAAAGCCGATGTGTACCGCCCCGCCGACGCCGCCGGCGTGCTCGAGGAGCGACCGCTACCGACCATCGTCAGCCTCACGCCCTACTCCAAACTGATGACCGGGCTGATCGAGTCGGCGGCCGCGATCCCCGGCCTGCAGTCCACGGCGGTCGACATCGTGCGCCGGCTGAACCTGTCGGCCACGCCCGTCAGCGGCTTCGGCGACCTGATGCAGGCACTCGACGGCGGCATGATCCAGACGATGCTCGGGGTGGACCGCAAGCTGATCAGCAGCGGCTACACCGTGGTCGTGGCCGATGTACGCGGAACCGGTCTGTCGCAGGGCAAGTGGGACACCTTGGGCGAACGCGAGCAGCTCGACACCCGTGAGGTGATCGACTGGGCGGCCGCGCAGCCCTGGTCCAACGGCCGGATCGGGATGAGCGGCGGTTCCTACTCCGGCATCAACCAGTTGCGCGCCGCCGAGAACGCGCCCGCGGCCCTGCAGGCGATCTTCCCGGTGGAACCGGGCAGCGACCTGATGCGCGATGTGGTCGCGCCCGGTGGCGGGGTGGGCACCACCTTCCTGCCGCTGTGGCTGAACTCGGTGAACCAGCTCAAGCTCGTGCCCGATGTGGCCTCCATGGCCGACGGCACGTTCGACTGGACCTGGTTCAACGACCGCCTGGCCGATCCGACCACCAACTTCGACCTGCTCGCCCAGTCCCTGCTCACCCCGTCACTCGATGACATGCCGCCCGCGCTCGACGGCGCGCTCGACGACACCTCGGCCTTCCGTGAGGCGATCATGGGTCACCCCGACCAGGTGAACGTGCCCACCTTCGTCTACGGCGGTTGGCACGACATCTTCGCCAACAGCGCCACCAAACTCTACGAGCAGATCCCGTTGCCCGCCGGGCACAAGCAACTCGTCGTCGGTGACACCTACCACGCCAATCCCGGTGCGGGCACCGGTGTGGCGGGTGCCCCGCCGCGGTTGGACGTGTTGCAGCGGGCCTGGTTCGACAAGTGGCTCAAGGACATCGACAGCGGTATCGAGGAATTCGGCCCGGTGACGGTGAAACAGCAGGGTGGCGACTGGATCACCCTGCAGGAGTTTCCGCAGCCGGGCGTGAGCCATCGACGGGTCTACCTGTCGGCGCAGCCCAGCGGCAGCACCGAGGACAGCCTGCACGACGGCTCGCTCCGCGCCACCGGACCCGGCAAGGTCGACGACCTCACCGTGAAGCCGGGCCTGAGCACGATGTGCTCGCGGGACGCGGCGCAGGGTTCGGCCGGGATGACCGCCGCACTCGACGTGTGTGCGAAGGATTCACGCATCGCCGAACGCAACGCCCTCACCTTCACCAGCGCCCCGGTCACCGAGCCGACGGTGATCTCGGGTCCGATCAACGTGCACCTCAACACGGTCCACGACGGCGCCGACGGCTTCTGGCACGTCACCGTCAACGACGTGTCGCCCGACGGCACCTCCACCGTGCTGACCACCGGTCAGCTCACCACCTCGATGCGCGCCATCGACGAACGCCGCAGCGCCCGCTCGGTCAACGGTGATCTGACCGCGCCGTTCAACCCGCTCAGTCTCGACCGGCTGCTGCCCGTGCAGCCCGGCGCGCCCACCGCCATCGACGTCGCCGTCATCCCGACTCAGGCGGTACTGGCGCCGGGGCACCGGTTGCGCATCGACGTGTACGCGGGCAACGCGCCCAAGGCGCTGCCGTTCCGGCCGATGCTCGACGCCTCCGGTCTAGAACCTCAGCACCTGCGCCTGGACCCGGCGGCCCCGAGCTTCGTCAACCTGCCCACCGACCGGCCGATCCCCTGATCGCCACCGATCTCAGAGCCGCGATTGCACTTCGGCGGAGATGAGTTCCAGATGATCGAGATCGGCGAGATCGAGGATCTGCAGGTAGATCCGGCTCGCACCGATCTCGCGGTAGCGCGCGATCTTGTCGACGACCTCGGCGGGCGAACCGGCCAGGCCGTTGTCCTTCAGTTCGTCGACGTCGCGGCCGATCGCGGCGGCCCGGCGCGCCACCTCGGCATCGGTGCGCCCGACACAGGCGACCAGCGCGTTGGAGTACACCAGGTCGTCGGCGCGCCCGGCCGCGCGTATCGCGGCGCGGACCCGGTCGAACTGGGCGGCACTGTCGGCGACCGAGGCGAACGGCATGTTGAACTCGGTGGCGTAGCGGGCGGCCAGGCGCGGGGTGCGGACCTTGCCGTGGCCGCCGACCACCACCGGCATCGGGTGTTGCACGGGTTGGGCCAGGGCGGGGGAGTCGCTGAGCTGATAGTGCTCGCCCGCGAAGTCGAACGTCTCACCGGGCGGGGTGTTCCACAGGCCGGTGACGATGGCGAGCTGTTCCTCGAGCAGACCGAAGCGGTTGTCGGGGAACGGGATGCCGTAGGCGGCGTGTTCGGCGGCGTACCAGCCGCTGCCCAGGCCCAGTTCCACCCGACCGCCCGACATCTGATCCACCTGGGCGACCTGGATGGCCAGCGGTCCGGGCAGCCGGAAGGTCGCGGCGGTGACCAGGGTGCCCAGGCGGATCCGGGAGGTGTCCCTGGCCAGCCCGGCCAGGGTGATCCAGGCGTCGGTGGGGCCGGGCTGCCCCGAGGCGTCGCCCATGGCGAGATAGTGGTCGGAGCGGAAGAACGCGTCGAAGTCGAGTTCCTCGGCGGCGCGCGCCACCGACAGCAGCGTGTCGTAGTCGGCGCCCTGCTGGGGCTCGGTGAAGATGCGGAGGTCCATGATCACCATCGTGCCCGACTCGGGCGGGCCGGACCCGCTTCGCCTGCCGCGGCGTGCGCGAGTATGTGAGTCCGGGATGTGATCGTTCAGCGCGAGGAGGTCGTGTGGTGGGCAAGCCCGTCATTGTTGTCATGGGAGTCTCGGGGTGCGGCAAGTCCACGGTGGGCGCGCTGATCGCGGGCCGGCTGGAGTTGCCCTACGCGGAGGGCGACGGTTTCCATCCGCTGCCCAATATCGAGAAGATGGCCGCGGGCATCCCGCTCGACGACGCGGACCGGGCGCCGTGGCTCGATCTCGTTGCCGACTGGCTCGGGGAGCACCGCACCGACGGCGGCGTCATCGCCTGCTCGGCGCTCAAGCGCGCCTACCGTGACCGGTTGCGCGCGGGCGCCCCGAACGCCTACTTCGTGTTGCTGTCGGCGCCGCGCGCGGAGCTCGAACGGCGACTGGCCGCCCGGCTCGGGCACTTCATGCCGACGACCCTGCTGGATTCACAGCTGGCGACCCTGGAACCGCTGGAGCCCGACGAGGCCGGGGTCACCCTCGACGCCACGGCCGGACAACAGCTGCTCGTGACCGAGGCGATCGAGGCCTGGAACGCCACTCACCGCTGAAACAGTGGATGCAGTTCGGCCACCGGCGCGAGCATCAGGGCGGTGCCCGCGACGAGGGCGGACAGGCACGCCGCGGCGAAGAACAGCACCCACAGCAATGCGGGCAGATGGGTGAGCCTGGCGAGCTGGTCGGCATCGGACACGCCGGGCCCGCGTTGCCTGCGCCTGCCACGCTGCATCTCGAGTACCGGACGCACCGAGGCCGCGAGCAGGAACCAGGCGGCCAGGTAGGCGAATCCGGCCTGGAGCAGGTCGTCGCCGAACCAGGAGACCCCGAACACCGCCGCGCCGAGCACCAGCACGGTGAGCACGCCGTAGACATTGCGCACCTTGATCAGGACGGCGGCCAGCATCGCCAGGGTCGCCCACAGCATCACCGTCACCCGGCCCGAACCCAGCAGCGCCGCGTAGCCGAGACCGAGCAGGGCGGGGGCGGGGTAGCCCGCGGCGGCGGTGATGATCATCCCGAGTCCGGTCGGTTTGCCGCTGGACACGGTGAGCCCGGAGGTGTCGGTGTGCAGGGTGATCGCGTGCAGCCGGCGTCCGGTGCACAGGGCGAACAGCGCGTGTCCGCCCTCGTGTGCCACGGTGACCGCCGCTCTGGTCAGGCGCCACAGCGGGCGGTACCCGACGAGAACCAGCGCCAGCACGGCGGTGGCGAGCACCAACCACCACGGCGGTGCGGGTTGCGGGGCGAGCAGTCGATCGAACGAAGAGCTGACGGATCCGGTGTCCACTGCCGCACTTTAGCCGCGATTCGGCGCCACCACCGCCCGGTCGTTCGGCCACCGATCGCCGGCCGACGCGAAATCCGCGCTGTGCCAATGGGTCCCGTTTCACCGCGGCCGCACCGCGGGCGGTCGGCCGTGATAGCAATAGGCATGCAGATGCGACCGCACCGATGGACCCCGCCTCGCCCCACCGCCCGTGCCGGGCAGACACAGAGCCAGCCCCCGCTACCGTCGGTGCGGTTGCTGCCGGTGCCCGAGGCCGGCCCCGAGGACGTGGTGCTGATGCCCGACGGGCGGGTGGTCACCGGTACCGAGGACGGCGCGATCCTGCGCATCGATCCGGCCGACGGTGCCGTCGAAAAGATCGCCCAGACCCCGGGCCGGCCGCTGGGCATGCACGCCTACCCCGACGGTTCACTGCTGATCTGCGTGGCGGGCCACGGCATACTCCGGCTTCCCGCGCCCGGCGCCGAACTCGAAACCCTGCTCGGTGACATCGACGGTGTGCCGCTGCTCTTCCCCAGCAACGTGGTCGGCGACGACGACGGCACCGTCTACTTCTCCCTCTCCTCGCGGCGGTGGCCGTTCGAACAGTGGATGGGTGACATCCTCGAGCACTCCGGCAGCGGGCAACTGCTGCGCCGTGACCCGGACGGCCGGGTGACGGTGCTGATCGAGAGCCTGCAGTTCGGCAACGGTGTGGTGCTGGCGCCGGACCGCTCCTGCGTGCTGGTCGCCGAAACCGGCGCCTACCGGATCACCCGGTACTGGCTGTCGGGTCCGCGGGCAGGCACCCACGATCATCTCGTCGAGAATCTCCCCGGCTCACCCGACAACATGTCGGTCGGCAGCGACGGACTGGTCTGGGTCGGCATGGTCGCCCCGCGAAACCCGCTGCTGGACAAGATGCTCGCGTGGCCCGGTATATTCCGGCGACTGGCCTGGGCGCTTCCCGATCGGCTCCAGCCGGCCGCCGCCCGCAGCGCGTGGGTGCCTTCGACTTCGACGGCACCCTCGTACACGACCTGCAGCGCACGGGCGAGGACTACGCCATGGTCACCGCGGTCGTCGAACGCCAGGGCACCCTGTATCTGGGCAGTCTTTCCGAATCGGCGGTCGCGGTGACCACCGTGCCGTGAACAGGGCAGTATCGTCGATAGCCGACCCGGCACCGCAGAGGGGATGGCCCGACGATGTCCAAGCCCTGCCTGTTACTCCAGCTGCGCCCTGAGCGCGCGGCCGCCGATGACGAGTACGCCGCGATCCTGCGAGCGGCCGACCTCGCTGCCGCGGAGGTGGTGCGCGTCCAGATGGACCGCGGACTTCCCGAGGTCGATCTGGACGAGTTCGGTGCGGTGATCGTCGGCGGCGGACCGAGCAATGTGAGCGCACCCGAGCACGAGAAGTACGAGTACCAGCGACGGTTCGAACCGCCGCTGCGCCGGTTGGTGGCCGAGATCGTCGACCGGGACCTCCCGTACTTCGGCGCCTGCTACGGGCTGGGCATCCTGGCCGAGGTACTCGGTGGTGAGGTCGGCACCGAGCGCTACGGCGAGGCCGTCGGGGCGAGCACGATCGTGTTGACCGACGGTGTCGACGACCCGTTGCTCACCGATATCCCGCGGTCCTTCCGTGCCTTCGTCGGGCACAAGGAGGCGTGTCAGGACGTGCCGCCCGGCGCGGTGCTGCTGGCCGGATCGACCGGTTGCCCGGTGCAGATGATCCGGGTGCGGCGCAATGTCTATGCCACCCAGTTCCACCCCGAACTCGACAGCAACGGGCTGGCGGTGCGCATCGAAACCTATCGGCACGCGGGCTATTTCGATCCCAGCGAGGCGGACATGCTGGCCGAACTCGGACGCCGTGAGACGGTGCCGGTACCGCGGGAACTGCTGCGCCGCTTCGCGGTGGGCTATCGCGAGCCACGCCGGTAGCCGCGGTCCGGAGTCAGCGGAGGCTGGAGGGCACGGGGTGGTCGGGATCCAGGGCAGGCAGACCATCGATGCTGACAGAGTTGTCACCGGCGATGCGGCGGGCGAAATCGGCGTCGGTGCGGCGGGTGTGGGCCTGGTCGAGCACGGGTCGTTCCTCTACCAGTTCCAGGCGGGGCACGCCCCAACCGCACGAATCGGCGATACGCTCCACCGAAACCGTCACCACGGCACGGATGCCGGGATGCTCGGTGCCGAAATGCGCACGCAACTGCTCGAATTCGGTGGAATCGGGGCGCACGATCCGCCCGGTGCCCGACAGGCGCAGGATGCGGGCCACCCGGTCGAAGGAGCAGAACATCACGGTGATGCGGCCGTTGTCCCGCAAGTGCGCGATGGTCTCGGAGCCGCTGCCGAACAGATCGAGGTAGGCGATGGTGTGCTCGTCGAGCACGGCGAAGGTGTCGCGGTAACCCTTGGGGGACACGTTCACGTGGCCACCGTCCGAGGGCGCGGTGCCGACGAAGAACATCGGTTGTGCGGCGATGAACGCGCGCAACTTGTCGTCGATCCGGTCGAACACTTTGCCCATGACGCACTCCCTCGTCTCACCCGGTGGCGAGCTCCCCGTTGATCGAGTGTAGTCAGAGAGGACGCCGGTTCCGGCAGCCGGCCGAGCGGACAGGACCACCGGTCCGAGCCCGAGAGAGGTCCTCGACGCTGTCCTCAGTGGGCATGCCTGCGGCTTTCGGACTGCGGTCAGCCGTTGATCGCTTTGCGGGTCAATTCGAGCGAACGGATACGGGCGTCGAGGTCGTAGACGAGCGTGGTGAGCATGAGCTCGTCGGGTGCGGTCGCCTCGAGCAGGTGCGCGGCCTGGGCGCGCACTGTTTCCGGCGAACCCTGGAGCTGGCCGGCCTTGCGCTGCGCGGCGAAATGCCGCTCGGCATCGTTGCCGGGGAAAGCCGCCGCTTGCTCGGGGGTGGCCATCGCCTGCGGCCGGCCCGATCGCAGGTTGGCGAAGGCCAGGTCGCGCGGTGCGGCGAGCCGGTCGGCTTCGGCGTCGGTATCGGCGCAGACCGACGAGGCGGCCACGATGGTGTAGGGCTCGCTGCGGGTCGGTGACGGCCGGAAGTTGTCGCGGTAGAGCTGTAGGGCCGCGGCGGTGTTGTCCGGGGCGATGTGATGGGCGAACGCGAACGGCAGGCCGAGCGCCGCGGCCACCTGGGCGCTGAAGCCGCTCGAACCGAGTAGCCACACCTCCGGTTCCGCGCCCAGACCCGGGCTGGCGACGATGCCGTCCGGGTCGCTGCCGCGGAAGAAACCGATCAGCGTGGTGAGCTCGCGGGGGAACGAATCCCCGGCGAGTCCCTCGGCATTGCGGCGCAGGGCGCGAGCCGTCACCGGGTCGGTGCCCGGCGCGCGGCCGATGCCCAGGTCGATGCGTCCCGGATGCAGGGACTCGAGCGTGCCGAACTGTTCGGCGACGACCAGCGGCGGATGATTGGGCAGCATCACCCCACCGGAACCGACCCGGATGCGCGAGGTCGACGCGGCCAGATGCGCGAGCACCACGGCGGGCGCGGCGCTGGCGATGCCGGGCATGTTGTGGTGTTCGGCCACCCAGAACCGCCGGAAGTCGAGCTCCTCGGCATGCTGGGCGAAGCGGGTGGTCGCGTGCAGCGCGTCGCCCGCGGTCGCGTCGACCTGCACCGGCGCCAGGTCCAGGACCGACAAAGTGACCGGGCTCATGAGCCTCCTCCAAAAAGTGACAACCCCTCTGTAAGCCAACCCGGGCGCGGTCGCCGGTATTTCCGGGGTGATCCGCGGCACGGTGACCGCGCGCGGCCGCGCGCCCCGGTTTGCTGGAAAGCCGCTGGCAGACAAGCGTTTTCTGTCATACCCCACCGGTATCGTGGAAATGTCACACAACCGGCCCGGGGCGAGTGTGGCCGGGTCGTGCGAGAACGGGGGCACATGATGAGTGACAACGAACGCGGCGATCTGCGGCCGCCACGCCGGCACGGCAGCACCTGGCGGGAATCGGAATACCGGGTACTGGCCGACGACCTGCGCGCCGGTGCCGACCTGGCCCGCACCGCCCGCACCCTCGGACGCACCGAGTCGGCGGTGCGCACCGCGCTGCGCAACTTCGTGCCGCCCGAAGACCGGGTGAGCGCCGCCGAACGCGAACACTGGATCCGCAGGCGCTTGGTCGCCGAACCGGAATGGGACTGGTGGGCGGTGGTGGTCGAGCACCATCACCGCTCCCGCAGCAGGTTGTGGTGCACCGGCCACGAGCACCGCGCCCGCATCGGCTGGCGCAGACGTACGCCGATGCCGGCCCTCGCGCAGGAACTGGGCACCTCGGAACTGTCGGTCGCCGAACTACTACGCGCTCTCGGCCTGGTCGAGAGCATCGACGAAGCCGCCGACCGGCTGGGCGCCACCCCGGGCCTGGCCCTGGCCGAACGGATCTCGGCGCGCCGCGACGATGCCGCGGGCGCCCGCTGGATTCTGGTGATCGACGGCGCGTCGGGCACCACGAGGCCCCGCAACGCACCCACCCGCCGCCAGATCTCCTGCCACGAGACCCGCGCCGCCGCCGAAGCCGAACGCGACCGGGTGCTCGCCTGGCATCAGCGCATCGGGCCGGTCGACACCGAAACCCCGGTGCGATGGACCATCGCCGAACGCGCCCTCGGCGCCACCACCGGCCCCACCCGCTGCGGCGAATACGATCCCACCGCACCCACCGGCGGCCGGCTCGGTGCCGAAGCGCTCGTCGTCGGCGACCTCATCCGCGTCGCCGTTCCCGGCGGGGGTTTCCTGCAGGACCGCATCACCGCGATCACCCGGGCCGGCGCGGGCGCACCCGTCGTCGTCGACCTGGCGCCGGTGGCGAACTCGCGCGTCCGCCGCGTCGTCGAGTTCGGGCCGGGCGAGCGCGTCGAGGTGGTGCGGTTGTCCCGAGATCGAGCCGGCTGACTCGTCACGGCAGCCGGCTCGACGACTTCGTGTTCGCTGCCACGGAGTTCCACCGGCAGACCACCCGCCGGGCACGATCACCGATCCGCAGCTGTGGGTTTGTCCGAACATGCCCACAGCTACGGGTATGCGCCGTTCGACGGGCGCGGCTGCCTCGCCGAGCTCATCGAGACAGCCGGAGTTCTGTTGTCGGCTTCTCTATGCCGGAATTCGGACGCACGCGATGTGCTGTTTCGGGCCGGCCGAGCGTCGGACTCGACCGGCCATCGCCGACGCGCCGAAGAATGACGCAGAAACGATGCATCACGTAGTGGACGGTGTCACAATCGAAACGTGGATGCAGAGCAAACAGCGATTGCACTCGGACCTCACGAACCCGGCACCGGCGACGACGGCTCTGCGCAGTTCGCGCAGTGGCTCGCGCACACGCAAGCCTCGGTGCGCGGTCACGTCGATGAGTTCGTTCGCGCGCGCTGCACGGCAGAACTGGATCCGGCGGGGTTCTCGCTACCTGCTCAGCTGATGATCGACTTCGTGTCGGGCGGCAAGTGCATACGGTCGGTGTTCGGCTATCTGGGCTGGTTGTGTGGTGGTGTCGGTGAGTCCGAACCCGCGCTGCGCGCGGCCGCGAGCGCCGAGCTGCTGCACGCGTTCGCGCTCGTGCAGGACGACGTGATGGACGAGTCCCAGGTCAGGCGGGGACGGCAGGCGGCCCATCGGCGTCTGGCCGCATGGCACACCGATCAGGGGTTGTCGGGATCATCGGCCCGATTCGGTGAGTCCGCGGCGATCCTCGTCGCCGATCTGTACCTGGTGTGGGCTGAGCGCATGCTGCGCGAAAGTGGCGTCACGGCAGCCGCGTTGGATCGAGCATGGCCACGGTATGACTCGATGCGAAGCGAATTGGCAGTAGGTCAGCTCGCGGATTTGTCCAATGACGCCAACCGCGTTCCGACCTTGGGCGCGGTGATGGACATCGCGCGCCGTAAATCCGGCAACTACACCGTGCGCCGACCTCTCGAACTGGGTGCGGCGATGGCCGGCTGCGACGAGACGGTGATGCGCCTCCTCGGTGAATACGGCGAAGTGATCGGGGAAGCGTTCCAGCTCCGTGACGACCTGCTCGGCATCTTCGGCGACCCCACGACTACCGGGAAACCTACCGGCGACGATGTCCGAGAACGAAAGGCAACCACCGTGATCGCGCTGGCTGATCAGCTCGCCGGGCCGTCGGACCGCGCTCGGCTACGAGATCTCTGGCGGGGACAGGTTATCGATGAGCAAGGCGTAGCCCTGGCGCAGGCGGTGATCACCGACAGCGGCGCACGACAGCGCGCTGAGCAGATGATCGGCGACCGCGTCGAACACGCGCGTTGGGTCCTCGACGTCGCAGATCTCGAACCATCGGTGACCGACACGCTGCACCGAATGGCGCTGTTGTGCACCCGCCGCACGCACTGACCCACCTGCACGTGCTACCGGAAGTCCGGCCGAGAGGTAGAGATGCGAACGATATCGGGAAGAACTGATGAGGTGGTCGTCGTCGGTGCCGGTCTGGCCGGGCTGGCCGCAGCGTTGCACCTGGCGGGGCGCGGTCGCACTGTCACGGTAGTGGAGCGCGACTCGGTCGCCGGCGGCCGAGCTGGACGGCGCGATGTGGATGGCTTTCTGCTCGACACCGGGCCGTCGGTGCTCACCATGCCCGACATCGTCGCTGACACCCTCGCCGCGGTCGGTGAAAGTCTCGAATCCCGGCTGGACTTGTTGCCGGTTGTTCCTGCCTACCGCGCACATTTCGCCGACGGCAGTGGGTTGGATGTGCACACCGACGCCATGGCGATGGAGGAATCGGTGTCGGCGTTCGCCGGGCCCAAGGAAGTCGAGGGGTATCGCCGGCTGCGCGCGTGGTTGAGCGAGCTGTACCGCGTGGAATTCGATCGGTTCATCGCCGCGAACGTCGATTCCCCATTCTCGCTGTTGACGCCGGCGCTCGCGCGGTTGATCGCCTTGGGCGGATTCCGGCGTCTCGACAGAGCGGTCGCATCTTTTCTGAACGACGAACGGCTGCGCCGGGTGTTCACCTTCCAATCCCTCTACGCAGGTGTATCACCCCAGCGAGCCCTGGCGCTGTACGCGGTGATCTCCTACATGGACACCGTGGGCGGGGTCTACTTTCCGCGCGGAGGGATGCGCGCGCTGCCGGACGCCCTGGCCGCCGCTGCCGTCGATGCCGGTGTGAAGTTCTGCTACGGCGAAACAGCCCAGGACCTGGAACGGAACGGTTCACGCATCACCGCGGTGCGCACCGAGCACCGGCGACGGATCCCTTGCGACGCAGTCGTTCTGGCGACCGAACTGCCCACCGCCTACGAGTTGCTCGATCGCTGCCCGCGCCGCCCGATCAGCCGGCGCCCGGCGCCATCCGCGGTCGTCATGCACGTCGGCTTTCCCGCCGCGGTGCCGACCGCACATCACAACCTTGTGTTCGGCGGCGCATGGAAACAAACCTTCGACGAACTGATCGGGTCGGGGCAGCTGATGACAGACCCATCACTGCTGGTGACCCGGCCGACTGCGACCGATCCCGCCCTCGCCCCGCACGGCCGCGATCTGTTCACCGTTCTCGCTCCGGTACCCAACCTCTACCGCGGCAAGGACCTGGATTGGGACCGTCGCGCCACCGCTTACAGCGAGGAACTCGCGGCGATCGTCGAGGACCGGTTGGTCCCGGGATTCATCAAGGACTCCACGATCATGCACGTGGACACCCCCGCCGATTGGGCACGGCAGGGCATGCTGGCCGGTACTCCGTTCTCACTCGCGCACACCTTCGCCCAAACCGGTCCATTTCGTCCCGCGAATTTGCCACGCGGCGCGACCAATGCGGTGCTGGCCGGCTGTGGCACCGTGCCCGGCGTCGGCGTGCCGACGGCCTTGTTGTCGGGTCGCCTCGCCGCCGACCGTGTCACCGGCACGGTGTCGAAATCGCGGTCTTCGACTTCCACCCCGACAAGGAGTAATCGACGATGATGCGCACCGAACTCGACGCCGCCGGTATCCGCGCTGCCGGGCTACGTGAGTCCTACCAGCGATGCCGGGAACTCAACGCGCGCCATGGACGCACTTTCTTCCTCGCCACCCGGCTGCTCGCACCCGCCCAACGCCCCGCGATCCACGCTCTCTACGGTTTTGCCCGGTGGGTGGACGACATCGTCGACGAACCCCGGATCGACGAGGCGGCCGGCGCTGCGGAGGCACGACTGGACGCCGTGGCGCGGGCCCTGCGCGACAGCCTTTGCGGTACCCCCGGCGATGACCCGATATTTGCCGCGCTGGCCGATACCAGCGCCAGATACCGGATCGACCACTCCCTGTTCGACGACTTCCTCGACTCGATGCGAATGGATCTGACGGTGACCGACTACCAGGACCGGGCCGCGCTGGATCGTTATATGCACGGTTCGGCAGCAGTGATCGGCCTGCAAGTTCTGCCCGTGCTCGGCACCGTGGGCTCGAATGCCGATGCTGCCCCCTACGCAGCGGCACTGGGCAGAGCATTTCAGCTCACCAACTTCCTTCGGGACATCGCCGAAGACCTCGACCGCGGCCGGGTGTATCTACCCGCCGACGAATTGGCCGCTTTCGGTGTCGATCGCGCCCGGCTGCAGTGGTGCAGGACGCATCGACGCACCGACGCCAGGGTGCGATCAGCGCTGGCTGCGCAACACGCTGTCGCCCGAGCTTGGTACAGATACGCCGATACCGGCATTTCCCTGCTACATCCGGTGTCGCGACCATGTGTGGCTACCGCAGCCACGCTGTACTCAGGAATTCTCGACCGTATCGAAGACACCCGGTTCGCGGTGTTTTCCGAGCGGGCCACCGTCGGCAACGCGCGCCGGGTTCGTGTCGCCGGGTCAGCGTTGGCTCGCGCACTGTGGGCGCGGCGGGGCGACCGCGCACGCGCCCTGCCCCAGGTCGGCTATTTTGTGCGGTGAGTACCCGATCCTTCGAGGATCGTGGAGCGTATGAATCGCCTGTTTCGCCACTGGGACCACGTGTTGTCGACCGAGAGCTGGGTGACACGATGCAAAGCTGGCAGTACTTGATCGTCATGGGACTGTGTTGGGTGGGGACCTTGCCACTGGAGGTCTTCGGCGCGGGCGTGTATCGGCGCCCCGCCCGGAGCCTCCGTTGCATACTGCCGGTCGCCGCGGTGTTTCTGGTATGGGATGCGATCGCCATCGGTGCCGGAGTCTGGACCTTCAGCCCCCGTTATCTGACCGGGTGGTTGCTGCCCTTTGCGATACCGGTCGAGGAACTGGTCTTCTTCCTCGTCATACCGCTGTGCGCACTGCTCACCTACAACGCGGTCGAGGCGATACTTCAACGATTCCGCCCCGCCAGGACTTCCGCGCCGTCTTCGGAGCGGGCCCGAT
This sequence comes from Nocardia halotolerans, assembly GCF_042650145.1. Lineage (NCBI taxonomy): Bacteria > Bacillati > Actinomycetota > Actinomycetes > Mycobacteriales > Nocardiaceae > Nocardia > Nocardia halotolerans. The sequence goes on along the minus strand of NZ_JBHSDL010000002.1, from coordinate 148,349 downwards.
GACCGGTCTGGGCTATACGTTGCCAGCGGTGACAGCGGTGGTGCTGGTCTGCGCATGGGAGATCACGATCTTGCGGACCGGTTTGTTCCGGCGGCCCGGATATTGGTTGTCGATGATCATCGTGCTCAGCTTTCAGATCGTGGTCGACGGCTGGCTGACCAAACTCAGCGCACCTCTGGTGCTCTACGACTCCGCACATATCACCGGGATCCGCTTCCCGTGGGACATTCCGGTTGAGGATTTCCTGTTCGGCTTCGCCTTCGTCACCGCGGTCTTGCTGCTGTGGGAGCGCGAGCGAATCCGGGATCGAAAGGCCGGCTCATGAACGACTCTCGGATCAGTGCCACCGGACTACCGCGCGAGGAGGTCCCGAACGCCTTCGACGCGGCCGCCAACGACTACGACCGCCTCGTAGCGGTGAACCCCGGCTATCACAAACACCTGCGCATCTCCGCGCGTCGGATGCAACTGCCCGACCGTGGGAAAGGTTTGCGATTGCTCGACGCCGGCTGCGGCACCGGTGCTTCTACCGCCGCGTTGTTATCGGCCGCCCCGTACGCGGAGATCGTCGCTGTCGACGGGTCAGCACAGATGCTCGCGCGAGCGCGTACCAAACCGTGGCCCGATTCCGTCCGGTTCGTGCACAGCCGCATCGAGAACATCGAGGCCGCAGGCGTTGCCGGCCCCTTCGACGGAATCTTCGCCGCCTACCTCATGCGCAATCTCGCCGACCCTGACGCTCGACTGCGCGCGTTCGCAGCCCTGCTACGCCCAGGCGCCCCTCTGGGGGTGCACGAATACTCGGTGGCAGAATCGAGGTGGGCACGTGTGGTCTGGAACACGGTGTGCCGCACCATCATCGTGCCCGCCGGCTGGATGCTCAGCCGAGACGCCACCCTGTACCGGCACCTGCAACGAAGCGTCGTCTCCTTCGACAGCACCTCTCGATTCCGGGAGCGGCTGCGCGCCAACGGCTACACGGCCGTCCGCAGCGAAACCGTTCCAGGATGGCAACACGGCATCGTGCACACATTCCTGGCGACCCCCCGTCGATCTTCCGGCCTGGATGGGGGCGAGCGCTAGTGGAGGCGATGATCGGCCACGATCGGCGCATAGTCCGCCATACCGCCGCTCGCCCTGTCGGCAGTGCGCGGCGCACGCGCCCGCACGTGGTCGTGGTCGGTGCCGGCATCGCCGGGCTGGCCGCGGCTACCGGGCTCGCCGAACGCGGCATCGGTGTGGAGGTGATCGAGAATCAGGAGTATCTCGGCGGCCGCGCCGGTGGTTGGACCGACGCCCTTCCCGACGGCACCCCGATCGCCGTGAACCGGGGCTTTCACGCGTTCTTCCGGCAGTACTACAACTTGCGGCAATTGTTGCGGCGCACCGACCCCCGGCTACAGCGCATGACGGGTGTCGAGGACTATCCGTTGGTGGATGCCGAAGGTCGGCGCGATTCGTTCCGTGGCCTGCCGCGCACGCCGCCCTGGAACGCGCTCGCCTTCGCGGCGCGCAGTCGCACGTTTCCGCTGCGCGAATTGCGTCGACTCGACGCCCGGGCCGCAGCCCCGTTGGCGGCGGTGTCAATACCCGCCATCTACGAGTGGTTGGATCATGTGGACGCGGAAACGTTTCTGCAGCAGATCGAATTTCCGGTCGCCGCGCGCCACCTCGCCTTCGAAGTGTTCTCCCGCAGCTTCTTCGCGCCTCCGGCGCAGATGTCGGCGGCCGAACTGGCTGCCATGTTCCACATATACTTCCTCGGTTCCAGTGAGGGTCTGCTCTTCGACGTGCCGACGTCGAACTACGACACCGCACTGTGGTCGCCGCTGCGCGAGTACCTCGAGTCGCACGGAGCCCGCATCCGCACCGGATCGACGGTCACCAGGGTGCAGGCGGGCGGAGATCGAACCTTCCGGATCCACGACGACGCGGGCAGTGTCACCGACGCCGATGCGGTTGTGCTGGCCACCGACGTCGCCGGACTGCGTCGTATCGTCGCCGACTCCCCGGATCTGGGCGATGCCCAGTGGCGCTCACGGATCCAGGCGTTGCGCAGCGCCCCACCGTTTCTCGTCCATCGCCTGTGGCTGGATCAGCCCGTCGCGGGGCACCGGCCGGCGTTTCTCGCCACCGGTGGCATGCCTCCGCTGGACAACATCAGCGTCCTGGACCGCTATGAGCATCAGGCTCGCTCCTGGGCTGAACAGCACAACGGTGCGGTGCTCGAACTACATGCCTACGCACTGCCCGACGTTCGGACACCGGAGTTCGAGCGGGAGACCCGCATGCGACTTCTCGCCCGGCTACACGAGCTGTACCCGGAGACAGCGGTCGCACGGATAGTCGGTGAACATGTGCAGTGGCGACAGGATTGCCCATTGTTCGGAGTAGGCGACCACGCCCACCGCCCAGCCGTCCGGACACCACACGACAAGCTGATGTTGGCCGGCGACGGCATTCGTATCGACCTGCCTGTGGCATTGATGGAACGTGCTGCCACCACCGGCTGGGCCGCGGCGAATGCGCTGCTCGCGCAATGGGGCCTGCGCGGGCACGACCTGTACACGGTGCCGACCACCGGACGACACGCCGTGCTGCGACGTCTCGCCGAGCGGACCATGTCGAAAGCGGCGCCTCAGGAGGAATCTGTATGAGCAGCAGTATCTTTCGCCGTCCCACCGACTGGCCGGTGCGACTTGTGGATTTCGCACGCTGGGGGACACAGGAACCCACCTACCGCGACGCCGACCCCGCCGTCATCGGCGCGGCTCTGGGACGGTCGCAGAATCGTCCGTCCGGCAACTGGTACGTCTTCGGCGCGAGCCGCGACGTTCGAAACGATCGGCCTTTCGGTGCCACGGTCGCCGGCGTAGAGCTGGTGGCCTGGCGTGACCAGCAGCGACGACTGGTGGTCGGGCCCGGCGCGTGTCCGCACCTCGGTGCGCCGTTGGCACAGGCGCGCATCGACTGCGGGGCACTGGTGTGCCGCTGGCACGGCCTCCGCGTGAGCGGCGACGGTGCACCAGGGTGGACAGCGCTGGCGTGCCACGACGACGGGATTCTGGTTTGGGTTCGGCTCGACCACATCGGCGAGGAACCACCCTTGGCTGCGCCGGTCATCGGTGCCCGCCCAGCCGCGGATCACGCGATCTCGGCGGTCGCCACCATGACCGGAGTGTGCGAGCCCGCCGACATCATCGCCAACCGGCTCGACCCCTGGCACGGATCCTGGTTTCACCCCTACTCGTTCGGTCATCTCGAGGTGCTCGAATCTCCAGCGCCGGAACAGGCCGCGGCCGACGCTGTCGAACGGTTCGTCGTCGCGGTCACCTTCCGGCTCGGCGGCCGGCTCGGCGTCCCCGTACGCGCCGAATTCCTCAGCCCGGAACCGCGAACACTGACGATGCGCATCATCGACGGCGAAGGAACGGGCAGTGTCGTCGAAACCCACGCCACTCCGCTGGGTCCGGGACCGGACGGGCAGCCACGCACGGCGGTCATCGAAGCAGTGATCGCGCACAGTCCCAGACGTGGCTTCCGGATAGCGCGACACGCCGGTGCCGCGCTGAGGCCGCTGATGACACACGCCGCGACCCGGTTGTGGCGCGATGACCTCTCCTACGCAGAACGCCGCTACCAATTGCGCACGCGCCACCGCGCCGAGTAGGCCCGCCACGCGTGCATCGAATCTGCATCGGCTGTCCGATGGGGTGCTCGGGGTGGTGGTCGAATCGTCATCCTGACGGGAGCCGGCTGTCGGCCACGTGTTCGGCAGTGTTGGTGATGTTGCGGATCATGCCGCCGAACACAGCGCTGTGAAACGGTGTGATCGCCTTCCAATACAGGTGCCCGGCAAGTCCGCGCGGTTGAAAGATCGCGCGTTGGTGGTAGCGGGAACCTCCGACCGGGTCGGGTTCGACGCCGAGCTCGAGCCATGCCGAACCCGGGACCCGCATCTCGGCGCGAAGGCGCAGCAGTCGTGGACGGTCGATGTGTTCGACCCGCCACCAGTCCAACGCTTCACCGGAGCGCAGGCGCCGCGGGTGTTTACGGCCGCGGCGAAGTCCGACCCCGCCGGTGACCCGATCGATCCAGCCGCGTAGCGACCACGCGAGCGGGAACGAATACCAGCCGTTCTCACCGCCGATGGATTCGATCACCGCCCATACGGTGCGCGGGTCCGCGCAGATGTGGTGTTCGCGCAGGTCCTCATAGAGTGAGCCGCCGGACCAGTCCGGATCGGTGGGCAGGGGATCCGAGGGCGCGCCGTATGTGCCGGCATCGGACCAACGGGTGGGCACCTCGGCGTTGCGGATGCGGGTCAGCGCGAGCTCCACGGCATGTTCGTACCGAGTGAGGCCCGCGGCGGGATCTGGGATATGTGCGGCGATATCGTGCTCGCCACAGACCACTTCGTGGACGAGAGATTCGATGAGCGGCACAGCGAGCGCGCGCGGTACCGGGGTCACCAGATTCACCCACTGCGCCGACAACCACGGGGTGAGCACCGGAACCGGCAGCACCACTCGACGAGTGAGCCCGGCCACGACAGCGTATTCGCGCATCATGGTCAAATACGTCGAGACGTCGGGCCCACCGATATCGAACGAGCGGTTGACCTCGGCGGGCAACCCCGCGGCATGCAGCAAGTAATACAGGACGTCTCGCACGGCGATGGGCTGGATCCGGTTGTGCACCCATCTGGGTGTGACCATCGCGGGTAGACGTTCGGACAGATAGCGCAGCATCTCGAAACTGGCAGAGCCGGATCCGATGATCACCGCCGCGCGCAGCTCCACAGTGGGGACTCCGGAGGCTCGCAGAATTTCTCCGACCTCGGCACGGGAGGCGAGGTGACGAGACAGTTCGGTGTCTGGCGGAATGATCCCGCCCAGATAGACGATGCGCTCGACCCCGGCCGAGCTTGCCGCAGCCGCGACGACCTGCGCGGCGTCGCGGTCTATATCGGCAAAGCCATGACGGGACAACGAGTGCACGAGGTAGTAGACGACCTCCTGGTCGGCCACCGCAGCACGCACGTCGCCGTGGTCGGTGACATCCCCATCGACCACCTCGACCCGATCACGCCACGGCACTTCCGTCAATTTCGCTGGTGTCCGGGCCACCACCCGGACACGATGACCGGCCTGAACCAGCTCAGGGACCAGTCGTCCTCCGATATAGCCGGTCGCGCCGAAGACCACACACCGCATGCTCGTTCGACCTTCCTTCCGGTGACCGAGGCGAGATCGGTGAGCACCGTGCTCGTTCCGGGTCTGCCCGGGCCGAAGATTGTTCGCGTGGAGGCAGAGTGCCCCGCCGCCGCGAATCCACACCGGATTGATGCAATTTCGCTTCAGTGGTCGATTTCGGTCACCGTGCGACGAGTCGGGTACTCGATCGGGGGTCCCGACTCAGGCTCCGGTCGGCCCCGGGCGGGCGATGTGATCGACCGCATCGGCCAGCGTCGTGATCGCAATGGCTGCGTCCGGCAGGATGATCGTGTCCCAGCCCGGCCCCCCGACGAACACTCGCGCGCCCGCGTTGACACAGGTGGATACCGCTGAGGTGAGTGCAGTGGATTCCTGCTGGGACCACAGTGCAACGTCGGGACGTCGTCGAGTCCGCGCGAGGGTGTCGGCAAGGGCGCTGGTGGGCACGTCGGCGCCCAGCATCCAGGTGTTCACGCCACGCTCAGCCAACGCGGCCCGCAATGCCTCGAGTGGGAGTGTGTGGGTCTCGCCGCTGGTGCATGCCAGTATCGCGGCGTGGCCGGCCGGGGGTCCGGCGGGCCGGGTGTAGCTGTGCAGGACCGCCGTGATCGACCACGACAGGAGGTGCTCGATATCGACGCACCCCTCGCCGCCGAGTTGGCGCGTGACGATCGCGGCGAAGGCGGGTCGACAGAGCAGGTCCCAGGTTTCAACGACCCCGAACGCGTCCAAATGCGCGGTGAGCAGCGCGGATACTTCTCGGGTGTCGAGCGCGAACGCTGCGGTGACCAGCGAGGGCCAATCTCCGCGGGTGGCAGTGGCATGCCGCCCCGTCACCCAAGCCGCCGCACCGGCCGGACTCACACCCGCGCGAATCCGGGACATCATCTGCTCGAGATCGGCGATATCGGATGCGCTGTAGAGGCGATGCTTTCCCGGCTGGTGATCGGTAGGCCCGATGCCGTATCGCCGGGTCCAGCTACGGAGAGTCGCGGTCGGTACGCCGATTCGCTCGGCAACCGCGCGCACCGTGTAGCCGGCCGCGTCGGAAATGGGGGCAGATCCGGCGGGCATGCCCATATTCTGCCCTGTCGGACCAGCGTTCGGGACAACGTTGTCGTGACCAGCACTTCAACTTCTACACGCATCGTTCGTGCATCGTTGTACGATAGTTTCTCACGTCGGGGCACGGCCAGGGAGTTGTCCATGAAGTCACATCTTTTCCGCGCACACGGACGGCAGCAGCGGTGGGCCGTGCCATTGGGGCTGGCGGTGATCGCAACGATCGCATTACCTCCCGGTCCGGCTGTAGCGAACCCCGGCTCAGCACCGGCGACTGGTCCGGTGCCGGTGGCCCAGGTGGAACTCGATCGATATCTCGGCACTTGGCGTCAACTCGCCGCAGTGCCGCAGGTGTTCAACTTGTCCTGCGCGCGCGACACCACGGCCGAATACCGACTGGACGAGCGCGGTGACATCGCGGTGCGCAATTCGTGTGTGACTTGGCAGGGGTCGCTGAACGAGATCCACGGCACGGCTACGGTCAACGACGAGCAAACCGGAGCGCAACTGCACGTCAGCTTCCCGGGTGTGCCCGGTCAGGACCAGCGATACGGCCCGACCAACTACATCGTCACCGAACTGGGTGTCGGCTATTCATGGGCCCTGGTAACCGACCCTTCCCGGCTGTCCGGATTCGTCTTGGCCAGGGACTCCACACTGGACCCCGCGACGTGGGACCAGGTGCGTGCCGCCATCGCGCGGGTGGGCCAGAGCCCGTGCGCCTACTTGACCTCACCCACATCAGGCGGAATCAGTGGTATCGCGCCACTGTGCACGCAATGAACGAATCGGTCGGCATTCTCGACTTCTGCCCGGCGAGAGCTCGCGGCGATCAGCTCCGCCGCGTCCCCGTGACCCACACCGGTCCGGTGAGAAACCAGATCACCGTGATCACTCCCAGCGACCCGAACACCCCCATCAACTGCTCGCGCTGCCCGGCATCGGCCACCGTGTAGCTCAGCACCACGGTGAGCACGGCGGCGATGGCGGCCGCGCCGAGCCAGCGCGAGAAGTCCGCCCACTCCCGGCGCGCGCGTTCGGGCCCGGCCTTGGGTACCGGCACCGGGGCGGGGCCACCGGCGAAGCGATGGGCGAAGCGCTGGTCGAGCCACTGGATCACCCGGTGCCCGAACATCACCGTGCATCCCAGATAGATTCCGGCGACGCGGTGCGCGAAACCCACCTCCCCGCCCCGGTGCAGATCGATCGCCACCGCGACCACCAGCACCACATCGAGCACCGGCACCAGGGCCAGCGTCACCGTGCTCGCCCGCCGCGACCGGACCGGATAGCGCAGCCCCAGCCCGCCGATCACCAATACCCAGAAGCCGACTTCGCACGCCACGATCGTCAGCAACACCGGGTTCGTCAGTTCTCCCATACCCGCACTGTGCCCGGTGGGCCGGGGTCGCGGCGTCCGGCGACCGGTCACCGAGTGGTCCGTCCTTCGGGGGACCCCCGGCCGCCGCCGGATGTGCTGGAATGGGCAGATGCCAGCTGCTGTCCGCGCTACTGCCACCCGGCTCGCGCTCGACAGCTCCACTTCGGCGGCCATCGGTGTGTTCCTGGTCGGGTTGCTGCTGTGGGCCGCGGGCGGCTGGACGGTGCTGAGCGACCGCGACCTGTATCCGGCCCCGGCCAAGCTGGTGCTGCTGTGCGCCGCGCTGGCGATCCAGCTCACCGCGCAACGGCGCCCCGCGCTCGCGTTCGGGCTGATGGTCGCGCTGCTGGCCGTCGACGTGCCGTTCGGCCTGTCGCTGCCGTTGTGGATCGCGCTGACGGACGTGATCTTCCTGGCCGTCAGCACCGGCTCCGACCGGTTGGGTGCGGTGGTCGGGTGGTTCGCGCTGCTCGTGACAGCCGGTGGTGCGTTGCTGGCGTTGAGCCAGGTCGGCGTGCGCGCGGGCCTGTACGCGGCCCTGTTCGGGGTGGCCCTGACCTGGTCGCCGCTGGGCTATGCCCGCGCGGTGCGCGCCTCCCGCCGGATGGTCCACGCCGAACGCGACACCCGCCGAGCCGAACTCGCCGCCCACGATGCCGAACGCAGCGCCGCGATCGGGGAGGAACGCCGGCGACTGGCCCGTGACCTGCACGACGCGGTGGCCGGTCACGTCTCCGCCGTCGCCATCCTGGCCGAGGTCGCCCAGCGTGACCCCGGCAATGTCGCGGTGCTGCAGACGATCCGTGCCAGCAGCCTGGCGGCGATGGAGGAGATGCGCTCCACGATCGAACTGCTCACCGCACCCGACGACGTGGCCGTCACGACCCGGCTCGCCTCGCTGGACGGCCTGATCGAAGCGGCCGAGGCGGCAGGAGGCGCGGTCACCCTGCGACAACCACCCGAGCTGCGCTTGCCCGTCACCGTGGAGGCGGTGCTCACCCGCATCCTGGGCGAGACCATCACCAACGCCACCAAACACGCACCCGGCTCACCCCTGGACATCGACATGCACTCGGACGGAAAGACCTTGGTCGTCGAGGCCGCGAACCCGCTACCGCCGGACGCGCCGACCGGAAACGGAAACGGAAACGGTTTACGCAACATGGTATTTCGAGCCGAATCGGTCGAGGGCACCGTCACCGCGGGCAGCAGAGACGGCAGCTGGCGAGTACGGGTGCGCATTCCGCTGGGGGACAGATGACGGTCACCGTGCTGGTCGCCGACGACCACGCCGCGATCCGGGCCGGGCTGCGAATGCTGCTCGAAGAGACCGGTGAGGTGCGCGTGGTGGGCGAAGCGGCCGACGGCGCCGCGGCGCTGCGGCAGGCCCGCGCCCTGAACCCCGACGTGGTGCTGATGGATGTGCGCATGCCGCGGGTGGACGGCCTGGCCGCCACCGCCGCCGTAGTGGCCGAGACCCGCGCGAAGGTGCTGGTGCTCACCACCTTCGCCATCGACGAATATGTGCTCGGTGCGCTCTCGGCAGGGGCGAGCGGATTCCTGCTGAAGTCCGTCGGTGGTGCGGAGCTGGTCCGGGCCGTGCGGGCGGTGGCCGACGGCGACGCCGTTCTCGACCCGAAGGTGACCCGTGCGGTGATCGCCGCGCTGCCGCGTACCGAGCGGCCCGCGCCGCCGGATCTGTCCGCGCTCACCGACCGGGAACGGCAGGTACTGGCCGGTCTGGGCGCGGGGCTGTCCAACAGCCAGATCGGTGCCCGGCTGCACATCGGGGAGGCCACGGTGAAAACCCACGTCTCCCGGGTGCTGAGCAAGCTGGGAGTGCAGTCGCGGGTGCAGGCCGCGGTGATCGCGGCGCAATCGGGTCTCGATCCGGTCTGACCCTGCACCGGGATCCGCTGTCCTCGCGGTACGGTGGACGCGCGATGAAGGTGGTGGTCAGCGCCCTGCGCGACACGGGCACAGCTGTGCGTGTCGGCCACCGCACCGAAGCGGCCTGAGGTTGAATGTTCAAATAGATCTGGGTTTCACCGCGTCACGCGTTCTCGACATCGGCTTCACAACGAACCACCGACGAAGGAGCAACGATCGTGAGCATGATCCTGGCCGCAGTGCACGACACCTACGGCATCGTCGTCGCCCAGGTGGGTAACCCGACGCCGGAGGCACCGCCGATGGCCGACAAGGTCCTGCAGCTCAGCAGGTATTTCACCTGGATGATCCTGCTGTCCGGGATCACGGCCATCACCTATGGCGGTGGGCGTTTCGCGTGGGAGAAGTGGAACGGCGGCGGCCTGCAGTCCCCGAAGATGATCGCCAGCGCCATGGCGGGCGGTGCGGTCGCCACCAGCGCGGGCACGATCATGAACGCGGTCATCGGCGCGTGAGTCACCGCGCCGAATATCAGTAGAAGGCCGGCCCGGCATCAGGGACAGTGGTGGAGTGACCGTTGACGTAGACACACTCCACCGCGATGACGACATCCACGCGGCGGCCGCGCTGTTCCGTGCGGCCATGGTGGGCCTGCCGCCGCTGCCGCCGCACCGTGATCACCTGTGCGAACCCGGGCGCACCCTCGGCGCGCGCCTGGCCGGTGAACTCGTCGGCACCGCCGATTCCTACACCAGCTGGCTGGTGGTTCCCGGCGGTGCGCGCGTGCCGCACGCCGCCGTCACCCACGTCGGTGTGCTGCCGACCCACACCCGCCGCGGTGTGCTCACCGCCCTGCTGCGCCGTCAACTCCACGACATCGCCGAACGCGGTGAAGTCGTGGCCACCCTGCGCGCCTCGGAAGGCGCCATCTATGAACGCTTCGGTTACGGGGTGGCGAGCTCGTTCGCGCGACTCGACCTGCTGCGCGGGCGTGCCCGGCTCCGCGACACCGTGCCCGCCGCCGGCCCGGTACGGTTCGTGGAACCGGGGCAGTCGTGGAAGCTGTTCGCGCAGATCTACGCCGACGCCTCGGTCGACTGGACCGGCGCGATCGCCCGCCCGGACTACTGGTGGAAGCTGCGTGAACGCACCGCCACCGAGCCGCTCTACACCGTGGCACACGGACCTGCCGGCGCCGAGGACGGTTTCGCGCGCTACCACCCGGTCGACACGGCGAACTGGTTCACCAGCCGCGAGCGCACGATCGTGGTGGACGATCTGGTGGCCACTACTCCGCAGGCCTATCTCGGATTGATCCGGCACCTGCTCACCGTCGATCTGGTCGACAAGGTGCGGTTCGCCTTCGCCCCGGTGGACGCACCACTGCGGCACCTGTTCACCGACGAACGCGCGGTCGAGGTCGCCGAGGTGTGCGACGAGACCTGGTTGCGTGTCGTGGACGTGCCCACCGCCCTCGCACAGCGCACCTACCGCGCCGCTGCGGCGGTGATCGTGCAGGTCGAGGACACGATTCTGCCCGCCAACACCGGCCGGTACCGGATCACGGCGCAGGAGGTGACCCGAGTCGGCGACACTCCCGACGTCACGGTCGACGTCGCCGCTCTCGGCGCGCTCTACCTGGGTGGATCGACGTGGCGTCAGCTCGCCCTCGCGGGCCGGGTCACCGAGCACCGACTCGGTGCCGTCGAGGCCGCCGACGAGTTGTTCGCCACGCCCACGCTGCCGTTCAGCGGTACCTTCTTCTGAGCCGGCCCGTGCGGCCCCGCAGTGTCAGGGACGGAACAGCCGCTGGGCCGGGGGCAGCGGGCCCAGCGTGTTCGACACCTGGGCGACCAGTTGCCACGGGCGTTTGGTATCGGTGGAAGCCTTACCGCTGGTGAGGATCGCACCGGAGAGCCCGCGCGTCGGATCGGCCCACCCGTACTGCGTGGTGAGGCCGCTGCGGCCGAAGTGGAACCGGGTGTCGCGGCCGAATTTGGACCGCCGCGCGCCCAATTCGAAACCGGCCCGGCTGACCCGGCCCGCCGCACCCGGCATCCGGTCGGCCGGGCTGATCGCCGCGCGCAGGGTGTCGGCTCCGATGATCCGGGTGCCGTCCAATTCGCCGCCACGGGCGAGGATCTCGTAGAACCTCGACAGCTCGTAGGCGGTGGTGACCAGATTGCCGGACGGAAGTTCGGCGGTGAGGAACGCGTCGTTGGTGGCCTTGGATGCTTTGTCCATCCGGCCACCGAGTGCCTTGTGCGCCAGGAACAGTGCGGTGCGCGAGGGCGGCGGGCCGGTCTTCACGCTCGGTACGACCTGGTCGACATCGGCGGGATCGACTCCGAAATTGGTCCACCGGAAGCCCAGTGGGGTCAGCACCTGTTCGGCCAGGTGTTCGCGCATCCGCTTGCCGGTGGCTCGCTGCACCAGCAAGCGCTGGATCAAACCGCTGGTCAGGGCGTGGTAGACGCGGAAACGCCGGGTCGGCCAGCTCGGCATCAGTGCGGTGAGCGCCGCGACGGCCAGCTCCTCGTCGAGAACCACCTCGGATCCCTTGAACGGCGGGGTCATGAACGGCACACCGGCCGAATGCGAGAGCACGTCACCGATGGTGATCGCGCCCTTGCCGTGCGCCGCGAACTCCGGAATGTAGTCGCAGACCGGGTCGTCGAGCGCGAAAGCGCCCTGTTCGGCGAGCATGCACATCACGGTGGCCGCGACGCCCTTGGCGGTCGAGAACCCGCAGAACGGGGTGTCGGGCGTGGCCAGGGTCGGCTCGGTATCGGGGCCGTCGCCGGGGGCGTTGCCCCAGCCGTGCCCGATGGTGCGGTTCAGCACGATGCGGCCGTTACGTCGCAGACACACCTGGATGGCGGGCGTGGTGCCCATCGCGTACCAGTCGCGTACCGACGCCCACAGCGCTGCCACCTCGGCGCGCGAAGTGCCGGCGGCCGCCGGATCGTCCTCGTGCCCGACCGTTGTCACCGCGTCGAGGTCTTCGGTCACCCGCACCAGCGTGGCGGGAAGTGCGTTCATCGGGCCAGCCTACCGAGGCCCGGCTGTGATCTTGCTGAGCTCGGGCTTCGAATCGGCTGTCAGTCCAGCGCGCTCAGGGCTGGCCGGGATTGAGCACGATGAACAGGCCGTGGGCTTCGGCGCACAGGCGCTCGCCGTCGTGCAGCGTGGCCCGCAGGTACACCTTGCGTCCGTCGATGCGTTCGGCCCAGGCCCGTACCGTCAGCTTTCGGTTGAGCGGGGTGATCGAACGGTAGTCGAGGGTCAGCGAGGCGGTGCGGGTCACCGAGTTGGTGGCCAGCGCGGCCGTCATGCCGAGAATGTCGTCGAAGGCCACCGCGATCTGCCCGCCGTGCGCGGCATTGTTACCGCCCAGGTGGAAGGTGCGGAAGGTGACCTCGGCGGTGACGCCTTCGCTGTCGCCGCTGACCACGGTGTACGGCGGCAGGGTGATGTTGCCGCGGGAGGGCAGATCGGTGCGGGACCAGCCGGGACTGGACCACTCGTCGACCACCGCGGTGTCCAGACGCGCGTTGAGCTCCTCGATGGCCGCGATCGCCTCCTTGGCGAGCTCGTCGGACGGGTTCACCAGCCGCACCCGGTCCATCAGGGCGCGCACCTGCTCGATCAGTTCGCCGTAGTGCGTGCCACCCGCGGTGTTGTCGGTGCCCGCGTCCTTGCGTGCCCGGATCAGCTCGGCCACGGGCCGGAACCCGCCCTCGTGATGCTCCTCGTCCGGCAGCGAGTTGCCGACCTGTGTATCGCCCATATGCAACACGTTATCGCTGTCGAACTGGATGTTCACGCCGGGTAGCACCTACGGGGTGCGCACGGCCGGGTCCACTACCCTGGATGCCGATCACCGAGCAGGTCTGTACGTACCGGAGAGTCGGCGCACCGATGGTGGCCCTCCGGGTGAGCGGCGAAAGGCTGAGCGCATGGGTATCACGGCTGTTGTGTTCGACATGGACGGCGTGCTGATCGATTCCGAATCGATGTGGGCGCAGGTCCGGCACGAGTACGTCGATCTCAAAGGCGGCCGGTGGCAACCGGATTCACAGCAGAAGATGATGGGGATGAGCACCCAGGAATGGTCGGCGTATCTGGCCGACGACCTCGGTGTCGCCCAACCGGCCGACGAAGTGGCCGCCGACGTCATCGATCTGATGGCGGCCAGATACGCCGAGCGTGTTCCGCTGCTGCCCGGCGCCGTCGAGGCGGTGCGGCGGTGTGCGGATTCGTGGAAGCTGGGACTGGCCAGTTCCTCGCCCACCACGCTGATCGACCTGGTGCTGCAGCAGGCCGGGCTGACCGACCACTTCGCGGCGGTGCTGTCGAGCGAGGACGTCGGTCGCGGCAAACCGGCGCCGGATGTCTATTTGGCGATCGCGCAGCGTCTCGGTGTCGAAGCGACAGAGTGCACGGCGGTGGAGGATTCGAGCAACGGTCTGGCCTCGGCGCACGCCGCGGGGATGCGGGTGATCGCGGTGCCACGTCCGGACTACCCGCCGTCGACGGAGGCACTCGCCCACGCCGCCGTGGTCATCGACGATCTCGACCAGCTCACGGCCGAGGTGGTGACCGGGAGCTGATCGTCGCGGTGTCCGCTGGTCGGTGACGTCGCGGATGCGGCACACTGGCCCGATGGGTGCCCAGCACGATGACCTGCCCGAGGTCGTGGTCCACGTCGGCGACGGCTCCGACGTGCCACGCGCCGTCGACCCGGCCCATCCCGGTCCCGCCGCCCGCGACCCCGCCCCTGATCACCCCTTCCTGCTCCTCACCCGCCCGGCCGAGCAGTTGCAGGCCCGCTATCTCGACGACGGTGCCTACGAACTCGAATACGCCACCGGACCCGAGCATCGCCGGCTGTTCACCACCGACGCCCGGCTGGTCCGCGACATCGTCTGGTCCTGGATCCAGCGCGACCGCTGGTGGTGCGACACCGTGGCCTGGACCACCGTCGATCCCGCCATCGCCGAACTCGACGCCCTGCGCACGGAACTGTCCGATCTGCTCGACGGTATGTCGGTGATGGACACGGTCACCGCCGACCTCGATCAGGCCCTGGCCCGCGCCGACGAACTGCTCAGCGCGGAACCGGATTTCGGGGACGACTAGCGGCCGCGCCCAGTACCGCGGCGAGCAGGCAGGCACCGGCGGCCGCGAGCCACACCGGTGTGTAGGAGCCGTCGAGGTCGCGAATCACGCTGCCCGCCAATGCCATGACGCCTGCGCCCAACTGATGGAACACCGAGATCCAGCCGAAGACGAGGGCGCTGTCGTCGCCGAAGTAGGTGCGGCACAGGGCCAGTGTGGGTGGCACGGTGGCGACGTCGAGGATGCCGAAGACCACGGCGAACACGACGAGGTCGGGGGACAGGCCGCTGCTGAACAGCAAGGGGAGCAGTGCGAGCGAAACACCCCGGGCGAGAAAGAATGTCGCCAGGAGATACCGGGGTTCGATTCTGTCGGTGAGCCAACCGGCGGCGATGGTGCCGACGATATTGGTGAGGCCGATGATCGAGAGCAGACTCGACGCCATGGTGGCCGCCATCCCGTGATCGTGGGCGGCGGGGGTGAAATGGCTCCACATCAGGCCGTTGGTGGTGGCTCCGCAGAGTGCGAACAGTGCTGCCAGCAACCAGAATCGGCGGTCGCGCAGCGCGGTGCGCACTGCGCGGACGGTGCGGGCGAGGGGATTGACGGCGCGGTGCTCTTCGGCTGTCTGCTCGGCGGGATCGGCACCGAAGCGGACGGTACCGACCGCTGCCGGGCTCTCGCGCAGAAACGCGAGCACCACGATCAAGGCGATCGCGGCCACCGCACCCGCCGCGATCACCGGGCGCCGCCACTGACCGTCGGCCAGCAGCACCGACAGCACCGGCAGCATGGCGAACTGACCGAATACGGCGGCGCCCGTGAGTATCCCGGTGGCCAGACCGATCCGGCTCCGAAACCACCGGTTGGCGAGGGTGGCACCGAACACCATGGTGATCGACCCCGTTCCGACCCCGACCGCCAGGCCCCACCACAGGACGAACCATCCCACCGTGGGTGTCACGGTGACGGTCAGTAGGGACGCGGCGACGAGAACCGCCAGTGCGCCGGAGGTGACGCGCCGAATCCCGTACCGGTCCATCAGCGCCGCGGTGAACGGCGCCACGACGCCGTAGAGCACCATGTTCATCGCCACCACGAGCCCGATGCCGCTGCGGCTCCACCCCTGCGAGACCACCAAAGGTTCGGTGATCAACCCGGCGATGGTGGTGAAGGTTCCGGCCGCCACCAGCGCGAGCGCGGCCACCGCCACCATCGTCCACGCCGGGTGCCGCCGGGGCTCGCCGCGGGTCTCGATCTTGTCGGTTGCAGAAATCGTCACCCGGATCCTCCACGCTGGTACGGCCTTCCTGAACCGTTCTAACAGCTGGTGACCCGGATCGACAGTATGCACATTTTCGTCCATATGGACGGTATGGATACCATCGGACTCATGGCTGATGAGTTGTCCGGCGAATCGAGCCCCCGCGATGTCCGCACCCCGGTGCGCCGGGCGATATCGGTGTGCCCGGTGGAAGTGAGCATCGCGGTCCTGGGCGGCGCCTGGAAGATGACCATCGTCAAACACCTGCTGGCCGGTCCGCTGCGCTACGGCGAACTCCGTCGCCGCGTCGGTGAGGTCACCCCGCGCGTGCTGACCCGCCAGCTCCGCGAGCTCGAGCAAGACGGCATCCTCACCCGCCACGCCTATCCCGAGGTCCCGCCCCGGGTCGAGTACTCCCTGACCCCCACCGGTGAGGGCCTGCGCGGCTTCGTCACCGAACTCGACCGGTGGGGCGCCGACTACGTGCAGGCGCTGGTATCAGCCCGGGAGTGACCGTGGCCGGACCAGAGGCCGCCAGGGCATGTCCCGTGCACGGGTGCGCTGCGCGCCCCTGTTGACTGTGGCGATGACCCCTGAACAACGCCCGACCGTTCTCGCCGCCACCGTGCTCGGATTCGGCTGCGGTCTCGCCGCTTCGGCGGTCCTGGCCGCGTGGTGGACTGCCGGACCGAATTCGGTCAGCTGCTACTACGGCAGCTATGAGCCGTTCGGCGGCGACGACGCAATCAGTGAGATGCTGACGAAGATGTGGCCGACCTGGTGGTTGTGGGTCGGTGTGCTGGTAGCGCCGACTGTCGCCGGCGCCCTGCTGGGTGTGCTCGCCGCTCGGTTCGGTGTGCGGGTGCAGCGGTTGCCGCGGTGAGCACCGCGGCAACCGGCTAATCCTCGTCCGCCTCGCACCAGTCGTCGAAGGCCTCGAACTCGGCTTCGTACCGGGGTGGAACCGAGTCCTCGATCGAGTCCTCGATCGGATCCCAGACATCGTTGCAGCCCTGCGGGGCGGGTGGCCAGGACTCGATGAATTCCACCATGGGGGTCTTGGGCGGCTCCGGTTCCTCAGCGACGGCCAAGCCCGTGGCGCCCAGGGTGAGGGCGGCGGCCGCGCCGGCGGTGGCGATGATGCGGCAAGCGATCTTCATGAACATCCTCCTGTCTGCGTCGACACGTGATGTCCTGCGATCCTAACCCCGGGCAACCCGATGGCAAGCGCGCGCGGCCCCGGTTCGAACGGCTCATCGGCCGGTTCCCGCACACCACAGCACCGCACCGATCGCCGCCCGACCCGATCGTGGTTACCTGGAGATGTGCGGACACGGACCCGGTGCACCCTCGCCACCGTCCTCGGCGTGCTGCTGTGGGGCGAGTGGGTGAACTGGCGTGCCTCGCGCACCGGTGTGGGCGACGGCGGCACCGGATCGGAGGCTGTGGTCGTGCTGGGCTACCGCAATGCCGGGTCGCGCGCCAATGCGATGAACCGGTGGCGGGTGCGGGCCGGTCTGCGCTCCATCGATTCCGCGGCACCCTCGTCTCGGCTGGTCCTGTGCGGGGGCGCGTGCGCGGGCCCGATGTCGGAGGCCGCGTTGATGGCGCGCTACGCCAGGCAAGCGCGTGGCTATGCCGGTGCGCTCGTGCTCGAGGAGCAGAGCCGTTCCACGTGGGAGAACATCGCCTTCGCGATCCCGTTCCTGCGCGATGTCGAACGGATCAAGATCGTCTCCCTGCCCACCCACGCCGCGACCGCCCGCCGATATCTCACCGAACAGAGTCCGGAGCTGGCAGCCAAGGTGGTGCGCGCCGACGACTACCGATTCGGCGAATGGCTACCGCTCAAACCGGTGTTCGCCCTCTACGGTCTCGCCAAGGAGCTCCGTGCACGCGCACTCGCCGCGCGGCTGGCGCACAGTGCCTCGGTGCGGCTGGGCAATTTTCGGGCGAGCGCATCCGAATCCGTTCTGTGACAAGGATTCCGCCGATTCGCCGCCTGCTGGGTCGTTGCTGATTCGCGCAGGTGAACCGAGCGGTCCAGCGAAATGGTGCGTAAGTGGAGTCATCAGCTCTAGTCTGTATCCGCTACACACTGTGGAGGTTGGATCAATGACGGTCGAGATCGTGACCGAGCCGGCGCCGGAAGAATTGTGGACCGGATCGGGCCGGGCGACCGGGGCACCGCCGACGTCGATGATCGAGCGGATGACGCTCATCCTCGACGCCTTCGATTCCACCACCCCCACCCTGACCCTGTTGGGCCTGGCCGAACGCACCGGTCTGCCCCGTTCGACCGTGCACCGCATCCTGGACCAGATGATCCGCCTGCGCTGGCTCGCGCACACCCCCGGCGGCTACCGGCTCGGACTGCGCGTGCTGGAACTGGGCGGGCTCGCCGCCGAACACAACGAACTGCGCGAGGTGGTCGGCCCGCTGCTCTACGACCTGAGCCAGCGCACCGGCATGATCGGCCATCTCGCGGTGCTCGACGGCCGCGACGTGCTGTTCCTCGACCGGGCGGGCGGGCGCAGCCGGGTATCGATCCCCACCCGGGTCGGTGGCCGCCTGCCCGCGCACTGCACCGCGCTGGGCAAGGCGCTGCTGGCCACCCTCGAACCCGGTATCGCCGAGGCGTCACTGCGCGGCAACACCGTCGCCCGTACCGCCCGCACCATCGTCGACCGCGCCGAACTGCACCGCGAACTGGCCCGGATCCGCCACCGCCAGGGCGTGGCCGTGGACAGTGAGGAGTCGATGCCCGGCGTGGGGTGCGTGGCGGTGCCGATCCGCGGCCGCGGGGTGGCGGTGGCCGCGATCTCGTTGTCGGGCATCGTGCAGGCCGATCGCAGCGCCCTCGACACCGCGCGTCTGGCACGCGCGCTGGCCGAGGTCGCCCACGAGGCTTCGCGGACGCTGACTCCGCGGCACGGCCGCCCCCACTAGCCCACGTTCACGCCACCGGCGGCCGCTGCGCGATCGCGCGCCCCGCGGCCCGGCCGGAGAAGATGCAGCCGCCGAGGAACGTGCCCTCGAGCGCGTTGTAGCCGTGCACGCCGCCACCGCCGAACCCGGCGACCTCGCCGGCGGCGAACAGACCGGGAAACGGGTCGCCGTCGGGCCGCAGCACCTGTGAATCGAGGTCGGTCTGCAAGCCGCCCAGCGTTTTGCGGGTCAGCACGTTGAGCCGCACCGCGATCAGCGGACCGTGTGCGGGATCGAGAATGCGGTGTGGTTTCACCACCCGCCCGGCCTTGTCGCCGAAGTAGGTGCGCGCGTTGGTGATCGCGGCCAGCTGGGCGTCCTTGGTGAACGTGTTGGCCACTTCGCGGTCCCTGGCCACGATCTGGCGTTCCATGTCCGCGACATCGAGTCGGGGTCCGCGCGCGATGGCGTTCATGCCGTCGACGAGTTCGGCGAGTGAATCGGCGACAACGAAGTCCACGCCGTGCTTCTTGAACGCCTCGACCGGGCCCGGCGCGCCCTTGGCGACCCGGCTGCGCAGCGTGAGCTTCAGATCCTTGCCGGTGATGTCGGGGTTCTGTTCCGAACCCGAGAGCGCGAACTCCTTTTCGATGATCGTCTGGTCCAGCACGAACCACGAGTAGTCGTAGCCGGTCGAAAGGATCTGGCGCATGGTCGTATTGGTGTCGAAGCCGGGAAAGCACGGCGCGGGCATGCGGGCACCGTTCGCGTCGAACCACAGCGACGACGGGCCGGGGATGATGCGGATGGCGTGATCGGGCCAGACCGGATCCCAGTTGTTGATGCCTTCGGTGTAGTGCCACATCCGGTCCCGGTTCACCAGGGCCGCGCCCGCCGACTCGGTGATGGCCAGCATCCGGCCGTCCACATAGGCCGGCACCCCCGAGATCATCGTCTCCGGGCACGGGCCGAGCCGTTCGGTGGGCCAGTTGCGCCGGATCAGGTCGTGCGCGTGGCCGATGCCGCCCGAACTCACCAGCACCGCCGGCGCGTGAGAAGTGAACTCGCTCACCACGTCCCGGTTCGACGCCTGACCACGCTCGGTGTCGCTCGCCGCGAGCACGCTGCCGCGGACCCCGGTGACGGCGCCGTCCTCGACGATCAGGTCGTCGACGCGATGCCGGAACGCGAAACGGACCAGTCCGCGGGCCTCAGCGGCCAGCACCGGCTCGAGGAACACCCGTACCACCTCGGGACCGGTGCCCCAGGTGAGGTGAAAACGCGGCACCGAGTTGCCGTGCCCGTCGGCCAGCGCACCGCCGCGCTCGGCCCAACCGACCAATGGCGTGACCCGTAAACCCAGCGCCCGCAGGTACTCCCGCTTCTCGTCGGTGGCGAAGCGTACGTAGGCCCGCGCCCACTGCTGGGCCATCCGGTCCTCGTCTTCGCGATCGAAACCGGCCGAACCCAGCCAGTCCTGGAGTGCGAGCTCGTAGGAATCCTTGATACCGAGGCGGCGTTGCTCCGGGGTGTCGACCATGAACAGCCCGCCCAGGGACCAGAACGCCTGCCCGCCCAGGTTGGCGCGGTTCTCCTGATCGAGTACCAGCACCCGGCGACCGGCCAGGGCCAGTTCGTGCGTGGCGACCAGGCCCGCCAGGCCGGACCCGACCACGATCGCGTCGGGAGTGAAGTCATCGGTGGGCTGGGACGCTGCGTTCGACATCAACGGAACGTAGCATTGGTCCGTCGCTGACCGGGGGTAAGTCTTCGAAAATGCTCTTGACCAGCGACGTTCAATCGAAGAGAGGTCTGAGAAGCCATGAAGTTCCGTACCCGCGCCGGCGCGGTCGTCCTCACACTCACAGTTCTGGCCGGACTGGGTGCCACTTCCTGCTCGAAAGCACGCTGGTGCGAGCGTGATCGTGGTGATGTGCACGTCGCCGACTCCTACTGTGAGCGCGGCGTTCCCGGCTACGAATGGGAACCCGACAACGACAAGCCCAAGTACAAAAAGAAGTCCAAGAAGAAGTAAAAATTCCGGGGCCCCTGCGCCGCAGACGATTCGAGACGAAACCGTGGCGCAAGGGATGCCCAACCCAGGCCGTTCCGATGTCGATCACCGGGTATTCCACCTCTGAGCACGCCGAATGCCGTTGAGGCAGCAGGTGATCGCTCGATTCATATTTCTCACAACGGCGTGAGCGGGTGGTCGTCATGACTTATCGGAAGGTAATGCGGTTCGGCGCAAGGAATACGGTGCGAGCACTGTCGATCCTGCTACTGGCAGCGGGGATCGGAACGGCAATGTCGCCGGGACCGAGCGCACACGCGCGGGCATGCGCCACATTGGAGGTCGTGATCGCCCGTGGCACAGCGGAACCCGGATACCTGGGTGCCGCCATCGGCGACCCGCTCTACGCGGTACTACAGGCCCAACTGCCGGTGGACATCACCGCTCACCGCGTCGACTACCCGGCCGACCTGCTGGTGCCGACCTCGGTCAGCGACGGCACCCGTGCCATGACCGGGCACCTCACCGCCCGAGCCGCCGCCTGTCCCGGCCAGCGCTTCGTGCTGGTCGGTTACTCCCAGGGCGCGGTGGTCACCCACGGCGTCCTCGCGACCCCGGCCGCCCTGGCCCTACCGGGCATCTGGACCCTGCCGCCCGAACTGTCCCACCGCATCGTCGCGGTTCTGCTCTTCGGTGACCCACTGCGCCTCGTCGGGGGCACCGTTGCACCCTGGTACGCCGACCGCACCGCGAACTATTGCGCCGCAGGTGATCCCGTGTGCGCGGGCGGAACCTTCCCCACCGCCCACGGAAGCTATGCCTGGTCCTTCGCGGCTGCCGCCACCCAGGTGCGTTCCCGCCTGTGATCCACAAGACCTCGAACGGTCCGGCTGTGGCACCGGTCCGCGCGTGGCCCCGACACCGGTTCAGCAGCGCGACGCGGTTGGTACAGAATCAGGCCATGGCGAGCGAGAATCTCATGTTGATCCATGATCCGGAACTGCTGGCGCGTGGAGAGCGGGTGCTGGGGGCCGAGTTCCGGGCGATGAGCGAGCGGGTGTTGGCGGTCACCGAGATGACCTCGCGGCTCAACAGCCTGCCCTTCGACGACGAGGCGGGAAAGACAGCCTTGTTCGAGCAGATCTTCGGGCGTCGGCTCCCCGGCAGGTTCACCATCTACCCACCGTTCTATACCGACCACGGTCTCAACCTGCAGCTGGGGGAGCGCGTCTTCATCAATCAGGGCTGCACGTTCCTCGACTACGCCGGAATCCGGTTGGGCGAAGGCGTGATGATCGGTCCGAAGGCCACACTGATCACCATGGGCCACCCCGTCGACCCGGCGCAGCGGCGCGAATTCCTCACCGGTGCGCCGATCGACGTGGCGGAGAACGTGTGGATCGGCGCCGGTGCGATGATCCTGCCCGGAGTGCGCATCGGCCGCGACGCGGTGATCGCCGCGGGCGCGGTCGTGGCCGATGACGTTCCCGCGAGCAGTCTGGTGGCAGGTCCCAAGGCGGACGTGCGCCGCAGCTGGTGAGTGCAGAGCGTCCGCGACGGGTCGGCGTATCGCGGCCGAGAACTGGCCGCGATGGGGTTTAACGTGCGGGTATGAGACCTTCAGCGAAGAAGATTGTGGTCACCACGCCGGTGGGGCACGTGGGCTCGCGGGTGGTGCGGTTGCTGGTGCAGGCGGGTGCGCGGCCGACGGTGCTGATGCGAAATCCGGAGCGGCTGGACGCGGCGATTCGGGAACTGGTGGAAGTGGTGCGGGTCGACCAGGGCGACGCGGATGCGGTGGTGCGGGCCACCGAAGGGGCCGATCGGTTGTTCTGGGTCGACCCCCCGGCGCTGGTGGACGGCGACCCGGTGGCGGGGTACGCGCGGATGGGGGCCTCGGCGGCGCGGGCGGTGGTGGCGAACGAGATCGAAGCGACCGTGTTCCTCAGCAGCGGGGGCGCCGAGAAGCGCAGCGGGGCGGGGGAGATCGACGGACTGGGCAGAACCGAGGAACTGCTCGACGAAACCGGTGCGAATGTGATGCACCTGCGCTGCGGGTATTTCTTCACCAACCTGCGGACCCAGCTCGACGAGATCCGCGCGGGCACACTGTCCACACCGTGGCCGCTCGACCACGCCATGCCATGGGTGGACCCACGCGATATCGGTGAGATCGCCGCGGTCCGGCTGCTCTCGGACACCTGGTCGGGGCGGGTCGTGCAGGCGGTGCACGGACCACAGGACCTCACCTTCCGTGCAGTCGCCGAAATCCTGGGCGAGGAACTGGGCCACGAGGTGACCCCGGTACACCTCGCCGACGGCGAATTCCGCGAGATGCTGGGCTCGGTCGGGCTCGGGCGGGCACAGATCGACGGAATCGCCGGGATGGCAGCCGGATTGAGCTCGGACTATGTCCCTGCGGACGCGCGCACCGTGCTCACCACCACGCCGACGACCCTCGCTCAGTGGGCGCGCACCCACCTGCGATGAACAGATTCGGCCGGTCCCGAGCGGGACCGGCCTTTCGCGGTCTACCAGTGCACGCCGGGCAGCATCCGGCTCATCCGCGCCGCCGGGCTAGGCATCACCATCAGCGGCGCGAGCACCGGACCCAGCACGGTCAGCGCATTGCGCGACGGTGGCACCGGTTCCTCCGATGCGGCGACGACCGGTTCGGCCGCCGGTTTGCCCTGGGCCGCCGTGGATTCGCCGACCAACCGGAAACCGGTGTGCATGATCGTGCGCTTGAGCGAGGGCAGGAACAGCTCCACCGCTTGGGAGAAGGTGCCCATCGGGGTGTCGATCCGGTCGGGACGTTCCAGTAGCGCACGGACCACGATGTCGGCCGCCCGCTCCGGGTCGGGCAGCGGCAGCGCCCGGTACAGCTCGGTCGGCGCGATCATCGGGGTGCGCACCAGCGGCATCCGGATCGAGGTGAAGCTGACTCCGGCGCTCTGGTTCTCGACTGCGGCGATGTCGCTGAAGTTGTCCAGCGCCGACTTGCTGGCGGCGTAGGCCGCGAAGCGGGGCACCTTCGTCTGTACCGCGATCGAGGAAATGTTGACGATGTGACCGAAGTGCCGCTCCCGCATCGAGGGCAGCAGGCCCAGGATCAGCCGGACGGCACCGAAATAGTTGACCGCCATGGTGCGCTCGAAATCGTGCATGCGGTCCACCGAGTTGGCCACCGAGCGCCGAATCGACCGGCCCGCGTTGTTGACCAGATAGTCGACGTGACCGTGCTCGCTCAGGACGGTCTTGACCAGTGTGTCGACGGCGGCGGCATCGGTGATGTCGCACGGGTAGGCGAATGCGGTGCCACCGTCGGCCTGCACGGCTTCGGCTGCGGCGGTGAGGTCTTCGACACCGCGAGCCACCATCAGCACGATCGCGCCACGGCGTGCCACCGCGTGGGCGGTGGCCAGTCCGATCCCGGAGGACGCGCCCGTGATCAGCACCGTCCGGCCGGCCAGCGGATGCGCGTCGGCGGCGGGGCGGCCACGGTGCGGATCGAGATTGGCGCGCCAGAAATCCCACAGTCGCGTCGCGTAGGTCTCGAAGGCGGGCACCCGCAGACCGGGCAGCAACGCCCGGGTGGATTCGGAGACGAATTCCGCGGTGAATCCGATGTGCGGGGCGACCTCGGCCGGAATCCCCACCTGTTCGAACAGGAAGTCGCGCACCGCGTGGGCGCCGGGCAGGTGGCCGAGCCCGCTCAGCGCGCGGGCACTGCCCGGCACGGTGCCGACCCCGATGGGGCCACCCGCCGCGGTGGCGAGCGCGCGGTAGATCTCCCCGAAGGGCTGCGGCTCGGGATTGACCAGGTGGAACGTGCGACCTTCGAGGCCGTCGCGGCGTACCAGGCGCACCATCGCCTCGGCCGCGTAGTCCACCGGAACCACGTTGGTGGCGCCCAGGTCCGGGAGTGGCAACGGCAATTCGGCGGGCAGCGCCGACAGCGCCGCGATCGCGGAGAAGAAGTAGTAGGGGCCGTCGATCTTGTCCATCTCACCGGTGCGCGAATCGCCGACGACGATCGCCGGGCGATACACCCGCCAGCGCAGGTCGGTGGCTTCGCGTACCAGTTTCTCGGCGGCGAACTTGGTGCGGTGATACGGCGAGGTCAGCTGCTGTCCGAGGTCGAAATCCTCTTCGAAGAACTTGCCGCGATGATCACCGGCCACCGCCACCGAGGACACGTGGTGCAGCACCGCGTCGAGCTTGCGTGCCAACTCGATCACCGAACGGGTGCCGGCGACATTGGCCGCGTGCGCACTCTGCTCGTCGGCGGTCATGTCGTAGACCGCGCCGAGGTGCAGCACGTGGTCGGCGCGCGGCGGCGCGTCACCGAGGCCCAAGCCTTCGGCGGTCAGGTCTCCCACCAGGGCGAACACCCGGTCGCTGTGGGGGTGTTGCGCGGTGAGCGCGGTGAACTTGGGCAGCGATTCGGCCCGTACGAGTACGTGCACGATCGCGGTGGGATCGGCTGCGAGCAGTCCTCGTACCACTCGCCGACCCAGAAATCCGGTACCGCCTGTCACGATGTAGGAAACCATCGCCCCTCCTGAAATTTTCGAAACACGGTGTCGCGCAACAGTGATCCGGCATGCGGCGGTGGATGCGGGCATCGACTGTCGGGTCCAGCAGCAAGTGGCTGGCGAGAAACCGGGCACGTCGTCGTCCCGGCTGCGCTAACCGTACTCGTCAGTAACCTGGGCGGGCAAGCTGCTGGTTGTCTGTGACCGTGTGGGATCTGTCACCTGTAACGCCAGGTCAAAGGGTATGTGTGACAGAAGATTTCCGTAACCGTGAGTTTCGTACACCTTGTCGTCGTCGGAATTGTCGGCCGCGCGGAGGGCGTGGGTGGGCCTGCGCCACAAGCTGTGGTCACCCTCGACCCGGCCGGTGCGAAACATCGCACCGGCCGGGTGCGTTCAGCGCAGATCGCGGCGGCGGAAAGCCAGCAGGCCGACGGTGATCCCGGTGAGGGCGAGGGCGAGCAGCCAGGCGATCGGGGTGGCGGTGAAGTCCGCGCCGGGCAACTTGGGCGGGTGGACGAACGGGACCAGGTCCAGCATCGGCTGGGGCAGGCCGTCCAGGGAGCCGAGCAGGAAGATCACGATCATCGCGCTCAACACGCCCCAGCTCAGCGGCGCGTACCGGGGCAGCACGCCGACGAGCAGCACGGCCACGGCGGTGACCACCCAGACCGCGGGCAGTTGCACCGCGACCGCGGCCAGCGACTGGCCGGTCTTGCGCATCAGCTCGCCGTCGGTGGCACCCCACACAACGCCGATCGCCAGGCCCGAGGTCAGCAGGGCCAGTGCCGGACCGGCGACGGCGAACAGCAGGTGGCTCGCGGCGTAACGGACCCGCCCCACCGCGGCCGCCAGGACCGCTTCGGCGCGACCGGTGTTCTCCTCCTCGTGCAGGCGCAGCACCGACGACACCGAGTAGGCGGCCGCCGCGGCGGCGAGCATGGTGGCGGTATAGGCGACGAACGCCTCCTCCAGCACCTCCGACCCGCCGAGTGCGGTCACCATGTCGCGGATGGCGCCGCTGTCGTCGAGCATGCCGGTGATGCTGTTCACCGCGCCGCCGATGAGCAGACCGTAGAGAGCGAAACCGGTGGTCCAGGCGATCAGCGAGCCGCGCTGCAACCGCCACGCCAGACCGACCGGACCCGACAGCGCCGGTCCGGCGACTGCCCGACCCGCCCGGTCGGCCAGCAGGCCCGCACCGAGATCACGGTTGCCGAGCAGCCGGTAGGCGAACAGGGTCGCGCCCGCGCCGAGTACGGCGAGGGGGATCAGTATCCACCAGCGCTCCTCGGCGAACGGACGGATCTGCAGGCACCAGCCCAGCGGTGAGAACCACGACAGCACACCGTTTCCCGCGTCACCGACCGCGCGCACCGCGAACGCGGCGCCCAGGGTGCCCAGTGCGACACCGCGCGCGATGCGGGCGCCGTTGCTCACCTGCGCCGCGACCGCGGCCAGCGCGCCCCATACGAAACCCGAGCCCGCCAGGGCGGCGCCGAAGGCGACCGAGCCGGCCGCAGGCAGCCCGGTGGCCAGCAGGGAAGCGGCACAGACGATTCCGGCGGTGGCCGCGGCTCCATAGGTGAGCAGCAGGGCCGCGCTGAGACCGGCGAAGCGCCCGATGCTGGTGGCGCCGACCAGCTCCGCTCGCCCGGTCTCCTCTTCCACCCTGGTGTGCCGGATCACCGTGAGGACCGCGGCGATGGCGATGATGGCGTACATCGCACCGGCCTTCCAGGTGCCG
This sequence comes from Nocardia halotolerans, assembly GCF_042650145.1. Taxonomy (NCBI): domain Bacteria; kingdom Bacillati; phylum Actinomycetota; class Actinomycetes; order Mycobacteriales; family Nocardiaceae; genus Nocardia; species Nocardia halotolerans. Next base: position 121,188 of record NZ_JBHSDL010000002.1, on the reverse strand, counting down.
ATCGAACCGAGTGCGGAACTGAACACCGGACCGTACATGGCGATCAGCGCGGGACTCGAGGCCGTGGTGGTCGCGAAGTTGTCGAGCTGCTGCTGGGTGTCGTAGAGGTCGCGCACCGAAACGATCTGCAGCGCGGGCATCAGGCCGATCAGCAGTGACCACAGTGGCGCGACCACCCGGTCGCGGCGCAGATACAGCCGCAGCATCTGCCCGGTACCCGCGAAGTCCGTTGCGGTGCGGAAGTTTCCGATGATCCGTGGGGTGGCGGTGACGGCGGTCATGCTCGCACCTTCTCCGTGGTCACGGCCCGCTCGCCGCCGTCGACGTGATAGTGGCGCAGGAACAGGTCCTCGAGGGTGGGCGGTGCGCTGGTGAGACTGCGCACCCCGGCGGTGCCGAGTACCCGGATCAGCGCACCCAGGTGTTCGGCGTCGACCTGGCAGCGCAGGGTGGCGCCGTCGCGTTCGACATCGTCGACGCCGGGCAGGGCACCCAGATCGCCCGGGTCGCCGATCATTTCGGCGGTGATGGCGGTGCGGCTGAGGTGCCGCAACTGGGCCAGCGAACCGGACTCGACCGTGCGTCCGGCCCGGATGATGGTTACCCGGTCGCACAGGTGCTCGACCTCGGACAGGATGTGGCTCGACAGCAGCACCGTCGTTCCGCGCGCGGCGGCTTCGTGCACGCAGTCCTGGAATACCTGCTCCATCAACGGGTCCAGGCCCGAGGTCGGTTCGTCGAGGATCAGCAGATCGGCCTGCGCGGAGAACGCCGAGACCAGCGCGACCTTCTGCCGGTTGCCCTTGGAGTAGGTGCGTGCTTTCTTCGTCGGGTCGAGTTCGAAGCGTTCGATGAGCTCTGTGCGGCGGGCCGGGTCGATTCCACCGCGCATCCGGGCGAGCAGGTCAATGGTCTCGCCGCCTGACAGTGACGGCCACAGCGTGACATCGCCTGGCACATAGGCGATTCGGCGATGCAGGGCGACCGCCTCCGACCATGGGTCGCGACCGAACAGCGTGACCTCGCCGCCGGTGGCGCGCAACACCCCGAGCAGAACCCGGATGGTGGTGGACTTACCCGAGCCGTTGGGGCCGAGGAAGCCGTGGATCTCACCGGCGCCGACTCCCAGGTCCAGGCCGTCCAAGGCGGTGAAACGACCGAAAGTCTTTCGCAGCCCGGCGATTTCGATGACTTGGTCGTCGATGGGTGATGACATGTCTACTCCTCGGGGAGTGTGTCGAGCAGACTCGAATCGGTCAGCAGACCCTGGGTGTAGAGCTCGAGGGCGGGCAAGGTGAGTTCGTCGGACATCTCACGAATCGCCTTGCCGTAGTCGATCTCTCCTTCCCGCTGTATTCGCATCTGCAGATAAAGGTTCGTGGCTCCGAGATTGCAGAGCACGAGGAATTTGGCCCGGGCGGCGGGATCGCGGCTCGGTTTCAGGCGGCCTTCGTCCACGGCGGTCTGCATGTACTGCTCGGTATCGGCGATCATGTGTTCGAGCAGGGACTCCGCCAACTCGCCGCCGGACTGGAAGCTGCGCATGATGTAGGCCACCAGTGGGGCGTAGGTCTCGAGCGAGGCCAGCGCATCGATCATCGCGGTGGGTCCGGTGGCGCGCAGGCTGCGCAGCTTCTCGTCGCGGATGATTTCGATCACCCGCTCGTCGCAGGCTGCGCGCAGGCCCTGCTTCGATCCGAAGTGGTGGTTCACCAGTCCGGGGGACACCCCGGCCGCCGTGGCGATCGCACGCACCCCCACACCGAAACCTTGCTCGCCGAACAGGGCGATCGCGGCATCTCGGATGCGGGCCGCGGTGCTCAGGTCGTTGGCGGGTCCTTGCGGTACGGACTGTTGGCTATACACATGTTCAATATACTAAACGAGTGTTCAACTGTCCGGCAAGAGTTGGTCACACCGAGTTTCGGGACAGCTCCCGACACGCCCACACGGCTATGGTCGAGGCATGGCTACCGGCACATCGACGACGGCAGAACACCTCCGCGCAGCGCTGGACGGACCGTGGCGCGCGGTCAGGGAACAGGCACGGGTCCAACTCGCCGACGACCGGTTCACCGGCGACCCGGAACTCGACATGCACCAAGCCCGCGCTCGGGTACTCGAGCAGATGCGGGTCATCGCCCAATTGAGCTACCCGGAACGGGGCTTCCGGACCGAGAACGGCGGCACCGGAGATCCCGGCGGTGCGGTCACGGGCCTGGAGATGCTGGCCTACGCGGATCTGTCGCTGTGGGTGAAGTCCGGGGTGCAGTGGGGTCTGTTCGGTGGTGCGGTGGAGAACCTCGGCACCGAACGGCACCGCGACTACATCAAGCAGCTCATCTCCCTCGACCTGCTCGGCTGCTTCGCGATGACCGAATCCGGGCACGGCAGTGACGTCGGTGAACTCGAGACCACGGCCACCTACGACCCGGCCACCCAGGAATTCGTGATCAACACCCCCACGCCCTCGGCGCGCAAGGACTACATCGGTGGCGCCGCTGCGCACGCGCGGATGGCGGCGGTGTTCGCCCAGCTGATCACCGCCGAGGGCAACCACGGTGTGCACTGCCTGCTGGTGCCGATCCGTGACGAGCGTGGCGCCGACCTACCCGGGGTGACCACCTACGACGACGGCCTCAAGGGCGGGCTGCCCGGTGTCGACAACGGCCGCATCGTCTTCGACCACGTGCGCGTGCCGCGGGAGAACCTGCTCAACCGTTACGCCGACGTCGCCGCGGACGGCACCTACAGCTCCGAGATCGAAAACCCCAGCCGCCGCTTCTTCACCACCCTGGGCACCCTGGTGCGCGGTCGGGTCAGTGTCGGCGGCGCCGCCGCGGCCGGCGCCCGGGTGGCGCTGAGCATCGCGGTGCGTTACGCGCTGGCGCGGCGCCAGTTCTCCGACCCCGAGACCGGCGAGGAGACCCTGCTGATGGACTACCGCAGCCATCAGCGCCGGCTGCTGCCGCTGGTCGCGAAGTCGTTCGCGCTGGCCTTCGCGCAGAACGACCTGGTGCACCGGATGGACGAGATCCAGCGTGGCGACCAGACCGAGCCCGGCGCCCAGCGCGCGCTCGAGAAGCGGGCCGCCGGTCTGAAGGTGGCCCAGACCGCGCACGCCACCCGCGCGATCCAGGAATGCCGCGAAGCGTGCGGCGGCGCCGGTTATCTCACCGAGAACCGGCTGGTCACCCTCAAGGCCGACACCGACGTGTTCACCACCTTCGAAGGTGACAATGTCGTGCTCACGCAGCTGGTGGCCAAGGAACTGCTCACCGCCTACTCCGATGAGGTGCGCGACCTCGACGCGGCGGGCTGGGTGCGTTTCGCCGCCACCATGGCCGGCGACGTGGTGCGCAAGCGTTCCGGCGTGCGCCAGCTGATCCAGACCCTGCGCGACCGCAGCGACGAAACCGTCGACGAGGCCGACCTGTCCAAACGCGATGTGCAACTGCAGCTGTTCGCCGACCGCGAGGACTACCTGCTGCGTACCGCCGCGCACCGGCTGCGCGCTCGGGCCGCCGACACCGGCCCGCTCGAGGCGTTCAACAACGCCCAGGACCACATCCTGGCCGCCGGCGCCGCCCACATCGACCGGCTGGTGCTCGAGGAATTCGTCGCCGGCCTCGCCGACATCGAGGACCCCGAGGCGAAGGCGCTCGCCGAAACCGTCTGCGACCTCTACGTCTACTCGACGCTGGAGGAGAACCTGGCCTGGTACATCATGCACCGGTTCATGTCGGTGGAGCGGGCCAAGGCGGTGCGGCGCGGGGTGAACGAACTCGTCGACCGCTTGCGGCCGGACGCGCTCACCCTGGTGGAGGCCATGGGCGTGCCCGAGAGCATGCTGCACGCCGAGATGCTGCACGACGCCAGCGTGTTCGACCGCAGATAGCGCCGAACTCAGCGGCCGGCTCGCACGCGCAGCAGCACGGCGAGGCGGCACAGGCCGATCGAGAGCGCCACCGCTGCCGCCGCGCCACCGAACACATCGGTGGCGTGGTGGTAGCCGAGCACGATCATGCCCGCGGTGATCGAAGCCAGCGCCACCGCGGTCAGCGCGGCGATCGCGATCCGCGGCCGAACGCTCGCGAGCAGGCACGCGAACGTCGTCGCGACCGCCACCAGGTGCACGGTGTGACCACTCGGATAGGCCAGGTAGTCGTGTAGGGGGCGCTCCCACAACGGTTTCAGCACCCAGGTGTTGACCGCGACAGCGATCTCGGGGACCACCAGCATCGTCGCCGCCCGCCACCAGTGCCCGCGCACGGCGAACCAGGCACAGGCGGCGAACAGCAGTATCAGCACCACCGGCCCGTTGCTGGGCGCGACGAGGAATTCGGCGAGGCCGGGGGAGACCTGCCGGCGCACCGGCGCAGCGATCGCGGTGTCGAGGCCGCCTGCCCCGCCGCCCGGGGCAAAGGTCACCGGGATCGCTGCGGTGAGCGCCGCACAGGACCCGATCGTGGTCACACGCACAGCGGTGGCGCGCCGCTCGGAAACTCGGTCGATCACGGTGGCGACGATAGCCGTGCGCGCACAGAACTCAGGTGGGACCGTAGGTGAGCACCGCGGTCACCACGAACCACAACACCCAGACGATGGCGACGATCATGCCGATCGCCAGGGTGATCCGCAGGAACGCCCGCCCGAAATCGAGATCGCCACCGACCCGCGGATACAGCTTCCACGGGCTGTACCAGGGTGCGATCAGACCACCGGACTGTTGCGCCGCCCGCTCGAGCTCGGCCTGTTCCTCGGCATAGGCCTCGGCTTGGGCCTGGGTGGGACCGCCGTGCCACAGCGTCACGTCGATCGGTCCGAGGAAGCCCTCGTTGAGCAGGTCCTGCGGTGCCGGCAGATACGGGAGGATGCCCAGGCCGCGGAACGCGATGGCGATGTCGTTGGCCGACCAGAGATTGTGCCCGTTCTCGGCCAGCGCCTCGAAATACCGTTCCAGCCGGCGCGGGTCGTCGGTGACGATCACATCGAAGCTCGGGTCGCTCCACCCCTGGTGCACGTCGATGTCGGCTCCGCGCATCGGCACGATCAGGCCGAGCCCGTGCACCGCCCGCTGCCCGAGGCCCCGGGCCGCGAGAAAGTTCTGCAACGCGAACGTGTGCTCGCGGGACCGCTCCAGCGGGGTCGACTTCTCCCAGCCCGCGAACTGGGCCAGCTCACCGGAGACCATCCACGGGCCGTTGAGCGGGATCTCGAGCACCCCGTCCTGGGGCGCGGTGAAGGTTTCGGCTTCGATCACCACACAGCTGGTGGGCGTCCACACCACGGCGTCGAATTGGTGCAGGCGATCGTTGTGGAACAGGCTGCAATTGATGGTGGCGACCCCGCGTGGGCCCGCGGGGTCCTTCCAGGTGCGCAACCAATCGATCAGTGCCCGCTCGGCATCGGTGCCTGCCGCATTCTGCACGCGAACGAGCATGGAGACCGCCCTTCTGGGTCGTTGGCGTCGCGGGCCGAGAACCGTTGGCGTACATCGTAGCTCGCCGGTCGGCGGTTGCCGGTCAGGTTGTGGGGTGCGCGGGTCAGCTGGGCTCGGCGGCGATCTTGCCCGCGTCCACCGCGGCGACCAGCTCCGCGTGATCGGCCTCGGTGCGGTCGGCGTAGCGCACGGCGTACCGGGTCATCGCGTCCTCGAACCGGTCGTCGTCGGCGCCCTCGCCCGCCAGGTAACCGGCCAGCACGCGCGGATCGAGCGACCGGGCGTGCGCCCGGGCGAGCAGGGCGCCGGCGAGACGGCCGTAGTCGTCGAGATCCCCGGCCGACAACTCCGCCGGGTCGATGCTGCCCTTCAGATTGCGGAACTGGCGGACGATGAACGGCAACGGCGTGTCGAGTTCCACGGTGGTCCAGCCCAGCAGGATGTCGGTCTCGGACTGCACCGAACGGGCGCCTGCCACGATCCGCTCACCCTCGTGCCGGTGCGAGGTCGCGGGCAGGAACGGGCTGAGCGCGGACGGATTGGCCTGCTTGAGCTGCAGCACCAGCGCCTCGTCACCGTTGCCGTGCAGCAGCGCCACATAGCTGTGCAGGCCGACGCTGCCGGTGCCGACGATCCGGAACGCCACGTCCGAGATCGCGAACCGGGCCAGCAGGTCGCGCCGGGACTCGCGGATGGTGCCCGCGTAGCGCTGTAACCCGTCGATCACCGCCTCGCGCACCTGATCGCCGACCTCGGTGAGGATCGGCGGATCGCTGACGAAGCGCCGCTTGCGGATCCCGGTCTCGTGATCGTCGAGGTGCTCGGTCCATTTGGCCGCCACCTTGGCGCTGGTGTTCTTGCGCGCCTTCTTGGCGGCCTTCTTGAAGTCGTCGAGCAGATCCTCGGCCTTGGCCTCGGTGAGGATCGACTCGTCGTGCATCGCGGTCCAGGACTGCATGAACGGCAGCTGCGCCAGTTCGGCGACGGTGCGGCGGTAGGAGCGGGCGGCATCGCGCGCAGCGCGCACACAGTCGTGCTCGTCGGCGCCGCTCTCGCGCCCGGCCAGCACCAGGCTCGCGGTGAGACGATCCAGGTCCCATTCCCACGGTCCACGGATCGTCTCGTCGAAGTCGTTGATGTCCATCACGATCTCGCCGCGCTGAGTGCCGTAGAGGCCGAAGTTGGCCGCGTGCGCGTCACCACAGATCTGGGCGGTGAGCCCGCTGTCGGGACCGGCGGCCAGATCGGCGGCCATCAGGCCGGCCGCACCGCGGAAGAAGGTGAACGGTGAGGCCGCCATCCGGCCGATTCGCAGCGGGACCAACTGCTCGAGCCTGCCCCGGTTGCTGGCCTCGATGAATTCGAGCACCGACGGGCGGTCGGGACTTTCGGCCGGTCGATCCCGTTCGGTCACCGGCACCCGCGCGGCGGCGGCGCGGCCCCGGTCGCGGGCCTGCTCGGCGGAAACGAAGGAGCGCAGATCAATACCACTGTCGGACACGACTGCCCACGGTAGCGGGTGGCTGTGGCGGCAGCATTGTCGTAGGCGATGCGCTGCGGATTCGGCGCGCCCGGATGGCGCGAGAGGGGGTCGGTGCGGTAAGCAAGGGCGTGGCAACCGAATCGGGAACGCCGGGCGAGCACGACACCGGCCGTGGTGGCGTGTTCAGCGATCGCATCCTGACCGTGCCCAACGCGCTGAGCCTGCTGCGCCTGATCGGCATCCCGGTGTTCCTGTGGTTGATGCTGGTCGAGCACGCCGACGGCTGGGCCTTCGCCCTGTTGATCGCCAGCGGCTTCACCGACTTCCTCGATGGCAAACTCGCCAGACTGCTCGACCAGTCCTCGCGGCTGGGCGCGCTGCTCGACCCGCTCGTGGACCGGCTGTACCTGGTGACCACGCTCGCGGCCTTCGTCGCTCGCGGCCTGATTCCCTGGTGGCTCGCAGTGATCTTGATCGCTCGTGATCTGGTGCTGACCGTGACCTTGTCGGTGTACAAGCGCCGCGAGTTGCCCGCACCGGAAGTGATCTACCTGGGCAAAGCGGCCACCTTCGCGCTGATGTCGGGGCTGCCGTGGCTGCTCACCGGAGAGATGGACTGGGCCGGAGCAGGTTTCGGATGGGCCTTCGGCTGGGCACTGCTGATCTGGGGCACCGTGCTCTATGTCTGGACCGGGGTGCTCTACGTGGGCCAGGCGGTCGCGGTCGCGCGATCGACACCGCCTGTGCCACACCGCGGGAGCTAGTCGATACAGTTGCGTGCCACGTTACGACGAAAGGACGTCCTGTGACCCGGACACCTGAGGATCTGCGCTACACCGCCGAACACGAGTGGGTACGCCAGACCGGCCCCACCACGGTGCGTGTGGGCATCACCGACTACGCCCAGTCACAGCTCGGTGACGTCGTGTTCGTGCAGCTGCCCGATGCCGACAACGATGTCACCGCGGGGCAGAGCATCGCCGAGGTCGAGTCGACCAAGAGCGTGTCCGACATCTACGCTCCGCTCAACGGCAAAGTCGTTGCGGTGAACGAGGATCTGGTGCAGTCGCCGGAGACCCTCAACACCGATCCCTACGAGGCGGGCTGGTTGTTCGAGCTCGCGTTCGAGGACGCCGCAGCCCTGGATTCCGCCCTCGGTGAACTGCTGGATGCAGCCGGTTATCAAGGAGTTACCGGGGGCTGAAGTAGCCTTCACAGTTCTCCCTGCACGGGCACGCCCCGGCAGGGTACGGTCAAACCCAAGCGGATACGTCGGGGAATCGACGCCGGATCTTTCCGGCGATGTGATCGCGCCGGTCGTGTCGCCAGATACAGCACCTGCTTGCATGGATAATCAGGTTCGAGGAGGAGAGAAACGGTGAGCGAGAACAGGGACCCGGGTTACGGGGAGACCGCGGCCGAGACGACATCGGTCTTCCGCGCGGATTTCCTCAACGAGGTCGACGCGTCGCGCTCCGGAGAGCCGGCCGGCGAACAGCCGGTGCAGGGCGTGGAGGGACTGCCGGTCGGCGCGGCCCTCCTGGTGGTCAAGCGGGGCCCGAACGCGGGCTCGCGCTTCCTGCTGGATCAGCCGACCACCTCGGCCGGTCGTCATCCCGACAGTGACATCTTTCTCGACGATGTCACCGTCAGCCGTCGGCACGCGGAGTTCCGTCAGGACGACGACTCGTTCCAGGTTGTAGATGTGGGCAGCCTCAACGGCACCTACGTCAACCGGGAGCCGGTGGACTCCTCGGAGCTGCAGAACGGCGACGAGGTCCAGATCGGCAAGTTCCGGCTGGTCTTCCTGACCGGTCCGCGCGCGCAGACCAACGAAACGTCGTCGGGCGCGGGGTCGCGATGACCCCTCCGGTACTGGTGCTCGCGACGGGCACAGTGCTGTGACAGGGGCGGCGCAGTGGGCGCGCGGAGGGATGTCGATCGGCTCCGTACTCGACCTGCTGCGACCAGATTTTCCTGATATCACCATCTCCAAGATCCGGTTCCTCGAATCGGAGGGCTTGATCCGGCCGGAACGCACGCCGTCGGGTTACCGGCGGTTCTCGGTGGCCGACTACGAACGGCTGCGTTTCGTACTGACCGCGCAACGCGATCAGTACCTGCCGTTGAAGGTGATCAAGGAGCAGTTGGAAGCGATCGACAGCGGTGCGGCGACGCTGGGTGTGCGTGAAGCGCGCGCCCGCGCACACTCCCATCGGGGTGTGGCGGAGGCCGGGCAGCGGGCCGGCTCCGCGCGCGCCGACAACGACGGCGACGACTCTCCGGCACCGCCGCGCAGGCTCGGCGTGGTGCCCGGTGAGATCACGCCGGAAGAACTGCGCGTGGATGTCGCGGTGCGACTCACCCGGGCCGACCTGCTCGCCAAGGCCGACATCGACGACCGTTTCCTCGACGATCTGTTGCGGGCGGGACTCATCGTGCCCGGGGTGGGCGGCTTCTTCGAATCCGATGCGGTGACCTTGGCGAACGCGGCCAAATCCATGGCCGAATTCGGTCTCGAGGCGCGGCATCTGCGCGCATTCAAACTGGCCGCCGACCGGGAGGCCGCCCTGGTCGCCCAGATCGCCGCGCCGATCGCCAAGAGCCGCGATGCCGACGCGCGCGCCCGCGCCGAGGAAACCGTGCGTGAACTCGCGGCGTTATCGCTGAATTTGCACGCGGCGTTGGTGAAGGCCGCGGTGCGCGCGGCCCTCGGCAGCTGAACGACAACACGCCATTTCGGCTCGGCCGTGCCCGTTGCACCGCCCGGAATTCGCCTAGACTCGGGATACGGCGAGCTGAGCAGCGGTCGTGCCGGCCGGCGGCGAGTATGGGAGGCAGGACAACTCATGAGTGAGATGCGCGTTATCGGCATCCGCGTCGAGCAGCCGCAGAACCAGCCCGTGCTGCTGCTGCGGGAAGCTTCGGGCGAGCGATATCTGCCGATCTGGATCGGGCAGGCCGAAGCCACCGCGATCGTGCTGGAGCAGGAGGGGGTCGCTCCGATCCGTCCGCTCACTCACGATCTGATCAAGATTCTCATCACCGAACTCGGACACACCCTCAAGGAAGTGCGGATCGTGGATCTGCAGGAGGGCACCTTCTACGCCGATCTGGTGTTCGAGGGAGACCTGCGGGTATCGGCGCGGCCCTCGGATTCGGTGGCCATCGCGTTGCGTGTCGGATGCCCGATCTTCGCCGAGGAACCTGTCCTGGTCGAGGCGGGTTTGGTGATGCCCGACGAACGCGAGGACGAGGTCGAGAAGTTCAAGGAATTCCTCGACTCGGTCTCACCAGATGACTTCAAGGCCACCGACAGCTGAGGGACCCGCCCCGATCTCATCCTGAAGTAGAGGTCGAGGGAATCGCTGGTCGCGGTGCTTGGTGCGATGCGGTACTGGTCCGACAATGGCAGGAGTAACCTCGAAAGTCGGGCAACATCCGTCGTGACTCCGGTACCCGAGAACGTCGGCAGAGCAAGGAGCGGTCAGTGGAAGAGCAAACGCAGGATGTCGTACAGCCTGGCTTGTTCCCGGACGACTCGGTTCCGGACGATCTGGTCGGCTACCGGGTGCCCAGTGCGTGTCAGGTCGCGGGCATCACCTATCGCCAGCTCGACTACTGGGCCCGCACCGGGCTGGTCGTGCCGTCGATAAGGAGCGCGGCGGGCTCGGGCAGTCAGCGGCTGTACTCGTTCAAGGACATTCTGGTCCTCAAGATCGTGAAGCGGTTGCTGGACGCGGGCATCTCGTTACAGAACATCCGGATCGCCGTCGATCACCTGCGCAGTCGTGGCGTGGGCGATCTGGCCGGGATCACGCTGTTCTCCGACGGCACCTCGGTATACGAGTGCACCTCACCCGAGGAGGTCGTCGATTTACTGCAGGGTGGGCAGGGCGTCTTCGGTATCGCGGTCAGCGGCGCCATGCGGGAACTGACCGGGGCGATCGCGGACTTCCCCGCCGAGCGGGCCACCGCCATCACCGACCGTCCCGAAGACGAGCTGTCCTACCGCCGCAAGGCCAGGGAGAACCGCAAGACCGGCTAGCGCCGCGCGCGGAGGCCATCCGATCCGCGTGACGAGCGCTACACGGGGCGCTGGGCTGTGGGCCGGTCGCGTGCCACTACACTGGGTGGGCGTCGCCGCCGTGCGGGAGAGTCCCGGATCCACCAGAATCCGGGCGCCGAAGGAGCAGCACCTCCCCGTCAATCTCTCAGGCAACAGGGACCGCCCGGTGATTCGACGCCTCTGGAAAGCGGTGGCATCCGGCTGCCCGCCCACGGGGAAAGGGGCACAGCCGCGCGACGGTTGCGTCACCGAATCTCTCAGGCGCACAGACAGAGGGGGAGGGCTGGTACCCGTCGGCCATTTCGGCCGACCCGCCCGACCTGGAGCTGCCGTGACCCGTTCGTTCGCCGACCGCCACATCGGACCCGATTCCGACGAACTCGCCCGGATCCTCGAGACCGTCGGCGTCGAGTCCATCGACGCACTCGCGACCACGGCGTTGCCCGCGACGATCCTCGACGAATCCGGTCTCGGCGCGTTGCCCGCGCCGGCCTCCGAGCACGAGGTGCTCGCCGAACTGGCCGCGCTGGCGCAGTCCAACACCGTCGCCACCTCGATGATCGGCCTGGGCTACTACGACACGCTCACCCCGCCGGTGCTGGTGCGCAACCTGCTGGAGAACCCGGCCTGGTACACCGCCTACACCCCCTACCAGCCCGAGATCAGCCAGGGCCGGCTCGAGGCGCTGCTCAACTTCCAGACCATGGTGTCGGACCTGACCGGCATGGAGGTCGCCAATTCCTCCATGCTCGACGAGGCCACGGCCGCCGCCGAGGCGATGACGCTGCTGCGCCGCGCGGGCAAGTCCAAGTCGAACCGCCTGATCATCGACGCCGATCTGTTCCCGCAGACCAAGACCATCATCGGCACTCGGGCCGAGCCGCTGGGCGTCGAGGTCATCGAGGCCGATCTCGCCGGCGCCGGCCTGCCCGAGGGCGAGTGCTTCGGCGTGATCGCGCAGACCCCGGGCGCATCGGGGCGCATCACCGACTGGACCGCGGTGTTCGCCGCCGCGCACGAACGTGGCGCGCTGGTCGCCGCGGGTGCGGACCTGCTGGCACTGACACTGATCACGCCGCCCGGTGAGCAGGGCGCCGACGTGTGCTTCGGCACCACCCAGCGTTTCGGGGTGCCGATGGGCTTCGGCGGCCCGCACGCCGGTTATCTGGCCGTGCGCACCGCGTTCGCCCGGCAGCTGCCGGGCCGCCTGGTCGGTGTCTCGGTCGACGCCGACGGCACCCCCGCTTACCGGCTGGCGCTGCAGACCCGTGAGCAGCACATCCGCCGGGAGAAGGCCACCTCCAACATCTGCACCGCGCAGGTGCTGCTCGCCATCGTCGCGGCCATGTACGCCAGCTACCACGGCGCCGACGGGCTGCGCGCCATCGCGCGCCGGGTGCACGAGCACGCGGCGGCCGTCGCGGTTGGTCTCGGTGGCGCGGTGGTGCACGGCGCCTTCTTCGACACGGTCCTCGCGCACGTGCCCGGTGGTGCCGAAGCCGTGGTAGCCAAGGCGAAGTCCCAGGGCATCAACCTGCGCCTCGTCGACGCCGATCACGTCGCCATCGCCTGTGACGAAGCCACCACCGAGTCCCATGTGGCCGCCGTCGTCGAATCCTTCGGCACCGCGCTGTCTCCCGAGTCCGGCGCGGGCGCCGCGCCCAGCGCCGTCGAAACCCGCACCTCGGAGTACCTGACGCATCCGGCGTTCACCCGCTATCACACCGAAACCGCCATGCTGCGGTACCTGCGGTCGCTCTCGGACAAGGACATCGCCTTGGACCGCAGCATGATCCCGCTGGGCTCGTGCACCATGAAGCTCAACGCGACCGCCGAGATGGAAGCCATCACCTGGCCCGGTTTCGCCCGTCTGCACCCGTTCGCCCCCACCGAGGACTCGCCGGGCATCCGCAAGCTGATCGGCGATCTCGAGCAGTGGCTGGCCGAGATCACCGGCTACGACGCGGTGAGCCTGCAGCCCAACGCGGGTAGTCAGGGCGAGTACGCCGGTCTGCTGGCGATCCGGCGCTACCACCTCGACCGTGGTGACGAACACCGCGACACCTGCCTGATCCCGTCGAGTGCGCACGGCACCAACGCGGCCTCGGCGGCGATGGTCGGCATGCGCGTGGAGGTGGTGAAGTGCCGCCAGAACGGTGACGTCGACCTCGACGACCTGCGGGCCAAGATCGCTGACCACGCCGAGCGGCTGGCCTGCATCATGATCACCTACCCGTCCACGCACGGGGTGTACGAGCACGAGATCGCCGAGTTGTGCGCGCTGGTGCACGACGCGGGCGGTCAGGTCTATGTCGACGGCGCGAACCTCAACGCCCTGGTCGGGCTGGCCCGCCCGGGTCGTTTCGGTGGCGACGTGAGCCACCTGAATCTGCACAAGACCTTCTGCATCCCGCACGGTGGTGGCGGTCCGGGCGTCGGCCCGGTGGCGGTGCGTTCGCACCTGACGCAGTACCTGCCCGGCGACCCTCTTGTGGCCGGTTCACACGCGGTGTCGGCGGCGAACTACGGTTCGGCGTCGATCCTGCCGATCACCTGGGCCTACATCCGGATGATGGGCGCCGAGGGCCTGCGCGCGGCCACGCTCACCGCGATCGCCTCGGCCAACTACATCGCCCGCCGCCTCGACGCCTACTTCCCGGTGCTCTACACCGGGGAGAACAACATGGTGGCCCACGAGTGCATCCTCGATCTGCGCCAGATCACCAAGCAGACCGGCGTCACCGTCGACGATGTGTCGAAGCGTTTGGCCGACTACGGTTTCCACGCCCCCACCATGAGTTTTCCGGTAGCGGGCACCTTGATGGTCGAGCCCACCGAGAGCGAAAACCTCGAAGAGCTCGACGAATTCATCGCCGCCATGATCGCGATTCGCGCCGAGATCGACCAGGTGGGCGCGGGCGTCTGGCCGGTGACCGACAACCCGTTGCGCGGCGCCCCGCACACCGCGGCCAGCCTGGTCGGCGAATGGGATCACCCCTACAGTCGCGAAACCGCCGTCTACCCACGGGGCCTGGCCCACACCCGGCCCAAGGTGTGGCCGCCGGTGCGCCGCATCGACGGCGCGTTCGGTGACCGCAACCTGGTCTGCTCCTGCCCGCCGCTGGACGTCTACGAAGACTGATCCTTCCCGTTCACGGGCCCCGCTGACGCTGTCGGCGGGGCCCGTCGTCGTCTTCGCCCGAAGCTAAACCTCCAAGGACAGGTGTGCCAGCGCCGTGGCGGCGTCGGCGGCGCGGCGGAGGTCCTCGGTGGTGACGGGCTCGTGGGTGATGAACAGCCGGTGGAACACCGGGGCCACCGCCGTGCGGATGATCTCTGTGCGGTTCACGGTGGGTTCGAGTTCGCCCCGGGCGATGGCTCGATCGATGATGACGGCCGCGTCCCGATGGCGGGCCTGGTAGAACTCTCGCAGCGCTGTCGCCGCCTGGGGGTCGTGCATGCCTGCGATGACGAAGGCGGTGGCCAGCGGTGCGGATTCGGGGTCGTCGAAACCGCTGTGCAGCAAGGCGGTGAGCGCGCGCAGATCGCCGCGGAGGGTGCCGGTGTCCGGGATCGGCCACGGCTGTTCGACGGCCCGCTCGAGTGCGTCGGCGACCAGGCCCGCGGGTCCACGCCAGCGCCGGTAGACGGTCGTTTTGTGCACGCCGGCTCGCTGGGCGACCGCCTCCATGTTCAGGTCCAGATATCCGTGTTCGGCGAGTTCGGCCGCTGTCGCGTCGAGGACGGCCTCGCGTACCCGGGCGCTACGCCCGCCGGGTCGTCGTTGTGGTTCCAAAAACTACTCCCGTTGCGTTAGTTGTGAAGCCTTGTTAAGTTAAAGCTACACATGTAGTGATTGGAGCCCTGTTTGGCCACTCAACTGGCCCTGCGCGACGTGTCGAAGTCCTATGCCGATCGGCGAGTCCTCGACGGTGTGACCACCACGATCCGGCCCGGCGAGCGTGTCGGAATCGTCGGGGAGAACGGTTCGGGCAAATCGACCCTGCTTCGCCTGCTGGCCGGCGACCGGCCCGACACCGGATCGATCACGGTGACCGCCGACGGCGGTGTCGGCCATCTCGCCCAGACCCTGCCCGGTGACACCGTCGACGACGCGATCGAACAGGCGCTGGCCGAGTTGCGAGAGCTCGAACGCGGCATGCACGCCGCCGCCGAAGCCCAGGACATGGACCGCTACGGCGAGCTGCTGACCCGGTTCGAGGCGCGCGGCGGCTATGCCGCCGATGCCAGGGTCGAGGCGGCGATGCACGGCCTCGGACTGGCCGGTGTCGCGCTGGACCGCACCCTCGACAGCCTCTCCGGCGGCGAACGCGCCCGGCTCGGACTGGCGTGCCTGCTGGCCGCGTCCCCGGAGGTGCTGCTGCTGGACGAACCGACGAACCATCTCGACGAGAATGCGCTGACCTGGTTGGAGAACCGGCTGCGCACCCATCCCGGCACCGTGGTCGTGGTCTCGCACGACCGGATCTTCCTCGACCGGGTGGTCACCGCGGTGATCGAGGTCGCCGAGGGCGGCCTGACCCGGTTCGGTGGTGGCTACAGCGGCTTCCTCGCGGAGAAGGCGGCCGCGCGGGCGCGCTGGGAGCAGGCCTATGACCAGTGGCGTGTCGAGATCGCCCGGCTGGAGGAGTTCGCGACAACCACCGCCCAGCAGGTGGCGCACGGGCGTGCGATGAGCGACAACAACAAGATGGCCTATGACCGCAATGCCGGTCGGGTGCAGAGTTCGGTCGCTTCGCGGGTCCGCCAGACCGCCGAACGCCTGCGCAGGTTGCGCGCCGACCCGGTGCCCCGGCCACCCGAGCCTCTGATTTTTCGTGGACATTTCGCCGTGGCGGGCGCCGAGCTCGAGTTCCGGGTGGGGCCGGTGACCCTCGGCGCGCGCGGCAGATTGCTCATCCACGGACCCAACGGGACGGGAAAGTCGACCCTGTTGGACGCGCTCCACGCGCAGGCCCCCGGCCGGGTGGGCTATCTGCGACAGGAACAGCGATTCGATCCGGAGCGCACGGTCACCGAGACCTACGGCTTCGGGCGCGCGGCACTGCTCGCGACGGGGCTGTTCGCGCCCGAGGTGCTCGACCGCCCGGTCGCCACCCTGTCGGAAGGTCAGCGGCGCCGATTGTCGCTGGCGACCGTGCTGGCCGGCGAACATGACCTGCTGCTGCTGGACGAACCCACCAATCATCTGTCGCTCACCCTGGTCGACGAGGTGGAACGGGCGCTGCACGACTATCGGGGAGCGGTGGTCGTCGTCTCGCACGATCGTGCGCTGCGCCGCCGATTCCGCGGAATACAGAAGGGAATCGAAGATTTTGGCTGACATCGTGGGAGTTGTGGAGGTACCCGGCGCTCCGTACGGAGTGGCCGTGGGGCCCGACGGTGCGCTCTGGTTCACGCTGGTAGCGCAGGGCGTGATCGGCCGCTACGCCGACGGCGACGTACGCATCTTCGCGTTGCCTCAGGCCGACGGGCAGCCGACCGTCATCGTGTCAGGTCCGGGGGACATGCTGTGGTTCACCGAGTACCAGGGCGGCCGGCTCGACCGCATGAGCACCGACGGCGCGGTGACCAGCATCGAAGCGCCCGGTGCCTACGGTGCGTGCATCGGTCCCGACGGTGCGCTCTGGTTCACCGAACTCACGGCCGGGCGGGTGTGCCGGCTGGCCGCCGACGGATCCGTCACGGCCGTGGCGGTCGAGGGGATGCCCTCGATGATCACCGCGGGACCCGATGGCGCCTTGTGGTTCACGGTCAATCAAGGCAACGCCGTCGGGCGCGTCGATTCCGAGCTGAATCCGACTGTGTACCCGCTGCCGACGCCTGCCGCCGCGCCGGTCGGCATCACCGCTGGTCCGGACGGTGCGCTGTGGTTCACCGAGATCGGTTCGGGCGCCATCGGCCGCATCACCACCGACGGTGTCATCACCGAGTTCGCTCTGTCCGACCCGGCCGCGCGCCCGCACGCCATCGTCGCCGGGCCGGACGGCGCGCTGTGGTTCACCGAATGGGGTAGCGGCGCACTCGGCCGGATCGCCACCGACGGGAGGATCAGCCACCTGGCACTACCGGGAGCCGAACCGCACGGACTCACTGTCGACGCGCGAGGTCACCTGTGGGTGGCGATGGAATCCGGTGCGCTGGTGGAGGTATCGACCACCGACGAACCGCCGGTGAGGGCGGCGGCTGAGGCCCGGAGCGGTCGTTCGTCCGAACCCTGATCATCGGCACCCGCTGACCTGGTTCCACCGCCGTCACGGGGTGGTGAGGGCCTCGACCACCGCGGTGCCGAAGCTCAGGTCGTTGGTTGTCGGCATCCGGGTGTAGGTGCCACCGGTCTGCTGGGCAAGGGTTTGCAGGGTCTGGGTGCCCTCGCCACCGATGACGATGATGTCGATCCGGACCGGCTGGTCCGACTGGGTCGCGGCGGTGATCTGGTCGACCAGGTCCGTGCCCGACAGCGGTGAGTCGTCATCGGGGCCGTCGGTGATCAGCAGGATCGAGTTGGTGCGGCCGGGGGAGTGGCCGGCCACCGCCGCGCGGTAGGCCGCGAGCAGGCTCGGGTAGGCCTGGTCGGCGCTGACCCGGCTCGGTTCCAGCGAGGTGACGGTGGTGCCCACCGCGGTGCGCTGGGTCTGGGTGAGCAGGCCGGTCTCGACGTTCACCCGGTACGGGTCGCCACCGGCGAGGTCCTTGCCGAAGGTCCACAGCCCGAGGCCGAAGTCCGGCGGCATCACCTGCAGGGTCGAGGCGATCGCGGCGCCCGCGGTGGCCAGTCGGGTGGTCGAGCCTTCGGCGGTGCCCATCGACGACGACACGTCCAGCAACACCGTGGCGTTCACGCCGAGCACCGGATCGGCGAGGGTGGCGAGCACCTGCTGCAGCGCCGCCCGATCCGGGTTCGCCGGGGCCGAGCCGATCGCCGGGCCGAAACCGTCCTCCGCCAGCGCCGCGGCCTGTTCGGGGGCGCGCAGGAAGTCGATGAACCGGGAGGCGATCAGGTTCTGGGTCTTGTCCACCCACGGGCCCGACAGCAGCGCCGCCGGGTAGTCGGCGAGCGGGGCGGCGCCCGCGGGACGGAACACGCTCACGCCGCCGGCGCCGAGTTGCTGTTCGGTGGCGGCGACCGCGTGGATGTCGTCGTTCGCGGGATCGGTGCTGATCGCCGACAGTGCTGTCATCAGGTCGGCGGGTGTGGAGGCACCCGCGGCCAGTCCGGACACCGCGGCCACGACCTGACCGGAGGCGGCGGCCTGTTCGGTGAGCGGTTCGGTGCCCGAAACGGCCGACCCGATCGCGGTGGCCGCGGCGGTGGTGGCGTCGCCACCGGGCAGCGCCATGCGCAGCCCGCCCCACCCGGACAGGCCGACCTCGTCGAGGGTGCCCTGTTGCAGGCGCGGCAGGTCGGCCCAAGCGATCTGGTGCTGTTCGAGTGCCTGGCGCAGAGCGTCGGGAACGCCGAGCACGATGGGGCTGGTGGCGATGGAGGCAGGTGTGCCCTCGATCAGCCCGGGTACCCGCACCAGGTCGATCGAGCGACTCGAGTCGGCGATCCACAACCCCGGCTGTGGACCCAGCGCCGGGTCCCAGGTGCCGGGCTCCGCGAGTGCCGCCACCAGCGCCGCCGACGGCCGGGCGGTCACCTCCACCCGGGCGCAGTGATCACGCACCCGTGGCTTGCCCGCGTTGTAGTGTTCGGCCGCCGCGCGCACCGGTGCGGCGACGGCCGGGTCGACGGTGACCTCCAGCGTGGCCGGTCCCTCCACGCATTCGGCCGCCGCGGCGACATCGGTGCTGGCAGCCCGGTCGCTGAGCTGGAACCAGGCGAACACGGCCACGATCATCAGGACGAGCGCCGATGCCGCGATCACGGGACCTTTGCTGATACTTCGAGATCTGGTCCCGCTGCGATGAGTACCCACGCGGCAAGTTTAAGGACACGCGACGACAGCGCCACACCGCGCATACCCGCAGGCATCGGCGCAGGTGAGCACGCGGGGCCGGATGCCACAGCCGGCACCCGGCCCCGGTGCGCTCACTCGCGGATCACCCGGCCACGGTCGTATTCACGGCCGCCCCACACCCCCGACTGGCCGGTCCGTGCCGCGTACTCGGTGCACCCCGCGAGCAACGGGCAACCGGCACAGATCCGGCGGGCGTATTCGAAGTCCTGCGACGGGTACGGAAACCACGCCTCGTGGTTGGGGTCACCACGGCAGGCCGCGCGATGCCACCGGCCCGAATCGGACAGGGTCAGCAGATCGGTCAGTGCGAGGTCGATGGTCACGGCGCGTACTCCTTCCAGATCCGGCGCTGCGTGCGGGCGAGCGGGTCGGGAGCCTTGGGCTCCCACAGCAGCCGCATTCCCGCCTCTTCGGGCGTGCGGTCGGCCTTGGCGGTATTACAAACCGCGCAGCAGGCCACCAGATTTCCCCAGGTGTTCGGTCCCCCGCGGCTGCGCGGGCGAATGTGGTCGACGGTCGCCGCCCAGCTCGCGCAGTACCCGCAGCGGTGCTTGTCGCGGCGCAACACCCCGGCCGGCGTGGCGCGGCTGTCGGCTTCCACCGGCGCGACGTGGCCGAGGTAGACGTAGCGCAGCAACCGAATCGTTTCCGGCAGCGTGAGCGCGAGCCGCTGCGATCGGATCGGGAAGTGTGGGAGGCGTTCGATCACGGTTTCGGCGGCGCCGCTGAGCAGCAGTGTCACCGCCCGATCGGCGGTGATCTCGTCGAGTGCTTCGTAGCTGGCGTTGAGTACCAGCACCCGGCTGTGTATCCAGGTGTCGGCGGCGGGTGCCGTCGGCACGGCGGCATGACGAATCAACATCGGGATCACCCAATTTCGGAGAAGAGAAAGACGAGCAGGAATGCGGCCTGCGCTCAGCGGCGCTCGATCAGGAGATGACCGGCCCGCGCGTCGTCCGCTGCGTAGCACTCGGCGAGCGGCATCTTCCGGTGCCGGTGCGATGTCGACTCATGCTGTCGCGCAATATATTTCACGGTCATCTCCTCCTTTCCGTCCGGTCCTGCCGGTCTCGCCGGTGCGAAGAACCGTCGTGTGATTCATCGTGACACACCGGGTCCGGAATGTCGGGTGATTTTTCGGTCGCACGACAAGGCTCCCGTGACCGCCCGTCACGGGAGCCTGGTCATGCGTCGGCCGCTAGCGGCTTTCGGTGAGCAGTTCAGCGCAACGTTCGCCGACGAGCATCACCGTCAGGTTCGGGTTCACCGTGGTGTGTTCGGGAAACACCGAGGCGTCGGCCACCCGCAGATTATCGATGCCCTTCACCCGCAGCTGCGGATCGAGGGGACTCATCGGATCGTCGAGCGCACCCATCCGGACCGTGCCCACCGGGTGATAGACCGTGTTGTGGGTGAGCCGGATGTAGTCGGCCAGCTCGGCATCGGACTGCGCGTCCGGGCCCGGATACAGCTCCCGTCGCACCCACTGGGCCAGCGGTTCGGCGCCGGCGATCTCGCGTGCCTTGCGCAGCCCCGCGATCATGACCCGCATGTCGTGGCCCTCCGGGTCGGTGAAGTAGCGCGGGTCGACGCGGGGCTTGTCGCGGTAGTCGCAGGACCGCAGTCGCACGGTGCCGCGCGAGCGTGCGTGCGTGACGTTCGGCGTGAGGCAGAAGGTGTCCTCGGCGGTCGGGTAGCCCTGGCGCAACGTGTGCATATCGAACGGCACCGAGCCGTAGTGCATCATCAGATCCGGTCGCTGCAAACCGTCTTCGATGGTGGTGAACACGCCGGCCTCCCACCACTGCGTCGAGCTGCGCACCATCGGCCGGGTCGTCTCGAACCCGATCACACCCTCGGGGTGGTCCTGCAGGTGCGCGCCGACGCCGGGAGAGTCGGCGAGGACCTCGATCTCGTTCTCGCGCAAGTGATCAGCGGGCCCGATCCCGGAGAGCATGAGCAACTTCGGCGATTCGATCGCACCCGCGGACACGATCACTTCGCGGTTGGCGCCGACCCGGGTGGCGCGCCCGAACGGATTGTCGACGTAGTCGACCGCCACCGCACGCAGGTTCTCATCGATCACGATCTTCTTGGCCCACGCACCGGTACGGATGGTGAGATTGGGCCGGTCCAGAATCGGATGCAGATAACTCACCGACGACGAGGAACGAACGCCGTCGGCGCGACTGTTGATCTGGAAGAAATTCGCGCCGTTGACCACGATCCGGCCGGTGTTGAACTCCGCGCGCGGAATACCGATCGCCGCACAGGCGTCGAGCATCGCCACCCCGCACGGATCGTTGGGCGGCACCGTCATGATCTGCACCGGACCGTTGCGCCCGTGCAGCTCACCGGGGGCGTCGTTGGTCTCGAGTTTCGTGTACAGCCGGTACACCGAATCCGCGCCCCACCCGGTGCACCCGTGCTCGCGTTCCCAGCAGTCGAGGTCTTCGGGCGGGGCCCAGAAGGCGATGCAACTGTTGTGCGAGGAACAACCACCGAGCACCTTGGCCCGGGCCTGGCGCAGGAAGGAGTTGCCGTTCTCCTGCGGTTCGATGGGGAAATCCCAGTCGTAGCCGGACTCGAGCAGCTCCATCCAGCGCTCGAGCTGCAGGATCGCCGGATCGTCGACGTCGGTGGGCCCCGCCTCGAGCAGACATACCGTCACCCCGGGATCCTCGGTCAGCCGCGAGGCGATGGCCGCACCCGCGGACCCGCCACCGACGATCACGTAGTCGTAGTCGCTCACAGCTGCTCCCCTCGGGCGGCGAACCAGCCGGTGACGTCCGGCCGGAGGTTCTCGTACACGTGCTTGGTCTCGCGGTATTCGTTGAGCCCCGAGGGACCGAGTTCACGGCCGACACCGGAGTGGCCGAAACCGCCCCATTCGGCCTGGGGCAGATACGGTCCGAAATCGTTGATCCACACCGTGCCGTGCCGCAACCGGCCGGCGATGCGGCGGGCGCGCGCGGCATCGCTGGACCACACCGCACCGGACAGGCCGTAGTCGGTGTCGTTGGCGATGGCCACGGCCTCGTCCTCGGTGGTGAAGGTCTCCACGGTGACCGTCGGCCCGAAACCCTCGTCGTGCACGCACGCCATCGCACGGGTGGCCTTGTCGATCACCGTCGGCCGGTAGAACCAGCCGTTGTCGAGAGTGCCCGAGCCTTCGTCGCCGGTGGCGAACTCGCCGCCGGTGCGGATGACGGCCCCCTCGGCGCGGGCCTGCTCGACGTAGGCGTGCACCTTGTCGCGATGGGCGGAAGAGATCAGCGGCCCGGTCTCGGTGCCCTGGGCGAAGGGCAGCCCGAGGCGGATGCTCTCGGCCCGGCGCACCAGTTCGTCGACGAAACGGTCGTGCGCGGATTCCTCGATCACCAGCCGCGCACCCGCCGAACACACCTGGCCGGAGTGCAGGAACGCCGCGTTGAGGGCGTTGTCGACGGTGGCTGCGAGCCGTTCGCGGGTATCGCAGGCATCGGCGAACACCACATTGGGGTTCTTGCCACCCAGCTCCAGTGCCACTTTCTTCACCGTCGCGGCCGCTTCACGGGCGATGATCCGTCCGGTGGCGAGCCCGCCGGTGAACGAGACCAGATCCACATCGGGATGCGCGGACAGCGGCGCCCCCGCCGTGGCGCCCGCACCGAGGACGAGGTTGGCCACCCCGGCGGGCACGCCGAGGTCGTCGAGCACCGACATCAGCAGGATCGCGGTGTGCGGGGTGAGCTCGGCCGGCTTCAGGACGAACGTATTTCCCGCCGCCAGCGCCGGGGCCACCTTCCACGCCGCCTGCAGCAGCGGGTAGTTCCACGGCGTGATCAGCCCGCACACCCCGACCGGTTCGTAGACCACGCGCGAGTCCACATCGGCGGATCCGGCGTCGACCACCCGGCCCGCGTCCTGGGCGGCGAGCTTGCCGAAGTACCGGAAACAGTTCGCGATATCGGTCATGTCGATATCGGATTCGTAGGGCCGCTTGCCGGTGTCGAGGGTTTCGGCATCCACGAACTCGTCGCGCCGGATGTCGATGGCTTCGGCCACCTGCAGCAGCAGGTCGCCCCGCTCGGCGTCCGGGGTCCGCCGCCAGGGCCCGGTGTCGAAGGCGCGGCGGGCGGCGGCGATGGCGGCCTCGGTGTCCTCGGCACCACCCTCGGCCACGACACCGACGAGTGAATCATCGGCCGGGCAGCGGATCTCACGGGTCTGTCCGGAGGCGGCCGAACGCCACGCACCGTCGATGTAGAGGGTCTCGCTCATTGCGTCGTTGTGCCTTCCTGATCGTCGGTGCCGCTGGTTTCCGGCTCGTGGTGATCGCCCGCCGAGCGGCGCATGTGCAGATAGCTGAGGTGATGCTCGTACTGGTCGAGCACGTCACCGATGACCTGTTCGCGGCTGTAACCGTTGAGCGAATAGCCCTGCGAGCCCTCGGCCAGATAGACCTCGCAGCGGAAGTACCGGTCGTCGGCGCGCTGGGCGAGCACGGCATAGTTCGGGGCGGGCGCCGACACCGGCCACACGCCGTATTCGAAGCGGGGTTCGTTGGCCTGGTCGACGATCAACCGGGGCGAGGGCAGACCTTCGTGGCGTCCGGTGTCGTCGACCGAGGCCGTCACACCCATACGGTCGAACTCCGAGGCCACATCGTGCATCGCCGGGACTACGGTGTTGGTGATGAACTTGCGGGTCGCGACCGGCCCCGGGTAGTAGATCGTCGAGGTCAGCCTGCGCCGCCAGCTGCCGTGTTCACCGGGCCCACGGCCCGCGGCGAACGCCTTGGGCAGCGAGCTGCGGTAACTGTCGAGTTTGTAGGACTCGTTGCGCACCGCGCGCAGCAACGAGACACCGATCAGCGCGAGTATGAACGAGAACGGCAGACCCATGATGATGGTGGCGTTCTGCAGGGTGGTGATGGAGCCGCTGGTGCCGGCGAACAGCATCGACAGGGTGAGCAGGCCGATCGCCACCGACCAGAAGATGCGGGTGCTGCGTGCGCAATCGGCCATCGGATTGGGCAGTTTCGAAGTGAAATTGCCCATCACGAGTGAACCGGAGTCGGCGCTGGTCACATAGAACAGCAGACCGGTGATGGTCGCGACACCGAGCAGCATCGGCGCGCCGGGGAAACGCTCGAGCAGCGAATAGAAGCCCACTTCCGCGCGTGCGGCGGTCGATTCGGCGAACTCCTCGTCGGTGCGGGCGAATTGGAGCGCACTGTTGCCGAAGATCGAGATCCACAGCAGGATGAAGCTGAACGGCACCACGAGCACGCCGAAGATGAACTGGCGCAGCGTGCGACCCCGCGAGATGCGGGCGAGGAACAGGCCGACGAACGGCGCCCACGCCACCCACCACGCCCAGAAGAACAGCGTCCAGGCGTCCAGCCAGGCGGTCGGCTCGTTGGCGGTCTCGGGGTTGCGGTCCCAGGCGAAGGTGTCGAGGGTGCGGTCGAAGAAGGTGGAGATGTAGTCGCCGACGTTCTGGGCGAGCCCGTTGAGCAGGAAGTCGGTTCGGCCCGCGACCAGCACGTAGACCAGCAGCATGATCGAGAGCACCACGTTGAGCTCGGACAGCCGCCGGATGCCCTTGTCGACGCCCGAGGTCGCGGAGATGGTCGCGATGACCACCGACAGGGCGATGAGCCCGATCTGGGCGGCCTTGCCCTGGTCGATGCCGAACATCTCGTGCAGGCCGTAGTTGAGCTGCACGATGCCGATGCCCAGGGAAGTGGCCACACCGAAGATGGTGCCCAGCACCGCGGCGACGTCGATGGCGTCGCCCCAGCGGCCGTGTAGCCGCTTGCCGAAGATGGGGTAGAGCGCGGCGCGAATGGTGAGCGGCAGGTTGTGCCGGAACGCGAAGTAGGCGAGCGCACCGCCCATCAGCGCGTACATCGCCCAGCCGGTGATGCCGTAGTGGAAGATCGTCCAGGTCGCGGCCTCGCGGGCGGCGTCGTTGGTGCCTGCCTCGCCGGTGGGCGGGTGCAGGTAGTTGTAGACCGGTTCGGCGACCGAGAAGAACATCAGGTCGATGCCGATGCCTGCGGCGAACAGCATCGCCGTCCAGGAGAACAGGCTGTATTCGGGGCGTGACTCCTCGGGGCCGAGGCGGTAGCTGCCGTAGCGGCTCGCCCCGATGAACACCACGAGCCCGACGATGCCGGTGGCCAGGATGAAGTACCACCAGCCGAACCACGTGACGATGAAGGTCTTCACCTCGCCCACGACGGTGTCGGCGCCCTCCGGCGCGGCCAGCGCCCAGATCGCGAAGGCCAGCACGATCGCTGCCGCGGTGAAGAACACCGGGCGATTGACCGAAACCCGTTCGTCGGCCGTGTCGTTGTTCTCGCTGTCGGTTCGATCGGTTTCGGCCGGCTCGCGACCGGTGTCCCCGTCTCCGGGACCTTTGACGCCACCCATGTGGCGAGGGTAATGCGCAGTCAGCGCCGGATCGGGGATCTTCGCACTGTGGTGCGCTGATGTCGGCGGGCGTGGCGATTCAGAGATTGCCGATGTGTTGCTCGAGCCGGGCGGCGACGAGGTCTCTGGCGTGCTCACGCAGCGCGGGCCGGTAACCGCTCGGATACACCGGGTCCGCGGGTGCGTAGTTCTTCAGTACTTCCTTTGCCAGGGTGATCTTGTGTACCTCGGTGGGGCCGTCGGCGATGGCCATCACCTCGGCGTAGGTGGTCATGTCCAGGAAGGGCAGGTCGTCGCTGACGCCGAGCGCGCCGTGCAGGTGCAGCGCCCGGCGCGCGACGTCGTTGAGCACGGTCGGCATCGCGACCTTGATCGCGGCGATGTCCTTGCGCACTGCCCGGTAGTCCTGGGCCTGGTCGATGCGCCATGCGGTGCGCAGCACGAGCAGGCGGAACTGTTCCATCTGGATCCAGCTGTCGGCGATGCGCTCCTGGGTCATCTGGAAACCGCCGAGCACCCCTCTGCGGGCCGGTCGCGACACCGCCCGCTCACACATCATGTCGAACGCCTTGCGCACCAACGCGACCGTGCGCATCGCGTGGTGTACCCGGCCGCCACCGAGTCGGGTCTGGGCCACTACGAATCCCGCGCCCTCGGCGCCGAGCAGGTGATCGGCGGGCACCCGGACATCGGTGAACCGCAGGTGGCCTTCGTGCTCGCTGAACCCGGGCACGGTGAAGTTCTCGACGATCTCGAGGCCGGGCGTGTCGGCCGCCACGATGAACATCGACAGGCGCTGGTGTGGCGGGGCCTCGGGGTCGGTCACCACCATCACGATGTGGAAGGTGGCGAACTGGGCGACGGAGTTGAACCATTTCTCGCCGTTGATGACCCATTCGTCGCCGTCGCGCACCGCGGTGGTCCGGAACGCCGTGGGATCGGAACCGCCGGTGGGTTCGGTCATCGAATAACAGGAGCCGATCTCGCCGTCGAGCAGCGGACGCAGGTACTTCTCCTTCTGCTCCTCGGTGCCGAAGTGCGCCAGGATCTCGGCGTTTCCGGAATCGGGTGCCTGACAACCGAACACGAGCGGCGCCCAGGCCGACCCGCCGAGTACCTCGTTGAGCAACGCCAGTTTCAGCTGGCCGTAGCCGGGCGCGCCGAGCTCGGGCCCGAGATGGCAGGCCCACAGGCCCTGCTCCTTGACTCGCTGCTGCAGCGGCCGCATCAGGGCGCGGACCTCGGGGTCGGTGCGGTCGTAGGGGTTGGGGTAGATCAGATCCAGGGGCTCGATCTCGGTGCGCACGAACTCCGCCACCCAGTCGAGTTGGCGCTGATAGTCCGGGTCGGTCTCGAAATCCCAAGCCATGGTCAGCCTTTCGTGTTCTCATCCGCGACGACGAGCCCGGACAGGATGGTGTCGGTGAGGATGTCGGCGATCTCGGCAGGGGTGTGCGCACCGTGTTCGCGGTACCAGTAGCCGAGCGAATTCAGCATGCCGAGCAGGCCGTTGGTGACCACGTGGTCGGCGCTGCGCAGCCGTCCCGCGGCGTGGCCGGCGTCGATGACGTCCTGCCAGTGGCGTTGCAGCCGATCGCGCAACCGCTGCAGTGCGACGGCGCGTTCGGGGGACAGGGCGCTCGCGTCGCGCAGGTGCACGGCCACCGCGCGCCGGTGGGTGACGATCAGTTCGACGTGGCTGCGGATCAGCATGCGCAGGGTCTGGTCCGGCTCGGCGCGCCGGGCCAGGATGTGCTCGGCGTCGTCGAGTAGCAGCCGGGTGTAGTCGGCGAGGATCTCCCACAGCAGCTCCTGCTTGGAGCCGATGTGGTAGTAGAGGGCGCCGCGCTGCACGTCGGCCCGCGCGCCGATCTCGGCCACGCCGGTGGCGTGGAAACCACGCTCGGCGAACAGATCGAGGGCCGCCGCACGAATGCGGGCCCTCGTGTCGGCGGCGTTGCGATCGGCGGTGGGCGGGCGCCCGCGGCGGCGCACGGGCGCGACCGGATCCAGGCTCACGGTGCCTCCGATCGGCCGGGCGAGCGGGGCTCGCGACCAGATAATGTTCCGGCCAGTACATTAAAACCTCACACGCCTACAATCAAGGGGTGTTCGAGGTGTCGGCACTACCCACGGGTAACATGACATCGACTTATTCCACCCGGTTTTCACCAAAGTGAGGCAGTAGATGACAGAGCGGATTCAGGTCGGCGGGCTCCAGGTGGCGAGCGTTCTTCACGATTTCATCGAGAACGAGGCGCTGCCGGGTACCGGCGTAGATTCCGCCGCGTTCTGGGCGGGTGCCGAGCAGATCGTCAACGATCTCGCCCCGCGCAACCGTGCCCTGCTGGCCGAACGCGACGAGATCCAGGGCAAGCTCGACGCCTGGCACGCCGAGAACCCGGGCACCGGCTACGACAAGGGCGCCTACAAGCAGTTCCTCACCGAGATCGGCTACCTGCGTCCCGAGCCCGCCCCGTTCCAGATCGGCACCGGCAACGTCGACGCCGAGATCGCCACCACCGCCGGCCCGCAGCTGGTGGTGCCGGTGATGAACGCGCGCTTCGCGATCAACGCCGCCAACGCGCGCTGGGGCTCGCTCTACGACGCGCTCTACGGCACCGACGCCATCTCCGAGGACAACGGCGCCGAGAAGGGCACCGGCTACAACCGCGTGCGCGGCGACAAGGTGATCGAGTGGGGCCGCAACTTCCTCGACGACGCCGTCACCCTGATCACCGGTTCGCACATCGGTTCCTCGTACTACAAGATCGTCGACGGTGAGCTCGAGGTCGGCCTGGAAGACGGCACCGACATCGGCCTGGCCGACCCGTCGCAGCTCGTCGGCTACACCGGTGACCCGGCCGAGCCCACATCGGTGCTGCTGAAGCACAACGGGCTCCACATCGAGATCCAGATCGATCCGTCCTCGCCCATCGGGTCCACCGACACCGCCGGTGTCAAGGACATCGTGCTCGAGTCCGCGCTCACCACGATCATGGACTTCGAGGACTCGGTCGCCGCCGTCGACGCCGACGACAAGGTTCTCTGCTACCGCAACTGGCTCGGCCTGATGAAGGGCGATCTGGCCGAAGAGGTCTCCAAGGGCGGCAAGACCTTCACCCGCACCATGAACCCCGACCGCGTGTTCACCGCGCTCGACGGTTCCGAGCTGGTGCTGCACGGCCGTTCGCTGATGTTCGTGCGCAACGTCGGCCACCTGATGACCTCCGACGCCATCCTCGACGCCGAGGGCAACGAGGTGCCCGAGGGCATCATGGACGGCCTGATCACCTCGCTGATCGCGGTGCACTCGCTCAACGGCACCGCGAAGCTGGCCAACACCCGCACCGGCTCGGTCTACATCGTGAAGCCGAAGATGCACGGCCCCGACGAGGCCGCCTTCACCGACGAACTGTTCGGCCGGATCGAGGACGTGCTCGGCCTGACCCGCAGCACCCTCAAGGTGGGCATCATGGACGAGGAGCGCCGCACCACGGTGAACCTCGCCGCCTCCATCGAGGCCGCCAAGGACCGTGTGGTGTTCATCAACACCGGCTTCCTGGACCGCACCGGCGACGAGATCCACACCTCCATGGAGGCCGGGCCGATGGTCCGCAAGGCCGAGATGAAGGCCCAGACCTGGATCACCTCCTACGAGGACTGGAACGTCGACACCGGCCTGGCGCACGGCCTGCCCGGCAAGGCGCAGATCGGCAAGGGCATGTGGGCCATGCCCGACCTGATGGCCGGCATGCTCGAGCAGAAGATCGGCCACCCGAAGGCCGGAGCCAACACCGCCTGGGTGCCCTCACCGACCGCCGCCACCCTGCACGCCACCCACTACCACCAGGTGGATGTGTTCAAGCGGCAGGCCGAGATCACCAAGGGCGGCCCCCGCGCCACCGTCGATCAGATCCTCGAAATCCCGCTGGCCCAGTCCACCGACTGGTCCGAGCAGGACAAGCGCCAGGAACTGGACAACAACTCCCAGGGCATCCTGGGCTATGTGGTCCGCTGGATCGATCACGGTGTCGGCTGCTCCAAGGTGCCCGACATCAACGACATCGGTCTGATGGAGGACCGCGCCACCCTGCGCATCTCGAGCCAGCTGGTCGCCAACTGGCTGCGCCACGGCGTGGTGAGCGAGGCCGACGTGATCGCCAGCCTCGAGCGCATGGCCCCCGTGGTCGACCGCCAGAACGCCGGCGACAAGACCTACCGCCCGATGGCCCCGAACTTCGATGAGTCCATCGCGTTCCAGGCCGCCAAGGAACTGGTCCTGGAAGGCACCAGGCAGCCCAACGGCTACACCGAGCCGATCCTGCACCGGCGTCGCCGCGAGTTCAAGGCTGCCAACAAGGGCTGACCTTCCCTCGCGCCACACGAAATCCCCTGGGAGCCTTCGGGTTCCCGGGGGATTTCTCGTGGTGGCGCGCGCACTTCGCCCCGCTCCGAGTCGGGCCGTGGCCTGAGCCGGAAGATTCGTGCGCGGTGGATGTCGAGAATGCTCGAGTGGCTCCGTCCCAGGAGTAGCACCACCGTCGAGGAACTGATCCAGTGGCGGGCCGACCGTCGGCCCGCCCGATCCGATCACCTCGGCCAGAATGGGCCGAAACGAACCGAGGAGAACATCATGGCCAAGTATCTGCTGCTCAAGCACTACCGGGGCGCGCCCGCGTCGGTCAACGACGTGCCGATGGACCGGTGGACACCGGAGGAAGTGACAGCGCACGTGCAGTACATGGAGAACTTCGCCGGGCGGCTGCGCGACAGCGGTGAGTTCGTCGACAGTCAGGCGCTCTCGCCGCAGGGGACGTTCGTGCGCTCCGACGGCGACGGCCGCCCGCCGATCACCGATGGCCCGTTCGCCGAGACCAAGGACCTGATCGCCGGGTGGATGGTGATCGATGTCGAGACCTACGAGCGGGCGCTCGAGCTGGCCGGCGAGTTGTCCGCGGCCCCCGGTGCCGGTGGGAAACCGGTTCAGGAGTGGCTCGAACTGCGGCCGTTCTTCACCGGGTTGCCCACGGTCACCGAGTGAACGAGGCGCTGCTGCGTGAACTCGTCCCCGCGGTGATCGGCGTCCTCGTCCGCCGCGGGGCCGACTTCGCCGCGGCCGAGGACGCCGTGCAGGAGGCACTGATCCGGGCATTGGAAACGTGGCAGGCCGAGCCACCGCGCGATGCGAAGGGCTGGCTCGTCACGACCGCCTGGCACAAGTTCCTCGACGCTGTCCGTGCCGAAACAGCCAGGCGAGGAAGGGAATCGCTCGTCGAGGTCCGGCCACAGACCGGCCCGGCGACCGACGACTCCCTGTGGCTCTACTTCCTCTGCGCGCACCCGGCGCTGTCGCCGGGCTCGGCTGTCGCCCTCACGCTGCGCGCCGTCGGCGGCTTGACCACCCGGCAGATCGCCGCCGCCTATCTCGTCCCCGAAGCGACGATGGCGCAACGGATCAGCCGGGCCAAACGGCGGATCACGGGCCTGCCACTCGACCGGCCCGGCGACCTGGCAACGGTGCTGCGCGTGCTCTACCTCGTCTTCAACGAGGGCTACAGTGGCGAGCTCGACCTGGCCGCCGAAGCCATCCGTCTCACCCGCCAACTCGCCGCCGCCTCCGACGACCCCGAGATCTCCGGACTGCTCGCGCTGATGTTGTTGCACCACGCCCGCCGCACATCCCGCATCGACCAGGCCGGGCGCCTCGTCCCACTGGCCGAGCAGGACCGATCCCGCTGGGACACCACCCTCATCGCCGAAGGCGTGACGATCCTGCAGACCGCGCTGGCCCGTGACCGTCTCGGCGAGTACCAGGCCCAGGCCGCCATCGCCGCCCTGCATGCCGACGCCCCGACCGCCACCGAGACGGACTGGGTGCAGATCGTGGAGTGGTACGACGAACTGCTCCTGCTCACCGACAGCCCGGTGGTCCGGCTCAACCGCGCCGTAGCGGTCGGCGAAGCCGACGGCCCCCGAGCCGGTCTCGCCGCCTTGGCCGACGTGGACCCACACCTGCCCCGCCACAACGCCGCCCGCGCTTACCTCCGGTACCGCGCGGGTGACCTCGAACAGGCCGCCGCCCTGTACACCGAGGCGTCCCTGACAGCCACCAACCTCCCCGAACGCGACCACCTGGCCCGTGAGGCGGCCCGAATCCAACGGCTGACCGAGATCGCCGACCAGTGTTGAACCGGTCGAACGCGGTGCGAGACCGCACGGTCAGGTCGTGCGGCGCTCTCTTCAGTCGTCGGTGCCGGTGTCCGGATCGGTTGTCCGGGCGTCCATACACCTCGTGTGCTCCTTTTGCCGACGCTGCGGCTTTGCATTGGGTGCTCGGGTAGCAAGGTCGGTGCTTGTGGACGTGGTTCCAGCGGGTCCAGACCGTGGCGGCGCCGTGTGTGCGCGATGGTGTGGTTCAGTGGGCGGAGCTCGGCGCAGGTTGGCCGGCGGGCGCCAACTTCGGGCGGACCGGCGTGATGAACGCGGGGTTGGGCCTACACCGTTCGATGGGGCGGTGGTTTCGCTATGCCGGAACCGGTGGATCCGGTTGAAGGCCGGTGGTGGTCACCAGAAATGGGGGGTGAGGCCCCAGGACTCGAGTTCGGCGGTTACCAGGGTGCGCAGGGTGGTGCGGGTGGGGAAGTAGTCGGGGTCGGCGCCGGTGACGGCGAGGGTGATGGTGTGGCCGTCGGTGGTGAAGGAGAGGCTGATGCCCACTTCTACGCGGCGGAACATGTCGGTGTCGTTGGTGCAGACGACCGGGCGCATGAGGACGGCGGCGGCGCGGTGGCCTGCGATGTCGGCGACGGTTTGCGCGGTTTCGCCGAGGTTGGTGCACAGGCACTCGGGGGCTTTGGCGGTGCGGGCGAAACGGTGCAGGACGAAACGGGGCAGGACCATCTGCAGTGGCTGTAGGTGTTGCAGGGCGGGGGTGGTGGCCGGGTCGCGGTAGGCGATGGCCGCCTTTTTCACCGCGGCGCGGACGGCGGGGAGGTCGATGCGGTGGCCGGTGCGGTAGGTGACCGCGATCGGCAGACCGGTGGTGGCGTTGGCGCGGGGGTCGTCGGGGGTGCGCATCGAGTGGGGGATGTCCACGCGGATGTCGGCCGTGTCGCCCACGCGGCCGCTGCGTCCGAGCAGGCCCGCACCGAGGGCGATCAGCAGGCCGTTGGTCGTGCCGGAATGTGCTGCTGCGGCGGCGTTCCATGCGGCGAGGTCGAGTTGGACGACCAGGTCGGCGGGGGACCACCGGGGCGGAAGGGCGAGCGGGGGCGTGTCGGGTCGCGGATTGCGGTCGGGCTCGGTGACGGCGCGGGCGGCGATCGCGGCACGGATCCCCTTCGCCACCGCACGCAGTTGGCGGCCGGCATCGAAGAGGTTCGCGCGCACCGCATGCCGAGGCGCCTGTCCCACGAGCCGACCTGAACTCGGTGACCGGGTTGCTTCGGTGAGCGTGCGTGCCGCGGTGCGCCGGCCCGAACTCGCGGACAGGTCGTCACCGGTGAGCCGGGTCAGCGCGTCGCCGACCGCGAACAGCACCGCTCCACCATCGGAAGCCACATGTGAGGTCACCAGTGATACCAGTGTCCCGCCCGTTGTCGTCGGTACCGCAGACAACCGCCACACCCGCCCGGTCGTGGGATCGAAATCCACCCGGCTCTGCGCGAAGTACCAGTCGAGGATCTCGTCTTCGGAGATCGGCGTCGAGTCCCAGCTCAAGGGGAGTGAGCGTGTCGCGGGCAGCCAATAGGGGCGGGCCAACGGTGTCCGGGCTCTGCGTACTCGGCGGGCCAGGAACCCGGTCGCCAGCTGGGTGTGGAACCGGTCGAGCAGCGTGCGGTCCAGTGGTTCGTCGAAGCGCCAGGCGAGCTGGTTGACCAGGGCGTTGCCGTAGAGGCTGTGCAGTTTGAGGAACAGGTCGTCGTCGGCGGTGAGGCGGTTCACGGTCGTCATGGCAGCTCCTCAGCGGGCACGCAGCGTGCGGACGGTGAGCGGGGCGAAGACGGCGGCGACCACGAGTGCGGCCACCACCGACCACAGCGCGTCGGCACCGATCACCCCGTCCTCGGCGAGGGTGCGCACCGCCGACACGAGGTAGGACACCGGGTTGTAGTCGGAGACGTAGCGCAGCCAGGTCGGCATCGCCGATTCGGGTACCAGCGCGTTGGACGCGAAACTGAGGAAGGTGAGCACCAGCATCGACATGCCCTGCACCGCCGCGGGCCGTGAGACGGTGACGCCGATGAACGCGAACAACCAGCTGATCGCCGTGGTCGCCAGCACCACCAGTACCGCGCCGGCGGCGAATCCCAGCGGGTGCTCGGGCCGGTAGCCCATCGCGAATCCGACGATCACCACGGTGGTCGCGGCGATCACATAACGTGTCGCTCCGGCCAGCAGTGCGCCGGCCACGGGTGCCGAACGCGCGATCGGCATGGCCACGAATCGGTCGAACACCCCACAGCGGATGTCTTCCGACAGCTGGACGCCCGTCGCCACCGAGGAGGTGAGCACGATCTGCACCAGCACACCGGGAATCAGCACCGGCAGATACGCCTCGAGGCTGCCCGCGATGGCGGTGCCGAAGATGTTGCCGAACAGCAGTGGCCCGACGATCGGCAGCAGCAGCGCGTCATAGAGCAGCTGCGGGCTGTGCCGGAAGGTGAGCAGTCCGCGCCAGGCCATCATCAGCGACTGGAACAGCGCCGCCCGCAGACCCACGTGGGTGACGCGCGGGCGGCGATCGATCGTGGGCGGTGCGGCGGTGGTGGTGAGAGTCATTGTCGGCCTCGGTCTTTCGGGATTCAGGCGGCCGCGCGAGCAGTGCCGGTGAGAGCGAGGAACACCTCGTTGAGATCGGGACGGTCGACGGCGAAACCGCGCAGTTCGATTCCGGCGGCCCGGCAGGCGGTCACGATGTCGGCGGCGGTGCCGGTTTCGGCGAGCGCGACGGTGAGCGTGCCCGCCGAGGATCCCTCGGGAACGTCGCCGGTGAGTTCGGCGATGATCACCTCGGCGTGCGGGGCCTGAGCGGAATCGGCGAGTTCGAGTCGCAGCACCTGGTCACCGATGGAGGACTTCAGTTCGGCGGCGGTGCCCTCGGCGACGATCGCACCGCGGTCGATGACGGCGATGCGGTCGGCGAGCGCGTCGGCTTCCTCGAGGTACTGGGTGGTGAGCAGTACGGTCGCCCCGCGCGCGACCAGACGCCGGATGATGCCCCACATGCGGTCGCGGGTGTGCGGGTCGAGGCCGGTGGTCGGCTCGTCGAGGAAGATCAGCGGGGGATCCGTGATCAGTGTCGCCGCCAGGTCCAGGCGCCTGCGCATGCCGCCGGAGAACTGGGCGACCGGCTTGTCGGTGACCTGGGTGAGCTCGAATTCGTCGAGGAGTTCGGCGCCGCGCCGCGCGGCGCCGCGGCGCGACAGACCGAGCAACCGTCCGAACAGGCGCAGATTCTCACCGGCGGTGAGGGTTTCGTCGACGGAGGCGTACTGGCCGGTGAGCCCGATCATCGAGCGCACCGCGGTGGCCGCGCGCACCACGTCGTAGCCGAAGACCTCGGCGGCACCGCGGTCGGGGCGCACCAGGGTGGCCAGCATCCGCACCGTGGTCGTCTTGCCCGCCCCGTTGGGTCCGAGCAGGGCGAACACGGTGCCCGCCGTGATGGTGAGGTCCACACCGTCGACGGCGGTGAAGTCGCCGTAGGACTTGCCGAGTCCGGTGGCGCGGATGGCGATCTCGGTGCTCACAGGGGCCTCCCGGCGACGTGGATCGGTTGCGGAATGTTGGCGAGTGCTTCGATGGCGTCGGCGGCGCGCTCGACTCCGTCGGTGGTGAAGCCGGCGGCGTAGGCGTGCGCTCGATGCCGCGCGCCGGGGGTGTCGACCCGGTCGAGCAGGGCTTGCAGCCGCGGCGCGGTCAGTTGCTTGGCCGGCATCGTCGCGGCCAGTCCGAGTCGCCGCAACGCCTGACCCCAAT
This sequence comes from Nocardia halotolerans, assembly GCF_042650145.1. NCBI lineage: Bacteria > Bacillati > Actinomycetota > Actinomycetes > Mycobacteriales > Nocardiaceae > Nocardia > Nocardia halotolerans. The sequence continues at coordinate 85,802 of NZ_JBHSDL010000002.1, read as the reverse complement.
AGGGTTGGTCGGCCTGGACCGAGCAGATGACCTGGGGAACACCCGCGCGCAGGGCGGCCGCGGTCGTGCCCGCGCCGCCATGGTGGACAGCGGCCACACAGCGCGGGAGGACTTCGGCATGGTCCACCTGGTCGACCACGGCGAGGTCGGCGCCGAATTGCGGGACGATCGAAGCCCAGCCCGAGACCAGCAGCAGTCTGCGCCCGCGCCGGGCGCATACCGACCGCAGGATGGCGACGAGGTCGGCGGGGTCGCCGACGTCCATGGAACCGAAGCCGACATAGATCGGTGCGGTCCCGGCATCGAGCCAGGAATGCAGTGCGGCCGATGGGCTCGGAGGTTCGGCGCCGGACCGGCGACGGATGCCGCGGTCCCGGCCGGACGCTGTAGACCCCGTGGGGAGGTCGACCGGGAACCCGGTGAACGGACCAGATATTTCCTCGGCGAGGCCGGGGAACAACCGCGCGTCATATGCCTGAATCCACAAGGTTCCCACCGTGGTGGGCACGGCTGCCGGCGACCGGCCGACGGTCGGTAGCACCGGTGCCAATGCCGCCGCCCGGGCGCGTGCCAGGGCCGACCAACCCCAGCGATGCACGACGCCGGGCACACGCTCGGCCCATCGCGCGGGCACCACGGGAACGGCCGTGTTGGGCTGGATCGGGAAGAAGTGCAGCGCCGCGAACGGCAGTCGCACCGCTCGCGCCACCGATTCGCCGACCTCCTCGCCCGCCATTCCGGCGACCAGCACATCGTGGCCGGGTGCCAGCGTGCGCAATCCGTTCAGCGCCTCGGGGACACCACGGCGTTGCAGTTCGAACAGTGCGCGCAGCCGGGCCCGGGGATCGCGGCTGGTGAATCGGTGGTCGGTGCGCTGCGCCCGTAGGAGCTCGGCACTGTCACGGCCGAAAGCTACTGCGGGAACGCCGTATTCGGCGGCGAAGGCGAGCAGATTCGGGGCGAGCGCCAAGGTGACCTCGTGTCCGCGGGCGCGCAGTGCGCGGGCCAGGAGGATGCCGGGTTGGGCATCGCCTCTGCTGCCGGTGAAAGCCAGGAGTGCACGCATCCGCTCACCCCACCTGCGCCCGCACCGCGAAAGGCTCGGCGCTGCCGGCGGAGTGCGCGTCGTCGACGTGCGGCACCACCTGGGGGTCGGTCACCGTCGGCCGGTGTGTCCCGTCGTTGGTCGAGAGCGCGCCCGGGTTCACCGACTCCCGCGGATCCGCCATCGTGCAGATCGACAACAGGGCCTGTCCGAACGCGGTCAAGAACTCGTCCATCACCTCGGCCGCCAGCCCGGCGGGATAGCGCGTGGAGACGTAGAGCCCGTCGGCGGCGCGCACCACCCACAGGAACACCTCGTCGGGGGAGTACGACTCCGCGCGCAAGGTGCGCCCGCGCAGGTCGGCGACCAGTTCGTAGCCCGGCAGCACCCGGATGTCGAGGTACGAGGTGCCGAAGCGCGGTGTGTCGGCGATGCCGAGCAGTTCCAGCGCCCGTGACCAAGCGGCATCGTTGGCCGTGCGGGAACGACGCAACGCGGTGCGCGTGCATTCGAGTGCGGCCGCGATGCCCGCACCCGGTGGCGGCGCGATATCGACCGGCACCACATTGACGAACCAGCCCATCGACTCCAGCCAGCGCAGATCCGGCCTGGTCGCGATCGGCATCACCGTGCGGAACCGTTCGTCGCCGAACTGCTGTCGATGCGCGGTCGCCAAGGCCGCGAACACGGCCACCGGCATCCGGTGGCGCACCTGGTCGAGCACTGTTTCCACCTGCTCGAGCTCGGTCAGGCCGAGCACCCGCCGCGACACGCTGGGCTGCGGCGCTCCGGCGACGACGGGTCGGTGCGCGTGCGCGGCGAAACGCGGCAACGGACCGTGGGCGAGGAACTCACGCCAGGTCGCCACCGCGGGCGAATCGACGGTGAGCTCGGCCGCGGCTGCCCGCTCGAGCACGGCGAAGTCGGCCGCGCTGCCGAAGGTCACCGACTCGCGCGGCGCCGCACCCGCGCGGACCTCCTGGTAGAGAGTGCGCAGCTCCAGAATGAGGATCGCCTGGGAATAGGCGTCCATCACCGAATGGTCGGCGGCGATGATCACCGTGAAGTCGCCGGTGTGCTCAACAGTGGCGGCGAGGCAGTGCGGCCAGGTCAGCGGCGACAGGCGCAATTCGAAAGTGTCACTGAGGAACTCATTGATCCGAGTGCTTTCGGTGACGCCCTCGACTCGTTGCTCGGCGATGCCGACGGCCGCGGCGATGCGGCGACGAGGTTCGGCTCCGGGACGGGTCGCCACCGTCGTGCGCAGCCCCTCGTGTCTGACGTGCCAGCGGCGCAGCGTCTCGGACCAGGTACCGGCCTCGAACGGGGAATCCATCTCGAAGGCCGTCCCGATCCAGCGACCGCGGCCGGGCCGGGGATCGGTGGGATCGATGCTCGTGCAGTATCCGGCGTGCACGCTGGTCAGCGGCCGGTCGTCGGGCTGCCACGCGCCGGTGTGAAGTTCGGGAGTCCAGATCGACAGACTGCCGGCACGAATCGCGAATTCGGACAAATGCGTGTATTCCATGGCAGGGATTCACCTCGTGACGAATGCGGGCCGAAGCGGGCGAAGGGCGGAATTCGGGTGACACCTCGCTGTGTCGCCGGTGTGCTCTGGAACTTCGACGGGCAGGCATTTTCGGGAAGCCGCGGCAGGGCTGATCGTATCGGTGAAACCGCAAAATGCAGCACGGTGACGGCCGTCACGATTCTTCTGAACAAAACTCCCGGGCCTGCGGTGCATCGCGCAATGAATACGACTCGTATTGCGTTGCAGAATATTTCGAATGAAAATTCTCGGGTACGAATATGTCCGCCTGGTATTTTGTTCACATGGCTCCGGCGGTGTCCTGTAGGCGTGATCACATTGTCCGTGGACGGTTGTGTAACTGCGTTTCCCGGCCGTTCACCCGCGGCGCCGATCTCGCCGGAACGGTCGTTGGCCGTGGATTCGGTGTGTTGTCACAGCGAGGTCGGTTCGTCGGCTGTTGGTAGGGTGGACCCCGCGAAGTGTCCGTTCGACGTAAGGAAAACAATGGGAAGCACTGCCCTCGACGTCATCGCGTTGGTCGTGAACCGCGCCGCCGGTTTCTGGAACTGGATGGCGACGGGCTCGGCGGGATTCCCCCCGCTGTGACGATCGGCTGACACCAATTCTGTCCGCGAAACCCCCGACGGCTCACCGCTGTCGGGGGTTTCGTCGTGCGGTGGCCGGTGCCGGTCGATCTAGAGTGGGCCGATGACGACGGCGGAGCATGCGGTGGCGCGGCCGACCCCACGACGGTGGTGGTCGGCGATGTGGGCGACGGTGGTGTCGGCGCTCGTGGGAGTGGTGCTTCTGCTGGTGGTCGCCGCGACCCGCGCCGATGTGATGATCTGGGTTGTGGGGGTCCTGACGCTGCTGATGGCCGGGCTGTGCTGGCTGGTCCTGGCGCCGATCGGGTGCGCACGGTACCGGCGATATCGCCTGGTGTCGGCAGCACCGGTGATCGTGCTCGCCGGTGCCGGATTGCTGGTGGCGCAGGTGCCGGAGAAGCTGGCGTGGGGCTTGTCGGAAGGCGCGCTGACCGAGGCGGCGCACAGCTGCCAGGAGTCGGAGGCCGGTTGGTTCGGTGTCCTGCGCATCGACAGGGTCCGGGCCGCGGACGGCGGTTGCCAGTTCTCGGTGGCCGGTATCTCCATCGGCGGGCTGGCCTACTTCCCGCCGCAGACCTCGCCACCGGATCACGGGGGCCGGCCCTATACGGCGGTGTACACGCACTATGACGGCGATTGGTACGAGTTCGACGTGATCATGCACGACTGACCTCGGTTTCGTGTCGTACCCCGGCGTTACCGTTGGCGCACAACCCATGTCGAGGGAGGGTGGCGATGAGCGACGATTTCGACGGTGCGCGCGAGCGGGCGCGGCGACCGGAGGACCTGAGCCGGCTGGTGGTCGAACGGTTGAACGCCGGTGATGTGGACGGGCTGGTGGAGCTCTACGAATCCGATGCGGTGCTCGCACTGCCGGATGGGGTCGTGGCGACGGGCATCGACGAGATTCGGGCGGCCTACGCGCGGCTGGTGGCCGATCGTCCGGTGTTCCAGCTCGGACCGCAGGTGCCGGCCTTACGCGCGGGCGATCTGGCGCTGACCTCCTCGCGCCTGCCCGGCGGCCCCGGCGCGACCGTGGAGGTGGCGCGCAGGCAGCCCGACGGCAGCTGGCGCTGGATTCTGGACCAGCCGAACGTGCTGGGCTGAGCAGCACCCGGACCGGGTCGCGCGCACGGCGATTCGGGAGTCAGTTCTGGTTCAGGCCGGTCGCCAGTACCACCACGACCTTGTCGTCGGTGACTTCACTGACCCGCACGTCCATACCGTTGGCCGCCTGGGACTCACCCACCGGCATCGTGACCTGCTGACCGCCGACCCGTAACGTGACGACCTCACCCTCCACCCCCACCAGTTCGGCCTCGATCCCCAGCACCGAGGCTTTGGCGTTCACCCCACGGTCGAAGGTGACGGTGCAGCCGCTGACGGTGCATTCGGAGGTGGTGCCTGCCCCGGTGATGGTGCAGGCGGTGGCGGCGAAGGGCAGCAGGAGGGCGAACGCGGAGAGCGTGATCAGCCGTCGAACAGGCATGCGATCAGTGTAGTGCGCCGCGGGCCACGCGGCGACACACCCGCGTTGGAATCGAAGGTGCAACGGAACGGTCTCGCCGGTGTTGGGTGCTCGAGCCCCCGGGTAACTATCCACTGACAGACGACTGGCATCGCAGGTCCGCAGGGTGATCGCTGGAGACGAGGGCCGAGACCGGGAGGTGGGACACCATGATCGCGAGCGAGATGACTGTTGCGAGCCGCTGGTGGTGGCGGCCGGGCTGGACGCCGGGTCGCTCGTTCTACGACTGGCAGGTGGAGCCGACCCAGCCGGTCGCCGACGAACTCGTCGACTTCTTCGCCCCTGCCCTGTCCCGGTTGCCCGGTCTGGAACCGGTCGACGCGCCGCGCTTGCGTATCGATGTGCAGGGTGTCGGGTTCGTCGACGGTGTCAAAGGTGTGCACCTGGCGGAGCTGGTCGCCGGCGCCCGCCGATTGCTGGCCGGGCACGCTCCGTTCCAGCTCACGTTCGGGCCGCCGGTGGTGGCCCGGGACTCGGTGTGCTTGCCGATTGCCCTGCCCGAGGAATTACGCCGGGTCCGCGAGGACCTGACCACTGCCATGACCGAGGTGTGGATCCGGGAACGCATCCCGGAATTCGGTGAGCCGTTGCGGCCGTACCTGGCCTTGGCCCATGCCACCGAGGCGGTGCCGGTGGCCGAGATAGAGGCCGTGCTCGACGAGGGCGGTTTCGCTGATTTCTGTCTCGACGAGACCGTGTCCGAGGTCGAACTGGTCGAGTTGGTGTGTGAGGACGGCCGGTACGACTGGTCGGAGGTCTGTGCCGCCGAGCTGCTGCGGGTGCCCGACCCGGTTGCCGGACATGCCACGTTCGGTGACCGGGCCTGTGAGGCGATGCCCCGGCCGCGCACGGCACAGCTACTCAGGAGCTGAGCCGACCGTCACTGCTCGGTGTCGTCGTCGGTGCGGGCGCCGGAGACCCGGATCACCCCGGCGTCGAGGTCGAGGTCGATGCGGGGTTCGCGCGGTTGGCCGTCGCTGTCGCCGCTGCCCTCGTTCTGCAGCTTCTGACCCGGAAACAGCTCACCGATGATGCCCACGTCTCCACGATAACCGCGTCGGCCGGTCTTCGTGGACGTGCCGGTCATCGTGGTGTCGACGCACCGGCGGTTCGGATTCGAGCATCTGGGTGATCCGGTCGAGCAGGGTTTCGAGACGGGGTTCGATGCCGGTGCCGTTGCGCGCCGACACCGTGAGTTCGGTGTGCCCGTCGAACTCGGTGAGCCCGAACAGCAGCGGCATCGCGACACTGTGCTGGGGGAGCACGAACAGTCCGGTCGGCCGGAAGCCGGGCACGGCGAGGTCGTCGGCGCGGAAACGGCCCATGTGCGACACCGTGGCCGAGGCCAGGTTGCGGCCCGCGCGTGCCCCGAGCCAGTTCGTTGTCCGCAGTACAGTGCGATTGACCGGATCGGGTACCAGGGTGATGCGGGTGTTGGCCAGCTGGTCGAGCTCCGATCGCGCCGCCAGTCCGGTCTTGATCTGATTCTTGACGTGCATCCAGTCCTGGCCGGGAGCGATGTCGAGGAACAGCGGCAACGCGAGGTTGGCGGTGGAGCGCAGCGCCGGATCGTGGCGGCGCAGGTCGACCGGCATCATGATGCGCGAGGTGCCCGGTGTTTCGGCGGCCAGCAGCGCGCAGACCCGGGCGAGCGCACCGGGGCCGGCGGCTGCCACCCGCCGGTGCCGCAGCAGGTGGCGGGCCGAGCCGCGACGTTGCCTGCCCCGGCCGACCGCGCTGCGGTAGCGCGGGACCATCGGGGTGGGTTTGCCTGTGGCGCCGAGCCGGGCGACGAGCTCCTGGTCGGCCACCGGGTCGGTGTGCGGGACCGGATCGTCGCCGCGCAAAGCGCGCAGGACGTTGGTCGCCCACGCCAGCATGCCGACGCCGTCCATCACCCCGTGGAAGACCCGGAAGATCAGGGTCACCGGTGCGGCGGTGAGCAGCAGCACCTCCATGGTCGTCCCGGGCGACATCGGTGCGGTGAGCACCGTGTCGGATTCGAGTGCGGGAGAACGCAACAGGTGATCATCGACCACCTGCACGGTGGGGGCGACACCGCTGTCGACCCACCATGCGCCCTGGCGGCGAAGGCGGGCACCGGGTGTCACCTCGGCGGCCGCCGCCACCGCGCGCCGCAGCCGTTGCGGGTCGATGTGGCCCTCGCCGGGCACCACCAACTGCATCAGGAAGGGGGGAGCCAGCTCGCGCATGGGGAAGTACATGCGTTCGGTGGTCGACAGCGGTCGACGAAAGGCGTTGCCGCCGTTCATGGTTACCTCCGGTGCGGGACGCTTCGGAATTACCGCAGCGTCCTGGTCAACGTTTCGATGCCACCCTGGGTGTCGAGCCAGGTCAGGAACCCGGCCAGTCCGGTGTCGCGGTCCGTCACCGGGGTGTAGCCGAGTTCGGTGCGCGCGGCGCCGGAGTCGTAGGTGGCGGTGCGTGTCATCAGGGCGACGGCGTAGCGCGACAGGGGTGGGGCCCAGCGTCGCGCCACGGCCGGAACACGCCACACGAGCTCGACGGCGGCGACCACAGCGGTCAGCACCCGCTGATTCGGCCGGCGTGTGGGCGGCGCGAGGCCGAGGCGCCGGGCCACGTCGCCGAGGAACCGCCACACATCGGTCTTCTCCGCATCGGCGATGAAGTAGGCCTTGCCGCCGACATTCTGCGCGGTCACCGCGAGCAGACAGGCGTGAACGATGTTGTCCACGTGACACAGTGACGCCTCGACCGTGCGACCGTAGGACAGATCGGGCAGCGTGCCCGCGGCGGTGCGCCCGAGCAACCGTACGATCGGCCCCGACCGGTCGCCCGCCCCCCAGATCGCCCGCGGGCGCAGGGCCACGGTGGTGAAATCGGTTGTGGCGGCGGCGAGTACCTCGCGCTCGGCGGCCGCCTTGGTCTCGGAGTAGTGATTCAGGTAGCGCCGCGGATACGGCAGGGTTTCATCGACATCGATCTGGTCGCCACCGTCGCGATCCATCAGTGCGCTCGGGCTGGACACGAAGACGAACCTGCTCGCCCCGCCGCGGCGGGCGGCATCGAGCAGCAGCTCGGTCGCCCGCACGTTCTCGACCCAGAACTGGGCCCGGGTGCCGCGTTCCTCGACCCGGGCCGCGCTGTGCACCACCGCGTCCATCCCCGCGCAGGCGCGTCGCAGTGAGGCGCCGTCGGACAGGTCGCCCTCGATGACGCGCACCCGGTCCAGGACCGCGGCGAGATCGTCGAGCACGCTGGTCGGGCGCACCAGAATCGACACCTCGTGGGCGTCTTCGGCGACCAGTGCGCGCACCAGTGCGCCGCCGAGGAAACCGGATGCCCCGGTGACCAGGATCTTCATATCCGCACATCCCATTTCTTCGCCGCCCACCGCGCGAGCTGTTCGCGGCCGATCTTGGCGTTGTGCCGGATGTCGACCGGGAAGCCGGGATGGATCAGGAACTCGGCGATCGGCGCGACAGTGTCGAATTCGGTGGCCCGCGTGCGTAACCGGGTCTGTGTGGCGACCGGATCGGCTCCGGGCTCGAGTTCCACGCACAGTACCGGTCGCTGCGCACCGGGAGTCCCCACCCCGACCAGTGCGGTGCGGGCGACACCGCGTACGGCATTGAAGACTTGTTCGACCTGCACGGTGAACATCGGCCCGTGCGCGGTGCGCACCCGCTGGCTCTTGCGCCCGCAGAACCAGATTCGGCCCAGCTCGTCGATGCGGACCAGGTCGCCGGTGCGATGCCAGATCCGGTCTCCGTCGACGATCTTGCCCACCGTGTTCGCCGCCGGCGGCCAGAAGTACCGCGCGCTCACGTGCGGTCCGGCGACCACGAGCTCGCCCACCTCCTGCGCGTCGACCGGGAGTCCGGCCTCGGCCCAGCTCGCGACCGGGTCGTCGGTGATCGCGAGCAGGCGCACCTCGACATTGTCGGTGGGGCGCCCGATGCAGGTGCCCGCGCCCTGCTGGGCCTGCTCGACCAGTCCGTCGAGCAGTTCACGGGATTCGATGGTCGACAGCGGCAGCGCCTCGGTCGAGCCGTACCCGGCGTAGATGCGCGCTTCGGGCCGCAGTACCGAGCGCAGTCCGGCGACGCACCAATGCGGCACCGGTGCGCCACCGGAGAACACACTGTCGAGGGTGTCGAGGTCGGTCGGGTGCGCGCGCAGCCGGGCCAGCAGCGGAATCAGGACCGCGGGTGAGGCGAACATCGTCCGGACCCCGAAGCGCTGGATCGCGTCGACCACGTGCGCCGGATCGGTCGAACCGACCTTGCTCGGGATCAGTGGCGGCAGTACGCACCGCGAACCCAGCAGCAGATCGAGCACGCCGACCAGTGGCAGGGTCACCAGCGAGGTGTCCGGCGGGGTGTGCCCGCGGGCGGCGTGTACCTCCTCGACCATTGCGGCGAGGTTGCCGTGGGTCAGTTCGACTGCCTTGGCCGGGCCGGTGCTGCCGGTGGTGAAGCCGATGATCAGCAGCTCGTCGGGGTCGGCGGGGGTATGGGTGGGCAATTCGCCGGCCGGGGTGCGGCCCCACGACCGCAGTGTCGGCCCACGCCAGAACCAGCGGCGGCCGACGGTGAGGGTGGTCCGTACCTGCCGGAAGCTGCGCGGGAACAGCACGCGCAGGGCATGGGCCTGCGGAATCCCGATGAACGCCTCGGCGGCCACCGCGCGCAGGCAGTGCACCATGCGCCGCACTCCCATCCCGGGGTCGATCACCACCGGCACCGCGCCGATCTTCAGCAGCGCGAACAGGATGGCGTACAGCTCGGGGCTGGGCAGTACGAGCACGATGGTGCGGGTCCCGCTGCGCACGCCCGAGCGGGTCAGGTGCCCGGCGATCGCGTCCGACCACCGGTCCAGCTCGCGGTAGGTGATGCGCCGGTAGTCGGGCAGGCCGTCGGCGGTCGTGCCGTCGGGGTAGATCACGGCCGCGCGATCCGGTTCGGTACGGGCAAGGTCCCGGAATCGGTCGATGGTCTGCCAGTAGGTCGCCGTGGTCACGCGGCGGTCTCCGCGGGCAGACGGTAGACGGTGGCCGCGGCCGACGGGCCGGCTCCTGCCCCGACGAACAGTACGTGCGTGTAGCCGTGGAGGGAATCATCGGTGACGGCGCGAGCGTAGGCCAGCGGCAGCGCGGCGGTGTGCGGGTCGCCGTCGGAGAGATCGGGGATGCGCACCCCGCCCTGGTCGATGCCCAGTGTGTCGGCGAGGCGCTCGGGGAACTGCGGGCTCGGGGTGGAGGCGATCAGCGCGATGCGCGCACCGTCCACCCCGGCCAGGGCCGCCCGCGCCACCTCGGTGGCCACGCCGAGGACACGGTCCTCGAAGTCGGGTTCACGTTCGACCGTCATCAGGGTGCGGCCGACGGTACCCATGGTGGCGGTGTCGACATAGGCGGTCGCGGCGGGACTGCCCGGCGCGGTGGTGATGTGCACCGGACCGAACCCCGCCGGGCCATCGACCTGCTCCAGCAGCATCGCGGCTCCGGCGGTGGCGTAAGGGAATTCGGCGTCCGCGCCGGAGCGGGTGAGCGAGGGATGGGTGTCGCCGGCGACGATCAGTACGTGCTCGGTGCCCGCCGCCAGGATCGCGCCCGCCACCTGTACCGCGTTGACGACGCCGACCGCACCGTTCATCAGATCGAACGACAAGGTGCGCGGGTCGTCGCGCGCGTAGTCCAATCCGATGCCCGCGGCTTTCTGGATCAGCGCCGCCACGGCGGGCTCCACGGTGTTCGAGTCACGGAAGATGCCGGTGTTGATCAGCACGCCCACCTGGTCCGGACGCACCCCTGCCTGCTCGAGACAGTGCCGGGCGGCCCGGCCGCCGTGCTCGACGATGCTGTGGGTATCGGTCGACCTGCTGGTGCCGACCGCTCGGATGCACACGCCCATGACGAACCTCAGACCTTCAGACGGGAAATGGTGGCGGACAGGAAGCCCGCGACGACACCGGAGGCGGCGGGCACCATCAGCACCTTCGCGCCCGCCTCGATGCGCTGCTCGGCGAGCTGATCGTGCAGCACGATGAAATGTGATGTCGTCGAGGTGTTTCCGTACTTCTCGAGCACATTGAGGTCCGGCGGCATCGGCGTGCCGAACTCGCGCGCGGCGATCGCGTTGAGATAGGGAACGGCCGCGGCGCCGAACTGGTGGTGGATGATGTAGTCGAATTCCTCGTCGGCGAAGCTGCGCCCCTGGTCCTCGAGGAAACGGCCCTGCGCGTCGGGCCACAGCAGGAACCTGGCCTCGTTGTGCATCTTGCGGTTGTCGGTGTAGAGCGCGACACCGGAAGACTTGTCGCTCGGCATGCCGAGGCACAGCTGCGAATGCTCCGCGGCGGTGAACAACTCGATGTAATGAATCTCGTCGTCCGCGTCGACCGCCTGGTCCAGCACCACCGCGCACCCGGAGTCGCCGACCGAGAGCGAGGCGAACTGCAGGTCGTACTTCTCCGAGATCTCGTTCACCGCGGTCTCGGCGATCGGGGTGATCGACTCACCGCTGACGACCATCCCGTTGCGCACCACACCCGCGCGGATCATCCGGTCCAGCAGGTAGACGCCGGTGAGCATGCCCGCGCACGCATTCGACACGTCGAAGGTGATCGCCCGCCCGGCGCCGAGCTCCTCGCCGATCGAGGAGGCGAAGGAGGGTTCCATGTACATGCGGGTGCCGTCGTTGCTGCGGGTGATCGAGCAGGAGATGATCACCTCGAGTTCGCCCGGCGCGTAGTGCGACCGCTCCAAGCAGTCGCGGGCGGCGTTGATCGCGAGCGTGAACGAATCCTCCCGGCTCTCCGGTCGCGTATCGCGAACCCGTCGCTCCTTGATTCCGGTGATGCGCTCGAGATCGAACGCGGGTGGCTCACGCAGACGGGAAATCAATTCTTCGGTGGTCACGATATTCGAAGGGAGATAGGCGCCGATGGATTCGAAACGGGAATGCGCCACGGAAAACTCCTGAAAGTCGAAAGGGGTGCCTGAGACGTTGCGGGCCTCGATGTGAGGGCGACATTACCGGACGGTTGCCGGGTCGCGGGTCGTCGCTCACGGCACCCCGGAGCGGCTCTCCGGCCGTTGAAACGCATTGTGAGCCGACATATCCCGAATGCTCGGCAACTGTGAAGCTACACGGCGAGAAGGGCGCCACTGCTGAAGATTCCGCAGGTGCGGAGCCATTTTCCGCGGCCGCGGTCGCACGTGCCTGTGCCCGGGCAATCGAACGCTACACGGGATTGCTGGGCGGATTCGGGTACCCGCAATGGCTGGTACGGCGTGAGAGACCTCACCTCGGCATCGCCCCGAGCATGTTCACGGCTTTGTTTCAGGCGCGGAAATACAGCTCACCACTTTGTCGCGGGCGACTATCGATGGACATTCGGCTGGCCCGGTCGGCCGCCACGAGCATCGGTCCGGGCAGTGGCCACACGGCGCCACCCGCCGGCGAATAGTCTGATCGCCGTGACTTCGCCACCGCCGCAGGCCATCGTCGTGATCACCGGGATCCAGGCCGCCGGGAAATCGACTATCGCGCAACTACTGGCCGAGCGGCTGCCCCGCTCGGTGCATGTGCGCGGAGACCTGTTCCGCCGCATGGTGATCGGTGGCCGGGCGGACATGACACCGCAACTCACCGAGGAAGCGGTGCGCCAACTGCGCCTGCGCCACCGGCTGACTGCCGTGACGTGCGACGAATACTTCACCGAGGGATTCACGGTGCTCGCTCAGGACGTGGTCCTCGGCGCGAACCTCACCGAGCTGGTCCAGCTCATCCGGCACCGGCCACTGTTGGTCGTGGTGCTCGCCCCACGGCCGACCGCGGTCGCGGCCCGGGAAGCGGCCAGGGGCAAGAACGCCTACAACGAGTGGACCGTCGAGTTGCTCGATGCCGGTCTGCGCAACGACACACCGCGGCTGGGGCTGTGGCTCGACACTTCCGACCAGACACCGGAGCAGACCGTCGAGGAGATCCTCGCCCGTGCCTGGACCGAGGCCGTGGTCAACTGAGTCCCGCTCAGCTCAGACCGACCACACGGGCGAGGCGACGGTGGGAGTCGAGGCGGGCGGCCCGGTCGAAAGTGCTCGTGTGGACCAGGATCTCGTCGGCGCCGGTGTGGGCGATCAGTTGCTCGAGCGCTTCGGCGACCTCGTCCTCGGTGCCGTGGATCTGATCGCCGACGGCCGCTGTGAACATCCGGCGCTGCCGGTCGGTCATCGACAGCGTCTCGATCTCGGTGGGCGAGATCAGGGCGGGGAATTCGCCGCGCGTGCGCGAGTAGGCGCTCGACCATGCCTCGGGCAGCAGCAGGCGGCGAGCCTGTGCGGTCGAATCGGCCACCATCACCGTGGTGGAGACGACGACGTAGGGACGCTCGGCCTGGGTCGACGGCTGGAATCGGTCGCGGTAACGCTCGATCGCGTCGAGCATCGCTTGCGCTCCCGAGACGGGTGCGATCACCAGTGGGAGCCCGAACCGTGCCGCTCGCAGTGCCCCGGAGCCGGTCGCCAGCAGAAAGGCGGGCACCGGTGCTGCTTCGGCGGCCCCGGCGTGTACGCCGCCCCTGCCCGCGTCGAAGTAGTCGAGCAGTTCGCTCAGGCGCGCGTCGAAGTCGTCGGCATCGGTGTGCGCCAGGGCGCGGCGTACGCCGTCGGTGAAGCCGACCGAACGCCCCAGTCCCATGTCGACGCGGCCGGGAAACAGTGCGTCGAGCACACCGAACTGTTCGGCCACGACCAGCGGCTGATGGTTGGGCAGCATCACCCCGCCGGTGCCGACGCGGATGCCGGTGGTGGCCGCCGCGACCGCCGCGGCCAGCACCGTGGGGGCCGTTCCGGCGACCCCGGGCACACTGTGGTGCTCGGCGACCCAGAACCGGTGGTAGCCCCACTGTTCGCTCGCTCGGGCGAACTCCACCGTCTCGCGCAGTGCCTCGGCCGGAGTCTGCCCGCGCCGCACGCGCGAGCGGTCCAGGATCGAGAACCGAACCGAATCGAGTGCCGCAGCCATACCAGGGACAACGCCCACGACGGTCACAGATTCCTCGGTGTGCCCCGCACGGAGATTCGCAGGTTTCGACACACACCAACGTTGGTCCAACCTTGGGCACCCATAGTGTGCACCGAACAACCACCGTCGAGAACGTGCAAGGAGCGCACCATGGGGCACCACACCGGGTCCGTACACCGCGAGCGACAACACCAGGGCCGCAAACTCGAATACCGTCACCGTGCGGTCGAGACCACCGACGAGGCAGGCGAGGTACTGCACCTGCTGACCGAGATGCACGGTCCCGTGGTGCTCTACCTGGCGCCCGAGGCCGACGGATACACCCCGGTGTGCCTGCGCCGCAGCGAATTCCGGCCCAATGCCGGTGATGTGCTGGCCGGGCAGACCGCGTGGCACACCGAGCTCTGGATGGCACACCGATTCCACACCGGGTTCGAGGACATCGACGTCAGCGTCGATGTACGGCGCCGGACCGGGTCGGTGCACCGGGGCCCGTCACTGGAGTCCGACTGCGGTTTCCTGTTCACCCTGCGCATCCGCGACGAGCGTCGGGCACTCGCCGTAGAAGCCTCCTGAAGCCCTGCGGCTCACCAGAATCGCGGCGACAGTCCCCAGTCTGCGAACTCTGCGGCCAGCAACTGTCGCAGCGTTTCGCGAGTGGGGAAGCGGTCGGGGTCGGCGCCGGTGACCACCAGGGTCGCGGTGTCGTCGTCACAGGAGAAGGCGAGATTCACACCGACCTCGACCCGGCGGAACAACTCGACCGGACCAGGGTTGACCACCGGGCGCATGATCACGTCGCGGGCTCGGTGCCCGCCCAGCACGGCGATCTGCTGCGCGGTGCGGCCCATGTTGGTGCACAGGCACTCCGGTGCCTTGGCGGTGCGCGCGAACTTGTGCAGCACCACCTTCGGCAGCAACATCTGCACCGGCTGCAGATGCTGGATCGGTGGAATCGTCGCCGGATCGCCGTATGCGCGTCCCGCGGCTTTCAGCGCGGCGCGCACGGCGGGCAGGTCGGTGCGCTCGCCACGGCGGTAGGTGACCGAGATCGGCAGGCCGGTGGTGGCGTTGGCGCGCGGGTCGTCGGCCCCGCGCATCGAGTGCGGGATGTCGACCCGCACGTCGGCGCCGTCGGAGATGCGCCCGCTGCGCCCGAGCAGCCCGACGGCCACCCCGACCAGCAGACCGTTCGAGGTGCCACCGTGCGCCGCGGCGACGGACTCCCATTCGGCGAGGTCTACCTGCACGATGGCATCGGCGGCTTGCCAGGTCGGTGCGTGCGGCAGCAGCGGCTCGGCCGGACGCGGGTTGCGGGCCGGTTCGCTCACCCCGCGAGCGCGCCGAGCCGCCCGCACCCCGCGCACGACCGCACGCAACTGCCCACACGCGTCGGCCAGATCGGCGGCCGACCGGCGCCGACCGGCCACCGGTCCGACCAGCCGGCCCGCGCTCGCGCCGCGATCGGGTTCCTCGCCGCGATTGAGCCGGTCGAGGGAGTCCACGATCGCGTGCATCATGCCGCCACCGTCACAGGCCACATGGGAGGCGACGAGGGTGACCACGGTGGCGCCGGACTCGGTGTGCGCGCCGGAGAGCTCCCACACCAGACCGCGGGCCGGATCGAACTCCACCGCCGCCCGGTCCAGATACCAGTCCAGCACCGCGTCGTCGGGCACCGGTGTGTCCGACCAGCGCAGCGGCAGCGATTCGGTGGCGGGCTCCCAGTGCGCGCGGGCGATCGGGAAGCGGGTGGTGCGCACCCGCCGCGCGATGAATCCGGTAGCCAAGTGCGCGTGCCAGCGGGCCAGCAGGTCCGGGTCCAGGGCGGTGTCGAACCGGTAGGCCAGCTGGTTGACCAGCGCGTTCGGGTAGAGGCTGTGCAGCTTGAAGAACAGGTCGTCATCGGCGGTGATCCGGTTCAGACCGGTGTGGGGGGCGGCCACCGTGGCGGCGGGGGAGGTGACGGTCATCGGGTACTCCTGATCGGGACTGCTCGTCAGCGGGAACGCAGGGTGCGCACGGTCAGCGGCGCGAAAACGGCGACGACCACCACCGAGGCCACCAGCGACCACCAGGCATCGGTGCCGACGGTGCCGTCCGCAGCCAGCGTGCGCACCGCCGACACCAGATACGACACCGGGTTGACGTCGGAGACGTGCCGCATCCAGGTGGGCATGGCCGCTTCGGGCACCAGCGCGTTCGAGGCGAAGCCCAAGAAGGTGAGCACCAGCATGGACATGCCCTGTACGGCGGCGGGGCGCGCGATGGTGGCGCCGATGAAGGCGAACAACCAGCTGATGGCGGTGGTGGCGAAGACCACCAGCACCGCACCGGCGAGGAATCCGGCGGTGTGCTCGGGGCGGTAGCCCATGGCGAAGCCGACGATCACCAGGGTGGTCGCGGCGATGAGATACCGCACCGCCCCCGCCAGCAATGCCCCCGCAACCGGTGCGGAACGCGCGATCGGCATGGCGACGAACCGGTCGAACACGCCGGTGCGGATGTCCTCGGACAGTTGCACCCCGGTGGCCACCGACGAGGTGAGCACGATCTGGACGAGCACGCCGGGAATCATCAGCGGCAGATACGCCTGCGTACTGCCGGCGATGGCGGTGCCGAAGATGGAGCCGAACAGGATCGGTCCGACGATGGGCAGCGCGATGGCGTCGTAGAGCAACTGCGGACTGTGGCGGAAGGTGAGCAGGCCGCGCCAGGCCATCATCAGCGAATGGCGTAGGGCGGCGAGGGGACCGACCCGGGTGACGCGGGGTGCGCGCACGACGCGGGTGGCGGTGTGGTCGACGGTGAGAGTCATGGCAGGGCTCGAACTTTCACGAAGGGCACTCATGCCGCGTCGGCACTGTCGGTGGTGCGCGCGTGGCCGGTCAACGACAGGAACACTTCGTTGAGATCGGGACGGTCCACCGCGAAACCGCGCAGGGTGATCCCGGCGGTGCGGCAGGCGGCGACGATGTCGGCGCCGAGCGCGACCTCGCCCAGGGTGATCGTGAGGGTGCCGCTCGACGAGCCCTCCGGCACCGTGCCGGTGAGGTCCTGGATGAGCGCTTCGGCGCGCCGCAGGTCGGCGGTGTCGGGGATGTCGAGGCGCAGAACCTGTTCGCCGATCGAGGATTTGAGCTCGGCCGGGGTGCCTTCGGCGACCAGGGTGCCCCGGTCGATGACCGCGATCCGGTCGGCGAGCGCGTCGGCTTCCTCGAGGTACTGGGTGGTGAGCAGCACCGTGGCGCCGCGTTCGACCAGGCCGCGCACGATGCCCCACATGCGGTCGCGGGTGTGCGGGTCCAGGCCGGTGGTCGGCTCGTCGAGGAAGATCAGCGGTGGCACGGTGATCAGCGTGGCGGCCAGGTCGAGGCGGCGGCGCATGCCGCCGGAGAACGCGCTGACGCTGCGCCGCGCCACGGCCGTGAGCTCGAACTCCGCGAGCAGTTCGTCGGCCCGGTGGGCGGCGGCGCGGCGCGACAAGCCGAGCAGCCGGCCGAACAGCTTCAGATTCTCCGCGGCGCTGAGGGTCTCGTCGACCGAGGCGTACTGGCCGGTGAGCCCGATCATCGAACGGACCGCGGTGGCCGCGCGGACCACGTCGTAGCCGAACACCTCGGCGCTGCCGCGATCCGGGCGCAACAGGGTCGCCAGCATGCGCACGGTCGTCGTCTTGCCCGCCCCGTTGGGGCCCAGCATCGCGAAGACCGAACCGGCCGGGATGCTCAGGTCGACACCGCCCACGGCGGTGAAGTCGCCATAGGATTTGCCCAGTCCGCTGGTGCGGACGGCGATCTCGGTGCTCACTGCGGCCTCCCGGCGTGATCGAACTCGGATATCGGGATGGTCAGAGGCGCGATGGCTTCCACTTCGTCGGCCGCGCGCGCGACCCCGTCGGCGGCGAAACTCGCGGCGTAGGCGGCGGCCCGGGACACCACGTCCGGCTCGGCCACGCGGTCCAGCAGCGCGGTGAGCCGGTCGGCATCCACGTCCGCGGCGCGCGTGGTCGCGGCCAGACCGCGTCGCGCCAGCGCGCGACCCCAGTACGGCTGATCGGCCTGGACCGAGCAGATCACCTGCGGCACACCGGCGCGCAAGGCGGCCGCGGTGGTGCCTGCCCCACCGTGGTGCACCGCGGCCAGGCAGCGGGGGAACACCGAGGCGTGGTCGACCTGATCGACGATGGCCGCCTGGGCCGAGAGCAGCGGTTCGATACCGGCCCAGCCCGCGGCGAGCAGCAACCGGCGCCCACGCCGCGCGCAGACCGCGCCCAGCATCCGCACCAGCGCCGCCGGGTCGTCGACGGCCATCGAACCGAAGCCGACGTAGATCGGTGCGGCGCCCGCGTCGAGCCACGCGGCCAGCGCGGGATCGACCGGGCCGCCGAGGAAACCGTCGGCGTCGACGGTGAACCCGGTGACGGGGTGACGGTCCGGCAGTTCGGCGGCGAGCCCGGGAAACAGCTCGACGTCGTAGGCCTGGATGGACACCCGGCCCGGCAGCCGACGCTGCGCGCCGCCGAATTCGGCGAGGGGCTGGGCCAGCGCGGCGTCGCGGGCCCACCGCAGACTCGACCAGATCCGCCGATTGAGCGCTCCGGGAACTCGGGCGCCCCAGGCCGCGGAGACCACCGGCACCGACCGGTTCGGATGGATCGGGAAGAAGTGCACGGCGGCCAACGGCAGACCGGCGTTGCGGGCGGTCCGCTCGGCGGCCTCCTCACCGGCCATCCCGGTCACCAGCACGTCGTGGCCGGGTGCCAGCGCCAGCAGATCGCGTGTCGCCTCGGCCACCCCGCGCCGCTGCAGATCGAGCACCGCGCGCACCCGTTGGCGCGGGTCGGCACTGCGGAAGCGGCGGTCGGCGTGCTGGGTGCGCAGCAGCTCGGCGCTGTCACGCCCGAAGCCGACCGCGCACATGCCGTGGGCCGTGGCGAATTCGACCAGATTGGGCGAGAGTGCCAGCGTCACCGCGTGCCCGCGAGCCGAGAGCTCGCGGGCCAGCAGGATGCCGGGTTGGGCATCGCCTCTGCTTCCGGTGAAGGCCAGCAGCGCTCGCATACTCAGCCCGCGCTCAGCGCCGCCGGCGCGTCGACGGGCCGTGCGGCGGCCACCGGCGCCGCGATCGTGGTCACCGCGTACATCGCCCTGGCGAACTCGGTGAGGAATCGATCCATCACCTCCGCGGGCAGACCCGCCGGGTAGCGGGTGGAGACATAAAGGCCGTCGGGGCCGCGCACCACCCAGAAGTAGACCTCCTCGGTGGAGTAGGACACCGCGCGCAGGGTGCGTCCGCGCAGGTCGGCGACCAGCTCGTAGTCCGGCAGCATCCGGATGTCGAGGAAGGACGCGCCGAAGGTGGGGCCCTCCACCGCGCCGACCATCGCCAGCGACCGGCCCCAAGAAGCATCGTTGCAGGTGTGGGCCCGTTTGAGCGAGGACCGCGTCACCTCCAGCGCGGCCGCCATATCGGCGCCGGCGGGCAGGGTGATGTCGACCGGTACGACATTGACGAACCAGCCCATCGATTCGAGCCAGGTCAGGTCGGGGCGGGTCGCGATCGGCATCACCGTGCGGAACCGGTCCTCGCCGAACACCGCCCGCGAGGCGACGGCCAGAGCCGCGAAGACGGTCACCGAGAGCCGGTGCCTGATCCGGTTCAGCACCTGCTCGACCTCCTCGAGTTCTTCGATGGTGAGCAGGGTGCGCGAAACGCTGGGCTGGGCGTGCTCGCCGTCGAGTTCGGCGACCCGATCGGCGGCGAAGCGGGGCATCGGTGAGCCGGGCGTCCCGAGGAACTCGCGCCACACGGCGACGGCGGGGGAGTCGGGGGTGAGCTCCTCGGCCGCGGCCCGCTCGCGCACGGCATAGTCGGCGGGGCTGCCGAAGGTCGCCGAGTCGCGAATCTCCCCGCCGGTGCGCACAGCGGTGTAGAGGGTGCGCAGTTCGAGGATGAGCACAGCCTGGGAGTAGGCGTCGAGCACCGAGTGATCGGCGCCGACCAGCACGGTGAAGTCGTCGGTCTCGTGGGTCACCGTGGCGAGGAGCAGATGCGGCCACACCAGCGCCGAGAGCCGCGATTCCAGGACCTCGCAGAGATATTCGTTGATCTGATCGCCGTCGACGAGGCCGGGCACGGGCGCGCCGGTGACCTGCACGGTGCCGGGTGCGGTGGTCACGCGGTGGTAGCCGCCGTCACCGGTGGGCACCGCGGTGGTGCGGAAACCCTCGTGGCGGTCGTGCCACAGCCGTAGCGTGGTGGCCCAGGCCTGTGCGTCGAGCGGGGCGTCCATCTCGAAGATGGTGCCGATCCAGCGACCGCGACCGGGCCGGGGATCGTCGGGTTCGAGGAAACCGAGGTACTGCTCGTGGACGCTGGCCAGCGGACGTTCGTCGTCGCGCCAGGCGTCGGAGCGGGTGAGTTCGGGCGTCCAGATCGTCAGCTCGCCGCGGCGGATCAGAAATTCGGACAGGTGCGTGTATTCCATGCGGGTCACCTCATGAGAACTGTGCCGAGAACGGCGCGAAGGGGAGGCGGTGATCGCGGACGCGTCACCGGGGGCGTTGCTCTGGATCCCGCTTCGGATGTAGCCGGCGAACCCTGGGCTACCTGGGAGTCTATAACCGGATACTTTTTTGAAATATTGGTTAGTCACAACTCGGAGATGTGAAGAAGATCACTATTTACGATGTGACGAATCACAGTCCGGACCGCCTGCCCCTGAAGTAAGGGGCATTCTGTTCAGTCAGCGCGAAGTCATCGCCGGCTCGGCGCCGGCCGGCTCGGCGCGTACCGGCAACCAGGCGTCCACGAGCAGCCCCACCAGCCCGAACGACAGGCAGATCACCGACACCACCACCGCGACCGGGTGCGTGTCGCCGGCGAGCGAACCGGCCAGCACCACCGTCGCGATGGTGCCCGGCGCCGACCCGGCCACCGTCGCGATCGAATAGGGCAGCACCCGCACCGAGGACAGACCGCAGCAGTAGTTGACGATCGAGAACGGCGCGAGCGGGATCATCCGCAGCGCCGCGACCGCGAGCCATCCGCGCCGGGCCAGTCGCGCGTCCACCGCCCGCACCGCCGGGTGGGTCAGGTGCCGCGCGACCCGCTCGCGACCCAGTGCGCGCACCCCGAGCAGGGCGAGGGTGGCACTCACCGACGAGGCGCCGAGCGCGATGAGCGAACCGAGGAGCGGACCGAAGAGCACACCGCTGGTCACGGTGAGCACAGTGCGCGGAACCGGCGCCAACGCCACCACCGCATAGAAGAGGAAGAACAGCACGGGCAACAGCGGGCCCGCGCCGCCCGCCCAGTCGCGGATCTGCTCCGGACCGGGCAACGGAATCGACATCGCCACCACGAACAGCGCGGCGAGCCCGGCCACGGCGATGAGCAGGCGCGGGGAACGGATCAGTCGAGACACCCGCAGAGCGTACCGGCCGGTAGGGGATAGCCCCGGAGAGCGGACACCCTGTCACAGATAGCATCAGCGGGGAACCGGACACATCCTGGTTCGCCGTGGCTCCCCTTGTGGGAAGTCACGGATCGGCAGTACACCGGGGTGCGTCGTCGACTGGAAGAGAGAACAGCAGCTATGCCGATTGGTTCAGAGTCCGGGGCGGGACTCGCACCGGATCCGGTGCCCGAGTACGCCGCCTGGCGCAAGGGAGTGGCAGGCGTGCTGGCCAAAGTGCGGCGCGTCGATGCCGCCGAACTGCCCGCCGAGCCCGAGCATCTGCTCGACGAGAACACCTACGACGGGCTGACCATCGCCCCGCTCTACACCCGCCGCGACGAGCTGCCCGAGCAGCCGCTGCCCGGCGCCTTCCCCTACGTGCGCGGCGGCGATGCCACCCGCGATCCGCAGCGCGGCTGGTTCGTCGGCGCCTTCGTCGGCTCCGCCGATGCCGCGAGCACCAACCGCGCCATCCTCACCGGTCTGGAGAACGGCGGCAGTGCCCTCTCGCTCGGGATCGGCGCGCACGGCGTGCCCGTCACTCAGATCGCGACGGCGCTGTCGGGCGTCCTGTTCGAGCTCGCCCCGCTGACCCTGGTCGCGGGCGCCGAGGTGGCCGCAGGCGCCGAGCAGGTCTTCGAGGTGCTCGACGGTTACCCGCTCGACGACCGCGCCGCGATCCGTGTCGGCCTCGGTGCCGCCCCGCTGACCAGCGCCTTCGCCGGCGCCGACGATATCGGTATCGAGCAGGCCGTCGAGCTGGCGCGCCGCGCGATCGCCCGCCCGGAGTCGGTGCGCGCGATCACGGTGGACGGCACAGCGTTCCACGACGCCGGCGCCGCCGATGCCCAGGAACTCGGCGCGTCGATCGCGGCCGGCCTGGCTTACCTGCGCGCCCTGACCACCGCGGGCGTGGATATCGCCGACGCGTTCGGTCAGCTCGAATTCCGGTACGCCGCCACTGACGACCAGTTCGCCACCATCGTGAAGTTCCGCGCCGCGCGGCGCCTGTGGGCCCGGGTGGCCCAGGTGTGCGGCGCGCCCGGCTTCGGCGCCGCCCCGCAGCACGCGGTGACTTCGGCCGCGATGATGACCCAGCGCGACCCGTGGGTGAACCTGCTGCGCACCACCCTGGCCGCGTTCGGTGCCGGTGTGGGCGGCGCCGATTCGGTGACCGTGGCGCCGTTCGACTCCGCGCTGCCCGCCGGCGAACTCGGTGTCTCACAGTCGTTCTCCGATCGCATGGCCCGCAACATCCAGCTGCTGCTGCTCGAGGAATCGCGCCTGGGGCACGTGCAGGACCCGGCGGCCGGTTCCTGGTACGTCGAGTCGCTCACCGACGAACTCGCCGCCAAGGCATGGGAATTCATGCAGGAGATCGAGTCGGCGGGCGGCTACCCCGCCGCCCTGGACTCGGGTCTGCTCGCGGCTCGCATCGCCGAGACGGCCGCCGCCCGCGCCGCCGACATCGCGCACCGCAAGACCGCGGTCACCGGTGTGAACGAGTTCCCGAACCTGGCCGAGGCACCGCTGTCGGAGCAGGCCCGCGCCGAGGTGTCGCCCGCGCGCTACGGTTCCGCGTTCGAGGCGTTGCGCAACCGCTCCGATGCCTACCTCGCGGCGCAGGGTGCCCGGCCCAAGGCGCTGATCGTGGCGCTGGGCCCGGTCGCCGAACACAACGCGCGCACGATCTTCACCGCGAACGTGCTGGCCTCCGGCGGCATCGAATCGGTGAACCCCGGCCCGCTGGCCGTCGACGCCATCGCCGCCGCGGCGGCCGACTCGGGGGCGCGCATCGCGGTCCTGTGCGGTGCCGACAAGCGCTACGCCGAACAGGCGGGTGCCGCGGTCGAGGCACTGCGCGGCGCGGGAATCGACACCGTGCTGCTGGCCGGGCCGGAGAAATCGGTGGAGCAGTACAGCGGTACACAGCGTCCCGACGGGTACCTGACCCTGCGTATCGACGCGGTCGCGGTCCTGTCGCAGCTGCTGGAGAAGGTGGGAGCCTGATGACGACGTCCGATATCGAGCACCGGATCGGTAGTTTCGCCGACGTACCCCTGGCCGAGGGCGCCCCGGCAGCGGCCGAGGTGGACCCGGCACAGGTGGAGCAGTTCGTGGCCGAGGCCGCCGCGGCCAACCACACCACCGCCGACCAGCTCACCTGGGCGACCCCCGAAGGCATCGACGTGCCACCGGTGTTCACCAAAGCCGACCGCGACGCTGTCGTCGCGCAGGGCTACCCGCTCGACTCCGTGCCCGGCGTCGCCCCGTTCCTGCGTGGTCCCTACCCGACCATGTACGTGAACCAGCCGTGGACCATCCGTCAGTACGCGGGTTTCTCCACCGCCGCGGATTCCAACGCCTTCTACCGCCGCAACCTGCAGGCCGGCCAGAAGGGTCTTTCGGTCGCCTTCGACCTCGCCACCCACCGTGGCTACGACTCCGACCATCCCCGCGTCCAAGGTGACGTGGGCATGGCCGGTGTCGCGATCGACTCCATCCTGGACATGCGCCAGCTCTTCGACCAGATCCCACTGGATCAGGTGTCGGTGTCGATGACCATGAACGGCGCGGTGCTGCCGATCCTGGCGCTCTACGTGGTGGCCGCCGAAGAACAGGGTGTGGCGCCCGAGCAGCTGGCCGGAACCATTCAGAACGACATTCTGAAAGAGTTCATGGTCCGCAACACCTACATCTACCCACCCAAGCCCTCGATGCGGATCATCTCCGACATCTTCGCCTTCACCAGCGCGAAGATGCCGAAGTTCAACTCGATCTCGATCTCCGGCTACCACATCCAAGAGGCCGGTGCCACCGCCGATCTCGAGCTCGCCTACACCCTCGCCGACGGGGTGGAGTACATCCGCGCCGGTATCGCGGCGGGCATGGATGTCGACAAGTTCGCGCCGCGGCTGTCGTTCTTCTGGGCCATCGGCATGAACTTCTTCATGGAGGTCGCCAAGCTGCGCGCCGGGCGCCTGCTGTGGAGCGAACTGGTCTCGAAGTTCGAGCCCCAGAGCGCGAAATCGCTGTCGCTGCGCACTCATTCGCAGACCTCGGGTTGGTCGCTCACCGCCCAGGACGCCTACAACAACGTGGCGCGCACCTGCATCGAAGCGATGGCCGCGACCCAGGGGCACACCCAGTCGCTGCACACCAACGCCCTCGACGAGGCGCTGGCGCTGCCGACGGACTTCTCCGCCCGCATCGCGCGCAACACCCAGTTGCTGATCCAGCAGGAGTCCAACACCACCCGCCCGATCGACCCGTGGGGCGGCTCGTACTACGTCGAGTGGCTCACCCATCAGCTGGCCGAGCGGGCCCGTGCCCACATCGCCGAGGTGGAGGCGCACGGCGGTATGGCGCAGGCGATTTCGGAAGGCATTCCGAAGCTGCGCATCGAAGAGGCCGCCGCCCGCACCCAGGCGCGCATCGACACCGGGCAGCAGCCCGTGATCGGCGTCAACAAGTACCAGGTCGAATCCGACCACGAGGTCGAGGTCCTCAAGGTCGAGAACTCGCGGGTGCGCGCCGAGCAGATCGAGAAACTGCAACACCTGCGCGCGGACCGGGACTCGGCCGCCGTCGAGCAGGCGCTGGCCGAACTGACCCGTGCCGCGGCGTCGTCCGAAGGCGGGATGGCGAACAACCTGCTCGCCCTGGCCATCGACGCGGCCCGCGCCAAGGCCACCGTCGGGGAGATCTCCGACGCGCTGGAGAAGGTCTACGGCCGCCATCAGGCCGAAATCCGTACCCTGTCCGGTGTGTACCGTGACGAAGCAGGCAAGGCATCCAATATCGGCGCCGCCATCGCGCTCGTCGAGGAATTCGCCGAAGCAGAGGGCCGTCGCCCCCGCATCCTGGTCGCGAAAATGGGTCAGGACGGCCACGACCGCGGCCAGAAGGTGATCGCCACCGCCTTCGCCGACCTCGGCATGGATGTCGATGTGGGCCCGCTGTTCCAGACGCCCGAGGAGGTGGCCCGCCAGGCCGCCGACAACGACGTGCACATCGTCGGTGTGTCCTCGCTCGCCGCCGGCCATCTCACTCTGGTGCCCGCGCTGCGGCAGGCGCTGGCCGATGCCGGTCGCCCCGACATCATGGTCATCGTCGGCGGGGTGATCCCACCCGGTGACTTCGACGAGCTGTACGAGGCGGGCGCGGCGGCGATCTTCCCGCCCGGCACCGTGATCGCCGACGCGGCACTCGACCTGCTGCGCAAGCTCGGCGCCTCGCTCGGCCACGAGATCGGTGGCGGCACCGCGGAATGACAGCATGAACGAGGCCACGCAGGACGATCAGGGCAGCGCGCATCCTCGGCTCGGCACCACCGCGGGCGTGGGCGCCCCCCGTAACGGGGGCGGGGCTGTGGTGTCGGCGCGCCGGACCATCGACGTCGACGAACTGGCGACCGGCGTGCGGGCCGGGCAGCGTGCGGCGCTGGCCCGGGCCATCACGCTGGTGGAGTCGACCCGCTCCGATCACCGGGAGCTGGCACAGCAGTTGCTGCTGCGGGTGAGCGCGGAGCCGAGCGCGGTGGTATCGAACCGGGTCGGCATCACCGGGGTGCCGGGCGTCGGCAAGTCGACGTTCATCGACGCGCTGGGCATGCATCTGCTGGGCCAGGGGCATCGGGTGGCGGTGCTGGCCGTCGATCCGTCCTCCACCCGCACCGGTGGTTCGATCCTGGGCGACAAGACCCGGATGGCTCGGCTGTCGCTGGAAGCCGACGCGTTCATCCGCCCCTCACCCACCGCGGGCACCCTCGGTGGCGTCGCCAAGGCCACCCGCGAGACCATCGTGCTGCTCGAAGCGGCCGGCTACGACGTGATCCTGGTGGAGACCGTCGGCGTCGGCCAGTCCGAGGTGACCGTCGCCAACATGGTCGACGTGTTCTGCTTCCTCACCCTGGCGCGTACCGGGGATCAGTTGCAGGGCATCAAGAAGGGCGTGCTCGAGCTGGCCGAACTGGTGGCGGTCAACAAGGCCGACGGCAAGCATCAGATGGAAGCCAAGAGCGCGGCCCGCGAACTCCAGGGCGCCCTGCGCCTGATCCACCCGCACGACGCGTTGTGGAAGCCGCCCGTGCTCACCATGAGCGGTCTGGAGGGCGTGGGCCTCGACAAGTTCTGGGACACCGTCCTCGCGCATCGTCGCGTGCTCACCGAGGCGGGGGAGTTCGCCGAGAAGCGCCGCCGCCAGCAGGTCGACTGGACCTGGACCATGGTCCACGATCAGATCCTGCGCCGCCTCGCCGACAATCCCCGGGTGAAAGATGTTCGCACCGAGGTGGAGTCGGCCGTCCGTGCCGGAACCCTGACCCCCGCCCTCGCGGCCGAACAGATCCTCGACGCCTTCGACGCCTGACCGCGCGCTATTGCTCTACCCCGGGGCGGAACTTCTCGCTGGAGCCAGGCCGGTGCTGCGGTGGTTGCGTGTCGATGCTGTCCGCGTGGGGCTGGGCGGGGTCGATGAGGGCGGCGAGTTCGGCGACCGAAGCCTGTGCCGCCGAGACGAACGGTTCGAGGGCGGTACTCGCCCCCGCGGCACGGAGTTGTTCGGCGTCGTGAGTGGTGAACGCGGTGACCGCCACCCGCCCGGTGTAACCGTGCCGGCGCAGCGCGTGGAGCAGCGCCATATTGGTGTCGAGGGAAGGCACCGTGCTGACCACACACCGGGCACGGGCCAAGGGCAGGGTTTCGAGGGAATAGGTGTCTTCGGCGCTGCCGAAGATCGCTGTGACGCCGGGCGGGTGGTCCGCGGCGACCCGGCTCGGGTCGTAGTCCACCCCCAGAACCCGATACCCGGCGTCGCTGAGGCCCCGCGCGATCCGGCTACCGAACCTGCCCAGACCGAACAGGATGATCTCGGCCGCGCCGGAATCGGTGGCCGCGGTGTCGGCGACCCGCTTGCCGGTGCGGTCGAACACGGTGAGGAACCGGCCGATGCGGGCATAGATCTGGTGCGAATACAGGATGAGATAGGTGGAGCCGCCGATCGTCATCAGGCCGACCATGGTGATCAGACTGACCGTCGCGTTGGTGATGTGCCCCAGACTCAACCCGAGTGCGGCGAGGATCAGGGAGAACTCCGAGATCTGAGCGACGGTGAGCCCGGCCAGGAATCCCACTTTCACCGGGTACCGCATGATCGCCATGATCGCGATGACGATGAGCGGGTTGCCGATCAGCACGAACAGTGAGAACACCACCGCATCGGTGATCTGCTGCCCCGCGTCGGTGAACTCGAGCTTGGCGCCGAGGTCGAGAAAGAAGAACAGCAGCAGGAAGTCGCGCAGGCTCACCAGCCGGGCACCGAGCGCGTCCCGGTACTGGGTGCCGGCCAGCGACACACCGGCGAGGAAGGCGCCGACCTCGGAGCTGAATCCGAGCCATTCACTGAGCGCGGCCACCGACACCGCGTACGCCACCCCGAAGAGCACGAGCAGTTCTTGCGAGCGGGCGATGTGGTGCAACAGCCAGGGCATCACCCGCATCGCGAGCGCGACACCGGCCAGCAGCCCGAGGCCCTTGCCCGCCACGACCGCCATGTTCACGGCGACATTGCCGCCGGTCTGGCGGCCCCAGGCGGTGAGCCCGATCATGACCAGCACCACCACGATGTCCTGCACGATGAGAAAGCCGACCGCGATCCGGCCGTGCAGGTGGTCGAGTTCGCGCTTGTCCGAGAGCAGCTTGACGATGATGATCGTGGAGGAGAAGGTCAGCGCGACGGCGACGTACACCGCGGTGACGGTGTCCATGCCCAGTGCGATGGCGATCAGGTAGCCGACGACCGAGGTGAACAGCACCTGCCCGAGTCCGGTGGCCAACGCGACCGGGCCGGTGTCGCGGATCATGTGCACGTCGAGGCGCAGTCCGACGAGGAACAGCAGGATGGCGATGCCGAGGCGCGCCAGCAGCTCGATCGTGGTTTCGGAAGTGACCCAGCCTAGGCCGACCGGGCCCACCAGGATCCCCACTCCGATGAACGCGACGATCATCGGCTGTCGGAGCCGGGTCGCCAGCAGCCCGGCCGCCGCGGCGATGGCGAGCACGGCCGCGATCATCGGAAAGCCGTGCATGGCCGTCACGCCCGCTTGTGGTCGCCGCTGAGCTGGTCGAGCCGGCGTTCCAGATCCGCCAGCCGGTCCTGGACCGGAGCGCTGTGCAGCAGCTGAGCGAGCTGATCGGCCTCATCGGGTTCGAAGGTGATGACCTGCGCGGGAGTGTCGTGGTCGTCGGGGTGATAGATCACGATCTGCCGAGTCCCGTTCGGGCGGACGATCAGCCGGAATTGCGATCCGTCGCGACAACGGCAGTGGTGCAGCACGCCTGTCCCGGGAACCGTCGACAGGTCGATGTGCATCTGGGCGTCTCCTTCTCAGCGGCCGGCGCGCTGTACTCAGTCTCGACGCTGTGGTGGCATTCGAGCTATGGGTGCGAGTACCCATTTGTCGAGGCCGAAGCGCGCGGGCACGCTCATCGAATGGGTGCCGCGCCTCATGGACACCATCGTGGGCAACGATCACACTGGCCTCATGAGCGGTCGTATCGGTGCTGCGTTCGACCGATTCCGGGCGCGCACACCCGATACCGCACTGTTCGGTCGGGTCGTGGTCATCAACGGGCTGGTGTTCACCCTCGGCACGCTGGTGCTGGCGTTGTCACCGGCCTCGGTGTCCTCACGTGTGCGGCTGACCGAGGTTCCGGTCCTCGTGATCGGCCTGACGATCATCCTCGCCGCGAACGCGTTGCTGTTGCGATCCAGCCTCGCGCCGATCGACGAGCTCATCGCTTCCATGCGCCGGGTGGACCCGTTGCGTGGCAGCACCCGCCTGCGGGAAAGCGCCAACGGCGACTGGAGCCGGGTCATCGACACTTTCAATGCGATGGTCGAGCGCCTGGAAGCCGAACGCATCACGGCCAGCTCCTCCGCGCTGGCCGCACAGGAGAACGAACGCCAGCGCATCGCCCGTGAACTGCACGACGAAATCGGGCAAAGCCTCACCGTCGCCCTGCTTCGGCTGCGCCGCACCGCCGACCGGGCACCGGCCGAACTCCACGACGACCTGCACGAAGTGCAGGAAACCGTCCGCGCCTGCCTCGACGAGGTCCGCGGTATCGCGCGCCGCCTGCGCCCGGACGTGCTCGAGGATCTGGGCCTGCCCAGTGCCCTGTCGGCGCTGTGCAACGAGTTCGCCGCCACGGCGGGTCTCACGATCACCCGGGAGATCGACAGTGAACTGGGGCGCGTGGATGCCGACATCGAACTGGTCTGCTACCGCGTCGCGCAGGAATGCCTCACCAATATCGCGCGCCACGCGCACGCCGGCAGTGTCCGGCTCACCCTCCACTGCGACGACGGCACCTTGCTGCTGCGGGTACGCGACAACGGCACGGGCACGATCACGCGCGAAGGCGCGGGCATCCGTGGCATGCGCGAGCGTGCGCTGCTCGTCGACGCCGCCCTGACGATCCAGGCCCATCCGGGCCGCGGTACCGATGTTCGCCTAGCCATTCCCCTCACCCTGCGAAGGCCGCCGCCGTGACAACCTCCACCCGCATCCTGCTCGCCGACGACCACGCGCTGGTCCGCAGCGGCCTGCGCATGATCCTCGATGCCGAGCCCGACCTGGCCGTTGTCGCCGAAGCGGCCAACGGCGCCGAAGCGGTGCAACGAGTCGCCGACACACCGGTCGATCTCGCCATCCTCGACATCGCCATGCCCCGCATGACCGGACTGCAGGCCGCACGCGAAATCCATCGTCTGCACCCGCACGTGCGCATACTCATGCTGTCGATGCACGACAACGAGCAGTACTTCTTCGAATCCCTCAAGGCCGGGGCGTCGGGCTATGTGCTCAAATCCGTCGCCGACCGTGAACTCCTGCAAGCCTGCCGGGCCACCATGCGCGGCGAATCTTTCCTCTATCCGGGCGCGGTCACCGCACTCGTCCGCGATTTCCTGCAGCGCACGCACAAGGGCGAGCCCCTACCCGATGCCATCCTCACGCCGCGCGAGGAAGAAGTCCTCAAACTCATCGCCGAGGGACACAGCAGCCAGCAGATCTCCGGCGAGCTGAACATCAGCGCCAAGACTGTCGACCGCCACCGCGCCAACATCCTGCACAAACTCGGCCTCAGGGACCGGCTAGACCTCACTCGCTACGCCATCCGCGCCGGCCTCGCCGACCCCTGACCGGCTATGGCGCCGTCGGTCATCAGCTTCCGCGTCCGCCGCCCCCGCGACTGGCACCGGGCGCCTTCGGCTGGCTGGGGCGGCAGCGCTACCGCCTGGGAACTCGAATCCACGCCGACGGGCACCACGCTCACCGTGGTCCGATTCGATGCCCACCCTGGCCGTTTCGCCACCGGCGCCCAGCCTCGAGAGGACACCCGCGAACTGGTCGAGGCCCTGGCGCGATACCGGAGTACCGCATCCTGACTCAGCCGTGGTGCGTGGACCCCGTGTCCATCGCCATCGGCGCGGGCCGCTGGCCGGGGGCCAGGACCAGGAACTGGCCCATCATGCCCTGATCCTCGTGGTGGAGCAGGTGACAGTGGTACATGTACGGGTAGGTGGGGTCGGTGTGGTCGGCGAAGCGCATGGCCAGGGTGTAGGTGGTGCCGGAGCTGGTGTAGACGGTGTCCTTCCACCCGGACAGCGCGGGCGGCGGCGGCTTCCCGTCGACAGTGAGCACCTGGAACTGGACGTCGTGGACGTGGAAGTTGTGCGGCCAGTTGTCCTTGTTGCGCACCGACCAGACCTCGGTGGTGTCGACGGGGACGGTGAGATCGATGCGATTCATGTCCATGCGCTGGTTGTTGATCATGAACCATTGCAGGTCGAAGGACCGGGTCGCCGGGGTCGACGCGGCGGTCAGGGCTGTCATCGGGACGAGGGTCGCGGGTAGCGCCGCGGCGGGGCGCAGGGTGTCGGCCGCCCGCAGATCCAGGATGTCGAAGGTGTCGTCGAAACCGAATTCGGTGGGGCGGTCGATGCCGTCGCGGTCGGTGATCGGCAACGACCGCAACTTGAGGAGCTCGCCGGGGCTCATGGCCACCACCAGTTCGGCGCGTTCACCGGGGCTGAGCTGGAGTTGTTCCAGGGCAACCGGTTTCGGCAGCAGGCCGCCGTCGGTACCGACCAGGTGAAAGGTTCGCCCGTCCGCGAGCGCGAGATTGTAGAGGCGCCCCGACGACCCGTTGAGGATACGTAGCCGTACCCGTTCGGTGGTGACGGTGAGGTGCGCGCCGGCGATGCCGTTGGTGACGATCGTGTCACCCAGCAAGCCGATATCGGTGGGATCGGATTCGTCGATGCTGCCCTCGGCGGTGAACCGGCGGTCCTGGATCACCAGCGGGATGTCGTCGACGCCGTAGTCTTTCGGGAGAGCCAGGGCGTCGGCGTCCTCGTCGTCGATGAGGAAGAAGCCGGAAAGGCCACGCTGCACGTGCTTTTCGGTGGCACCGTGCGGATGCGGGTGATACCAGAGGGTCGCGGCCTGCTGCTGCACCGTCCACCTCGGTGTCCACGTCGCGCCCGGCGCGATCATCTGATGCGGGCCGCCGTCGAACTTCGCGGGCAGATGCATCCCGTGCCAGTGCACCGAGGTGGCCTCGGGCAAGCCGTTGGTGACGGTGAACTCCACCTGCTCACCGCGGCGAGCCCGCACGGTCGGCCCGAGCACCGAGCCGCTGTAGCCCCAGGTCGGGGTCGACGACCCGCGCAGCATCTCGGTGTTGCCGGTCTGGGCGCGCAGGGCGAACCGGCGCACACCGTCGGCGCCGAGGGTCGAGGGCGCGAGTGGCGGAATCGGCAGGGCTCTGGTGCCCGCCACCGCTGCGGGTGCCGAGGAGGTGCGCACCGAACATCCGGCCGCGTACACCACCGGCGTCAGGGCCAGTCCGGTGAGGAATCCTCGTCGCGTGACCACGTGTGCTCCATCTCTGCGTAGGGAACCTCCAGCCTCGTTGGGTTGCCGACGGCGCGACTCCGCCCGCGGGCCCGACCATGGACCGAAAACTCCGCCCGCCCGGCCCTTGCGAACCCGCCAGTTGCGTGCTAATTGCCGTCACGGCAGGGGTCGTTGCGGGCCGGATCGTGGGCGGGAACTCAGCCCAGCACTTCCGGACGTGGAGCCGGTGTGTCGCCGTATCGCCCGCCGCCGCTACACCCGCCTGCGCATACGGTGGATGCGTGATCGATGACCGTGCCCGTCCGGACCTGCGGCCACTGGTGCGATGGCTGCCGCTGGCTGTGGTCCCGGTGCTGCTGCTGGCCAGCACCTACCCCGGCCTGTACCGGGTGCCCGCCCATTACTGGCTGCTGGCCGTGGCCGCCGCCGTGGTGTTCGTGGCGGGCCGGCGGTGGCCGCTGGCGGTGTCGCTCGCCCTCTCGGCCCTGGCGGTGCCCATGTTCCGTACCCCGGCCTGGGGTGTGTCCGGGCTGGT
Organism: Nocardia halotolerans; assembly: GCF_042650145.1. Lineage (NCBI taxonomy): Bacteria > Bacillati > Actinomycetota > Actinomycetes > Mycobacteriales > Nocardiaceae > Nocardia > Nocardia halotolerans. Next base: position 53,161 of record NZ_JBHSDL010000002.1, on the reverse strand, counting down.
GCCGTTCCTCGGGGCGATCGCCCTGGTCGACGTCATCGCCCGCACACACCGGCGGCTCACTGTGGTCGTCGCGACCGCTGGCTGGGCGGCGGCGGTGGTGCTCGGCCGGGTCGGGGTGCACCACGACACCTCCGTCGGCAGCGCCTCTACCGTCGTCGAAGCCGTGGCCTACGTGGTGCTGCCACTGCTGCTCGGGTTGTACCTGCGCGGCCAGCGCGACCTCGCCGACAATCTGCGCCTGCGCGCCGCCGACGCCGAAGCCCGCACTCGCATCGACGAGCGCGCGGCCCTGGCCCGGGAACTGCACGACGTGGTCGCCCACCACATGGCATCGATCATCCTGCGCATATCGGTCGCCGGTCACGTTGTGCGACAAGCAGACCCGCGCATCACCGCCGTCCTCGACGACGTGCGTGGCACCGCCGCCGACGCGCTGGCCGACATCCGCCGGCTCCTGGCCGCACTGCGCGACCCGGCGCTGGCAACGGTGGCCCTGGTCGACACCGACGCCGTCGGCACCGAAATCGACGCCGCCGTGTCCAGGGTCCGCGCCGCCGGCTTCACCGTCGACGCCCGGCTCGACGCCGACCTCGGTGACCTCGACGCGGTCGGCAGACTCACCCTGCTGCGGCTGGTGCAGGAGTCGCTCACCAACGTGATGAAACACGCCGACCGCACGGTACCGGTCCGGTTCCGGATCGGCCGGGACGACCACGGCATCGAGCTCACCGTCCGCAGCGGCGGTGGCGACCCCACCGGCTCACCGGGCCACGGCATCGTCGGCATGCGGGAGCGAGCCGCACTCGCCGGCGGCACGCTCACCGCCGGCCCCACCGACCAGGGCTGGGAGCTGCGGGCCCACCTACCCGACCGCACCCGGGAGGGCGAACGATCATGATCACCGTGCTACTCGTCGACGATCAGCGCCTCGTCCGCGCCGGTCTGCGCATGCTGATCGAGGACACCACCGACATCACCGTCGCCGGCGAAGCGGCCGACGGCGTCGAGGCGGTGCGCCGCTACGCCGAGCTCACCCCCGACCTCGTCATCATGGACCTGCGCATGCCCGGACTCGACGGAGTCGCCGCCACCCGCCAGATCCTGGCCGCCGCACCCCACGCGAAGGTCCTCGTCCTGACCACCTTCGACGACGACGAACACCTGTTCCCGGCCCTGGCCGCAGGCGCCGCAGGCTATTTCGTGAAGGACACCGAACCCACCGTCCTCCTCGACGCCATCCGCCGCACCGTAGACGGCGACCTCCTGTTCTCACCCACCCTGCTACGCCGGCTCGTCACCCGCGCACTGGAATCCCACCCCACCGAAACACCCACACCGGCACCGGAATTCACCGCACGAGAACTGGACGTCCTGCGCCTGGTAGCCGAAGGCCACGGCAACCAGGCCATCGCCGAACACCTCCACCTCGGCGTGAGCACCGTCAAAACCCACATCGCCAACCTGCTGGAAAAGACCGACACCGAAAACCGAATCCGCCTCGCGATCTACGCCTCGAGGATGTGATCGTCGCGACAAGGCCGGAGCAACTGCGCGCTGCGGTGAATAGTGTGGTGCGGCAAACGGTTCGGAGCACGCGCCCGGGAATGAGCTAGCCTGCTCACCTGACCGGAATCACCGAACCAGCTGGAGAACCCATGTCTCGCGTGAGCCCCTGGCTGACCGGTATTGTCGGCCAATCCCGTGCCATCAACGACCTCGACGCCGCACTGCTCTCCGAACAAGACGCGCGCCGACGCCAAGCCCGTGCCCTCGCCACCGTTCAAGCCGAAGTCCAGAGCTCTATCGACCAGGTCGATTCGCGAGTCGGAGCGGTCGGTGATCAGCTCGGTGCGGTACTCGACTGGACCGAGTTCCGTATCCAGCTCCTCGAATTCGAGGAGTATCAGGCGCGCACGCGGATCCGCAAGGTGTTCCGGGCGCTCGCGCAAGGCGGTCCGGCTCGGCTACCGGACGTCGAGGACGTGCCCGGCTACTGGCTGCCACCTGCAGCGAAGGCTGTTCTCTCCGGGGTCCTGCCTCGCAACGAGAATGACACAGATGCACTGGACGGCGATCGTGTACTCGAGCAGGCGCGCGAGCGAGACCCGATTCGCGCCGACCTGCTCGTTGTTGCCGCTGGTGTGTCGTTCGGCGGGTCGGCGTTGCTCCACGCGGCGGTTTCGCGCCTGCTCACGGGACCGGTGGGCCTGGGCCACAACGGGTCCGGTGTCGCGCAGGGTTGGCGATCCTTGTGGGTCGGCGTGGCGCTCGGCGGATTCGGGCCGGTCGCCGCCGAGGTGCTTTCCGCCCGTCTCGCCGATCTCTTCGGCGCAGCCGCTACCGATGCCGCGGAGCTGGCTGCCTGGGACCGGGCGATCAAGACCTTCGGCAGCACGGGCGACTCGACTCCGGCCGAAGCTCTGATCGCGCTGCGCAATCACCTCGTGGTCGCGCAGGACGACACAGAACCTGTTGCTATCCAAGATGTCCCGAGCTGGGATACCTATCTGCGGGAGTTGCTCGAGGAGCCGAGCCCGGCCGAACACTCGTTGCTCAGGGAAATGGAACAGTTGCCGCTGCCCGCGGCGAAAGGGCGGCGATCGGAGCCGAGCTGGGGAACCGACGCCGCAACGGTGGTTGCACTGGTACGCGCCGACCTGTTCGATCCCGACGCACCGATCCCGTTACGTCGGCTCGCGCTCGAATCGGCGACACCACTGCTGCGTGCTCAGCTGGCCGGCATACTCATTGCGCCCGGCCCGGTTGTCACGGTGGTGAAGCGCCACGGCACGGCAATCGAAGTGACCGGTGACGCCTACGATCCCGAGCGACTCGCAGCCGTGGAGCGCATGATCGTTCTCACCAATCCCGTGACCCACCCGTCCAAGCCCGGATCGACTGCCGTCTGTGCCGGCCTCGCAGCTGCGGCGCTGCTGCTGGTCGCCTTCGGCTATTGGATCCCTACGCTGCTGTTCGCGCTGATGGCGCCCGTGCCGGTGTGGAAGTACCGCGACGACTGCCGAACCACCGAAGCCGCGCTGGCTCGCCGCAACAGCCGGCTTGCCGAGGTACGGGCCGAGCTCACCAAGGCATGTGAGCGCAATGTCGCCGCATATCGCCACCGGACCGAGGAGTATCGGGCAGCCCGCGAGGCGCTCGAGCATCTGCTCGAGGCGCTGCCACCACAGGCCGGCCGAACATAGATCGAGGGCATTGATGATTCTCCTACGGCTCCCGCGCAGCGCGTCAGCGCCTCACAGCTGAGCGGCTGGTTCGGAAGGCGGCCCGGTAGGCGTTGGGGGTGGTACCGGTGATGCGTTTGAAGCGGTCGCGGAAAGCCGTGGATGAGTGGAATCCCACCTGTACCGCGACGCGCTCGACCGGGTGGTCGGAGTTCTCCAGCAGGTGCTGTGCCTGACGAATGCGGGCTCGCAGGAGCCATTGCAGTGGTGTGGATCCGGTCTGCTCGCGGAATCGTCGATTGAGCGTTCGCGTGCTCATTCGGGAGTGTTCGGCGATGTCTTCGAGGGTGAGGTCGGAGGCAGCGTTGTCCTGCATCCAGCGCAGCACCGGTTCGAGCGTGGAGCCACACGGCGTTGGTGGGCGGTCGTGGACGATGAACTGGGCCTGACCGCCCTCGCGCTCCAGCGGCATCACCGCCAGGCGGGCGGCATCGGCGGCGACGGCCGACCCGTAGTCGCGGCGAATCATGTGCAGGCACAGATCCAAACCAGCGGATGCGCCTGCGGAGGTGAGGAATTGGCCGTTGTCGACGTACAGCACAACCGGGTCGACCGCTATCGACGGATAGCAGGCCGCCAGTGTGTCGGTGGCGCGCCAGTGAGTGGTGGCGCGATGCCCGTCGAGAACTCCGGTGGCCGCGAGGGTGAACGCGCCGGTGCAGATCGAGGCAATTCGGGTGCCGTCTGCCGCGGCCCGGCGCAGGGCGGCGATCACCTCGGCAGGGATCGGCGCGGTGGGTTCAGCGCAGCCGGGTAGTACGACCGTGTCAGCCTCGGCCAGTGCGTCCAGTCCCCGTTGCGATTGCAGGAGGAACGCGCCTGCGTCGACAGTGGGAGTAGCGGAGCAGACACGAACTCGGTATGCCGCGTTCCCGCCTGGAAGGCGGGTTTGCCCGAAGGCCTCGATCGGGGTGGACAGGTCGAAGGGTATGACCCCGTCCAAGGCCAGGACAGCCACCGTATGCATGGCAATAGAGTAGGCCTACCGGTAGATACTGCCAGGCGTTCAGACGGTTGAAAGTTGCATACGTGCAGGTGAACACGTTGGCTGAAAGCCGTTGAAAGCTGGCATTCCAGCCCGTTCCAAGGCTCTGGAAGTGTCGTTAGCGTTAGCCCGTGATCAATGACCTTCAACCGAACAAGGTTGAGCCGCCCGACCCCGACTCGACACAGCCCGACCCGCGCCGATGGATAGCCTTCGCGACAACGCTGGCTGCCGGCTTCGTGGACCTCCTCGATGTCACCATCGTCAATGTCGCGGTGCCGACCATTCAGGAAGATCTCGGTGCCGGGTATGCCCAGATCGAATGGATCATCGCCGCCTACGTGCTCGCCTTCGCCGCGATCCTGATCACCGGTGGGCGACTCGGCGACCTGTACGGTCGCAAGCGAATCTTCATGGTCGGAATGGTGTTTTTCACGGTGGCTTCGGCGGCCTGCGGGCTCAGCTCCGACCCGACCATGTTGATCGCCTCCCGATTCCTCCAAGGCCTGGCGGCGGGCCTGATGGTGCCGCAGATTCTCGCGATTCTCCGCGAATCATTCCCCGAACGCGAACGGGCCAAGGCGATCGCGGTGTACAGCGCTGTGTGCGGGTCAGCCACGGCGGTGGGTCTGGCGTTGGGCGCATTGCTGGTGGAATGGGATCTGTTCGGCCTCGGCTGGCGGCCGATCTTCCTGGTCAATATTCCGATCGGCATCATCACACTGATCACTGCCTGGCTGTGGATGAAGGAGTCCCGATCGGTGGCCGCGCCACGCCTGGACCTGGTCGGTGTCGCGCTGGTTACCGCCGCTGTTCTGCTGCTGACCTATCCGCTCACCGAGGGACGACGCCTCGGCTGGCCGGCGTGGACCATCGCCATGGTAGGGGCGTCGGCGGTGGCGCTGGTGGTCTTGATCGGCTACGAACGTCGACGCCAGCGCATCGATGGGTCGCCGTTGATCGACCTCCGCTTGTTCCGGTCGCGTCCGTTCACGCTCGGGCTTGTCAGCTGGCTGTTGTTCTGGATCTGCTTCGGTGGGTTCTTCCTGGTATGGACGCTACTGATGCAGGTGGGGCTGGGCTGGTCGCCACTGCACGCAGGGCTCACCTCACTGTTCTTCGCGGTCGCCACCGGAATCGGTGCGAGTGTTTCGGCCGGCGTATTGGCGCCCGAGTTCGGCAGGCGTGTCCTGCTCGTCGGCGGCCTCCTCACCGGTACCGGCTTCCTCGGTTATGGTGCGCTGGTACAGCACTACGACCAGGCGACGACTTCCTGGCAGATGATGATTCCGCTGGTCCTCATCGGCATCGGATTCGGCTTCGTGGTCGCACCGACCATCGACTTGGTGCTGGGGCAGGTACCCACCCACGCCGGAGGTGCTGCGTCCGGGTTGCTCAACACCGGACAGCAGCTCGGTATCGCGCTCGGTGTCGCGCTCGTCGGGATCGTCTTCTTCACTCAACTGGATCACGATTCCGGGCGGGGCGCCGACGAAGCGGTGGGACGAGTGCGGCCCGAACTCGCTGCAGCAGGTCTGCCAGGCCCAGCGCAGACGGCGATTGCCGACGGTTTTCGGGCTTGTGTTCGTGATCGGTCTGCGCAGGTCGACCCCACCGAAGAGCCGGAAGCCTGTCGGGGATCTGCTGTGGCCGATCCCGCCGTGACCCGCGCGCTCACCGAGGCCGGAGAGCACGCCAATGCGATCAATTTCGCCAATACTTTCCGCTACACGCTCTGGTATGGCGCGGGGATCATGCTGCTGCTGTCCTTTGGCTTCCTCGCTCTGCCGAGGGACGCAAAACTTGTCCGCGAAGGACTCGACATTGATGGTGCAACAACGGAGTTGACATAGCGATCCCGCGGATTTGTGCGTCGAACCCCGTCCGACGAGCAAGCAGAGGAGACAGTGAAGTGGTTGAAGCGCGAGCGCAGCAGATGATGCCGTGCCATCCGGAGGACTTTCTGGAATTCGCGATGGACGTGGAACGATACGCCGAGGTCGACAGCAAGATCGGCCGATTCGACTGGGTCCGGCGCGAGGGGAATCTCGTTGAATTCAAGTTCCGTCCGGCGATGCCGGGCCTTCCCGGTCCGGCGCCGAAAATGATCGCGCAGGGACGGCTCACCGCCGGTGAGCGTGTGGATGTGGGGCTCGCGCCGTTGCCGGACAGCCGACTGTGGCACGGCTTGATGAAGTTCCACGCCAGCTTTGTCTGTGAACCTGTCGAAAATGGCACCCTGGTGACCAGGACGATGACCGCAGAGCTCATCCCGGCGCTACGTTGGCTGGTCGATCCGATCTTGCGCCGCAACCTCCCCGGAAACATCGAGACCGAGCTTGCGCAGGCCAAAGCCTATCTCGAAAGGCACCGTGGTCGCGATTGACCGCTCACAGAACGCCGACAGGTCGAGAACTTGGGCAGCAGTAGGGTCAGCGAGCGGGTGCGGCCACGACCGAGAAGGCGTTCAGGCGTCGGTGATGTCGTGCCCCGCTGGAGGCCGATCCCCGTAGGTTACGGTGCCAGGCCGAACAGCCCGACGGCATTGTCGTGGCACACCTTGCGTAACCAGTCCGGTCCGAGGTCGAGGCGTTCGAGGGCGTTGACGGCTTCGGCGTAGGGGTAGGGGATGTTGGGGAAGTCGCTGCCGAACAGGATGCGGTCGGCGAAGCGGTGCAGGCGGGTTCGCTCGTCGGTGGGGAAGGGGGCGTCGCCTTCGCTGAAGTCGGTCCAGACCATGGTGGTGTCGAGGTAGAGCTGGGGGTACCGGTCGGCCAGGTCGAGGAATTCGCGGTACTCCGGGGTGCCCATGTGGGCGATGATCAGGCGTAGCGCCGGGAAGCGTCGCAGGAGTTCGGCGATGGGCGCGGGGCCGGTGAATTCGCCGGGTGCGGGGCCGGATCCGCAGTGGATGAGGACCGGTGTGCCGCTTTCGGCGAGGATCGACCAGACCGGGTCGAGGAGCGGGTCGAGGGGTGAGAACGCGCCGACCTGGATGTGCACCTTGAAGATTCGGGCGCCGCCGTCGATGGCCTCGCGGACGTAGCGGGGTGCGTCGGGCTCGGGATAGAAGGTGGCGGTGTGCAGGCAGTCGGGGGTGCGGGCGGCGAAGTCGGCGGTCCAGCTGTTGAGCCAGGCGGCCATGTCGGGCTTGTGGGGGTACACCAGGGAGGTGAACGCGCGGACACCGAAGTCGCGCAATGTTTTCAGGCGTACCTGTTCGTCGTCGCGGTAGGTGATGGGCCAGGGGCGCCCGGTGAGGGGTCCGGCCGCGTCGAAGTAGGCCCACACCTTGCGCATCACCTGGTCGGGCATGAAGTGGGTGTGCACGTCGACGATCGCGGGAAGGTCGAGGCGGCGGCGGAAGTCGGTGAGGTAGGTGGCGGTGTCGACAGTCATGGTTGCTCCGGGTACAGGCGGCGGGCCAGGGCGCCGACGCGGGTGACGAGACGTTCGAAGAACAACGCGGGGTCGGCGCCGATCACGATGTCGGCGTTGGGTTCACGGCCCCACATGCCGGCCCAGTCGGCGACCGTGGTCGCCCGGGTGAGGGTGCCCGTGAGCTCCACGTCGACCGTCGCGGGCCGTGTCGTGGCCAGCGCCGGGTCCAGGGCGACGGCGGCGGCGAACGGGTCGTGCATGTGCGCGAGGTAGCCCAGCTCGTACTGGTGGTGGAAGTCGAAATAGAAGCGCACGGCGTCGGTCAGGTAGCGCACGATCGGATTCGTTGCCGCCGAACGCCATTCGAGCAGGTCGGCGGGCCCGATCGGTTCGTGCGGCGTACTGCCGGCGGCGCGGGCGAGCTGCTCGAGATGTTCGGTCCGCATCTCGATGGTCTCGGTGACATCGAGCGCGCACACCACCGGCCGGCGATCGGGTGGGGCCGCCGAGAACGCGTCGAACACCTCCTTGGCCGCCTCCGGGTCCACGTGCACGTTCCACTCGTTGGTCGGCGTCGTGTTACCGGGATGATTGAACGCGCCACCCATGATCACCAGGCGGCGCAGCAACCGGGGGAGCTCCGGCTCGATGCGCAACGCCAAGGCGAGGTTGGTGAGCGGGCCGGTGCACAGTCCGATCGCCTCGCCGGGATGGGCGCGAGCCAGCTCGACCCACAGTTGCGCCGCCGACCGTGCCGACAGTGCGCGCGGGGACAGGGGCAGTACGGCGTAACCGAGACCCTGTAGACCGTGTGTGTCCTCGGTGGTGCGCAGTGGAACGGCGAGCGGTTCGGCCGCGCCGAGGGCCACCTCGATCTCGGGCGCTCGCCCCAGATCGAGCACAGCCAGCGTGTTGGCCGCCACCTGCGCCGCGGGAACGTTGCCCGCCGTCGCGGCGATCCCGAGGAGCTCGGCCTCCGGCGACGCCAGCAGGTACAGCATGGCGAGGGAGTCATCGATCCCGGTATCGACATCGAGGATGATCTTTTGCGGCACGCACCGAGACTAGCGGCGGGCCGGCCGTGAGCGACGGCTCGGTCGGGCGGCTCGCCCGCGCCGAGAACATTTCGCCCACCGAGGGCTTGCGCAACAGCAGGTGAAAGCGCACACTTACGAAAGTGGCAACTTTCAGAGAAGTGGATCTGACGATTCTGGGTGATCCGATGCGCAAGGCGATCTTCGAGCGTCTGGCGCGCCGGGAGGCGTCGGTGGGTGAGCTGGCCGAAGAGTTGCCGATCACCAGGCAGGCGGTCTCGCAGCATCTACAGGTCCTCAAGCAGGGAGGTCTGGTGGTCGCCACACCGGCGGGCACGCGGCGGATCTACCGGATCGACACCGAGGGTCTGGCCGCGATCCAAGCGTATTTCCAGCACATCTGGGACGACGCGTTGACCGCTTTCCAGAAGGCCGCGGACGCGGCCGCCGCAGCTTCGGAACAGGAGAATCGACCATGAGTACTACCCCGGAACTTCCCGTGCTGGCAGGCAAGGCCACCGTGGCGCTGCCGCTGGAGCGGGCGTTCGCGTTCTTCACCGCGTCCTTCGGCAGTTGGTGGCCGCCCGCCTATCACATCGGTGCGGCCGAGATGGCCGACGCGATCATCGAGCCACGCGAGGGCGGGCGCTGGTACGAACGTGGCGTCGACGGCACCGAATGCGATTGGGGCACCGTGCTGACGTGGGAGCCGCCGCATCGACTGGTGTTGACCTGGCAGATCAACGGGCGCTGGCAGTACGATCCCGACCCCGCCCATGCCAGCGAAATCGAGATCCGGTTCGTTGCCGAAGGTCCCGAGCGGACCGACGTCACCCTCGAACATCGCTACCTCGACAGGTTGGTCGAGGGCAAAGCCATCGCCGACACCATCGTCGAGGGCGGTGGCGGCTGGAGCACCCTGCTCGAGGCATTCGCCCGGGCCGCCGGGTCGCATCCATGAGTACCGAACGCGATGCGATCGACACCCCGGTCAACCCGCGGGCAACCGCGTAGGTCAACCCGCGGAATGTTGTATCTGTCGCAGTCCGGCCCGTTTGCGATGGTGGTGCAGGCCCAGGTAGCCGAGCCAGGAGAGGAGTACTGCGGTCGCGGCCAGCGCACGGACGAGGCCGAGGGCGCTGTCCGGGTAGATGACACCGGTCAGGTAGTGGTCGATGAAACCGGCTTCGGGTAACCCGGCGACACCCGCCCGGACGCGGGCCCAGTTCTCGGCATGGGTCAGCGGGCAGTCGAAGCCGATGACTACGGTGCCGAAACCCCAGGACGCGGCCAGCAGGTGCAGGCCGATGGTGCGCGGCCACCGCCACGCGAGGAAACCGCCGACCACGACGTACGCGATGAACGCGACGTGCGCGACGGCGATGACATCGGCCAGCACCCGGAACGGCACCTCTTCAGGATATGTCGCCGCCGGCCCGGTGATCGTGCTCGTGGTCCCGGTTCGGCATCGCTTCGATCACCACGGTGACGGGCGGTAATCCTTCAGGAAGCAGCCATAGAGATCCACCCCGTGCTCGCCCTGCACGATCGGGTCGTAGACGCGGGCGGCACCGTCGACCAGGTCCAGCGGCGCGTGGAAACCTTCCTCGGCCAGGCGCACCTTGGTGTAGTGCGGGCGCTCGTCGGTGATCCAGCCGGTGTCCACCGCGGTCATCAGGATCGAATCGGCCTCGAACATCTCCACCGCGCTGGTGCGGGTGAGCATGTTCAGCGCGGCCTTGGCCATGTTCGTGTGCGGGTGGCCCGGGCCCTTGTATCCGCGGCTGAACTGGCCCTCCATCGCCGAGACGTTCACGACGTACTTGCGGCGACCGGCCGCCGCGGCCATCGCCGGCCGCAACCGCGACACCAGGATGAACGGCGCCACCGAATTGCACAGCTGCACCTCGAGCAGTTCGGTGGCATCGACCTCCGCCACGGTCTGCACCCAGCTGTTGGTGTGCGCGAGATCGGGCACCAGGCCGCCGGCGTCGATGGCCACACCGGCCGCGATCCGGTCCGGGGTGGCCGAGCCGGCGACCAGGGCCAGTTCGGCGACATCGACCGCCGACAGTGACGGCGTCAGCGAGGCGGTCAGCGCGGTCGGGTGGGCCTGCATGGTCTTGCCGAAGGTGACCTTCTCCGGCAGCATCCCGACGGGCAACGGCGAGGTCTCGGCGTCGACGAGGGCGCTGTAGGCCCCGGCCGAGCGGCGCACGGTCTGGGCGGCGTTGTTGATCAGGATGTCGAGCGGGCCCTGGGCGGCCACGTCATCGGCCAGGGCGACGACCTGGGCGGGATCGCGCAGGTCGATACCGACCACCCGCAAACGGTGCAACCAGTCGGCGCTGTCCTCCATGGCGGCGAACCGGCGGATCGCGTCGTTGGGGAACCGGGTGGTGATGGTGGTGTGCGCCCCGTCGCGCAGCAACCGCAGCGCGATGTACATGCCGATCTTGGCGCGACCACCGGTCAGCAGCGCCCGCTTGCCCGAAAGATCGGTGCGCGCCTCCCGTTTGGCGTGGCTCGAGGCCGCGCAGTCCGGACACAGCTGGTGGTAGAACGCGTCGACCTGGGTGTAGCGCTGTTTGCAGATGTAGCAGGGGCGGGCCCGCTGCAGGGTGCCCGCGGTGGAACCGTCGGCCGAGGACTTGATCGGGATGCCCGCGGTCTCGTCGTCGATGCGCTGCGGTGACCCGGTGGCCGTGGCCGCGATCACGGCGCGGTCGGCGGTCGCGATCTGTTCTCTGGCTTCGATGCGGCGACGCTGCTTGAGCTTTTTGAACATGTGGCCGACAGCGCGTTGCACCGCGATCGAATCGGGGTGTTCCTTTTCCAGCTGTCCGGCTTGTTCCAGTACCCGCAGGCAGGTCGCCAACTCGTCCGGATCGATCGTGTTCTCGGTCATCGGGGAGCGCGGCATTCCTTCGTGCGGGAGCAGGGGACAGCAACCATTGTCTCATTGGCCGCGAGCCGGACCCGCTGGGTATCGTGGTGCACCGCCACCGCAACCCCACGGTGGCCGCCGAACCCGACGGAGCAGCCCGATTTCCCCGTTCGACACCGATACCGCAGACGCGCCGCGCAGGCGCAGGCTAGAGCCCGACGAGCGACGTGCGCAGATTCTGGCCTGTGCCATCGAAATGTTCGGCGAGCGACCCTATGCGGCGGTGTCCACGGCCGAGCTCGCCCAGCGCGCCGGCGTCGCGCGGGGACTGATCAACCACTACTTCGGCAACAAACGCGACCTGTACCTGGCCGTGGTCCACCGGATGGTCACCTTGCCGCGACCGGAGAAGGTGTCGATCCCGGAGGGGACACCGGAGGAACGGGTCGACGCGATCGTCACCTGGCTGCTCGACACCATCGTCGAGCACGGCACCACCTGGGTGAAGGTCACCAGCCACGAAGGTGTCGGCGACGACCCCGAGGTGCAGCAGATCCTCGACCAGGCCGACGATGCCGCCGCCGCCCGCATGCTGGTGATGATCGGGCGCGCCGACCTGGCCGACAGCGCGCAATTGCGCGCGCTGGTCATCGCGTATGCGGGCCTGGTGAAGGTGGCGGGCCGGGAATGGATCACCCGCGGCACCCTGAGCAGACCGCAGGTGCACCGGCTGCTCGCCGACACCCTGCTCACCATGATCACCCGCACGATTCCCAGCGTCGAGCCGCGCTCGGCCGACCGGTGAATTTACCGGTTGCGCTGACCGATCGATCACGAGTCCTTATTCTCGTCGCGTAACCCGGAGTCGCATTCTGTTTCGTTCCGCGCCCGGGAGATCGAGAGGGACCCGGGGTTGATGGCACGGTACGAGGATTGGGACAACGACCCCGAGGACGAACTGGATGACCGGCGCTGGAACGGGCAGCGCTGGCCGCACGCGGCCACCGACGACGACCCCGGCCGCGGCCACGCTGATCGCGTTCGGGTCAACCCGTACTCGATGGTCGCCCTCGCCGCGGCGCTGGTGCTGATCTTTCCGATCGCCATCGTGTTCGGTCTGCTGTCGTTCGGGCATCCGCGTGGGCGCGGAATCGCGGTGCTGGCCCTGCTGCTCGGTATCGGCGAAGCGGCGGTCGCGGCGGCCGTGGCGATGGTGGTCTTCGGCGGGTTCGACGTGGAGATGCCGGCCCTGGCGCAGACCACCGCGGCCACGACCTCGGTCGCGGTGGCCTCGCAGGGCGCGCCGACCGCGACCAGGGCGGCTCCGGTGGTGGTGACCCCGCCCGCCGCCGCCGACATCGTCGCCGAGGACACGCCGTGCTCGGCCGATCAAGCCGGGTTGCTCGGCGTAGCGGCCGACGGCGCGACCCTGCTGTGTTTGCGCGACGGCGACGGTTTCACCTGGTCGGGGCCGTATCGGGTGGCCGGATCGTACTATTCGGCCGGCACGCAGTGCGATCCGTCGGTGGACAAGTCGGGCCGGACCTCCGACAACTACGCCCTGGTGTGCGAGGGCGGTTCCTGGGTGCCCTGGATCGAATAGGTCAGTCCGATTTCCTGGCGCGGCTGGGTTGTACTCGCGGCGGCTCGTTCGGCATCTTCGGGTACTGCGGGGGCCACGGTGCGTCCATCAGCCCCGCAGCCATGTCGCTTTCGGACATGGCAAGCAGCGGCTCGATCGACTGCGGGGAGCGCCCGGCCCAGGGGTCACCCCGTTCGGCGAGCCGGGCAGGCACGGTGGCCAGGGTCAGTTCGTCGGGCACCACGGTGTCGAGGTCGTCCCAGGTGATCGGCGTCGACACCTGACCGCCCACCTTGGGGCGCACCGACCAGGCGCCGAACACCGTCTTGTGGGGGGCGTTCTGGTTGTAGTCGATGAACACCCGGGTGCCGCGTTCTTCCTTCCACCACTGGGCGGTGATCTCCTCGGGGTGCCTGCGTTCGAGTTCCCTGGCCAGCGCCACCGCGGCGGCACGCACCTCGTAGCCGTCCCAGCGCGGCGCCAACATCGCGTAGATGTGCAGTCCGCGTGAACCGGAAGTCTTGACCCGGCAGTCGATGCCGAGTTCGGTGAGCAGTTCGCGGGTGCGTACGGCCGCGCGGCGCAGATCGTCGAAGCCGATGCCCGGCGACGGGTCCAGGTCGATGCGTAACTCGTCGGTGACGCGCAGGTCGGGCACGTGGTTGGGCCAGACGTGGAAGCCCAGGCACCCCTGGTTCACCGCCCACAGGACGTGCGCGAGATCGTGTGCCACCAGGGCGTCGCTGGTGGTGCCGTTGGGCGTGGACACCTCCACGGTCCGTAACCAGTCCGGTGCGGTCTTCGGCACCCGCTTCTGGAACCAGGATTTGCCCGAAGCGCCGTCGGGATAGCGTTCGAGCAGCACCGGGCGGTCACCGATCGCGCTCAGCAGTGGTGCGGCGACGGCCTGGTAGTAGCGCACCAGGTCGAGTTTGGTCTCACCCCGCTTGCTGAAATAGACCTTGTCGGGATGGCTGATCGTCACGGTGTGGCCGTCGACCTCGATCTCGGCGCCGGCGCTCACGACCGGACTCCGAAGATCGCGTCGAGTTCGGCCGGGGCCACCTCGTCGAGCTGAGCGTAGGTGCACGACTCGGGGGTGCGGTCGGGCCGGAAACGGACCAGCCGCCCACCGTGGCGGAATCGCCCCGACTGCACGTGCTCGTAGCGCACCTCGGCCACCAGTTCCGGGCGCAGCGGTTCCCACGACAGATCCTTGCCGCCGGTCCAACGGCTCACCCCGCCCGGCATCTTGCCCTCGGCCGCGGCCTGGGCGGCGGCGTCGGCCCAGTTGCGCCACGGATGTTCGGCCAGCGCGTTCTCGCGTAACGGCGCGAGCTCACCGAGCAGTTCGCGCCGCCGAGCGGCGGTGAAACTCGACGCGACCCCGACATGATGCAGATTGCCCTCGTCGTCGAAGAGACCGAGCAGCAGCGATCCCACGCCTTCGCCGTCCTTGTGCATCCGGTATCCGGCGACCACGCAGTCGGCGGTGCGCTCGTGTTTGATCTTGAGCATCACCCGTTTGTCCTGCTGATAGGGCAGGCCGTCGGCTTTGGCGATCACCCCGTCGAACCCCGCGCCCTCGAACCGGGTGAACCAGTCCTGGGCGATGTCGGGATCGTGGGTGATCGGCGTCAGATGGATCCGTCCCGGCGCCGCGTCGAGCAGCGACTCGAGCTCGCGGCGGCGTTCGGAGAACGCGACGGGGGTCAGGTCGCGATCATCGAGGGCGAGCAGGTCGAAGGCGACGAAACTCGCCGGCGTCTCGGCGGCCAGCTTGTTCACCCGCGACGCGGCCGGATGCAGGCGCTGCTGCAGGGTGTCGAAGTCGAGCCCCTGCTCGGTGACCACCACGATCTCGCCGTCGACGACACAGCGTTGCGGCAGTGCGGCCGCGAGTAGTTCCACGAGTTCGGGGAAGTACCGGGTGAGCGGGCGATCGTTGCGTGAACCCAGCTCGATCTCGTCGCCGTCGCGGAACACGATGCAGCGGAAGCCGTCCCACTTCGGCTCGTAACCGATGCCGGGTTCGCGCGGTAGTGACGGCGTCGACTTGGCCAGCATGGGACGCACTGGCGGCATCACCGGTAGATCCATCCGATCCTCCTCGCGGGTGTCTCACCCGTGTCGACGTCGCGAGCGCAGCCGATTCATCGGTGCTGGTGGAGATTGCTGCTCGAGGCGATCGTAGGCCGGGGGACCGACACGTGCGTGGACATCACGGGCGCGTTCGGCGGTGAGCTCAGCTGTCGAGCCACCCGTGTTCGTCGGCGAAGGTGGTGAAACGGTCGCGGATGGTGATGATCTCGGCGGCGGTGAGCGCCGGGGACGCCTCCAGCAGCAGCTCGGTGATCTGCCTGCGCATGTCCTCCGGATCGAGACGGTCACCGGTGCCATGGTCCCTGCGGGTTCTGGGGGCGGGTGCCGCCTGCCCGAGCGCCGTCAGATTGATCGCCTTGGGACCGCGATCGCCCTCGGTGACCTCGAATTCGAACAGCCTGCCCTGGCGCAGTTCGTCCTCGCCGAGGCCGATGTCGTTGACGTGGACGAACACATCCGGTCCGCCGTCATCGGGTCGGATGAATCCGAAACCCCGAGAACCATCGAAGGACACCAATTTCCCGACAGACACCGACCAACTCCTCGCTCCACGTGACCCGACGCCACTCTAACGCGGGGTTTGGGCGTTTTCGCCGGAAAGTGGATAGTCGGCGGGCCCCGGCGCCGGGTGGCCCGATCATGGTCACGATGCGGTAACTGTTTGTTCATATCCGCTCGTTAGCGTCCCGAATCTGTTCTACGAGTGCAGGAGGTCGCAGGCGAGTGGTCGGTCCCGGTGTGGGGATCAAGTCGGGGGGATACGACGTCGGTCGCGGCGTCCTGGTGGCGACGGAGCACACCAGGAGCACCGCATCGAGGTGTCATCGGCCACCGGTGGCGACACTGGTCGCGCGCCCGCGTCCGGCGTGGGTGCCGCTGGCGCCCGCGCAGGAACGGATGTGGCATGCCGCGCGCCTGGGCCGCTCGGCGGACTGGAATGTCGCGCGCGCCCTGCGGTTACGTGGCGCGGGTGTCGAAGTCGACGCCTTGCGTGCCGCGCTGATGTGCCTGGTGACCCGCCACGAACCGCTGCGCACCCGCTATCCGGCGACCGAGCACGGACCGGCTCAGCACGTCGTCGACCCGGCCGATGTCGTGCTCGACGTGACCGAGAGCGCCGTCACCGAGGCTGAACTCGGTTCCGCCGTCGCCGCGACGGCCACCGCCGCCTTCGACCTCGAGCGTGATCTGCCCATCCGGGCGCGCCTGCTTGTGCTCGCCCCCGACGATGTGGTGCTGGTACTGGTCGTGCACCACATCTCCGTCGACGGCCGCTCGATGCGCCCGCTGACCCGCGACCTGATCACCGCCTACCTCGCCTGCCGCGGCGGCACGGCACCGGACTGGTCGCCACTGCCGGTCACCTACACCGACTACACGCTGTGGAAGCACGCGCAGCTCGGCGAGTTCACCGACGAGTGGAGCCGGGCCACCCAGCAATTGCGCTACTGGGCCAACACTTTGGCCGGCCGACCCGCCCTGCTCGCCCTGCCCACCCGCGAACCGTCGTTCCCGCCGAGCGATCCGGCAGCCGGTGCGCTGCTGCCGATCTCCCTCGACGCCACGACCCATGCCGGTCTGTTGCGGTTGGCGCAGGAACGGCGGGCGAGCCTGTTCATGGTGCTGCAGGCGGCGTTCGCGGTGACAGTGGGCGCGTTCGCGCGCAGCACCGATGTCACCGTGGCCACCGCGGTCCCGGGCCGCGATCACCGCCTGCTCGACGAGCTGGTCGGCAACTTCTCCGACGACGTGCTGATGCGGGTGCGCCTGGACCGCGCCGCCGACGTCGACGAACTCATCGACCAGGTGCGCCGGGTCGCGCTGGCCGCCTACGCCCACCCCGACACTCCCAATCCCCGGCTCAAGCGCTGCTTGCCGCAGGATCCCGACCTGCCGCTGTTCCAGGCCACCCTCGTCCTGCAACGGGCCGACTCCCCGTGCCCGGCCACCGAGTCGGCTCCCGCACCGGGTTTGTCCGTCACCGAAGTGCCGACCGGGGTGGTGCGCGCCAAACATGACCTCGAGTTCGGGCTCACCGACCACTATGACGCGCTGGGCGTCGCGGCCGGCATCGACGGCTGCTTCCTGTACCCGACCGCACGTCTCGACGCCGACACCGCCGCCCGTTTCGTGGCCCGGTTCCGGACGGTGCTGGCCCTGCTCGCCGAGGGCTACCGTGGCCCGCTGGCGGCACTGCACGCGGTGACCGGTCGTCCCGCGCGCAGTGGCACCCGCCGCGCCCGGGTGGCGGTCTGATCAGCCCCGTTCGAGCGCGAATCCCGCGTCCCGCCAGGCGAGGATGCCGCCCGAGAGGCTGTACGCGTCGTAGCCGGCGTGTCGGGCCTGCGCCGCGAAACGCAGCGAGGTCTCACCGACCGGGCAGACGAACACCACCGGTCGCGAGCGGGGGAACGGCATGCCCTGGGTGAACATGTCGTCGAGCTGATCGTCACGGATGTTCAGCGAGCCGGGGACATGGCCCACCCGGTACGCCATCGCGCCGCGGGTGTCGACGACGGTCGGGCGCCCGGTGCGCTCGAGTTCGGCCAGCGCCTCGGGCGTGAGGGCGGGGGCCGCGGCGGTGTCGGCCGGGTCGGGCGCGGCCGGGTTCGCCGGCTTGCCGAACAGGTCCGGCCTGCGCTTCTCGAAGTAGGACAGATACGGTTCGAGCCGGTCGCACACGATCAGCACCGCCACCAGCGGCCGGCCGGGTGGACGCGGCGCCGCCGCGAGCGTGCGCAGAGCCGCGACGTACCCGGCGCCGCTGGTGGGTCCGGCCAGGACGCCGTACCCGTTGACCAGATCCAGGGTCGCCTCGATCGCCGAGGCGGAATCGACGGTGACGATGTCGTGGTAGAAGTCCGGCCGGAACAGGCCCACGTCCCACATCTCACGTTCGGACCGGATGCCGGGGATGAAGTCGTGACGGTCCGACACCACACCGATCGTGCGCAGTCGCGGATGGTGGGCCCGCAGCGCTGTGGCGGTGCCGCGGGTGGACCCGGTGGTCCCCAGACCGCCGATCAGATAGTCCAGTTCGGTACTGCCGGCCTCGGCCAGGTCGGCGGCGATCTCGGCGCCGGTGCCGTCGTGATGGGCCTCGATGTTGCGCTCGTTGGTGTACTGCGAGGGGTGATACCAGTGCGCGGGCGCCTGGCCGATGGTTTGCTCGATGACCGCCGAAACGTCGTCGGCCGCATGCGGGTCCGGGCATTCGGACAGTCCCGGCAGCTCCTTGACCTCGGTGCCGAGCAACTGCAACAGCGCGCGCACTTCGGCCACTCTGATCCGGTTGGTGACCGCCCGCAGTCCGATGCCGTGCACCGCACCGAGCACCCGCAGCGCCTTGGCGGTGTTGCCGCTCGAGGCCTCGATGAACGACCGCCCCTGTGTGGCGATCCGGTCGAGGTCGTCGCGGATCATGGTCCAGGCCACGCGGTCCTTCACCGACCCGAAAGGGTTGTGCGACTCCAGCTTCGCGTACAGCTCCACCTCCGCCAGCCCGTGCACGGCCGGGTCGAGTCGCAGCAGGGGAGTGTTGCCGATCAGCTCGGTGATGTGGTTGTAGACCATCACCGCACCTCGTCGCCGGGCCGGTAGACCGTGTCGGGGTAGAGCACGAATCGTCCGGCGCGGTGCCGCACTGCCACTCTCGCCGGTAGCGGATGCATGCTGGCCTGGGCGGCCGACAGATCCATGTGGTAGGCGCCGGTATTGGCGAACACCACCGGGTCACCCGGGTCCGGGAGCCGATCCACCCGCACCTGCCGCTGGGTGAGCAGGTCGCGCTCCAGACACAGGTGCCCGGCGAAATACACGCCGGTGGGCGAGGACTCGCCCGGTTCGCTCAGGACGAGGGGATCGATGAGCACCTCCTGATCGGCCGCGGTGACCGTGTCGCGACTGGCGTTGAGGTGGACCAGCGTCGTACCGCTACCCACTTGTTTGACGAATTCGACCTGGGTGACGGTGATCCCGGCGTGATCGACCAGCGCTTTGCCCGGCTCGAGCCACAGCTGCAGCAGATTGTCGGCCAGTACCGCGCTCACCGTCCGCCCGCCGTGTCCGGGCAGGGGCGCGGCGAGCAGTTCGCCGAGCATCGTCGGGGCCGACTCGGTATTGGCGTACTTGTGGAACACCGCTCGACCGTGCACCGTGCCGTCGGTGACCTGGTAGCCGAAAGAATTCAGCCCCCAGTGCACGGCGGGCCCCCGGCCCAGCAGGCCGACGCGCAGCGCCTGGTCATAGGCGTCGTAGGCAGCGGCATCGGCGGTGAAGACCTGACGCAACCCACCCCCGATGTCGAGCACGGTCGGGGTCAGGCCGTGCGCGTACGCGCGCTCGAGCACCGTCAGGCAGTCGCCGACCGCGGCCACGCGCTCCTGGGTGGCCGCGGTGTCGAGGTGGAACGCCACACCGAGTAGCCGCAGGCGGTCGCGGTGCCGGGTCAGCAGCTCGAACGCGCGTTCCACTTCGGTGTGGTCGATGCCGAACCGGCTCGGCGCGCTCGCCGCGAAACCCGACAGCCGCAGCAGCACCGGCACGGTGGTCTCCGCCATCTCGGCGATGGTCGACAGCTCCCACAGATTGTCCACATTGATCGTCACCCCCGCCGCGAGCGCGGCCCGCAGCAGCGCGGCGCCCTTGGGGCCGGTGACCTCGATCCGGTCGGACCCGAAACCGGCCGTCAGCGCCGAACGCAACTCCTGTGCCGAGGCCACGTCGATCCCGATCCCGGCGTGCGCGGCGGTGGCCGCCAGTGCCGCCGACCGGTTCACCTTGTGCGCGTAGCAGATTCGATACCCGCCCGGCACGCCATCGAGAACAGTGCGCAGCGCGGTGAGGTTGTCGGCGAACACCTGCGGGAACACCAGGTGCAGCGGCGAACCGAAGCGTCGCAGTGCCGCGCGCACTGCCACCCGGTCATCGAGGAAGGCGGCGACGAGCGGATGCAGGGCGGCGGGAACAGCGGGCGGGCTCATCCCACCGGCGCCCCCGGCACCGCCGCGGGCACGTCGTCGACGGGGTGGTAACCGCTGTCGCGCAGGGCTTCGAATACCCGGGAGCGGTGGCGTGGGCTGCGAATCCGCGCGATCACCCGCTTGGCCGCCAGGTCGATCTCGACGACCGGGATGTCCATCGACTCGAGCAGTGCGGTGATGGTGCGCACGCAGTGCTGACAACTCATGTCGGGAACGTAGAACACGCTGTCGTCGCCGATCGGCGCATCCTCGACGGTCACTGCCGTGGTGTCCTCGACGACGCGCACCGTCTCGGCGAGCGCGGTGAAGGTCTCGACGAACCGGTCGACCACCGTCGCCAGCACCGGTTGCGCCGCGCCGTCGACCGCGTGGGCGGCCAGGCAGGTGGGGTGGGTGCCCGGCGTGAGCAGGGCGTACTGGCGTGAGATGAGATCCAGGTCGTCGTGGTACTTGGCGACCGCTGCCTCGGTGTCGAGACCCTCCTCGGTGGTGGCGCGGCGCATCACCGCGTGCGCGTCGGCGAGGGTGGCGTCCTTCATCGCCCGCAGCACCGCCACCGACTCGGCGGTGTAACGCACACTCCCGTCGGTCTGGGTGGCGAAACGGACCGGGATCATGCCGCGCCGGAAGGTGGAGGCCTGCAACTCCCAGAACCAGCGGGTCGCGACGGCCGCGAAGACGCCGGAATCGCGCAGCCCGCCGGCGAATTCGGTGATGCTGCGGTAGGGCGTGTCGGCGGCGATGAGGCCGTGCTGGACCAGTGCGCGCCCGGTGGCCTCCACCCCGACCCGGAAGATCTCGTGCGGGTCGTGGTCGGTGGTCGTGGCGGCGAGCACCGCGTGATCGTGCGAGGACAGCGCTGCCGCCCGCTCGCCCAGTTCCGACACGGCCAGCGAATGCCACAGGGCCAGTACGGTTTCGCGCGCGACCACCGCGAGTGCGGGACCGGCGCCCGCCCGGTGGTAGTAGGCGGTGTTGGGGATGCCCGCGCTGTCGGTCCAGGTGATGCGGTGCGTGGCGCTGGTGACCTGCTCGGGACGGCACGGCCGCATGAACCGTTCCAGATACATCCGCTGCGATCGGGTCAGGGTTCGGCCGTGCTCAGGCTGTAAAGCGGTGGCCCGGAAGCTGATCCGGGCATCGGTGGGTGTGGGAACGGTACCGAGAAGCCCGGGTGTGGCCAGGCGGGCGAGTATCCCGGATGCGGCGCGGCGGTCGTAGTGCGGCGTGGCCATCGTTTCTCCTCGGCTGCGGGACAGGTCGGTCTCAGCGCCCGTGCCCGGCGATGCCGGCCACACACGCCACGAAGCGGTCGATCTCGTCGAGGGTGTTGTAGAGGTGGGTGCTCACCCGCACCGAGCCCGCCGCCGGATCAGCGCCGGGGACACAGTGCGCCCCCGTTCGCACCAGGAAACCGGACTCGGTCAGCACGAAACCCAGATCGGCCGCGCTGATCCCGTCGAGGGTTAACGACACGATCCCGTAGCCGACCGCGCACCCCGCGTGCGCGGGGCCGGGCAGGAACTCCACGCCGGGCACCGTGCGCAACCCCTCGATCAGGCGCAGCGTGAGCTGGCGATTGTGCGCGGCCACCGCGAACAGGTCGAGCTCGTCGAGCAGATCGAAAGCCGCCGCGAGCGAGAGGATTCCGGGAATGTTGTGCGTTCCGCCCTCGAGCAACTCCGGCATCCCGGTGCTCAGCAGGCCGGCCTCGGTGGCCCGGACACCGGAATGCCCGCCCGGCAGAAACGGGCGCAGCCGGTCGTGTACGCGCCGCCGGCAGTACAGCAGCCCGGTGCCGGGCGCGCCGAACATCTTGTGTCCGGCGAACACCGCGAAGTCGGCGTCGAGCGCGGTCACGTCGACGGGCAGGTGCCCACCGCTCTGTGCGCAGTCGAAGCACAGCGCGATCGCGGGATCGATCCGGCCGCGCAGCTCCTCGAGGGTGCTCAGCCCGCCGTACACGTGATGCAGGTGGCTGGTGGTGATCAACCGGGTACGCGGACCCACCTGTGCCAGGATGTCGTCCACATCGGCTTCGCCGGTGCGCGTGCTGCCGTAGGGGCGCAACACTATTCGGCGACCGAACCGGGCGAGGGTGTCGCGTAGGTGTAGCCACGGCAGCACATTGGCGGCATGGTCGGCGGGGTTGTAGAGGATTTCGTCACCGTCGTCGAGGACCGCCAGCCCCCAGCTGTGCGCGATCGCGCCGAGCGCGGCCGTCGCTCCGCCGGTGAACACGATCTCGTCCGGGTGGCGGGCCCCGAGGAAACCGGCCGCGCGGGTGCGGATCGCGGCGATGCGCGCGGCCAGGGTGGTGGACCACCCATAACTCCCGCGGCCGGCGTTGGCGGTGTGCTCGCTGAGGTAACCGGTGACCGCGGCGATCACGGTATCGGGCTTCTGTGTGGTGGCGGCGCTGTCGAGGTACACGACCCCGGGATCGGCGAGCGCGGGGAAGCGGTCCCGGACCGTGCCGGGCACCGGGGTGGGTGCGTGCCGGGTCCCCGGTACGGCGACGAGCTCGGGCCGGAGGGGGTGCACGTGATCAACGATACGCGCGGACAACGCTTTTCGGGGCGAGCCCGGTGTCAGTACCTGCCCTGCAGGTAGTCCACGAGCTGCTCGCGTTCGGTGGCGAGCTCGGTGATCTCGCTCTTCACCACATCCCCGATGCTCACGATGCCGATCAGCCGGTTGTCCTGCACCACGGGCATGTGCCGCACGCGGTGTTCGGTCATCACATCGCGCAGTGAGGACACGTCGTCGTCCGGGCCGCAGGTGCGCACCTGCACGGTCATGATGTCGGCGACGGGCCGATCGAGCAGCGGGGCGCCCTCGGCATCGAGGCGGCGCACCACATCACGTTCGGACACGATGCCGGCGATCGTCTCGGCATCGGGCGAGACCACCACCGCGCCGATATTGCGTTCGGTGAGCACCGAGAGCAGGGCGCGCACCGTGGTGTGCGGTGCCACCGTGGTCACCGTCGTTCCCTTGTTCCGCAGGATCTCCGCTATCCGCATTGTCGCTCACCTCGCGTTCGCGCCGATACTGCTGTTCAGCATGCCCGTCTCAGGCTGCGCTGACCAGCACAAACGCGTTACGACGAACTATCAGTCGTCCAGGCCGGCAGACAGATAGGCCGCCGCGGCCAACCATTGACGGCACTGCGGTCCGTGCACGTCGTGCTGGCGCAACATCTCGCGGGCCTGGCGGTAGGTGAGCCCGTAGGGCTCGTCGTCACAGGCCGCGCCCGGTGCGCCCGGTGCGCCCGGTGCGGCCAGGTATCGCGGGATCTCGAGCTCGGCGGTGCCGGCCGAGATCCGGCGGGGTGGTCTAAACGGAATGCTCATCCGAGGGCCCCTCGCATCCGGCGGCGGAGGTCGCCCGGCCGAGGCCGGTGACCCCCGGTGATCTTGCCGCGAGTCTACGGCCGTCTCTTTTGCAAATGCAAGCACATCTGCACAGTCAATCCGGCCGCGTCGGCCCGTGATCGGGTTGTCGCCCTTGAGAATTCAGGGGACTGGACGTCACCTTGTGAACGCAATCCGGATGGTCCTGGACCGAACCTACCGATCGGTGCGCGGTGCCGTCACGCGTGTTAGTGTCCGCATCGCGCAGTGCAGATGCAAGAACGTTTGTGCGTGCATCTGCAATTTTCGTACTGATGGGCATCATTGAGGAACGAGGAGTGTTGCATGTCCGGAATGCACCATGATCAGCGCGAACGGCCGCGCGAGAGCGAGTGGCGCAAGAGCACGTTCAGCAACCCCAGCGGCAATTGCGTCGAGGTTGCCGAAGCGGCCGACGGTTCGGTCGCGGTACGCAACTCCCGTGACCCGCAGGGGTCGGTGCTGTTCTATACGCGACCCGAGATCGACGCGTTCATCCGCGGCGCGAAGGCCGGAGAGTTCGACTATTTGACCCGCTGATCGGTAAGATCGGCGTCCATGACGGCTGAACCCGACGAGATCGGTCGCGTGCAACCGGTTGTCGACCGCGGACCCACCGTGCTGCGTATCGCACTCGGTGGCCAACTGCGTAAACTGCGCGAAGGCAAGGGCATCACCCGCGAGGCCGCGGGTGATGCGATCCGCGGCTCCCATGCGAAGATCAGCCGACTCGAGCTGGGTCGCACCGGTTTCAAAGAACGCGACATCCGCGACCTGCTCACCCTCTACGGCGTGCTCGACCCCGCCGAACGCGAGTCGTTCTTCGAACTCGCCAGGCAGGCAAGCGAACCCGGCTGGTGGCACCGCTACAGCGACCTGCTGCCCTCCTGGTTCAGCACCTACCTCGGGCTCGAGCAGGCGGCCAGCCAGATCCGGACCTACGAGGCGCAGTTGGTGCCCGGGCTGCTGCAGACCCCGGACTACACCAGGGCGATCGTCGCCCTGGGCTACGAGGATGCCGACACCGACCGCCGCGTGCAGGTCCGGCAGCGCCGCCAGGACGTGTTGCGCCGTGTCGACCCGCCGATCGTGTGGGCGGTGATCGACGAGGCCGTGCTGCACCGCCCGATCGGCGGCCGCGAGGTACACCGGGCTCAGCTGCAGTATCTGGTGGAGCTGTCGATGCTGCCGAACGTCACCGTGCAGGTGCTGCCGTTTTCGGCCGGCGGGCATGCCGCGGCGGGTAGTTCGTTCAGCATCCTGCGCTTCGCCGAGCCCGAACTGCCCGACATCGTCTACCTCGAACAGCTCACGAGTGCGCTCTACCTCGAGCGCAGGCAGGATCTCGCGCTGTACCTGTCGGTGATGGATCAGCTCAGCGTGCAGGCCGAACGTCCGGACCGTTCGCGCGAGATCCTGCTCGAGTACGCCGAGCGGGCCTGATCGTCAGGCCGGTCTGATCGTCGGGCTGGTCTGATTGTCGGAAAGCAGGCGCGCCGCGTTCAGTAGCGGATGCAGCCCGCGGCGATTCGCCAGAAGGTGTCGGGCGCCAGCACCTGCAGATCCCAGTCGTCGGCCATTTCGTGCGCGGTACTCACGATGCGGTCGATGTCGAAATCATTGCGGGTCGCCGCGCCGGTGGATTCCACGGCATCGATGACGAAGGCGACCGCGGTTTCTCTGGAGCACCCTGCGGTGACGGAGTAGGTGGTCGCTGCGCGATCAGCGAGGCCGTAACGGCCATTGGTGTGGTTCATGTTGAACGCCCCTGTGTGTAGGCAGTGGCAAACCCGAGGCAACTGTGGCCTCGGGAGTGCCGCTCGCGGCCTCCCCTGACTGTCCCCTGAATTGTGTTGCGGCCCTGAGTTTAGGACGGAGTCACTTTCAGATGCAAGCACATCTGTACTATCGATTCGGTCTCGATGCGAGGGCTTTCCCGGCTTCTGAGCGGCGAATCCGCGGTTGCGGCTCCGCGTTCACAACACCCTCGGCCGCGAATGCGGGTATGACCGGCTCGAAGCCGTTCCGTCCGTGCCCCGCTTTTCGGCCGGCCCTGCGCCGTTCGGGTGATTCTCGCTGAAATCTATTGCGATAGTTAATTTCCGGCTACTCGATCGCGGCGACGGCGGCGTCGATCGGATCCGGCCCGGATACCATTTCGAGAGTCCGCCGAATGGTGTTGTCCGCCACCAAGATCGCCGCGATGGTCGCGGCGACATCGGCGCGTGGTACCGCGGCGCGCGGAACCGGGGGCGGGCCGAGCGTGATCTGACCGTTGCCTTCGGCATCGGTGAGCGCGCCGGGCCGCAGAATCGTCCAGTCCAGGGCGCGTGCGGTGAGATCCTGTTCGGCCCTGGTCTTGGCGTCGATATAAGCGGCCCACACCTCATCGGTGCCCGCGGCCGGTGACTGACCGGCGCCCATCGACGAGATCTGCACGAACCGGCGTGCCCCGCTCTGCTCGGCGGCCACGGCCAACCGCACCGAGCCATCGAGATCGACGGCGTACTTGCGCGCGGCGCCGCTGCCCGGGCCCGCGCCCGCGGCGAACACCACCGCCTCCGACCCGGCCACCGCCGCCGCGAGATCGTCGGGGGTGTCGCGTTCGATGTCGAAGATGACCGGCACGCCGCCGGTCGCGGCGATATCGGCGGCCTGGCCGGGATCCCGGATCAGCGCGTGCACCTGATCGCCGCGCCTGGTCAGTATCCGGGCGAGCTGCAGAGCGATCTTGCCGTGTCCACCGGCGATGACGACGCGCATGTCAGTGCTCCTTTCGGGCGGTCCGGCGACGCTCAGCGTTCCGGGCCGCCGGGGTTGCAATTCGCCGACACCGTGGCCGAATAACCGACGGCGGGCCGCCACGGTTCGAGATTCCAGCTCGGTTTGTCCGGCGCCACCATCCTCGCCCACACCCAGTGGCAGATGAACTGGTCGCGCATTCCCGGCGCGTCGGCGCCGGCATCGAGGGCCAGCACTTCCTGCCAGGCCGCCTCATCGGTGCCGGGCGCGGCGGTGTTGCGGCCCGCCTCGGTCGGGAAGACCCGTAGCCGCGCACCATCGATGTTCTCGGTCCAGGACACACGATCGATCAGCGGCAGACCCGCATACGGGTCGACTGTGGTGGTGGGTGGCGCGACGGTGACCGGCACCGGATTCACCGTCGTCGTCGGGGTGGCGGAGGGGGTCCGGATGTCCACGTCGCGGTCCGGCGATCCGCACCCGGCAACCGCGGCCAGCACCAGCACAGCGAGTGCGGGGCGATACCGTGCCACCGAGATCCCTCCTGTCCGCGGCCCCGGACGCGGCCGCCCGGCCAGCCTAGTGCGGCGAGCCGGGCGGTGACGGTGGTGCGGGTCTCAGTGCCAGAGCGATCGACAGGGCAACCTGCGCAATCCGGGGCCCACCCGGCCGTCGACGGTGACCAGTAGCCCGGAGTGCACGGCCGCCGAGGTGAATTCCCACGCCTCGGCATGGGTCGCCGCGTACTCGAGCACCATCGCGTCCTGCGGGGTCGGGCCGTCGAAGTACACGGTGATGCGCCGGGTCGGTATCTCGCCACCCTCGATGCGGTGTGGTGTGGCGGCGATGTTCTCGTCGAGGGGAATCATGGCGTGCTCCTTTCGCCCCGGCACTGCTGGGCGCCTTCCTACTCGACGGTAGGCCCGACACCATCGGGCAGAACATGTTCTGCGTATGCGCTGTAGATCTCACAATCGGCCCAGCGCGGCGGCGGTGCGTCCGCCCTGCCGTATTCACCTCCGGTCACAACTGTCCCGGTCGGGCCCTGTGAGCTCCGCCGAGGTCTTCCGGATGCGGTATCGCCGAGACACGGTACCGGCAAGTATCTGACCCCACGGCAACGACACGGGAGGACAGCCGCATGAACCGCTTCGCCGCGGCACGACGCACTCGGCGCCGCCGCACCCTGCTGGCCGGACTCACTGCAGCGGTCCTGGTCGCCGCCCCCGCGGCCGCAGGCCACGGGGCGCCGCTGTACCCGAGCCCGGACCCCGACCCCTTCTACGCCCAGCCGGCCGATCTGTCCGCCACCAGCCCAGGCGACGTGCTCGAGGTGCGGCCGATGCCGCCGCTGGCGATGTTCCCCGACACCACCGTCACCCTGGTCAAGTTCCGGTCGACGAATTCCACCGGCGAACCGATCGCCGCCACCACCACGGTGCTGCAGCCGAACAACCACCGACGCGACGCCCCGGTGCTGTCCTATCAGCACATCATCAACGGTCTCGGCGTGCGCTGTTCGGTGTCCAAAGTCCTCTACACCGATGACCCGGATCTGATGGTACGTGAAGCGGTGGCCTGGAACGTGGCACTGCGGCGCGGCTGGACGATGGTCCTGCCCGATCATCTCGGCCCCGACTTCGCCTACGGTGCGGCGAAATTGGGAGGTCAGGTGACCCTCGACGGAATTCGGGCGATTCGCAAGGTCGAGCGGTTGCAGGTGGGCGAGAGCCGGGTTGCGATGGCCGGCTACTCCGGTGGCGGGATGGCGACCGCGTGGGCGGCGGCACTGCAACCGGAGTACGCCCCCGAACTCGAGATCGCCGGCGCCGCCATGGGCGGAGTGCCGATGAACCTGGTGTCGATGCTCGAGGGGCTCGGTTTCGGTGCGCACCCGGTATTCGGTCTGGCCCTGGCCGCCGGGATCGGGCTGGAACGTGAATACCCCGATAGGTTTCCGATCAGCGAGCAGATGAATGCCCGCGGTTTGGCGGCCAGGGCCTCGATCGCCGATGCCTGCACCAACGGCATCCTCTCCGCGGGCGCAGGTCGCGGCATCCTCGACTTCGCGGCCACCACCTCACTGACCGAGGACCCGCGGGCGCGCGCGGTGGTCGAGGAGAACAGTCTCGAGCTCTACCCCGGTGCGCCGACAATGCCTGTCTTCGAATGGCATTCGCCCATCGATGCGCTCATCCCGGTCGACGCGATCACCGCCACTGTGGCCCGCTGGTGCGCGGCGGGCACCCCGGTGGTGGCCGAGGCGACCCCCACCCCCGACCACCTGACCGCAGCCGTACTCGGACTGCCTTCCGCGCTGAGATGGCTCGAGGGCCGGCTGCAGGGGGAACCGGCGCCCAGCACCTGCTGAGCCCGGTTGGGATCGGGCCGTCGCCGCGTGCCCCGACGCGGTGACGGCCCGATCGTTGTTGCGATCGGGCCGCAGTGCGCACACGAGTCGGGCACGACGCCGATGCCGCAGTGTCGTTGCGGCGTACCGTGATTGCACTGACGAGGGCGCATTGGGGGAGGTTCGGCGGGAATTCTGAGCACCGCATCGTCGCGCGTCAGCTGACGAATCCGATGTGCCACCCGAAGGCGTGTGAGTGCCATGAGATCTGTGCGTGTCCTGATCTGTTCGATTCTTCTGACCTGCTCGTTCGCCGCCGGCCCGGCCACGGCCGAGCCGCCGCCGTTGCCGGGCACTCCGGAGTTTCTGCCCGGCCTGCAGCAATGGATCGATCAGGTGCTCCCGTCACCGATCACCCCGGCCGCCGATCCGGCGACCGAACTCGCGGCGCTGCACGCGGCGGTGCTGCCCACCCCGGTCGGTGATCCGATGTTCGACCACTGGCCCGTGGACCTGGCCGAATCAGCCCCGGGGGAGCTGATCGAAACCCGCGATGTCACCGCCGTGGCCGCGCCGCTGACCCTGGTGCCGATCCGATCGGCGACGCTGCTGAAATTCCGCACCGCCGACGCGCACGGCAAGCCCTCCTTCGCCACGGCTACGCTGCTCGTGCCCGCCACCGACTGGACCGGTGACGGCGACCGGCCGGTACTGGTGAACAACCTGCCGATCGACGCACTGGGCGTCAAGTGCACCCCGGGCTACACCCTGGCGCACGGGCTTTCGACCCAGTCCAGCATGACCGAGTTCCTGCCACCCACCACTCAGCTGGCCGTGTTGCGTGGGTACGCGGTGCTGGTGCCCGATCACCAAGGACCCCGGATGGCCTACGCCGAACCGTATGTGGCCGGGCACGCGGTGCTCGACGCGATCCGGGCCGTGCGCGGCCTGGACGCACCCGCCTACGACGCGAGCCGCTTTGCGATCACGGGTTATTCCGGCGGCGCCATCGCCACGCACGGCGCGGCCAAACTGCTCGGTTCCTACGCACCCGAGCTCGCCGAGGTGATCGTCGGCGCCGCGCTGGGCGGGGTGCCCGCCGATTTCGAAATCCTCGCCCGCAGTATGAATGCGAATCTGGCCTCGGGCATCTTCATGGCCGCGACCCTGGCGATCGGCCGGGAACGTCCCGAAATCCTGGCGGCGATGAACAATCTGGGGCGCTGGGTGGCCACCTCGTTCATGAAGGATCAGTGCGTCAACGTGTTCGCGGTGCCGGGCGTGCTGCACCTGCCCATCGACGTGGGCGCCAACATCGCCGACCCGTTGCGCTCGGAACTGGCCACCAGCATCTACGAGGTGACCCGGATGGGTGGAATGCGTTCGGCCACACCGCTCTACATCTACAACGGCGAACAGGAGTTCTGGATCCCGGCCGAAGGCGCCCGCAACCTCTACACCGAGCAGTGCGCGCTCGGAGCGAACGCGGTCTACCGCGGTGTGCCCGGCGAGCACATCATCGGCGCGGTCACCGGATACCCGGAGGCGATGCACTGGCTCGACGAGCGTTTGCTGGGATTCGCCGCCCGCAGCGAATGCTGACCGACGCGGAGACCACCGATATTTCCTGTGTCGCGTCATGGGGCGGATTCCAGAAGGGTGGTGACCTACCCAGAACACTGCCGGGATTCGAAATGCGATGAATTCCCGGGCTTACGTTCATTGCGGTTTCGACAAGCCATTCGTTGTCCCGATCGAAATGGGGAGACGAATTATCGAATCGCACAGGAAGATACGCCAACGATGAAATCTCCCAGTCGCCGACGCACGCTACAGACGGCGGTGCTCACCGGCGTCAGCGCGCTCGCCGTCGTGCTCACCGGCTCCGGGGCGGGCGCGGCCCCCACCACCGCGCCGACCGAACAGGCACTCGCCGACCTCATCGCCTCCGGCCGTTCGGTCGCGGGCCCCAGCGGCAGCGCGGGCACCGGCTCGGCCTGCACCTCCGGCAGTGGCGCCGGCTCGGGCAACGGCTCGGGTGACTGCTACGGGGGCTCGGGTTCGAGTTCGGGTTCCTCGGGCGGAAAAGCCACCGACACCATCGGTCACGGCCCCGCGCAGACCTCGTTCCTGGGCGCCTTCGCCTACGGCCTGGGCAACGGCGACGCCGCACCGCCCGGTGCCAACGATTGGGACTGCAAGCCCACCGCCGACAAGCCGCGCCCGGTCGTGTTGCTGCACGGCACCTGGATGAACGCCTACAACGGCTACGCCTTCATGGGGCAGCCGATCAAGGACGCCGGGCTGTGCACCTTCACCTTCAACTACGGCCGCTCCGGCCTGGTCGAGGGCGGTGGCCTCGGCTCGGTGCTGCCCGGGGTGATGGGCACCGGCTACATCCAGGACTCCGCCGATCAGCTCGCCACCTTCGTGGACCGGGTGCTCGCGGCCACCGGCTCCGACGAGGTCGACATCGTCGCCCACTCCCAGGGCGGTGCGATGGCCAACTGGTACACCAAATACGACGGCGGCGCCGACAAGGTGAAAAACCTGGTCACCTATGGCGCCACCCATCACGGCACCAGCCTCGTCGGCATCGGCGCTCTGGGCCGCATGATCAACAACCTGGGTATCGATATCCTGGGCTTCATCGAGATCTTCGTCGGGCACGCAGGCATCCAGCAGACCATCGGCTCGGACTTCGTCAACGAACTCAACGCCGACGGCGACACCGTGGCCGGGGTCGACTACACCGTGGTGGGCACCCGCTACGACGAGGTCACCAACCCCTACGACCTGACCTTCCTCGAGGCGGGGCCGGGTGCGACCGTGCAGAACATCACCCTGCAGGAGGGCTGTGAGCAAGATGCTTCCGACCACCTGACCATGATGTACTCCCCGCGCGCACTGTCGATCGCGCTGCGCGCCATCGATCCCGCGGGCGGCCATGAACTCGTGTGCGCCTTCAACCCCTGGCTGGTCGGAGGTGGCGGCTCCCTCTGAGAACGAGAAAGGCGCTGCCCGCTTGTCGCGGGCAGCGCCTTTCGGTGTCGGTCTCAGGCGGCGGTGCTGCGGTAGCTGCGCGCGACGAGCGCCGAACGCAGGTACCACAGGCCCGAGGGTTGAGTGGGATCGAAACCGGTGAGCTGGCCGATCCGCTTGAGCCGGTAGTCGACAGTGTTGGTGTGCACGTGCAGCACCCTGGCGGTGCGCTGGCGGTTGAGATTGTTGGCAATGTGGCGTTGCAGGGTCTCGAGCAGTTCCGGGTACTGGTCCAGCGGATCGAGCAGTGAGCCGAGGAATTCGCGGCCGGGGCCGGGACGGGTCAGCTGGTATTCCAGCGCGAGTTCGTCGAAGCGGTACAGACCCGAGGTGACGTCGAGCCGCTGCACCATGTCGAGCAACTCGTGCGCCTGGTCGGCGGCGTCGGGAATGCCGGTGGTGACGGTCTCCACCAGCGCGGCGGTGATGCCGACCTGGGCGGCCTGGGAGAGCTGGGCGACGAGCGCGGCCAGGCCCTCGCGGTCGAAGGTCGCCGCCGGAATGAGAACTGTGCCGCCGTCGACGCTGAGCAACGACAGCGCCGAGTCACCGCAGCGCTTGGCCAGTTCGGCCTGCACCCGGCGCAGTTTGCGCCGAGCCACCACCTTGGCGTCGAGGGCGGGGTTGGCCTCCTCCCGGTGCGGCGGGATCGTCAGCGCCAGCACGGCGTAGTTGTCGGCGATCGCGATCCCGCATTCGCGCGCCATCGTGGAGGTGCTGTGCCCGCCCAGCAACGCCGAGGTGAGGGTGTGCACCGCGGTGTGGTGTTCGCTGACCACGCCCCGCAGTTCGCGCACGTAGGCCAGCGAGACCTGGGCGGTGATGGTGTCGAGCATCTCCATCACCATCTTCACTCCGTCGACCAGGTTGTCGTAGTCCTTCACCGACGCGCTCGACACCACCAGGTCCAGGCCCATCTTGAAGCCCTCGGCGATCGAGTGGTGGATCGTGTCGATCGGGACGCCCTCGCGGGCCCAGCCGCTGGCCGCGTCCTGCAATCGCTGCAGCTTGATCGGGATGTCGCGGCCGTCGAGCATGCTCACGGCGAATTCCAGACAGATCCGGGTGATGGTGGTGACGTCGCCGGAGATGGCGTCGCCCGGCAGCGTGCCGCAGGGGGCCACGTTCTCGACGAAATGTCCCACCATCTGCCGTGACAAGGCACGGACGTCCTTGAGTGGAGACGACATCGGCCGACCCGAGATGGTCAGCGATTGCCGGGATGGATTGTGAACGGACATCTGGTTCCCTTCGCCCTGTTTCGGCTGTACCCCCGCTGTCCAGCCAGTTCACCCTAGCCAAGGCCGCCGGAAACCGGAATGAATTGTCAGGTTCTGGGTACCCGAGGTACGGCAACCCGCCCGGATGGTGCCCGATCACAAGTCTGGTCCATCGCTATCACTGGTTGTAGAGTTCTCCGCGCCGCGACGATCCGATAGGGGGCACCACGAATGCGACCTGCCGTCCGTTGTCTGGTCTGGGAACTGGACGAAACCCTCTGGGACGGTGTGGTCCACGACCGGACCGACGCCGCGCTGCGCGATTCGGCGCTGCGTACGCTCACGAAGCTGAGCGAACGTGGCGTGCTGCACGCCGTCGCGGCCCGTGGCGACCGCGCGTGCACGCTGCGCACGCTCTACCGGCACGGCCTCTACGAGATGTTCTCCGCCGTCGAGGTGGGGTGGGGCCGCAAGTCGGCCGCCATCGTGCGGATCGCAGGCACCCTGGGCTTCGGTTTGGACGCGCTGGCCTTTCTCGACCCCGAGCCGGTGGAACGCGCGGAGGTGTCGCGGGCGCTGCCGATGGTGCGCTGCTACGCGGCCCGCAATGTCGACATGCTGCCCCTGCTCCCGGAGTTCCGCCACGACCTGCGCCCCGGGCCCCTGCCGACCCCGCCGTTGGGTTTCGCCCGCGTCCCCGCGTTCTGACCCGAGCGGGCTGCGCGCACTGCGATCTCGCGGTCGGTGCGTATCGGCAGTGACCGCGCGATTGCATCGACTGCCGAAAGCCGGTGTGGGCGATCAGCCCGGGGGCATCGACAGTCTGAGCGCCGCCAACCGTGCCGGCGCCGCGATCACGTCATAGGCGGTGATGCGCCCGTCGCGCACGGTGAAGGTGACCGCGAACAGCGGTCTCCCCGCCCGGGCCACCACCAGCCCCGGCCGCCCGTTCACCAGCAGCATCTCCGCGGCCCGCGAGCGCTCCCGCAGCACGACCGTGCCCTCGGCGACCGCTGCCGCACCCCGCACCACCGCCGCCATCCCCGGTGGCAGCGCCGCCGGATCGGCCGTGCGCACCACCTCCGGAGCCAGAATCGCCAGCAGGCCGGCCAGGTCACCTCCGCGCGCGGCCCGCAGGAACGCCGTCACCAACACCCGCTGCTCGGCCAGTTCGGCCGCGGTGATCTCGGCCGGTGCGTGCACCCGCTGCCTGGCCCGGCTGGCGAGCTTCTTCGCGGCCACCGGCGTGCGCCCGAGCACCGCGGCGATCTCGGCGAAGGGCACCGCGAACAGATCGTGCAGCACGAACGCGACCCGCTGCTCGGGGCTCAACGCGTCGAGCACCACCAGCAGGGCCCGGCCCACTTCGTCCGCGTGCACGGCCTCGGCCGCCGGATCGTCGCGCGCATCGGTCCCGGGCGGCTCGGGTGCCGCGTCGGCGGTGACCTCGGCGCGCCGGGCTCGCGCACGCAGCACATCCAGGCAGATCCGCGACACGACAGTGGTGAGCCAACCGTCGAGATCGGTGACGACGGTGCCGGTGCCCGCGGTGCGCAGCCAAGCCTCTTGCACCGCGTCCTCGGCTTCGGCGGTGGCGCCCAGCATTCGGTAGGCCAGGCCGCGCAGCCGGTCACGGCGCTGTTCGAATGCGAGCGCGAGCAAATCCTGGTGCATCGGTCACCTTTCGACAGCGCCGGTCGTCATCGGATCGGACGGCAAACGCCGTCGTGATCCCCCGGCGGGCGCATCCACTGTGGCAGACCGCCCGCCACCGAAGACCGGAGGACCGTTCCGATGCACACCATTCATGTCGTCGTCACTGTGTGCGCCGCCCTGGCGGCCCTGGCCGCGGCGGTGATCGATGTCGTTCGCGCGGACTGGGTCCGCACGAACATGCGGCAATACGGCATCGCCCCGTGGGCGCTGACCCCGTTGGCCGTGATCAAGGCCGTCGGCGGCCTCGGTCTGCTCGCCGGGCTGGCCTATCGGCCCCTGGCCGTGGCCGCCGCGGCCGGGCTGGTGCTGTACTTCCTGGGCGCCGAACTCACGGTGCTACGAGCTCGCTGCTACGCCCACCTCGGCTACCCGGCGCCGTACCTGCTGCTCGCCGCCGCGTCGCTGACCGCGGCCCTGGTATGAGGCAGTGATGGTGATCAGCCGTCGCGCGTCGAGGCGGCGTGCTCCGCGGCGAGATAACCGAACACGATCGCCGGACCGATGGTGGCTCCCGGACCGGCATAGGTGTGGCCCATGACCGGTGCACTGGTGTTGCCCGCGGCGTAGAGACCGGCGATGCCGCTCCCGTCCGCGCGCAGCACGCGGCCGTTGATGTCGGTGACCAGGCCGCCTTTGGTGCCGAGGTCGCCCGGGACGAGTTGGGCGCCGTAGAAGGGCCCGGTCTCGAGCGCACCCAGGTTCGGGTTGGGGCGTTGGCGTGGGTCACCGTAATAGCGGTCGTAGGCACTGGCGCCACGGCCGAAGTCCTCGTCGACACCGGTGTGGGCGAACGCGTTGAACCGCTCGACCGTCGCGGCGAGCCGCTCGGCGGGGACGCCGATCTTGCCGGCGAGTTCGCCGATGCTGTGGGCGCGGGTGAGGACCCCGGCGTCGAACCAGCGCCGGGGCAGCGGTTGGCGGGGCGGCAGCCCGGCGAAGAGATACCGGTTGCGGTACCGCTGGTCGAAGACCAGCCACGCCGGGATGTTGACCCCTGGGCCACTGCCCTGGCCGTTCTCCCCGCCGTACATGCGGTGCGTGGCTTCCACATAGGGCAGTGATTCGTTCATGAATCGCTCGCCGCGGGCGTTGACGATGAGGCTGCCCGGCAAGTTGCGCTCGGCCACACAGAACCAGGGTGTGCGTGGCAGTGGGATGGACGGACCCCACCAGGCATCGTCCATGAAAGCGGTCGCCGCGCCGATGGATTGTCCGGCGCGGATGCCGTCGCCGGTGTTGGCGGCCGCGCCGACGGTCCAGTCGGTTCCGATGGGTTCGCGCTGGTACTCCTTGCGCATGCGGTCGTTGTGCTCGAAGCCACCGCAGGCCAGGATCACCCCGCGGCGAGTGCTGATCAGGTGCTGTTCACCGTGACGGCGGACAACGATGCCGGCCACGCGCCCGTCGGTGACCGACAGCTCGACCAGCGCGGTGCCGAGCAGCAGCGGTACCCCCGCTTCGCTGAGCCCTTGACGCAACATCGCGCTGAGGGCTTGGCCGCGGGCGAGCAGATGCCGACCGCGCAATCTGCCCCGCAGCCATCGGGAGCCGATGCGCGCCGCGCGCAGCGGGCTTCGCGGATTGCGCAGCCCCAGATGGATCTGGCGGAAGTCGGCTTGGGTCAGCACGAAGTTGCGTGGTGCCTTGGAGTAGTCGGGCTCCATGGTGGCGAGCTCGGTGCCGAGGCGGC
The DNA here is from genome assembly GCF_042650145.1 of Nocardia halotolerans. Lineage (NCBI taxonomy): Bacteria > Bacillati > Actinomycetota > Actinomycetes > Mycobacteriales > Nocardiaceae > Nocardia > Nocardia halotolerans. The sequence goes on along the minus strand of NZ_JBHSDL010000002.1, from coordinate 16,810 downwards.
GCGCGTCATAGGGTTTCGGTTCTACCGAACGGCCGTGCGCGCGACCGCCCGGGACTTCCGGGTAGTAGTCGCTGTAGCCGGGGACCCAGTCCATGTCCACGGGGGTGTGGCGGGTGAGGAATTCGAATGCCTCCGGCCCGCGATCGAGATAGGTGTCGATCAACTCCGGCGCCACGTCCGCGCCGACGATGCTGGTGAGATAGGTGCGGGCGTCGGCGATCTCGTCGGCCGGTGCCTGCCGGTCGAGCACCGAGTTGCCCGGAATCCACACTCCGCCACCGGAACGAGCCGTGGAACCACCCCACCGGGTGGCCTTCTCCACGACCACGACGGACAGGCCCCGATGTGCCGCGGTGATCGCGGCGCTCATCCCGGCCGCCCCCGATCCGACGACTACGACGTCGATGTCGGCGGGGATCACGCTGTCCTGGCTCCGCACTGGTGTCATCGCGTCGCTCCCCAACGGTCGTCGATGACCGCGGAGACGGCCGCTTCGACACAGACCGCGAGTGAGGCGGCCGGATCGTCGGCGCTGCGCAGCCACTGCAGGTAGCCGAACTCGGCTGCCGCGAGCATCAGATGCACGAGCAGGCCCGGGTTGCTGTCCGCGGCCGGGTCGGTGCCCATCCGCTGCGCGACCAACTCGACCAGACGAGCGCGATGGTCGGGTGGGATCAACGCGACGCGGTCGAGCAGATGCGGCGCGGTGGCGAAAGCAGCGCGCCACTGCTCCAGTTCCGCGGTCGCGCGCTCGGTCGACCGGGCCAGAATGGTTCGGGCCAACGCGATATCGGCCGGCTCGTCCTCGGGACGCGCCTCCAATGCGACGGCGATGCCGGCTCCGCCTTCGCGCACCGGGTCGAGCAGCAGGTCTTCCTTGCTGCGTACGTGGCGAAAATACGTACTCGGCGAAACACCGGCCGCGGCGGCGATCTGCTCCGTGGTCACCTCGTCGAATCCGGACCGCACGAACAACGCGAACGCCGCCCGCTGGATATCGGCCCGGACCTGCTGCCGTTGCCGTTCACGTAAAGACACCTCAGACCTCCCTCACCGCACCGGCCCCCGAGGCCGCGCTGTGATGGAAGTATCTGGCTACATGACAGTGGCTGTCAAGGAGATTGTGTCTGTCAGGCGAAGTGGGCCGACTGGACCCGCTGTCGGCGGATCGCCACGGTGCGCGGTGGGGTGGTGGCGCACCACCGTGGGCGCGCCACCACCGGGTGCTCAGGCTCCGGACAGGATGAAGTCAGCGGCCTGTTCGCCGATGAAGACGGCCGGGGCGTTGGTGTGGCCGCGGATGATCAACGGCATCACCGACGCATCGGCAACGCGCAGACCCTCCACACCGCGGACCTTCAGCTCCGGGGTGACGACGCTGTCGGTGTCGGTGCCCATCCGGCAGGTGCCGATCGGGTGGTAGAGGGTGTGCGAGAACTGCTCGATGGTCAGCGCCATGGTCTGCTCGAGATCATCGGGGGCCTGCGGCGGGTAGATCAGCGGACCGAGCGTGCTCTTGAGCGCGGGCTGCCCGGCCAGTCCGGCGCACACCCGCAACCCGGCCATCAGAGCGGCCCGGTCGGCGCCGTCGGGATCGGACAGGTAGCGCGGATCGATCACCGGCTTGGCCGTCGGATCCGCCGAGGCCAGATCGATCCGGCCGCGGCTGCGCGGACGCAACAGGATCGCGCCCAGCACCACACCGTGTTCGGTCGCCTCGACCAGTCCCTCGTGATAGAACGGCGCAGGCGCGTAGATCAGCTCCAGATCGGGATGCTCGAGCTCGGGTTCACTGCGTACGAAGCCGTAGGCCTCACCGACATTGGAGGTGAGCATGCCGCGATGGCGGACCAGGTAGTTGGCCAGCTCGAGCAGCTTCTCGGCGCTGTAGAGCGAGTCCGATTCGACGCTGTAGCCGAGCGCGGCGATCAGGTGGTCCTGCAGGTTGGCGCCGACCTCGGGGGAGTGCGCGGTCACCTCGATGCCGTGCTCTTTCAACGCCTCGCGGTCGCCGATGCCCGACAGTTGCAGCAGCTGTGGGCTGTTCACCGCACCACCGCACAGGATCACCTCCCGCGCGGCGTGCACGGTGTGGGTCTGCCCGCCCTGCCGGTACTCGACCCCGGTGGCCCGCGTGCCGTCGAAGAGCACCCGGGTGGCCAGCGCCTCGGCCTGCACCGTGAGATTGGCGCGCTTCATGGCCGGGTGCAGGTAGGCGTCGGCGGTGCTCCAGCGCCTGCCGTCGCGCTGGGTCACCATCGTCTGGGTGAAGCCTTCGGGCGCGGGCCGATTGGCCGCCTCGAGCTGGTGACCGGCCTGCCGGGCCGCCTCGAGGAACGCGTGGGTGGACGCGCGCGGACTGCGCTGCCGCTGCACGTGCAGCGGGCCCTGGGAGCCTTCGTCGGGGAACTGCGCGTCCTGCACGTTCTCGATCTTGCGGAACTGCTCGATCGCCGCCGCGAAGTTCCACTTGTCCCCGGCCAGCAGGCCCCACTCGTCGTAGTCGGCGCGGAAACCCCGCACCCACATCATCGCGTTCATCGACGACGACCCACCGAAGGTCTTGCCGCGCGGCCAGTAGATCTCGCGGTCGCCGAGCGCGGGCTGCGGCTCGGTGCGGTAGTCCCAATCACGTTCGGTGCGGAACAGTTTCGAGAACGCCGCCGGAATATGGGCGAACTTGTCGTCGTCGGCCGGCCCCGCCTCCAGCACGACGACTGTGGTGCCCGGGTCGGCGCTGAGCCGATTCGCGAGCACCGCCCCTGCTGATCCCGAGCCGACGATCACATAATCCGCGGACGTCCCACCTGCTTGCACTGTCCAACTCCGATCCTGCACTGCATCTGTCGTTGCCAACTCGGACGCGCCCGCTCGCGGACGTGAAAAGGCCGCGAGCACAGCCGGACTCGTCGTCGGGCGGGGCGCTGCAAGCAGCGTACTGACCCCGGGCGCGCAGTGGGTGGCCCGCGTCTCAGTCGGGCTGGGCCGCGGCCGCCGCCTTGCCCGCGCGGCGACCGTAGAAACTCCCGTCGCCCAGTGATGCCCCACTGACGTACCCGCCCGCGCACAACCCTGACGTGCACCGACCCGCGGCGAACAGGCCGGGAATCGGCTCCCCGCTCACGTGCAGCACGCGCGAATCCAGGTCGGTGCGCAACCCGCCCAGTGTGAATCCGGCGGTGAACCCGCGCAGGTCGAAGCCGGCCAGCGCTCCCGAGATCGGGCGCACCCATTCGGGTTTCTTGCCGAGCAGTGGATCGCCGCCGCGTTCGGCGTGCTGGTTGTAGGTGGCGACCGTGGTCTGCAGGGTCTGCTCGGGCAGGCCCATCTCGGCCTCGAGTTCGGCCACGGTTTCGGCGACCCAGGTCGGTGGGAACCGGAAGAACGGGGTGGCGCTCTCGGTGGCCAGGGCTTCTTCGAGGGATTTCTCGTCCATCACCAGGAAGGCCTGATTGTCCTGTTGCAGCAGGGTCGCCTGCCCGATCCGGCCGGGGTAGGTGTCTTCGGGGATGTAGCGCTGCCCGCGTCCGTTGACCAGGATGCCGCGCGCCATCATCTGCGGATCACCGAAGATGGCGACCTCACTGGCGTCCATGTGCGCCAGCTCCGCGCCCAGCGCCTGGGCCAGGCGGATGCCGATGCCGTCGTGCTCCTCGATCGCCGCGCCGGGGCGGCCGCTCAGTTTCGGTGTGTAGCGGTCGATCATGTCGGTGTCGTAGGCGAAACTGCCGGTGGCCAGCACCACGCCGCCGTCGGCGCGCACGGTGATCGGAGTGCCGTAGCGGGTCGCCAGGATGCCGACCACGCGATCGTCGTCGTCGAGGATGAGCCGCCGGATGCGGGTGTCGTATTCGACGGCGATGCCGAGCTCGGCGACAGTGTCGGCGAGGGGCTTCATCAGCATGTAGCCGCCGCTGCGCTCACCGATCTTCTTGCCGGCCAGCTCCGGGACATGTCCGCGCGGTGCGGGTTTCGCGATGTCGAGGAAGGGGGCCGCGTTCTCACCGCCGGAGTACATCAGCCCTTCGTCGTGCGGGGGTTCCCAACCGGGTTCGCCCCAGAACGATTCCTTGAACGGCACGCCACAGTCGACGAGCCAGTCGTAGTGTTCGACGCTGCCCGCGCAGTAGTCGGCGATCTTGGCCGCATCGACGCCGGGTCCCAGGGCCGCGGTGAGAAAGGCGGCCATGTTGTCGGGGGTGTCGTCGAAGCCCAGCGCCCGCTGCAGTGCGGTGCCCCCGCCCAGGTAGACGAACCCGCCCGCGAGCGCGGCCGCCCCGCCCCAGCCGCCGGTGCGTTCGAGGATCAGCACTTTCGCCCCGGCGCGTGCGGCTTCGATGGCCGCGCACACCCCCGCGATGCCGTATCCGGCCACCACCACGTCGGCCTGGAAGTCCCACGCCGGCACGGTGCTCGCGCGCAGTGGCCGGACGGTATCGATCCGGGGTTGAAAGTTGGTCACAGGTGGCCTCCGGTCGTCGGTGTGTACCGAAATGGTGCCGCTTCACCGCCGACAAAACAAGAACGTGTTACAGAGTCTCCCGGCCAGCGGGACACTGAGCCGGAGCTCGAACACTCCGGTACGGTGGCGCTCGACCCGACTTCGAGAAGAAATGTGGTGCTGTTGTGGCGAATGGGAGCGTTCGAGACATCGCGGTGCACACCCTCACCGGCGAATCGACCACCTTGGGTGAACTGGCCGGCGACAAGGCGGTGCTGTTGGTCAACGTGGCCTCCAAATGCGGCCTGACCCCGCAGTACAGCGGTCTGGTGGAACTGCAGAAGACCTACGGCGAGCGCGGTTTCACCGTGATCGGCATGCCCTGCAACCAGTTCATGGGCCAGGAGCCCGGCAGTGCCGAGGAGATCCAGGAATTCTGCTCGGTCACCTACGGGGTGGACTTCCCGCTGCTGGCCAAGGCCGATGTGAACGGCGCCGACCGTCACCCGCTCTACACCGCCCTGGTCGAAACCCCCGACGCCGATGGTGCCGCCGGCGATATCCAGTGGAACTTCGAGAAGTTCCTCATCGGCCGCGACGGCACGGTGGCGGCTCGTTTCCGCCCGCGCACCACCCCTGACGACACCGCCGTGGTGCAGGCCGTCCAAGCCCAGCTCTGAACTGGTCGCGGTGCGGCGTCACCGCCGTGTGTGCCGCACCGCGACCAGTGCCAGCGCCGCCGCGACGAGACAGCCGCCACCACCGGCCAGCTGCACGGTCACCACCGCGTCGGTCACCCCGGTCGCACCCAGTGCGAAGAACAGCGATCCGAATGTCGCGACCCCCAGCACCATTCCCAACTGCACGCAGGTGATCAGAATGCCGCCGGCGTCGGCGGCCGCGGTCACCGGCATCGCCGCGAGCGCCCTGGCCATCAGCGGTGCGAACGCGAGCCCGTTGCCCACCCCGAGCAGCCCGAACGCGACCGACCCCGCGAAGCCGAGGGCCGCGCCGTCGGCCAGCAGCCATGCCAACCACCCGAGCGCACCGGCGCCGAGGACCATACCCACCGGAACAATGCCCGCGTGCCATCGCTTCGGCAGCCGCTGCCAGCACAGTCCGGCCACCGCGAAGGTCACTCCAATCGGCAGGAACTGCACCCCCGCACGCAGTGCGCTGTAGCCCAGGGCGTCCTGCAGGTGTAGCGAGATGACGAACAGCCACCCACCGAAAACGGCCATGATCACCAGCAGGGTGCCCGCCGCGGGCAGTAGCCCCGCCGCACCGACCACCTGCGGGGCGAACAACGGTTCCCGCCCACACGCGGCCATCCGCCGTTGCACAGCGGCGAACACCGCGAATCCCGCCACACCCGCGCCGAGGCACACCCACGACCACAGCGGGTAACCGAGCTCGTGCCCGACCATCAGTGGCACCACCAGCAACAACACCGCGATGGCGAGGGTGCTCAGTCCGGCGCCGTCGAGCCGCCGGTCGGTGCGCGCCACCGTATCGGGCAGTACAGCGGCAGCGGCAGCCAGTAGCACGAGCCCGAGCGGCACATTCACCAGGAACACCCCGCGCCAACTGCTGCCCGCCAGATCGGTGTCCACGATCAGCCCACCGAGCAGCTGGCCCGCCAGCAACCCACCGGACACGATCGCCGCGTACCCGCCGAGCGCCCTGGCCCGCGCCGCGCCGGTGAAGGTGCGCTGGATCATGGTCATCACCTGCGGCACCATGGCGGCGGCCGCGGCACCCTGCGCGCACCGGAACACGATGAGCGACAGCTCGTCCCAGGCCAGCCCGCAGGCCAGCGAGGCGATGGTGAACCCGGCCAGCCCGGCGAGGAACACCCGCCGCGGGGTGTAGCGCTCGCCCAGTCGAGCGCCGGTCATCAGCAGCACCGCGTACGCGATCACATATCCGGTGACGATCAGCTGCAACCCGGCTCCACCGGCCCCGAGGTCGGTACGGAGGGCGGGTATCGCGACGTTGACGATCGAGGCGTCGAGTACGGCCATGAACTGGCCGACGAGGATGACGACGAGCACGGCCACCGACCGTTTGCTCGCCGGGGGAGTGGGCGCCGGAATCGGCGTGAATGCCTGAATCATCCGCTGAGCGTGCGGTGTCGGCGCCAGTGCGGCCAGTAGCCCAGCTGTCCCGGTACCCGCACTACCCGGCAGCACTCATCGGGATTGCTTCTGTACCAATGGAACCGATGCTCTACGCTGGTTTTCGTACATTCGGCCCGATGCCCGGAGGCGCTCCCGATGCCGCAACCCTCTCCCGCCTACCCCAGCTCCGTTCCGGTGGGTGTGGACACCACCAGAGCCAGTATCGCCCGCGTCTATGACGCCGCCCTCAACGGCAAGGACAACTACGAGGTGGACCGCGAGGTGCTCGCGCAGGTGCGTTCGGTCGCACCGCAGGTCAACGACCTGGCCTGGGCCAACCGCGATTTCCTGATCCGGGTGTGCCGTTTCCTGGCCAGGGCGGGCGTGGACCAGTTCCTCGACCTCGGGTCCGGGCTGCCCACCGCGGAGAACACCCACCAGGTGGTGCAGCGGGTGAGCCCGCAGTCGCGCGTGGTCTACGTGGACAACGATCCGTCGGTGCTGGTGCACGGTCAGGCGTTGCTGGCCAGCAACAGCCGCACCCGCATCGCCGAGGCCGACATCTTCCGTCCCCTCGATGTGCTCGGCAACGCCACCGTCCGCCAGGAACTGGACTTCACCCGCCCCCTGGCTCTGTTCCACATCGGCACCCTGCACCACTACCTGGGCGAGGACGGCCCCACGCTGATGCAGAACTACATCGACGCGCTACCTTCGGGTTCGTTCGTCGCGATCGCGCACTTCCACGACCCGGAAACCGCGGAGTACAGCGAGCTGGCCCGCAAGATGGAGGAGAAGTTCATCCACAGCCCCATGGGCAGTGGCCGCTTCCGCACCCGCGACGAAATCCAGGCGCTGTTCGGCGATCTGGAAATGGTGGAGCCCGGCCTGGTCCGCTGCGACGACTGGTGGGCCGACGGCCCGCACCTCACCCCGCTGTCCAACGTCCGCAACTGCATCCTCGGCGGTGTCGGCCGCAAACGCTGAACCCGCTGACCCGCGCCGGCCCCGCACACTCGGTGCGGGGCCGGCCGGTCTCAGGGTTTGACGGGTCTCTTCTCCCTCGGCGTCACGGTGAGCACTTCGACGTCCTCGCGCAAGGCTCGCACCAGCGACCACATCATGAAGAACGCCAGAATGTGGAACGGCAGGCCCGCTACCGTGATGACTTCTCGCAGCGCTTCCAACCCGGTGCTGCCGGTGGTGGCCGCCAGCAGCGTGCCACCGACCACGCCTTCGGTGATCGCCCAGAACACGCGCTGCCGTGTCGGACTTCCCGTTTCCTGCTCGCCGGAGCACAGCATGTCGACCACCAGCGACGCCGAGTCGGAGGAGGTGGTGAAGAAGATGACCACGATCAGGACCGAGAAGGCGACCATCAAGGTGGTCAACGGGAAGTTCTCCAGGAAGGTGAACAAGGCGAACGGCGCGCCACCGCCGCCGCCCGCGGTGTCCATTTCCTCGACCAGGCCGCCGCCGCCGTTGATCTCGATATCGATCGCGGACAGTCCGAAGATCGAGAACCACACGATCGTGAATGCCGTCGGCGCTGCCAGCACACCGAGCACGAAGTCACGAATGGTGCGGCCTTTGGAGATTCGGGCGACGAAGATGCCGACGAACGGGGCCCAGGTGATGGTCCACGCCCAGTAGAACACCGTCCAATCGCCCTGCCAGCCCCAGCTGCGGTTCTCCAGCAGGTTCGCGTAACTGTCGTTCCAGAAGGAAAGCCCGACCAGTTCGCCCAGATAATTGCCGAAGGTCTCGAAGATTCCCCGGGCGAGGAACAGGCTGGACCCGGCGACGAATACGAAGATCAGCAAGGCGATGGCCATCATGATGTTGAGGTTGGACAGGCGTTTGATGCCTTTGTCCAGCCCGACCGCGACCGACAGTGTCGCGATCGCCGTCACCACCGCGATGATCGTGATCTGTGTCCCTTTGCCCACCGGGATCGAGTCGCTCAGGTAGTTCAACCCACTGTTGATCTGCAATGTGCCGAGCCCGATAGAAGTGGCGACACCGAACAGGGTGCCCAGCACCGCCAGAATGTCGATCGCCTTCCCGATCGGCCCGTAGATGCGGTCACCGAGCAGCGGATGAAACGCCGAGCTCATGCGCATCGGCAGCCCGCGCCGGTAGATGAAGTAGGCGAACGCCAGGGCCGGCAGGCAGAAGATCGCCCAGGTGTGCAGGCCGAGGTGGTAGAGCGAAAAGGCCATCGCGTCGTCGGCCGCTGCGACCGATTCGGGCTCCACGCCCTCACGCGGGGGGTTGCCGAAGTGCGAGATCGGCTCGGCGACACCCCAGAACATCAGTACGGTGCCGATGCCCGCCGCGAACAACATGCCGAACCAGGACAGATTACTGTATTCGGGCTTCGAGTCCTGCGCGCCGAGTCGCACATTGCCGTACTTGCTGAGCGCGATCCAGATCAGGAACAGCAGCATGCCGGTGACGCTGAAGATGAAGAACCAGCTCAGGTTGGTGACGATCCAGTCCTTGGCCGCTTTGGAGCCGTCATTGAGCGGTTTGGTGAACACGATCGCGGTGAAGACGAACAACGCGACCAGCCCCGCCGAAATGAAGAAGATATAGGGGTCGGTGCGTAATCCGAATCCGGTGTAAACGTGTTGCCGGCGTTTGGGCGGATCGACTCGTGGCACGACCACCACTCCCCTTCAGCAGCAGACCTGGTCGGAAGTTCCGACACGTGCCGATGATGATGACATGGCGCAGTTCCCGGCGTGGGTAATGCCACGCGTTCGTAACAAGGGTGAAGCTGGAGTCCCCGGCGCGTCGAACCGTGGTAGACCAGTCGCGCGGATACGGGTACCGCTGGCACCTGGATACCAGCAACGAAGTTCGCGACAATGGCCGGATGAGCGAAACGGCCGGCACGCGCGCGCACCGTGCGACCAAGCGGGTGCAGCTCGCCGAGTTCCTGAAGTCGCGCCGCGCCCGGATCACCCCCGCGGATGTCGGTCTGCTGCCGGGCCCGCGCCGGCGCACGCCAGGGCTACGTCGCGAAGAAGTCGCTCAGCTTTCGGGAATCGGCATCACCTGGTACACGTGGCTCGAACAGGGCAGGCCCATCAACGCCAGTGTCCAAGTGCTGGACGCGATCGCGCGCACGTTGCGACTAGATCCGGCGGAGCGGGCTCACCTCTACCGGCTTGCCGACATGCCCACCGTGCCCACAACGGTGGGCACGGAGGTCGCGATACCACCGGGTGTCCCGCTCATCCTCGAACGACTGGACCCGCTGCCCGCGGCATTGGTGAGCCCCAAATTCGATGTCCTCGCACAGAACGGCTCCTATCGGAAGTTGTTTCCCGGTTTCACCGACAACGTGCTGCGCCGGGTGTTCTTGACGCCCGATTGCTGTAATCCATACGCGCGCAATGCCGACGACCTGCGCAGGATGGTGGCCTACTTGCGCGGCGCCTACGCCAAGCATTTCGACGACCCGCAGTGGCAGCACCTGGTGAACGAGTTGTGTGCCCGCAGCCGAGATTTCGCGACGTTGTGGGCGAGCAACGATGTGGCGGTGCCGGTCAGCCTGATCAAGCAGGCGCGGCACCCGGCCATCGGATCGATCACGCTGCACCTCACCAATCTGGCACTGCCGTTGATCGACGGTGCCTGGATACAGATCTTCACCCCGGTCGACGAGGAACAGGACGCAAGACTGGCCACGTTGCTCGCGATGAGCGACGAGCAACGTGACGCATCATGGGCCGACCACGCCGCGCAGTGGCACGTGCCGGCCGAGGGTCGCAGCGCGCACGTCGTGTTGTCTTAGGCGAACTGGAAAGTGCGCCAAGGGAAGTGGAGTTGTGGATGCTCCGGTACTATCGCCGACGGGAGAGCGGGAGATGTCCGATGGCCTGCGCGGTTTGTCGCGGGCAGCGGCAGCTGCGGCTGCCTCACACAGCGATATATCACCATCTCCAGGGGACGAACCTTGATCGACACCACAACCCACCCCACCCCACGCCGCCGGTCCGCCCGGCGTTCCGGCCTCTCCTCGGTGGTCGCGGTCGCCGCCCTGTGCGCGGCGCTGGTCACCGGCTGCTCCTCGGCGGAATCGACCACCGCGGCGCCGCCGACCGGTCAGTTGCCCGACGGCGCGCAGCTCGTGCAGGAGTCGGCCAAGACCACCCGGACCCTGCACAACGTGCACTTGGACATCGACGTGCAGAATCTGCCCGACCTGCCGGTGGAAACCGTCTCGGCCGACGTCACCGACGAAACCCAGGGTTCGGGCGCCGCCGTGGGTGAGGCGAAGGTGAAGCTCGGGCCGGAAGACCCCTTCACCGAGGCGAAGTTCCTGGTGGTCGACAAGGTGCTCTACACCGAGAACGACGGCCGCTACGTGCCCGTGGGCCCGGCGGAGAAGGTTTACGATCCGGGCGTCATCCTGGACAAGGACAAGGGCATCGCCAATGTGATCGCCAATATCGCGAACCCGAAGACCGAGGCCCGTGAGGTCATCGACGGTATCGACACCGTGCGCGTGAGCGGCACCATCGACGCCGCCGTGATCGACCCGATCGTGCCGCGTATCGGCCAGAACGCCGGCACCATGCCGATCACGGTGTGGATCCAGGACACCGCCCCGCCGGCCTCGGATTCCACCAAGCCCGCGGACGCCGCTTCCACCGGTGAGGGCCCGAACCTGGTGCGCGCCGTGGTGCAGAAGGATCAGGGCAAGGTCACCGTCGGCCTGTCGAACTGGGCCGAGCCGGTCAACATCGTCAAGCCCGCGAGCTGATCGGCGCCGGTCACCGGATTCCACCCCACACCGGTCCGGGAGCGCGGAACCCGGCACACAGTGCCCTCCGCCGCCCCGGGCCGGTGTGGCGTCTGGGTGTCGAATGCGAGCGATGAATTCGGTACGCGCACAACCGCCCGCACCTTCGACATCGTCGTCGCCGTGCTGATCTTCGCCTACTTCGCGGTACCTGGGGACGCTGATCAACGCGGCTGTTTCACCGAAACCGCAGATCGATGACCTGCTCGAGCGTTTCGCGCTGACCGCCCTGGTGATCCTGATAGCGGTGTGCTGTCGCAGTTGCCGCTGATCCGGCTGGCACAGGGCCACGGTGGCCCCACTCCGCCCCGGCCGTCCGGGCATCGAGGGCCATCCGGCGCACCCGGGCGCGCGTCCCGGGGCCGGACCCGATGTGAACGGCAACAAGTGACTCGACCACGGCGCCACCGACCAGCGCCCGGTGCCGCCGGCTCCGCCACCCGGTGCCGCCGGGTCCGCCACCCGGCGGCGGCGACGAGGCCGAGGACTGTGTCCGCGGTGTCAGGCGATGTGGCGGTGGGCGGTGTGCAGTTGTGTCATCGGCGGTCGGTCGGCCAGGCTGACCTCCGACGGTGTTCGGCACCAACCGGTTTCGCTCGGCAGGAACTGCACGAGGCCGAATCCGGAGTCACGGATACCGAGCCGATCCAGCAGGGTCGCCACGACCTGCCGGCTCAGCACGGCGAGCTCGTGGGTCGACCGCTGCCGGTGCACGCGGACGCCGAGGTCCACCTGGTCGATGGCCGACAGCCCGCGCCGCTGCCAGCAGTCGATCAGGATGCCGATCTCGGCGCCGTACCCACTGGCGATGGAGATCTCGGCGAGAAACGCGCGACTGGCGGCGTATTCACCACCCAGCGGCTGCACGATCTCGGCCAGTGCGGGCGCCAGGGCGGTGAGCAGCGGCCGCGCCACCAGCTGCGTGAGTCGGCCGCCGTCGTCGGCGTCATCGCTCACCGGGCTGCGGTAGAAGCCCTTCACCAGTGCGACACCCGGGTCGGTGAGCAGTGGCGCGATCAGATCGGGCACCAGCTGCGGGTCCGGTTCGACGAGGTCGGCGTCGAGATAGACGATGAAGTCACCGGTGCACACCGCGAGCGAACGCCACACCACCTCGCCCTTACCCGGTCGCGGCGCAACCCCCGGCATCGCATCTTCGCGCGAGTAGACCGCGGCACCGGCGGCACGAGCCCGTGCAACGGTGCGATCGGTGGATCCCGCGTCGAGCACGATCACCTCATCGACCAGGCCACCGAGCAGCGGCCGCACCGCAGCCACCACTGCGGCGACCGTGTCCTCGTCGTCGAGCGCGGGCACCACCACCGAGACCCGTCGACCCAGCTTGCGGTCGATCAGCTCACCGACGTTCATGGCGACCAGTGAACGCCATACCCCGGCCCGCCGCCACCGCTGTGCGCATTTGCTGTGATCAGGGCCAACCGGCCGCCCACAGGCGCTATCGGAACCGACAACCCGGACCGGCGACGCGGGTACGGTGGGCACTGTTCGCCCCCGGTGGCGAGTACGCCGTACGGCAGCCGATCGACTGAGGAGCGGACTTCATGAGTGGGAACGCGATCGTGGCCCAGGTGACGAAGGGATCCAAGACCGACCTCGTCGATGACAGGTACACGGTGCGCATCGACGTCGAGAGTCCGGCGGGCGCGGTGGACGTGTCGGCGGTGCTGGTGACCGCGGACGGCAAGGTCCGTTCCGATGCCGACTTCGTGTTCTTCAACAATCCGTTCGCGCCGGGTGTGCGGATGGAGTCCGACGCTGTTGTCGCGGTGGAGCTCTCCGCGCTGCCCGCCGACGTGCACCGGGTGGTGATCGCCGGCAGCACCGAGGCACAGAGCATCCGGTTCGGTGAGGTCGCCGGATTACGGGTCTCTGTCGTCGGTGACAGCCGAACGGCCACTTTCGTGCCGCCCGGACTCGACACCGAAACGGTGCTGCAGGCGGTGGCACTGTACCGGCGGGGAAGCGGTTGGCGGCTCGACGCGATCGGGCAGGGCTACAGCGCCGGGCTGGCGGCCTTCGCGACAGAACACGGCATCACCGTCGACGAGGAACCCGCCGAGCCGGCGCCGGCGCCGGTACCTGTTGTGCCGCAACAGGCACAGCCTCCCGCCCCCGCCATCGACCTGCGCAAGGTCGATGTCGTGCTCACCAAGGAGTCCCCGGACAAACGAGCCAGCATCGACCTGCGCAAGGGCGAACCCGGCCACGTGCTCACCGTCGGTCTCGAATGGGACGGTCGTGGCGCGAAGTACGACCCCCACGGCCGGCCGACCGAATTCGGCGTCGGCGACCTGGACGTGTACTTCTTCTGCCGCAACGAGGAAACGGGCGACTATGTCGTGATCAGCGGCGAGAAGGGGCACCAGGGCGATCTGGGCACCTGGCCGTTCGTGCACCATCACGGCGACAGCCGCGGGCCCGGCTCGAACAATCAACCCGCGGCCGAACAGGTCACCGTGCGGCCCACCGAAAACGGTGACCTCCTGCTCAACGTCTACCAGTCCATCGACAACGGCGGCGGCGCGATCGACAAGTTCGGCCGCCCCCGCGTGCGAGTCCGTTACGGTCGTCCGGGCCCGGACGGGCTCCCGGACGAGGACGCCGACCAGATCACCGTGGTGATCGGCAACGGGAAGAGCTCCTTCTGGGCGACCGTCGCCCACATCGATGTCCAGGACGGGATCCTCACCGTCGACGGCACCACGCACTACAGTCGCGCTTTCAGTGAGCGCATGCCGGTGCTCGACACCGACGGCAACTGGGTTCGCTCGGCCAAGAACGGCCCTGTCGGCCGCAGCAAAAAGTCCAATGGTCTGGGCTTGAGCCGCTACGAAGGGCAGTGCCCCGCCCCCCGCTGAGGCCGAAAGGCGCCGTGGCGCAACGGTCGGGAAGTCGAGGGACAGTTGCGTTAGAGTCCGCACATGAAGGCGGCGCTACATGCACGATACGGTTCTCCGGAAGTGGTCCACGTCGCCGAGGTGGCCCAGCCGCGGCCCGGTACCGGCGACGTGCTCGTCCGCGTTCAGGCGAGCACGGTGAACCGGACCGACTGCGCGTACCGGGCGGCCCGGCCCTTTCTCGTCCGGTCCTTCACCGGCCTGCTACGGCCGAAGCGGCCGATTCTCGGCACCGAGTTCGCGGGCGAAGTCGTCGAGGCCGGGGCCGCGGTGACCGCCTTCGCCGTCGGCGATCGGGTCTTCGGCTACAACGAGGGGCCGTTCGGATGCCACGCCGAGTACTTGTCGATTCCGGAAACCGGTTCGCTGGCGAAGATCCCCGCGGGCCTCGGTCCCGAAGCAGTCGCGCCCGCGACCGAAGGCGCGCACTACGCGCTGACGCTGCTCGACGCGGCGGCGGTCGGCAGCGGACATCAGGTGCTGGTCAACGGCGCGACCGGCGCCATCGGTTCCGCGGCCGTCCAGTTGGCGAAAGTCCGTGGCGCCGAGGTGACGGCGGTGTGTGATTCCGAGCGGATGGATCTGGTCAGCGGGTTGGGTGCGGATCGGGTGATCGACTACACCGCCGAGGATTTCACGGCCGCGGACCGCGCCTACGACGTGGTCATCGATGCGGTGGGCAAGAGCTCGTTCGGCGGTTGCGCGCGTGTGCTGAGGCCGGCGGGCGTGTACTTGTCGTCGGAGGCGGGCAGGTACGGCCAGAACCTGCTGCTGGCGGCGGTGACGCGGTTGATCGGGCGCAAGAAGGTCGTCTTCGCAGTTCCGAAGCACGATCAGGCGATGGTGCGGTACCTGGCGCAGCTGCTGACCACCGGGGAGTTCACCCCGGTCATCGACCGGCAGTACCCCTTGGCCGAGATCGTGGACGCCTACCGGTATGTGGAGGGCGGCCACAAGACGGGCAACGTGGTGATCACCGTAGGGTCCGTGTGAGCCCAGCACCCAGGACGGGCAGATCACCGAGTGACCCTACTCTTGCGTGAGGGTAGGTTTGTGGCGAATTCGGCGCGGTCACAACGGCGGCGGTGGTGAACAGAGGTATGGAGGTCCACAGTGCGGTCGAAATTCAGTACCACGACGCCGGCGTTGCTGCGGTGAGCGCTCGCTTCGAAGAACTGGGATGGCGGCAGACGCCGATGGGGGAGCTCAGTCTGCGCCGGCGCTTCGATCCGACCGTGCGGATGGACGTGTTCGAGGTCAAGCTCGACGACGAGTACCTGATGTCGAGCCTGTTCACCGTTGCCGAACGGGAATTGGCGCGCCTGGGCCTGGCGCGGACCGCGGGTACGGAACTGGACGTGGTCGTCGGCGGACTCGGGCTCGGTTACACCGCGTGGGAGGCGTTGACGGACGGTCGGGTTCGATCGTTGACCGTCATCGAATTCTCGGAGGCGGTGATCGACTGGCACGAGCGGGAGCTGCTGCCCGACACGGCCGGCTTGGCCACCGAGGCCAGAGTGGGCCTGCGATGCGCCGACTTCTTCGCGGCCGCGGCCGGTGGCGAGGGTTTCGACCCGGACCGGCCCGGCCGGAAGTTCGACGCGATCCTGCTCGATATCGACCATTCCCCCCGCCATGTCCTGCACCGACCGCACGCGGCCTTCTACACCCCAGATGGGCTGCGGCAGCTGTCCGCGCACCTCGGGGCCGGCGGCACCTTCGCGATGTGGTCCGACGACCCGCCCGACGCGGAGTTCGTGTCGGCTCTGTCGGCGGTCTTCCGTGACGTCGCGGCCGAGCGGGTGTTCTTCGACAACCCGCTCACCCAGGGGCGCTCGTCGGCCACGATCTACCTCGCGACGCGGGCGTGAACCGGTGACCGCAGCGCCCCACCGAGTCGGCGCTCCATCTCTCAGTGCGCGCCGGTGAGGTGGCCGCTGAGGCGTCCGTGACGTTCCTCGGAGGCTTGGTTGAGGCCGATGATCTCGACGTTCTTGCCCTTGGACTCGTACTTGGTGGTGATCGCGTCCAGGGTCGCCACGGTGGAGGCGTCCCAGATGTGGGCGCCGGACATGTCGATGATGACGTTGTGTGGGTCGTCGACGTAGTCGAACTGGTAGATCAGGTCGTTGCTCGAGGCGAAGAACAGTTCGCCGACGACCTTGTAGACCCTGGTGTCGATATTGCCGTCGCGATCGATATCGGCTTCGTGCACCTTGATCACCTCGGTGAAGTGGGCGACACGGTGCGCGAAGGCGACCATGGCGGTGAGGACGCCTGCGATCACGCCGAAGGCGAGGTTGTGGCTGGCCACGGTGACCGCGACGGTCACGAGCATGACGATGGTTTCGCTCTTGGGCATGCGCCGCAGCGTCTTGGGGGTGATCGAGTGCCAGTCCATGGTGCCGACTGAGACCATGATCATCACCGCGACCAGCGCAGCCATCGGGATCAACGCGACCACGTCACCGAGCCCGACGACGAGGATGAGCAGGAACACACCGGCCAGGAACGT
>NZ_JBHSDL010000001.1:0-213529 GCF_042650145.1 Nocardia halotolerans | reverse complement strand
AATCAGAAATATCTAAACTAGAGTCCGAAAATCTAGCAAAGCCAAACACCAGCAAATCAAAATTCGCTGTTGTTTTTCAATGTCCAACCTCCCACGACCGGGGGTACGCGAAGGTTGGAACCAATAATAATATTGGCACTGACATTCATCGACACACTATTGAGTTCTCAAAGAACACACGCACACACTCCTACCCACAACTACTCGTCGGGGTTTCGGTGAAGCAAGAGTTCCAACATAGCCCAAGCACACCGCCGGAAGCAAGTTCCGCACCGTGTAGCCCTGAACACATGATCAGTCAGGCGCTCAACGTCCTACCTCGTTGTCCCGGTCACTGTGTGTCCGGGTCGCCGTCCGTGTCGCTCTGACTCGAATAAAGTTACGTGCCGGGAATTACAAAGTCAAATCCGCTGGTCGGGCGGGGTTTTCGGCGTTTGTGGATACCGGCCGACACCATTGTCGGCCGGTACGGTTGCGGCCGCAAGGGATGCGACAGCAATGGGAGGGACCGAGCGGTGGCCGAGGAACACAAGGAAAGGCGTGGGCGGTTGCGTCGCGTTATGAAGGCGGCGCTGGTGCTCGTCGGCGGCTTGGTGTTGGTGACGGCCGGCGCGAATGCGACCACGTGGGCGTTGTCGTCCGGTCATCGCAGTGACGTTGCGGACGCGCCCGGCGCTCCGGTGGTGATCGTGCCGGGGGCGAGGGTGGCGCCCGACGGGACGCCGATGGCGTATCTGCGGGGGCGGCTCGATGTCGCGATCGAATTGGTGGCCGCGGGCACAGTGCGAGAGATTCTGCTGTCCGGGGACGCCGGCGGCACCTCCGGCGACGAGATCGCGTCGATGACCGCCTATCTACTGGAGCACGGGATCGATCCGGCCATCGTGCGGGCCGACGGCGCGGGGCTGTCCACTCGGCAGACCTGCGAGCGCGCACGGTCGGAGTTCGGGATCGAGCGCGGGATCATTGTCAGCCAGTATCAGCACCTGCCGCGAGCGGTGGCATTGTGCCGGGCCGCCGACATCGATACCGACGGTGTGGTCGCCTATTGCGAGTGCAGGCGGGCGACCGAGGTACGCAACAACTTCCGTGAATGGCTGGCGGCACCGAAGGCCGTCGCGGAGATGCTGTTGCGCTGAACGCCGGCTGCAGAGGAAAAGCCCAGCGCCGATGGCCTCGCCGTGCGCGACGCGAGCACCGGGGTGCCACGTCGAGGGAATCGCGATCACGTACCGTGGTGCGAGTTGTCAGCGTGCTGGCCGACGAAATGGGGTGCATCGTGAGCGGGTCCGAGCATGCCGGGCGGCTCGTGCGTTTCTGGCGGACCTTGGAGTTGTTCGGTCCGCAACTGGTACCTGAGGCCGGAGCCTGTCCTGAATCAGGCGGGCTGGTGGTGGAACTCGGTGCCGACGAGCTCGCGCCGTGGGAGAACACGAACACTTTGCCTGCGCTGAAACCTGGGCGGGTGTGGCAATTCGTGGTGTACGGCGGGCTGTTCGGGGTCGGCCGGGCGCGTGAAGCGCTGATCCGGACCTTCGGTGAGGACCAGCTCGAGGCCGATGCCCGGCGGGGCGGCACCACAGCGGCTTTCGCGGTGACCCTGACCGATGACGGAGTCGTGGTCCCAGAGTCGGCGACGCTGTCGGGTCTGGCGTGGGCGGTGAACCGGTTGCGCTCCCCCGGTCCGGCCGACAGCGGCTGGGCCGACGGGTACGAGCACGATTCCACCGCCTTCACAGCGGCTTTCGACACCCTCACACAGGAAGCGGTGCCCCCGGAACCGGATACCGAGCAGGTAGGCCCGGCGCCACGGTGGCGGGCGTTGGACGTGGCCGGTCGTGGTGTCGCGGCGTCGGTGATCGCCGCGGGCGCCGACGGGGTGATCTCACCGGGCTTGGCCGGCATGTCGGCGCTGGCTTTCGCCGAGCGGCTCACGGCCGACGACGAATTCGATGCGCCCCGGCTGACCGGACGAGACCTGCATACCTTTACCGGTGAGCTGTGCGGCGCGCTCGGGATCCGTTCCGAGTTGCGAGCCGGTGGCGTGCGGGTGGCGTGCGTGCAGGTCGCGACCCGCGATGCCGACACCACTGCAACCGAAGACCGGTTGAACAGTGGGCTCGGTGCCGACCTCGCCGAGCTGGCGGCGGCGGTGGAACGCGGCGACATCGGTGCCGCCCTGCGGGATTACCTCGCGGCGACCGAGGAACTGCCGGTCGACGAGCGCATCGACGTGCGCGAACGACAGGATGTGGTCGTCGAGGGCCTGCTCCCCCACCTGCTTCCGGACGGGCGTTGGCCCGGGGACCCGCTGGTATCGGGCCAGCAGTTCGCGGTCGATCGGGCGATGGCGCAATTGCGCGACGACGCGGGGATCTTCGCGGTGCACGGTGCGCCGGGCACCGGCACGACGACCATGCTGCGGGACCTGCTGGCCGGAATCGTGGTCGAACGAGCCGGGCAGCTGGCTGCCTTCGACGACCCGATGACGGTGTTCACCGGGATCACCGAACAGGTGCAGGTGGCGAAGAACTACACGGTCGGCGCGCATCGCCTGACACCCGCTGTCACCGGCTTCGAGGTGGTACTTGCCACCGGTAGCGACGAGACCGCGGCCGATGTGGTCGCCGAGATCCAGCACCGCGAGGCGATCGATCGCCACGTGCAGACCAACCACTTCACCGAACTCGCCGAACTCGTGAGCGGGCAACCCGCCTGGGGCCTGGTCGCCGCGGCCCTCGGCGGTACCCGCCGCACCTTCGGCGAACAGTTCTGGTTCGGTGACCGATTCGCCACCGACCGCAAGACCCAGGCGAGTTCGGGCGGGATGCTCGACATCCTCAAACACGCCGAGGCCGACCCGGATTCGCTGCCGGACTGGCAGACCGCGGTGCGCGACTTCGCGAGCCGCCGGGCCGAGGTGCGCAAGCTCGCGCAGCAACGCCAGGACGTCGCCGACGCGGTGGCCGGACTGCCCGCCATGAACGACGGCCTGCTGTCGATGTCGGCCGAGATATCCAACGCCGATGCCGCCCACGCACATTGGCGGGAACGCCACCAACTGGCCACCGAACATCTGCGCGCCGCCCAAGCCGCCCATCACCGGATCGGCAAGTTGCTGGGTGAACACGGTGGGCAGAAGCCGGGGTTCGTGGCGTCGCTGTCGACGGGATTCCGGGCGGGGCGGCGGTGGAGCGCGCGCAGTAATGAACTGCTGCGCGAACGGCACATCGCCGAGTCGGATATGCGGCGGCGCCAGACCGAGGTCGACTACACGCGTGAGCAGTGGGCCCAGGCCGCCGAGCACGGGCGCACCCTCATCCGTGACCACGTCGAGTTGACGAACCGGCGGACCGACGCACTCGACATCATCGAGCGGGCGCGCGAGAACTGGGCGCACACCATCCCGTTCGGCGATGTGGCCGGTGACGACGAACAATTCCAGCTGTGCAATCCGTGGGCCGATGAGCAGTACTGCACGGCACGGCGCGAGCTCTTCCTGTCGGCGTTGCGTCTGCACCGGGCGTTCCTGCTCAATGCCGCGCCACGTGTTCGGGACAATTTGATCGTCGCCATCGCGCTGATCCGCGGTGAGCTGGCCACGGCACCGAAACCTGAAACCGTTGCCGCGGCCTGGCAGACGCTGTTCCTCGCGGTGCCGATGGTCACCACCACGTTCACCGCGCTGCCCAGGCTGTTCGAGGGGCTGGGTCGCGAAGCGCTGGGCTGGTTGTTCGTCGACGACGCCGGCCAAGCCGCGCCGCAATCGGTGGCCGGTGGACTGTGGCGGGCGCGGCGGGCGGTGATCGTCGGTGATCACCGTCAGCTCGGACCTGCCGAGGTGCTGCCGACGTCGGCGCAGGAGGCGCTGGTGCGCCAGTTCGGACTCGAACCCGAATGGCTGCCGGATCGGGCCTCGGCTCGGCAGGCGGCTGATCGCGCGGTGCGGTTCGGAACATGGCTCGCACCGGCCGATTACGACGAACCGGTGTGGGTCGGCACGCCGCTACGGGTACATCGGCGCAGCGACCTGCCCATCTTCGAGCTGACCCACCGCATCGCCTACGACGAGGACCTGCTGGTCTTCGGTACTCCCCAGCGGACGGATTTCCCCGGCCACGATCGTTGGATCGATGTGCGATCCGCACGGGCCGAAGGGAACTGGATTCCGGGCGAGGGTGCGGCGCTCGCCGCGTTGCTCGCGCAACTGGCCGAGGACGGCATCGCCCCGACCGACATCCGGGTTGTCAGCCCGTTCCGGGATGTCGCGCGGGGCGCACGGGCGGTCGCAAACGAGGTGCTCGGGGCAGAATTCGCCGCGAGCCAGGTGGGAACCGTGCACGCGATGCGCGGCCGCTCGGCCGAGGTGGTGGTGCTCATCCTGGGTACCTCGCCCGCGGCGGGCGGATCGCGCCGCTGGGCGGCGGCCAATCCGAGCGTCCTCAATGCGGCCGTGTCGCGCGCGCGGCGGCGGGTCTACGTGATCGGCAACTACCGGTTGTGGAGCAGCCAGCGGTACTTCGACGTACTCGCCGAGCACTGGCCGGCCGACAGCGACCAGCTGGTCCAGGAAACGGTCAGCCATTAGGCAACGGCCCGGACGAAGATAACGGTTCGTCGCGCGGTCAACGATTCGATCTCGGGCCTACCGGTTGCCAGCAGTTCGGAGCAGGCTTGGCGGGGGTTCCAATGATCGGAGTCACTATGAGACCGGCCGCACTTCTCGGATCAGCTGCTTGCGCCGCGATCGGCATAGCCATCGCCCTGCCGACGCAAGCCGGCGCTGATCCGGTCACCGACCTGCTGTGCAACAGCGGGTCGAGTCAGTTCTGCCCACCGCCACCGCCTCCACCTCCGCCGGGCGGGGAATGTCACCCGTCTTACGACCCGTGTGTGCCGATCACCAGCGACGTCGACTGCGAGGGCGGCAGCGGAGACGGGCCGGTTTACGTCGGGCGGGTTCGGGTGATCGGGCCGGATGAGTACGGGCTCGATCACGACAGCGACGGGATCGGCTGCGAGACCAGCTGATACGTGCCTGATCTGTCAGGGCGAATCGAACAGTAGGGCGCCGTTGTCCACTTCGTTGCCGATGGTGTCGGCGTGGACCGAGTCCTTGGCGGAGTCCATGACGACGACCGGGCAGATGACCGAGTAGCCGGTGGCGGCGATCTCGGTGGGGTCGAAGGTGACGATGGGGGCGCCGGCTTCTACCGTGGCGCCTTCGCTTGCCAGTAGCTCGAAGCCTTCGCCCTTCAGTTTCACGGTGTCTATGCCCAGATGGACGAGGACGCCGACGCCGCTGCCGAGGATCACGAAGGCGTGCGGGTGGAGTTTGAGGATCTTGCCCGCGATCGGTGCGGTCACCATCAGGGTGCCGCGGGTGCGGTCGGGATCGATCGCGACGCCGGAGCCGACGATCTGTTCGGCGAAGACCTGGTCGGGGACATCGGAGAGGCCGATGATCTTGCCGGGCAGCGGTGCGAGCACCGGGATGCTCACAGGATGTCCTCGATGTCCTCGGCGAGGGTGTCCGCCTCGGGTCCGACGATCACCTGCACGACCGAACCGGCCTTCAGCACGCCGTGGGCGCCCGCGGCCTTGAGCGCGGCCTCATCGACCTTGGCGCCGTCGCGCACCTCGGTGCGCAAACGGGTGATACAGGCTTCGATCTCGACGATGTTCTCGGCGCCGCCCAAACCCTTGACGATCGCTGCTGCTTTGGACATCTGCGTTCTCCCTTTCCGCGGTGGTTGCCGGTTCCAGTATGGGAGCCTCGGATGTGCGCCACGTCATATTTCGCGGTTGACATCCGGCGACCACCTGGTCAAACTTACAACTGGTTATGACCGGACAGTACCCGTCGCGGTCACTGGTTCACAAGAGTTACACCGGATCGGCCACGAAGTCCGACCGGCTCGCCGAGACCGCCGGAGACCCGGCACGAAGAGGTCGACATGACTGCCGTTACGGACAGCCCCAAGAAGGAATCGAAAACGTTCGCGGGACTACAGCGCCTGGGTCGCAGCCTCATGCTGCCGATCGCGGTGCTCCCCGCGGCGGGCATCCTGCTGCGCATCGGACAGGACGACCTCCTCGGCCGCTTCTCCGCATTGGAAAGCACCGCCGCCGTGATCTCCGCGGCGGGCCAAGCCGTGTTCACCTGGTTGCCGCTGATCTTCGCGGTCGGCATCGCGATCGGCTGGGCCAAGAAGGCCGACGGATCGACGGCGCTGGCCGCGGTGGTCGGCTACATGGTGATCGACGGCGTGTTCACCGCGATGTCGCCGATCGTGCTGGCCGGCAAGACCGACCCCAAGGGTGCGCAGGCGCTGATCAACTACGGCGTACTCGGCGGCATCGTGATGGGTCTGCTCTCGGCGATGCTGTGGCAACGCTTCTACCGCACGAAGCTGCCCGACTTCCTCGGCTTCTTCAACGGCAGGCGGTTGGTGCCGATCCTGACCGCGGTCACCGGTCTTGTCGTGGGCGTCGGGATGGCGTTCCTGTATCCGGCGTTCAACTCCGCGCTCACCTGGGTGGGTCAGTCGGTGGCGGACAACTCCGTAGTCGGCGGCGGTATCTATGGCGCGGCCAACCGGCTGCTCATCCCGACCGGGTTGCACCACATCCTGAACTCCACGGTCTGGTTCCTCGTCGGTGACTACACCGACGCCTCCGGGCAGCTGGTTCGCGGCGACCTCAACCGGTTCTTCGCCGGTGACCCCTCCGCGGGCACCTTCATGACCGGCTTCTTCCCGATCATGATGTTCGCGCTGCCCGCCGCCGCCTTCGCCATCTGGCGCAATGCCCGGCCCTCGCAGAAGAAACTGGTCGGCGGGATCATGCTCTCCACCGGTCTCACCGCGTTCGTCACCGGCATCACCGAGCCGCTGGAGTTCTCGTTCATGTTCGTGGCGTGGCCGCTGTATGTGGTGCACGCGATTCTCACCGGTACCTCGCACGCACTGGTGAACGCGCTCGGAATCCATGACGGGTTCACCTTCTCCGCCGGGGCGATCGACTATCTGCTGAACTTCGGTAAGGCGACCGATGCGTGGCTGCTGATCCCGATCGGGCTCGGTTACGCGTTGATCTACTACCTGCTGTTCAGCTTCGTGATCAAGAAGTGGAACCTGCGGACACCCGGTCGTGAGGCCGAGACCGATGTCGAGACCGAGTCGCCCGACGCGGCCGAGAGCGAAGCCACGCCCGCGGTGGCCGCGACCGGCGATACTCGAAACGGGCCCGATGCCGAAACCAAGCTGGACAAGAAGCCGGAAGGTGAGTGAGCCATGGCCGAACAGGTGATCCACGGGCTCGGGGTGAGCCCCGGGGTGGTGTGCGCGCCGTGGTTGCGGTTCGGCACGCAGCTCGCGACGTCCGCGCAGGATCCGGTGGGCGGCACCGTCGAGCAGGAGCTCGCCCGGGTGAAGGACGCGCTCGGCGGGGTGGCCGACGAAATGCTGAACCGGGCGTCGCGGGTGAGCGGTGTGGCGGCAGAGATCCTTTCGATGTCGGCGACGATGGCTCGGGATCCGGGCATCGTCGCCGCAGCCGAGAAGGAACTGGCCGCGGGGATGCCGACCGCCCACGCCGTGCATCTCGCGTTCGAGGGTTTCTGCGCCAAGCTCGAGGCACTGGGCGGGTACATGGCGGAGCGGGTCACCGACCTGCGCGACATCGGTGGGCGCACCGTCGCGGTGCTGCTCGGTGAGCCGATGCCCGGTATCCCCGAGCCGGGGTATCCGTTCGTACTGGTCGCGCGGGACCTCGCGCCCGCCGATACCGCGATGCTCGGCGACAGCGATGTGGTGGGCCTGCTCACCAGTGAAGGCGGTCCGACCAGCCACACCGCGATCCTCGCGAAATCGCTCGGTCTGCCCGCGGTGGTGAACTGTCCCGACACCGATCGGCTCGTCGACGGCACGCCGGTGCTGGTGGACGGCACGACCGGGGAGGTGGTGATCGATCCGACTCCTGGCCGCCGGCAGGCCGCCGTCGAGCAGGCGGCAGCGGACAAGGCGCGCATCGCCGCGGCGAGCGGGCCGGGACACACCGCCGACGGGACGCCGGTGCATCTGCTGGTGAACATCGGCACGGTCGAGGACGCGGCGAAAGCTGGGCCGGTCGACAGCGAGGGTGTCGGGCTGTTCCGTACCGAGTTCATGTATCTCGGCAAGTCGTCGGCGCCGTCGTTGGATGAGCAAACCGCCTCCTACACATCGGTTCTCGAACAGTTCGCCGGGCGGCGCGTGGTGGTGCGCACGCTCGATGCCGGCTCGGACAAGCCGCTGCCGTTTCTGGACCTGGGGACCGAGGAGAATCCCGCGTTGGGGGTGCGTGGCCTGCGGATCGGGACGGTATTCCCGGAAACGCTCACCACTCAGCTCACGGCACTCGCTCGGGCGGGTGCGGCGACCGGTGCCGACCTGTGGGTGATGGCGCCGATGGTGGCCACCGCGGACGAGGCCGCCGGATTCGCGGCGCTGGCACGGGAGGCCGGGCTGCACAAGGTCGGGGCGATGATCGAGATTCCGGCGGCGGCGTTGCGGGCCGCCGATCTGCTCGCGCACCTGGACTTCGTCAGCATCGGCACCAACGACCTGAGCCAGTACACCTGCGCGGTCGACCGGATGGCCGGTGGCCTCGCGCAACTGCTCGATCCGTGGCAGCCGGCGGTGCTCGACCTGATCGCGATGGTCGGGGCGGCGGGTACCGCGGCGGGGAAGCCGGTGGGTGTGTGTGGTGAGGCGGCCTCGGATCCGACCCTGGCGCCGGTACTGGTAGGGCTCGGCGTGACGAGCCTGTCGATGTCGGTTCCGGCGTTGCCCGCGGTGCGGGCGGCGCTGGCCGCGGTCGATATCCAGCGATGCCAGGATGCGGCGGACGCGGCCTGTGCCGCACGGGATCCGCAGGCGGCGCGAGCGGTGGCCGCGGCGATTGTCGGTCGGGTGTGAGCGTGGGTGCCTCGGGGCGTCCGGGCGAGTCGGCAGTCCGGCGCTCGGAGACCCCACGCCGGGCGAGTGTGGGGCTCTCGGCATGGCCGGGCCGTGAGTCGGCCGGGCACACGGGTATCCGGCATCGGATGGTGTGGGTGCCGTGAACGTGGTGCGTGGGCAGGTCGTCGGAACGGTGGGCGGCGAGATCGCCGACGGGGTGGTCGAATTTGCGGACGGCCGGATCACCTGGGTGGGCCCGGCGGCGGATCATCCTCGTGTGGATCGTCTTCCGCCGGCCACGAACGAGCTCGTGCTGCCCGGCCTGCTCGACATGCACTGTCACGGCGGGGCCGGGTTCGGGTTCCCCAATGCCGACGGGGCGGGTGCGCGGATCGCGGCGGCGCATCATCGGCGGCACGGAACCACCGGGCTGATGGGGAGTTTGGTGTCGGCCCCGCCGGAAGTGCTCATCGAGCAGGCCGCGGTGCTGGCCGAGCTCGTGACCGATGGTGAACTGCTCGGAGTGCATCTCGAGGGGCCGTTCATCAACGCGACCCGGTGCGGGGCACAGGATCCCGCGGCGATCGTGCCCGGCGATCCAGCGTTGTTCGAGCGAGTGTGCGCGGCAGCTCACGGCACCGTTCGATCGATGACATTGGCGCCGGAGACCGCGCGGTTCACCGAACTGCTCGCCGCGATGCGCGGGCACGGCGTGCTGCCCAGTCTCGGACACACCGATGCCGATGCCGCGACGACATCGGCCCGCATCGCGGAAGCTGCCGGGGCACCGATCACCGCCACTCACCTGTTCAACGGGATGCCCGAACTGCACCACCGCTCCCCCGGACCCGTCGCCGCGTGCCTGGCCGCAGCGGGCCGGGGGGACATGGTGGTCGAATTGATCGCCGACGGTGTGCACCTGGCGCCGGCCACGGTGGCGATGGTGTTCGACACCGTCGGCGCCGAACAGATCGCGTTGGTCTCCGATGCGATGGCGGCGGCGGGAATGCGCGACGGCGACTATCGGCTGGGTGCGCTCGATGTGCAGGTGCACGACGGTGTCGCCCGGCTCGCGACCGGCGACGGTACTCGCGGTGCCATCGCCGGCGGCACGGCCACACTGCTCGATGTGCTCCGGTGGACGGTTCAGCATGCGGGCGTCCCGCTCGTCGACGCGGTGATCGCGGCAACCCGCACGCCCGCACGCGTGCTCGGACTGCTCGGCGAGCGGGGCAGTCTGACCGTCGGCGCCCGCGCCGATCTGCTCGTCACCGACCAGTCACTGCAGCTGCGGCGGGTGTTCGTCGCCGGAAGGGAAAGTACCTGATGGAAATCGTGATCCGGGCCGACGAACACGAGGTGGCCACGACGGTTGCCGACATCGTCGGCGGTTACGTCGACCGCGGCAATGCCGTTCTCGGGCTGGCCACCGGGTCCTCGCCGCTGGGCAGCTACCAGGAAATGGCGCGCCGCTACCGTGCGGGCGAACTGGACTTCTCGACGGCGAGCGCGTTCCTGCTCGACGAGTACGTGGGACTGCCGAGAAACCATCCGGAATCGTATTTCTCGGTGATCCGCGCCGAGTTCGTCGACCAGGTGAACCTGGATCCGGCCCGGGTGCTGAGCCCTAACGGGGAGGCAGGCGATGTCGCCGGTGAGGGCAGGCGCTACGACGCCGCGATCGCCGCGGCCGGCGGCGTGGACGTGCAGTTGCTCGGCATCGGGACCGATGGGCACATCGGGTTCAACGAGCCCGGTTCGGCGCTGACCTCGCGCACGCGGGTGAAGACGCTCACCGAGCAGACGCGCAAGGACAATGCCCGCTTCTTCGACGGCCCCGACGACGTGCCGCACCACGTGCTCACCCAGGGTTTGGGCACCATCGGTGAAGCCGGGCACCTGGTGATGATCGCGCTGGGCGCGGGCAAGGCCGACGCGATCGCGGCCGCCGCCGAG
The DNA here is from genome assembly GCF_042650145.1 of Nocardia halotolerans. Classification (NCBI taxonomy): domain Bacteria; kingdom Bacillati; phylum Actinomycetota; class Actinomycetes; order Mycobacteriales; family Nocardiaceae; genus Nocardia; species Nocardia halotolerans. Next base: position 202,631 of record NZ_JBHSDL010000001.1, on the reverse strand, counting down.
GGGCCACTGTCGGCGTTCTGCCCGGCCTCGGTCATGCAGTGGCATCCGCACGTCACCGTGGTGATCGACGAGGCGGCGGCGAGCAAGCTGAAACTGGCCGACTACTACAAGTACGCACTCGCGAACAAGCCTGCCTGGCAGTCGTTCTGAGATGACTGCGCTCGAGTTCGCGGTACAGGATGTGGCGGGCGCGCTCGACGCCCGACGGGTCGGCGCGGACCGGGTGGAATTGTGTGCGGCGCTGGGCCGTACGGGTGGGCTCACCGCGAGTATCGGGATGATCGAGGCGGCGGTGGGCACCGGGGTGGCGGTGCACGCGCTGATCCGATGCCGGGCAGGCGGGTTCGTGTACACCGATGCCGAGATCGCGGTGATGAACGCGGATGCGCGTGCCGCGGTTTCGGTCGGGGTACAGGGACTGGTGGTCGGAGCGCTCACGCCGGATCGTCTGGTCGACATCGAGGTCATGCGACGCGTCCTCGACGGTGTGCCGGTCGACGCGGTGGAACTGACCTTTCATCGCGCCATCGACCAGATCGCCGACCGGGCGGGGGCACGTGTGGAATGACCCGGGTGCTCGCTTCCGGTGGTGGTCTCACCTGCGCCGAAGGTATCGACGAACTCGCCGCGATGGTGCAGTACGCGGCCGGTCGCCTCGAGATCATGGCCGGTGGCGGAGTCGCTGTCGACGACCTCGCGGCACTACACGGAGCAGGAGTCGACGCGATTCACCTCTCGGCCCGACGGGTCATCGCAGACGACGGCGGGCCGGGCGGTGGGGGGAAGGCCGGGCACGAGCACCTCGACAGCGCGCTCGCGAGTGCGGCGGCCTCCCGGCTCCGCGCGCTGGACGAGGCGCACACCGTGCGCGGACCGGACCCGGCGTAGCGGGGACCGGTCCGCCGCAGACCGCCGTATCCTCAGCAGTTCTCGAAGTAGTGACTGAAGCGGGACGGAACCCAGTCGGCCTCGGCCTGCGCCCAGCAGATCGAGTGTGGGAAGGCCGTGTAGGTCGTCCACGAGCTGCCGTCGGTGCGGATCAGGCGCAGGTTGTCGCCCGGTGAGGTCGGCCAGTCGATCAGCGCCCATTCGCCTGCGCAGGACTGCACCCGCGCGGGGACATCGGCGAGGTAGTCGAGGCGATCGGTCAATGTGTTCGCCACAGTGGTCGGGTCGCAGTCGGTGGGTTGGGCCTGATCCTCGAACTGGATGACCACCGTGTTCGCTTTGTCGCGGTCGAGCAGGAAAAAGCTGCGTGCGGCAGTGTCGACCGGCACCGCGTCGCCCGGCGGCGACAGGGTGTATTTGTAGCAGCCGAAGGGCAGTTCGGTGTAGAGCTCGCCCCGGTCGTTGGTGGAAAGATCGTATTGACCGGTCGGCTTCGCATCGGCCGGGAAACCCGACTGTGGGCCGGTGCCGTCGCACGGGGCGAACCGGACCGCGTGCACGATGACCGAGCCCACGGGAGTGCCTGTGGTGGTCTTGGTTCGGATCACTGTCTGCGCCCATGGCTCATGATCGTCGATCGGCACACCCGGGTCCGGCGCTGGGGTGGGACCGGTTGCATCCGGCGGCATCCACGGCTGCGTCGTCGGTGAGCCGGTTGCCGCCGTCGAGCCGAGGTCCGGGTCGGTGCAGGCGGCGGTAGCGAGACCGAGCGCGATTCCGACGATGACCAGTGCTCCGCGAACCGAACGCATAAGTGATCCTCCCCCGCGCCGTTTCGACGCGATGTCAGCGAGCAGCATGTTGCCCTCACCGGTAGTTCGCCCCCACGAGCCACACCCGTTAACAACTGAATGAACAGCGCTGCAGACCCTCCGCTGCGGCTGCCCATCGGATGGCCTTCGTACGGACCGCCCGCCGCCGCGGCTGGTGGCGTATACCCATGACCAGCGTCCGGTCATCTAAGCGGCGCGCCAGAGCCACCACTGTCGGCCGGCATCGGCGCTGCGGTCAGGCGCGCTCGGCGAGAATGCGTTCGGCTTCGCCCGGGTCGCAATCGAAGGCGGTTTGTACTGCCGCGACCGCCTTTGCGTGCTCGCCTGCCGCCGCTAAGTGGTCGATCTCGGCCCACTGGTCCGACGGTGGCATTACCGACAGGTCGAGGCGGGTTTCGAGGCGTTGCCACATGCGCGCCACGGTCGGGTCGCCGGGGAGCAAGTCGGCGAGGTGAGCTTTGAAAGTGGGATGTTCGGTGCGGTACATGCCCATCCAGCTACTGCCGGGTGGGCTGGCTTCGGCGTTGGCGGTGCGGTCGGCGAGTTTGAGGATCACCGCTCGGGGATGGGCGGCGATCTTGGTGTAGGCGTCGAGGTTACGGGCCTTGCGGTCGGGGCCGACGCCGGTGACCGCCCACACCAGATCGAGAACCGCACGGCCGAAGCGTGATTCGATCTCCTCGGTGGTGACGGGAGTGTCTTCGACGACATCGTGGAGCCAGGCGGCCAGGGCGAGGTCGCCGCTGTAGCCGAAGTCGTCGAGGACAGCCCGCACCGCCGTCAGGTGTGTGGAGTAGGGACGGTCACCGAAGCGTTGGTCGCCGTGGGCCGCGATGGCGAATTCCCGTGCCTCGGTTTCGAGCTGATCGAACTCCATGCCGCACCCCCGTGCTCGATTCTGATCGTGTGGGACCGACCCTAGCCGAGGGCACCGACAGGTTTACCGGATCAGCTGTGCGCGGTCGTGATCGCGGGTTTCACGCCGGTGAGGATGCCGGTCTGGTACCGGCTCCGGTGGTAGGTGAGGTCTGTGAAACCCACCGCGCGCAGCCCTTCGGTGTAGCGCCGGATGTCGACGCCGGCGAAGGGATCACCGCCGCCGAGCAAGGGCCTCAGTACCCGCCGCAGCCACGGTGCGGGCGCCGCGTCCGCCAGCAGCACACGCCCACCCGGGCGAACCACCCGCCACATCTGCGCCAAAGCCGCCTCGCGGTGTTGTTCCGGGATGTGGTGCATGACGAAAGTGCAGGTAACGGCATCGAATTCGGCATCGGCGAAGGGCAGTTCCTGTGCGGGTCCCCGCTCGTAGCGATGGTGGGCCGCGCGGTCACGCCGACGGCTGTCCGCGATCGCGGCGGCCGACGGGTCGACTCCGACCGCTTCGCCCGCCGGCCCCACCGCGGCACCCAGTGCCCGAACGAGTTTGCCCGGACCGCAGCCGATGTCGAGGGCACGCTCGCCCGGTGACGCCCCGGCGGTGGTGACGAGTTCGGCGAGCAGGCTGCGATGCCTGCCGAGGAAGAACACGCTGGTGAACACGTTGTAGCGGCGTAGGCCGGCGATCACCAGGCCGGTGTCACCGTCGTGGACGAACATGGGGATGAGAAGCTGGTTTTCCGACATGGGTCCATGGTCGGATGCGGACAGCCGCGCGGACCAGGAGCAGAATCCGCGGATTCGTCCGTTTCCGGACGGATCCGCGAGAATTGTCCCGTGGAGGAACGATGGCCGAGCACTCCGATCGCCGGGTTCGTCGCACCAGGGACAACCTGCACCGCGCGTTGATCGAGCTGATGATCGAACGCGACTACGACCGGGTGACAGTCAGCGACATCATCGACCGCGCCGACGTCGGCCGCTCCACCTTCTACGCGCACTACCGCGACAAGGACGACCTGCTGCTGGTCAGCTGCACCGAGTTCCTGCGGCGCGAGATCACTCGCACGCCCACAGCCGGTTCACCGCTGAGCCCGCTGCGGGTGCTGTTCCATCTGGCCGCGCAATATCCGCAGGTGTACCGGCCGTTGATCGGGCCGAAAGCCGCCACCACGGTATTGCACGCCTATCAGCGCGGTGTCGCCGAGCTGATCGCCGAACTGTTCGAGGAGTTGCCCGCGCCCACCGTCGCGTTCCTGTCCTGGGGGCTGCTCGGCGTGCTCGGCACCGTCATCGATCCAGTTGCCGGGCTACCACCCGGACCGGCGTGGCAGCGGTTCGAGGCATTGGCGTTGCACGGGATCAGCCTCGGTGACGCAGGTCCGGCCACGGCGGGCGACGCAGCACCGCCAGCGCCGCGATCACCCCGGTGAGCAGGCCGATCCACTCCCCCAGCTGGGCGATTCGATTGGCGTCGACCGCGGGTGTCCAATGGGCGCGGCCTTCGTGGATCACGAACACCCCTACCGGGCGGGCCGGGCGCCCGAATCCGCCGCCGCGTGCCACGGTGATCACGGTGGCGCCGTCGGGCGTTTCCATCGGTTCGCCGAACACCACCGGCGGCTCGGCGACCACTTGCTCGAGCCGATCCCTGATCGTCATCCGTACCCCCGTTGGCGTCGACGCGGCATTGCCGTCGAAGATACGCCAGAGACCATCCCGGCTGCCATGATGAGTTCGGCAAGCCGTGACGAGAGACGAGGACTGATGAGCATGCCGCCCGAAGGTGATTCGATCCTGTCGACGACCTGGTCACGTGCGCTCCGGTTGAGTGTGCCCGTCGTGAACGCTCCGATGGGCGGTGCCGCGGGTGGTCGGCTGGCGGCGGCGGTCACCGAGGCAGGCGGGCTCGGCATGATCGGGATGGGGACCGCCGGATCCGCCGAAGCCCTGCGACGCGAGCTGGCCGCGGCCGGCGACGCCACGATCGGGATCGGGTTGGTCGACTGGGTCCGCACCCGTGAGCCCGAGCTGCTCGACACCGCGATCGCCGCCCGGCCTCGTGCCCTGTCGATCAGCTTCGGCACCGATTTCTCCTGGGTGCCGGTGGTGCAGGCGGCGGGGATCCTCGCGATCACCCAGGTCTACGACGTGCCCGGGGCACATCGGGCCCAGGATGCGGGCATCGACATCATCGTCACCCGAGGGAGCGAAGGCGGCGGCCACGGCGCCGACCGGCTCGCGCTCATGCCGCTGCTCGATGCAGTCCTCGAGATCGCCACCGTCCCGGTCCTCGCGGCGGGCGGCCTCGGCTCCGGACGGGCGCTGGCCGCGGTGCTGGCGGCCGGCGCCTCGGGGGTCTGGCTCGGCACCTGTCTGGCCGCGGCGGAGGAATCGCTGCTGTCGGAGAACGCCCGGCGCGCCATGCTGGCCGCCGACTCCACCAGCACCGTGGTCACCACTGCCTTCGACGAAGCGCTCGACCTGCCGTGGCCGCCGATCTATCCGGCCCGGGTGCTGCGCAACGAATTCACCGATCCGTGGACCCGGCCGGAAGGTGACGAGAACCCGCCGAGCAGCGAAACGCTGCGCACGGCGATCACTTCCGATGACCCGCGGATCGCTCCGGTCGATGCCGGCCAGGGCGTCGGGTTGGTCACCCATGTCGAGCCGGTCGCGCGCACGATCACCCGGCTCTGCGCCGACGCCGCCCAGCTACTGGGCTCTGCCTGAGCCTTCGCCGCCGGCATCCGGGCCAGCTCGTATGTGCGACGGTTTCGGTGAGTTTCGCGTCGAGTGCGGTGGGTTCCGAGTCCGGGCAGGATCATGGTCCGGTCACCACAGCCGGTGCGCTGGGCATACCCGATCAGTGGAATCGCTGTTGCAGAAATATGACGACCGGTCTATCTTTGACGTATGGGCGCAAAAGGAGCGGAGACGCGGGGCAACCTGATCAGGACCACCCGGTCGCTGATCGAATCGCGCGGCTACTACGGCACCGGACTGAATCAGATCGTGCAGGACAGCGGAGCACCACGCGGTTCGCTGTACTTCCATTTCCCGGGCGGCAAAGACGAGTTGGTGACAGCGGCGCTGATCGAGAGCGCGGGCGAGATGGCGCAGATCATCCGCAGCATCGAGGCCGCCGATGCCCGGGAATTCGCGCGCACGATGCTCACCGCGCTCGCAGACCAACTGGAGCGGTCGGACTGGACGATCGGCTGCCCGGTGGCCGCCGTGGCACTCGATACGGCCGCCACCAATGACGCTGTGCGGCAGGCTTGCTCGACGTCCTACCGCCTCTGGGAGGACGCGATCCGCGAACGGCTGACAGGATTCGGTCATCCCGAACCCGAACGTGTCACCACGGTGGCCCTCGCACTGATCGAAGGCGGGCTCGTACTGGCCCGCGCCCATCGTGACCGTCGGCCGTTGCAGCAGCTCGCCGACACCATCGACCTGCTCGTCTGATCCAGCCATCTCGCCGGAGCACACTCGGCGCCACAAAATATATCAACCGGTCTACTGAAAGTAGGACAACTATGGTTCACACCGACTCGATCGTTTTCGGCGCCGCCGGGTTCATCGGCCGTGCACTGGTCGCGGAACTGTTGCGCACCGGGCACACGGTCACCGCGGCGGTGCGGGCGGGCACCCAGGACCGGCTCCGCACCTGGCTCGCCGGACAAGACATCGACACCCGCGCCCTGACGATCACCACCACCGATATCGGCGAACCCGATCTCGCCCTGGGCGATACGGTCGAGGGAGTGCGTGATGTGTACAACGCTGCCGCGCTGATGAAGTTCGGCCTCGACGCCCACGTGGCGCGACGGGTGAACCTGGACGGCGCCATGCACGTGCTGGAATGGGCCGCGCGGCAACCCGATCTGCGCAGGATCGTGCACATCACCGGCTACCGCGCCGAGGCCGGACACACCGACTATCGCGCGGGCGCCTACGAAGCGTCGAAGGTCGAGGCCGACGCACTGCTGCGGAAAACGGCCGCGGCGCGCAACATTCCGTTGACGTTCGCCAACCCCGCCAGCGTCATCGGCCCCGGGCAGTTCTTCGGACTCGCCGGGGTGATCGATCCGCTCTGGCGCGGCGAGCTGCCTGTGCTGCCGGGCTCGGCCGACACCTTCCTGCCAGTCGTCGACCTGGACTACCTGGCACGGTTCACCGTGGGACTACCGACGCTGCCCGACACCGCGGGCCACTCCTACCCTGTCCTGGACCCCACCACGCCGAATCTGCCCGAACTGGTCCGGCTCGTCGCCGACCACCTACGCGTCGCCGCTCCACGATTCACGGTGCCGACCGCGCTGTTGCGACTGCTGCCGCAGGCGTTGACGAACACCGACCCCGAAACGCTGTCGTTCATCAGCAGCGACCGGTACGACACCTCGGCGAGCGAGGAAGTCGCCCAGCGGCTCGGGATCAGTCAACCGCCGGTCGACGAGCTGCTACGGACCTACGCCGATGGCATCGTCGCCAGCCGCAACGGTGCGGTCGAGGGCGCGCCGGCGGCCGGATTCCGCGACGGCACGTGGCTCAGCGGCGACCGAACGCACCCGGAGTACGTGCTGCTACACGGCCTTCCACTCAACGCCGACTCCTGGACCGACGTCACTCGACAGCTCGACGCACCGGTCCTCACACCCGACCTGCCCGGTCTCGGGCGGTCCGCGGAGTCGAACGACGGCTGGACCGACGAGCTGATGGCGCCGGTCCGCACCCGGCCGGTCCTCGTCGGGCACTCACTCGGCGCCGGGTTCGCCATCGACTTCGCGTTGCGCCACCCCGACCGCGTTTCGCGACTCGTCCTGATCGCGCCCTGGTTCTTGCAGGCCCCGGCCGCTCGGCTCACGACATCGCCGATTGCCGCCGAGGTGGTGAAACGTCTCCCCGCGTCGCGACTCGCCGCACAGCTCGACATCCCGGCCGGGCCGGCGATCACGTCAGCCGTGGCCGACCTCCGTCGACCAGGAGTAGCCCGGCGCACGTTCGCGGTACTGCGCAACGTCGGTCACGCGGACCACCGTGCCGACCTCGCCGCGAAACTCGCGCGGATCACGGTCCCTGTCGAGATCGTCATCGGCGCAAACGACGCTCTCATCGACTCGACCGAGCACCCGGTCACCACGGTTCCCGACACCGGGCACTTCCCCCAGCTGACCCACCCTGATCGAGTAGCACAGATCATCCGTGGTGTACTCCCGGCCGACACATCGCTCTCCGGCCGAGGCGAAGTCACCGCTGACTGCGGAGCGTACGCAGCCGAGCTCTGAACCTCCGACCGGCGGGGAGTCCGGGCTACGAGCAGCGTTGGCGCCTGTCCGAGCGTCGCCTTCAGCGGTCCGACTCCGAGCGGCGACGGCCGCATACCACCGGTCACGCGATATACCACCCTGAACTCACCGAACACCCGCAGCGGGCGTCATTCATCGCAGCCCTCGCGCGACCTGAGGTTCGGCCGTCGTGAGTCGAAAGCGACGTTCACTCACGCAGGTGGGACAGGCAATTCGATGCGCAGGGCGGGGTCGTTCAGCATCGCCTGACCGAGTTCGACCGTTTCCACACCGCGCCAGCGCGCGTGCCAGGTGGGCACGCCACCGGGCAGGTTCGGCCCGCGTGGGGTGGTGAGCAAGGGCAGGTCGAGGCGGGCCGAGGTGACGGTGACGTGCGCATTGGTCGGGGTATGCGACCAGACGTCGTCGACCACATCGGTGATGCGCACACCGAGCCGGTGACCGGCGGCCAAGCGGGCGTCCTGCCACAGGAACCGGACGTCGGCTTCGGTACCGACCGGGGCGATGCCGCGGGTCATCACGGTGGCACGGCCGTCGGGGGCGATGTCGTAGAGCTCCAGGGCGACAGTCGCTTCGGGCGGTCCGGACAAGGTCAGGGCGGCGGTGGCGCGACCGGCCAGGTGGACCGGCTCGGCCAACGGGTCCGAGATCGACCAGATCTCCCGGTCGGCGCCGGGCAGCAGGCCGCGGTCGGTATAGGAGCCGGTGCGCAGTTCGACTGTCGTGCGGCGGGTGTCGGCGGGCGGCCACACCGCCTCGCCGCGCCAGCCGCCGTCGAACTGGCCCACGGTGACCGGTGGGCCGGGCACCTCCACATCGGCGCCCGCCACATGCCGGTCCAGGAACGCGTAGAGCTCCGCGGCGAAGTGGGGTGTGTCGCATTTCTTGCTGCAGTCCGAGTGGCCCCATTGGCCGAACCAGGCGCGGTGTTCACCGGGGCCGCGGGCTTCCCACACTTCGAGAACCCGATCCGCGCGGGTGTTGGAATCGAGAAAGCCCTGGCCGAGGAACAGCGGGGTGGTGTTGCCGCGCAGGTCGTCGACCATGTCGCGATCCTGCCAGCCCGGGTTGGCACCGTTGTGGTCCATGGTGAGGTCCAGGTAGCCGTCGGCGCAGGCCTGGGTCATCGCGACGGCGTTGGCCTTGTACTCGTCGCTGTCGGCCCAGTGACCGGGGGTCGAAGCGATGGCCAGGTGCTCGCCGCCCGCCATGTCAGCGGGGCGGACCCCGTCCTCGGTCAGCGGTTTACCACCGAACTTCCAGGACGTGCCCTGCATGTAGAGATACGAATACGGGTCCACCACCGGTGCGAAGGCGGCCACGGCCGCCAGGCCCTTCGGCCGCTCCGCCAGCGCCATCATCCCGGTCCAGCCCTCGTAGGAGGTGCCGATCATCCCGACCCGGCCCGTCGACCACGGCCGGCTCGCCGCCCACTCCACCGCGGCAGCCACATCCGAACGCTCACCCGGACCGCCGTAATCGGGGCAACCGTTGGATCCACCGAACCCGCGCAGATCCACGATCACATACGTGTACCCGGCGTTCAACGCCCACTCGACCGGCAGGTTCTCCGTCGAGGGACCACCCTCCGGGCGCGGCACACTGAGATAGGCCAGATGCGCCCGATACGGGCTGGCCGTCAGCAGCACTGGTGTCCGCGTATCCGCCGCCATCCCGGCCGGTCGCAACACATCCGCATGCAACCGGGTGCCGTCCGGCGCATCCAGATACTCCTGCGTCCAGGTGAACTCCACGCCCACCGGCTCCGCCGACACCGGCGCCGCCATCGCGCACACCAACGCCACACCGGCCAACGCCCGCACCATCACCGAACCCCATCGCACCCGAGCACTATTACCGCTACCGGCCCCGACGTCCAGCCCCGACAACCGGGGGCACGAAAACGTCGCAGCCCTCATTCAGAACCGCAGGCACGGGCCGGCCGGTTACGAACCTTCGGATCTGGCCGACAAGTGTGTCGTTTCACGGCTTCTCGGCTCGAACCAGGGTGCGAGCGGAGTGCGCGAGGAACGGGCCGTGCTGTTGGATCTGATCGTGGAGTTGGTGGAGGCGATCGAGATGGGCGTCGACGGTGAATCCGGGGACGATCCAGATGACCTTGCGCAGGAAGTACACGACCGCACCGATGTCGTTGAACTCCATGCGTAGCCGCTCGCTGCGCAGGTCGACGATCCGCAAGCCGGCGGCCGCCGCATCAGCGGCTTCGTCGTCGGGATGGCGTTCGCGCCGAGCCTCGGGCTGCGGACCCAGGAAATATTCGACCAGTTCGAACACGCTGGCAGGTCCGACGTGCTGAGCAAGGTAGTTTCCGCCGGATCGCAGCACTCGCGCGATTTCGTGCCACCAAATGGTGGCCGGATGCCTGCTGGTAACCAGGTCGAACGCCGCGTCGGCGAACGGCAGGGGCGGCTCGTCCGGATCGGCGACGACGACCGCGCCCCGCGGGTGCAGCAGCGCGGTAGCTTCAGCGATGTTGGGTGGCCACGACTCGGTGGCAACCATGGTCGGCGGAAACATCGCGGCTCCGGCCAGGACCTCACCACCACCGGTCTGGATGTCGAGGGCGGCGGTGGCGGCCCCGAGCCGGGCACTCATCAGCCGCTGATAGCCCCACGACGGCCGCTGCTCGGTGGCCCGGCCGTCGAGCCAGGAGAAGTCCCAGCCCGCCACGGGTGCCGCAACGGCTTCGTCCAGCAATTCCTCGAATGACCGTTCCATGCGGCGCAGTGTGCCAGCCGCCGTACGGGAATATCGACCCATTTCCCGTCCCATCACACAAGCGTCTACGTGGACTCGACAGGCTGGGTCTTTGACCTACGGGCATCTGTAGCCGGACACAGACGAGTCCACCCGTTCCGCAATCGATGAAGCGATCGCGGAACGGGTGGACTCGGGTACTGCTACTGCGGACGAACTGCGGACAGAGGATCCGGGTCGGACACTCAGCCGCAGGTCACGCCACCGGTACCGATCACACGTCGTAGTAGAGCTCGAACTCGTACGGGTGCGGGCGCAGGTTCACCGGGGCGATTTCCTGGTCGCGCTTGATCTGGATCCAGGTCTCGATGAGGTCCTCGGTGAAGACGTTGCCTTCGGTGAGGTAGTCGTGGTCCGCCTCGAGGCGGTCGATGACCGTGGCCAGGCTGGTGGGGGCCTGCGGGATGTTCTTGGCCTCCTCGGGCGGCAGCTCGTAGAGGTCCTTGTCGACCGGAGCCAGCGGCTCGATCTTGTTCTTGATGCCGTCCAGGCCGGCCATCATCATGGCGGCGAAGGCCAGGTACGGGTTACCCGAGGAGTCCGGCGCGCGGAACTCGATGCGCTTGGCCTTCGGGTTGTTGCCGGTGACCGGGATGCGGACCGCGGCCGAACGGTTGCGCTGCGAGTACACCAGGTTGATGGGGGCCTCGTAGCCCGGCACCAGACGGTGGTAGGAGTTCACGGTCGGGTTGGTGAACGCCAGCAGCGACGGGGCGTGGTGCAGGATGCCGCCGATGTAGTGACGCGCCATGTCCGACAGGCCGCCGTAGCCGGCCTCGTCGTGGAACAGCGGCTTGCCGTCCTTCCACAGCGACTGGTGCACGTGCATGCCCGAGCCGTTGTCACCGAAGAGGGGCTTGGGCATGAAGGTGACCGACTTGCCGGCCTTCCACGCGGTGTTCTTCACGATGTACTTGAACAGCTGCAGGTCGTCGGCCGCGGTGAGCAGCGTGTCGAACTTGTAGTTGATCTCGGCCTGACCGGCGGTGCCGACCTCGTGGTGGCCGCGCTCGAGCACGAAACCGGCGTTCTGCAGGTTGGTCGAGATCTCGTCGCGCAGGTCGACGTAGTGGTCATAAGGCGCGACGGGGAAGTAGCCACCCTTGTTGCGGACCTTGTAGCCGAGGTTGCGGCTGCCGTCCGGGTTGAACTCCTTGCCGGTGTTCCACGAACCCGAGACGGACTCGATCTCGTAGAACGAGCCGTTCATCTCCGAGCCGTAGCGGATGCCGTCGAAGATGTAGAACTCGGCCTCGGCACCGAAGAAGGCGGTGTCGGCGATGCCGGTCGAACGCAGGTACTCCTCGGCCTTGCGCGCGATGTTGCGCGGGTCACGGGAGTAGGCCTCACGGGTGAACGGGTCGTGCACGAAGAAGTTCATGTTGAGCGTCTTCGCGGCACGGAAGGGGTCGACCCGGGCGGTGCTGTAGTCGGGAAGCAGGAGCATGTCCGACTCGTCGATCGACTGGAAGCCACGCACCGAGGAGCCGTCGAACGCCAGTCCCTCTTCGGCCAGGTCGGCGGTGAACGCCTTCGCCGGGATCGAGAAGTGCTGCTGGACACCGGGAAGGTCCGAGAAACGGATATCGACGTACTCGATGTCCTGTTCCTTGATGTACTGGATGACCTCTTCGGCCGTACTGAACGTCACTTGTTCTCCTTACGGATCGGTTCCCAGCCAGTCACGATGCATGGGTTCGTCGCGATCTGACGCTAAGGACGCGGTGTTTCCCTACAGTCAAGGCTGTGTTTCGCCAGTGTTACGCGTGCCTGAGATGAGGTGATGTCTGTCATCCGGGCGCGTCCTGCTCGTCAATTCTCCCATCCGCACCGACTCGGCCTCACGTGACCTCCACTAATGCGGTCGGGGGCGGACTCCGGGTCGGCTCTATCCTGGATCCCATGGCGCGTATTACCGGCACATGGCTCTCCGGCGAACCTGCGGACCCGGGTGGTGCGGCAACCTCGAGCTACCCCGGCGAGCTGTACGGGTTGCCGCGCGAGGGCGCGGGCTCGCTGGCCCCGACGTGGCGCCGCGTCGTGGCGTTGTTCGTGGACTGGTTCATCGCGTGCGGTATCGCGGCCGTGATCACCGGCAGCCTCGACTCGTCGTCGGTGCCGCTGCTGGTGTGGTTCGTGATCGGGGTGGGCGCGGTGACGCTGTTCGGCTTCACTCCCGGCCAGTACTTCCTGCGGCTGCGGGTGCTGCGCATCGACGCGCCCGTCGGGGTCGGGTTCGTGCGCGCGCTGGCCAAGCAGGTACTGCTGGTCTTCGTCGTGCCGGCCCTGTTCACCGACGCCGATGGCCGCGGCATGCACGACCGGGCCACCGGAACCGCGCTGGTGAACGCGCGCTGAGCCGGACGCAGCGCCGGAAATAGGTCCGGCCCGCACTCCTGGGAGCGCGGGCCGGGGGTGCCGATCGGTCAGCGGCGACGGATCGCGCGCTGCATGCCTTTCATTTTCGCGCCGGGCGGCATCGGGCCCTTCGGCATCGCGGGACCGCTGCGCGAGCTCAGGGCCGACAGCCGCCCCTCGATCTGCTCGATCCGCTTGACGTCGATGTTGCGCGGCAGCTTGGTGAGGAACTTCTGCAGGCCCTTCAGCGGGACCTGACCTTCCTCGTTGCCGACGATCACCTCGTAGATGGGGGTGTCTCCGACCAGGCGCGCGGTGCGCTTCTTCTCCTGTGCGATCAGCGACTTGACCCGCTGCGGGGAACCTTCGGCGACGAAGATCACGCCCGGCAGGCCGATGACGCGGTGCACGGCGTCGAGCTGGGTGGTCGCGGCGACGCCGTTGGCGACCCGCCACTTGCCCTGCAAATTCTCCAGCACCCACGCCGCCGCGCCCGCCTGCCCTTCGGCCTTGCGGTAGACGTTCTTCTGCACGCGGCGCCCGAAGATGATGAACGCGAACAGCACGCCCAGCAGCAGACCCAGCGGCAGCAGGAACCACTGCATGTCGAAGATCAGGCCGACCAGGAAGAAGACCACTGTGGTGGCCACGAGCGCGCCGATCATCAGCGGCAGCAGCGCCTTGTCTTCCTTGCGCTGCATGTTGAACGCCTGCCACAACTGCTGACGTCGCTCGCGTGATGCCTGCTTACGGGCCGCTTTAGCCGCGGCCTTGGCTTCCTTCGACGGCTTGCCGCCCTTGCCTCCTGCCATGTGTGTCAGCTTAGATGGCCCGCCGCGAGCGGGTCGGACCGCATGACACACCGACGTCGAATACGGCGATTCGGGCGTCTTGCCGGGCACGGTCACCGCGCAGCGAGCACAATGACCGGGATGCGCCCGAGCACCGAGAACCCGGCCCACTCCGCTGTCACCGATGGCGTCGACGACGAGGTCGCCGAACGGCTCGCAGCCGCGCTGCGCTGTGCGACGGTCTCGGTCGAGGACCCCACCCGCACCGCCGACGCGGAGTTCGCCCGCCTCGCCGACCACCTCGAGTCGTCGTTTCCGCTGGCCCACGCCGCGCTCACGCTCACCCGGTTCGGGCACAGCAGGCTCTATCGCTGGGACGGCGCCGAGCCCGGGGTGGCGGCCATCCTGCTGGCGCACCAGGACGTGGTCCCGGCCGACGACCCACAGCGCTGGACCCATCCGCCCTTCGCCGGTGTGGTCGACGCGGAATTCATCTGGGGTCGCGGCGCGATCGACGACAAGAGCCGTGTGCTCGCGCTGCTCGAGGCCGTCGAGTGGGCACTGGCGGCCGGGCTGCGTCCGCGCCACACCCTGTTCCTGGCGTTCGGTCACGACGAGGAGGTCTTCGGTGACGGCGGCGCGGTGCGGATGGCCGAGCATCTGCGCGACCAGGACGTGCGCGCCGAACTACTGCTCGACGAGGGCGGCGTGATCACCGACGGTGTCGCCGACGGCGTGGACCGACCGGTGGCCAGCATCATGCTCGGTGAGAAGGGCTATGCGACGGTGCGGCTCTCGGTCACCGAGACCGGCGGGCACTCCTCGATGCCCGGGCGCCAGACCGCGGTCGGACGGCTGGCACGTGCAGTCGCGCGGGTGCAGGACCATCCGATGCCGCTGCGGTTGACGCCGGTGATCGCCGACATGCTGGCCCGGATGCGGGTGGCGTTGCCAGCGGCGCGGCGGCGGCTGCTCGAGCTCACCGGCACGCGGCTGCTGTCCACCCTGACCGAACCCTTGCTCGCCCGGATCATGGCGGCCGGGCCGACTACCGAGGCGCTGGTGCGCACCACCACCGCGCCCACGGTGATCCGCGGCGGTGTCAAGGCCAACGTGTTGCCACAGAGCGCCGAGGCCCTGGTGAATTTCCGCATCCTGCCCGGGGATTCGGTGGCCGCCGTGCTGGCGCACTGCCGCCGGGTGATCGATGATCCCGGCGTGGCGGTCGAACTCGTTGGGCCCACCTCCGAGCCCTCTCAGTTGGACGGTCCGGGCCCGGCGTTCGACCTGATCGCCGAACTCGCCACCGGCGTGGTGCCCGGCATCGTCACCACCACCGGCATCGTGCCCGGGGCCACCGACTCCCGCCACTACGACGGTCTGGCCCGGACCCGCTGCAACTTCGCGCCGATCGTGCTCACCGCGACCGATCTCGAGCGGATCCACGGAACCGACGAGCGCATCTCACGACTGAACTACGCTCGGCTGATCGAGTTCAACCGGCGCCTGCTCGAGCGGTTCGCGGTGGCGCCCGAGCGGACAGGAACGCGGCGATGACGACCGACACCGGCGAATTCGCGGGCCATGGCGGCCGAATCGCCTGGCGCGCATGGCAACCCGACAACGCACCGCGGGCGGTGGTGGCGCTGGTACACGGCGCCGCCGAGCACTCGGGCCGCTACGAACACCTCGGTGACGCGCTGGCCGGGGCCGGTTTCGCGGTGTACGCGCTCGACCACATCGGACACGGCCGTTCCGACGGCACCTCGGCCAACATCGGTTCGATGCAGGCCGCGGCCGACAATGTGGCCACCCTGCTCGAACTCGCGAGCGCGGCCCATCCCGGTGTGCCCCGGTTCCTGCTCGGGCACTCGATGGGCAGCCTCGTGGTGCTGCACCTGGCCACCCGCGCACCGATCGACGTGGCGGGCATCGTCGTGTCGGCGCCGCCGCTCGACATTCCGCTGGGCAATCCCGTTCAGCGCATGGCCGCACCGCTACTCACCCGATGGGCGCCGAATCTCGGTGTGCTGACCTTGGATTCGGCCGCGATCAGCCGTGACCCCGAAGTGGTGCGCGCCTATGACGACGACCCGCTGGTGTTCCGCGGCAAGCTGCCCGCCCGTACCGCGGTGGAGATCCTGCAGCATGCCGCGCTGGTGAAGCAACGCCTGGGCACGCTCACCGCGCCGTTGCTGGTGCTGCACGGCAGCGCCGACGAGATCGCCGCGCCGTCGAGCGCCGATGTCATCGAACACGGCGCCGGCTCGGCCGAGGTGAGCGTGCGGCGCTACCCGGGGTTGTTCCACGAGGTGTTCAACGAACCCGAGCGCGCGCAGGTGATCGGCGACCTGACCGAATGGCTGTCCACCCATATTACCGGTCGGTAGCATTCGGGCTAGTACACTCCTGCCATGGGAAATACCTCTACCGGCGCCGTCGCCTTCATCCGTGCCTCCTGGCACAGCAACATCGTCACCAGGGCACACGAGGGCTTCGTCGCCGAGTACGCCGATCTCGGGTTCGACCCGGCGCTCATCGAGGTCTTCGACGTCCCCGGCGCCTTCGAGATCCCGCTGCACGCCCAGCGCCTGGCCCGCACCGGCCGTTACGAGGCGATCGTGGCCGCCGCGCTGGTCGTCGACGGCGGCATCTACCGGCACGACTTCGTCGCTTCCGCGGTGATCGACGGTCTGATGCGGGTGCAGCTCGACAACGACGTGCCGGTGTTCTCGGTGGTACTCACCCCGCACCACTTCCACGAGCACAGCGAACACGTGGACTACTACACCAACCACTTCGTGACGAAGGGAGCCGAGGCTGCCCGCGCGGTCGCGAACACCCTCAGCTCCCTGCAGATCCTGCCGACTTCCGAACCTGCCTAAGCGAACGCGGTCAGGCAGGCCTGCTCGCCTTCGAGCACGCCGGTGCGGAACGCCTCGAGGCGCTGATATCCGCTCGGCACCACCTTGCCGTCGACGTCGCCGGCGGCCAGTCCGTCGGCGAGCAGACCGGAGACCGCCTCGTCGAGATCGCCCGCCGACAGACGCGGATCACTGCCCGGCTCACTGAGTTTCGTGGTGAGCACGCCCGACAGGCACGCGGTGCGCAATCCGGCGGAATCGGCACCGGTCAGCGACAACCCCCGGTCCTGCTGCACCGCCAACGCGTAGCGGGAGACGAAGACCACTGCGGCGTTGTAGTCGCCGGTGACCACCGCCGACAGCGGTTCGTCTGCCTCGCTCGCGCCCTCACCGGCCAGTTCGGCCAACGCGGCCACATCGGTGCCGACGGTGTTCGCCGCCGGGCAGTAGGACACCGGCTCGGTGGTGGTGGTCGACGCGCAATCGCGGGTGACACCGGAGTAGTCGAACTCCGGGGCCTCGCGCACCGGCATCGACTTGCCCAGCTGCTGAGCCAGCGTGCGCAACGTCTCCTCGGTCACCGGGAGCTGCTGGTCGCGTTCGCCTTCTTCGAAGGTGACCGGCAGGCCCGCGCGACGGCTCTCGATCTCGGCCTCGTCGATGTCCTTGCAGGACTGGGCGCCCTGCGTGTAGCCCACCTGCACCGCGGTGATCCGCTCGAACGCCGAACCGTGCACCGCGTCGGGGTCGTTGGGATCGCGGTCGCGTACCGCTACGGTCGCGCCGAGCACCCCGTTGAGCCCATCGGTGGTGTTGAGCGTGAAGTGCCGCGAATCACCTTCTGCCACATGCCGAAGGAACACTCCGGCCAGGCAGTCGGCCTGCTGCTCCTTCACCAGGGCGTCGGTGGTGAAACCACGCAGCAGATCGGACTGGGACTGGATGGCGTGACCGTACTCGTGGGCCAGCACCATCACCACCGACATCTGCTCGTACTTGTCCACCAGCAGCGGCAGCAGCACACTGCGGTCCCAGCCGATGGTGTGGTTGAGCGGGCAGTACGCCGCGTTGATCAGCTTGTAGGTGCTGCCGAAACAGAAACTCACCGCTTCGGACTCCGGCGCCTTCGCCGACCAGGAGATGTACTTCGAAGCGGGCTTGAAGTCACCACGGAAGGTCTTGGAATACTCGGTGCGCCAGAAGTCTTCGATATCGGCGATGGCGTTCATCGCCAACGTGTCGATCGGGCCGTTGTCGGTGTTCTCGGCCTTCTTGTCGGTGTCGGGCACACCCGAGCGCGGCCCGCTGGGGCCCGAGCTGGTCGTCGCCCCCGCGACTTCCCACGGATTGTCCTGCACCGCAACCGCTTTGTCACTGGCCACGGTGGTCGCCGAACAACCCCCCACCAGCAGACCGACACTTGCCACGGCCGCGGCCACGGCCGTACCGAACCGACGTCTTCTCATGCACTGTCCTCCCCGGGAATGACTCGGACGCCGAGCGGTCCGATGTCGAGCGCTCACATGGTAATCGGCCCGGCGTCAACGGTCCATGCGCACAGTGGCCAGCACCGCGCGGTGATCGGTGCCCGGCAGGGTGAGCGTGCGCACCCGCTCGGCCACCCCACCCGCGACGAGGACATAGTCGATTCCGATCAGCGGACCCCACCGGCGATCGGCGGGATAGGTGAGCAGGATGCCGTCTCCGGTCTGGTCGGCGGCCGAGGCGAACGCGCCGTCGAGCAGGGACCGGTAGGCCGAATGACTCTGGGTGGCATTGAAATCCGCGCCGACGACCGCGGGCCCTTCGGTTGCGGCCAGGATTTCGTCGACCCGGCGCATCTCGGCCGACCACGCCGCGAAATCGATGGTCGGCGGGATGGGGTGGAATGCGAACACCGAAATCGGGCCCCGCTGTGGGTGTTCCATCGTCGCGGACACATTGCTCATGATGAAACCGTCGTATTTCACGGTGTCGCGCAACGGGTACCGGCTGTAGATACCGGTGCCACCGCCGCCCGACTGCGCCGGCTCCAAGTAGAAGTGCGGCAACCGGTCTTCCAACCCGGCCCCCCGCAACCCCGTGATCGCGTCGACGGTGAGTTCTTCGACGGTGAACACGTCGACATCGTTGTCGCGCACGGTCGCGACCACCGCTGCCGGATCCGCCTGCCCGAAGAGCAGATTCGACTGCAACACCACCAGTTCGGGCCCGTCCGCTGCCCTGGCCTCCGGAACATAGGACGGTGCCACCAACCACAACACCCCGGTCAGCACCACCCCCGCCGCTGCCGCACTGCGCCATCCGCGCGCCACGAGCAGCAACACCAACCCGACGACCGCCCCGAGCATCAACCACATCGCCCCCGACGCCAGCAACACCATCGACTGCCGCCGCCAGTCCCCGAGATGCAACACGATCCCGATCACCGCCGCGACCACCGCGCCCCACCCCAGGACGAGCAACACCCGCTCCATCCACTCACGCATCATCGGACCACCCTAAGCACCACCTCTTTCAGCACCCTTGTGGCAAGCTTGCGGATTCCCTGAGGTATGAGTCGCACGGCAGAAGGAGGTGGCCGTGTACATCGATGAATTCACCGCCCTGAGCGCGTTCGTCACGACAGTCCAGCGCGTGACTTCCTCCATCGAGTCGCGCGATTCGCAATGATGGTCCGGGTAGCATTCCGTCCATGACCGTGCGTGCGAAGATCTGCGGTATCCGCTCGACCACCGACCTGCAGATCGCCGTGGACGCGGGCGCGGACGCGGTGGGGTTCATCTCCGGAATCACGCACTTCAGCGAGGACGGGCTCAGCGCCGATGCGGCACGGCAGCTGGCCGAGGCGGTGCCACCTTTCATCAACAAGGTACTGGTGACCCATCTCGAGAATGCCTCCGAGATCATCGCTCTGGCTGATGAGATCGGCGTGGACACCATCCAGGTACACGGCCTGGTGTCGATGGAGACCCTGCGCCAGGTCAAAGCCCAGGCTCACGGCCGTACCGTCTTGCGCGCGGTGCACGTCACCGGGACGAACGCGGTCGCCGAAGCCAGGACCGTGGCAGCCAACTGCGATGCGGTACTTCTCGATTCACGCACCGAGGAACGGTTGGGCGGCACCGGCCGCACCCACGACTGGTCGATCAGTGCCCAGATCGTGTCCGAGCTGTCGGCTCTGGGATGTCCGGTGGTACTGGCAGGCGGACTGACGGCATCGAATGTCGGCGAAGCGATAGCTGCGGTGAATCCGTTCGGTGTGGACGTCAACAGTGGTGTCGAGGACAACGACGGAGACAAATCAGTACAGGACTGCGTCGGCTTTGTCGCTACCGCACACGCCATGCCCGCTGCGAATACTGTTCCATCGCCACCGCGCTGAGGACCAGTGCCGCAGCCACCACCGCACCGACGGTGACCCGGCCGTGCAGCATCGCCGCCCCGATTATCGACGCGACAACCGCCTCGTTCAATCCGATGATGCTGGCGGTGGTCGCGTCCAGAACTCGCAGCGCAGCCCAGTACAGCGCGAAACCCGGCCCCAGCAGGAACACGCCGATCACGACCATCTGAGCTGCTCCTGCCCACGTGGGCGGATCAGCCACAAGCAGGACACTGCTGAGCAGACCGGCGAAGACCAATTGCAGCCCGGCCGAGGTCGGCGTTGTACGGGAGCGCGCTTCCTTCGCGACGGTGCTCACCAGAACGGCCACACACACCGCGCTCGCCAAAGCGAGCGCGCACCCCACGATCGTGCGTAGCTGATCTCGCGCATCGCCCGGACCGGCCGAACTGGCAAGCAGGATCGCCACCGCCACCAGGCCCACCTCCAGTGCCACCACCGCACCGCCTCGGCGAGTTCCGCGCACGATCTGCGCACCGATCAGCAACAGCGGTGTGGTGAGGTGCAGCGCGACGACGATCGGCAGCGGTCCGATCCGCAACGCAGCGGCGAACAGGATCAGGTTGGCGGCTTCCAGCACCCCGAGTCGGACGTAGAGTCGCGGCGCCTCGCTGAATGTCCGCCGGGCGCTGCCACCGGTTGCCCGCGCGAAACACAACAGTGCGATCCCACCGCCGAGCGCGGCCAGCGACACGGCGGTGGGCGCCCCCTCGACGCGCGACATCGCCGCGCTGGAAACACCCCACAGGCAAGTTGCCGCGATCAGCAGCAGGACCGAAGTCACGGCCTCACCGCTTACGACAGCAGGAACGTGACCACCGGCAGCACCACGGCGGTGAAGCCCGCGAAGACGGGTGCGGCGACACGGGTTCTCGACACCGATGGAAACCGGGTGATCAGCGCGACCAGGGCGCCGAGCGCAATCAAGAAGGTGCCCCACACGACCAGCACCCGGCTACCGGCCTTCGGCAGGCTGTCGTCCATGCCGACAGCGAGTAGAGCGATGCTCAGGCCGGCCGCCGCGCACACTCCGAAGAATGCCGCCCCCGCATGGCTGTTGAGCACTATCCGGCGGTGACGCCCGCCGACGACGCTGCGGGCGTCGCTGTGGTGGGCACCGTCGGTGCGGCAGACGATCTCGAACACCCGGCCCGGATTCACCGCGCCACCGAGTGCCTGCCGAACCCGAGCCATGGCCTCGATGGCCAGTGTCGTCGCGTACGAGGTGACGAAACCTTCCGGCGATGTTCTGAATCCGCCACGCCGGGTGTGCATCGGTGTCATCTCCTGCAGGCCGAGCAGTTCGGTGAGCGAGCGGCGCATCGCCGGATCGAATACCGCCGAAGGCTCCACACTCACCACCGCTCCCACCGCGAGATGCAGACTGAGATGTCGCCAGGTGTCGGCCATCTCGCCCCGGCGGAATGCTTCTTCCTCCACTCGGTCATCGTCGCGGCCCAGCCCGGTCAGCATTCGGTCGACCGCTTGTTCCAGTGCTCGCCGGGTGCGCTTTCCGCCGACCGACACGAATTCGGGGCGGATCAGCACCGAGGAAATCGAGGCCATCGCATACATGGGCTGCGCCCGAACGTCATCGTTCAACACCGAGACAGCGAGAAACGACACGCCGCGCAAGACGCTGTCGGCGATCTCGTCGCTGGTGGTGGCCACTCCGGCCAACGCCTGCATGGCCGCGGCAGTCGCGGTGATCGAGACCGGACCGACGCGCCCCGACATGCGCCAGCCACCGGATTCGGTGTCCTGGGTGTCGCGTAGTTGGGTCACGCACCACGCCACGTCCGTATCGTCGGGTGCGGCGCCCATGACCAGCAGGGCCCGCAGTCGCCAGGCGATATCGATCGGGGCATCGAACTCCCAGGAGTCGGCTCCGTGTTGTACGGTGCGGCGCCGCAGGAGAACCGAAACCTCGTCGGCACGGGGAATCGGCTGCTCGACCGACGCCAGCGCGCAGACCACTTCGGCAGTGTTCTGCGGATTCGGCGGCACATCGTCGACCCAGCCCCAACCGGACCCACCGAGTCCGTCGGACTTCTGATTCTGTGTGAGCCAGTGCACGGCAAGGTCTATCCGCTGGTCCAAACCGGACATCGTCCCCCCGAACTATCCGTTCATACACTGCCACAACAGTTCCCGGCCGACCCTACGCTCGATCGCACCGCACAGAATTGGTGATCGGGCAACTGATCGTACCGTCACCTGCCGCTTCTCAGAGCGGCATTCCGGCTTCGATCCAGTTGTAGGCTTGGATCTTTCGGGAGGCGGGGTCGTTGACGACCTGGTTGATCAGGTCGTTGATCTGGTCGGTGGACAGGGGGTAGCCGTAGTGTTCGGCGGCGCCTGCGGAGGCCCAGAGGGAGGCGAAGAGGGCGGGGCCGCCCAGGATGTGGGTGAGGGCGGTGGCCACCTCGTCGACGGTTTCGAGGACGCCGTGGACCAGGGCGATGGCGATGTCTTCGTCGCCGGGGGTGGCGCCGGGGGCCAGGGCGCCGGATTCGACGGCGCGGCGGGCCAGCCAGTCGCGTGGGATCAGCGGGTGCGGGCCGATGGCGTCGCCGAGGTAGTAGCGCCATTCGCCGGGGTTGCCCTGGTCGAAGGCGTGGATGTAGAAGGTGCGGGTCAGCGCCCACAGGGCGATGTAGCGCAGGGCGACCTGTTCGGGGCTCAGTTCCGCATCGGGACCGTTGGCCCGGTCGTTTTCGAGCTGCCTCCAGGAGTAGGTGAACCAGACCAGTTCGGAGTTGCCGACCCAGGTGGCGGGCAGGCGGTCCGCCAGGACGGCGACGTCGGCGGCCGGACCGTCGAAACCGGGCGCGCCGGATGCTTCGGCGCGCAGGTTCTCGACGTAGCCGCGCAGGGCGTCGACGGAGGTGAACACCGCGTAGCCGAGCTGGGCGAAACGGGTCAGGTCGGCGTCGGCCGGTTCGAGCAGCAGCACCACCGGCATACCGACGCCCGGCTGCAGGCCGTCGGGCCAGAACGCTTCGGCGACAGCGAGTTCGCGCCCGGTGATCGGGTCGGAGACCTCGCTGTCGAGCAGCGGGAAGCCGAAGCCGTCGGCGATCAGGTCGTCGACGAGGGCGTTGACCTGGTCCACCGCCGGGTCACCGACGGTCGTGCCGGCGACACCCATGGTCACCAGGGTCGGGCGGTGCAGGGTGCCGGTGCGCAACTGTTCGAGGAACGCGTCGGCCGCCCGGGACAGCAGCATGCGCCGTGCCCGCAGGAACTCGCGATAGTTCTCCACCCGCCACAGCGCCGGGTCGGTCGGAATCCACTGGGAGGCCAGCACACCGGGGTTGCGCCGTTCCAGTTCCGCGAAGTAGTCGGCGGGTTCACGCTCGCCCAGCTCGGCCTCCGAACCCGGGCTCAGGAAGCAGAAGTTGGCGATCGCGTTGATCTCGTTGCGCTCGTAACCGGCATCGCGCAGCAGGGTCTTCGGGAACAGGTAGTGCACCTGCACCGGCGTGCGGTCACCGAACTGTTCGATGCCCAGCTCCGAACCGGTGCCCAAGTCGCGCGAACCGTCCACGCGGGTCAGCAGGTACAGCAGCGGATAGAACCGGGAACCGCGGGTGGCGCCGGCGAAGTCGTCGGCGCACAGGTCGAGCGAACCGCCGCGCAGCCGTTCCAGCGACGCGATGAGACCGTCGATACCGCCGCGTTCGAGCGTGTCGTAGTCCTGTTGGAGGAAGGTTTCGGTGGAGCCACTGAAGCGCCCCCACAGCGCTGAGTGCACGTACCAGTACAGCACCCGGTCGCGGTGCAGGTCGTTGTCGAAGTCGCCGCCGTTGAGGAACAGCAGCCGGGTGATGACCGGAATCGCGTAGCGCCCCATCAGGACCCGGTCGTGATCGAGCCCGAGGCGGCCCGCCACGGTGTCGAGGAAGGTGTCGACCTGGCGGGCGGTGTCGCTGAGCGCCTGCTCGAATTCCGCGGGTGTCAGCTCACCGAGCGCGTCGAAGTGCGAGCGGCCGTTGCCGACGGCGATGACGTTGCGCAGCAACCAGTCCAGGGTGAAGGTGTAGCCGTCCTTGTCCCAGCGGATCAGATGGTCGCGCAGATTGCCGCGGGCCTGCGGCCATTGCGCGCACAGGGTGGCCAGCGCCAGGTCGCCCTTGGACAGTTTGGTGCCGCCGGAGTTGACCCGGTTGAAGATGTCGACCACCTCGTCGACGGTGCGGTCGGACCCGGTGATGGTCTCGACGTTGAACTCGCGGTGGGTGATCTCGCGCAGCTTGTTCAGCCGGCTCAGGTAGATCGCCAGCGTTTCCGGTGGCTGCTCGGGGAACCGGGACAGATAGTGCATCGGTCCCTGCGCGAACAGTTCGGTGATGTCGATCCAGGTGGGACTCAGGTCGCGGCCGGGCACTTGGAACTCGAAAAGCTCACGGTCGACATCGAAATGCAGTCCGGTGAACGCGATGGGGTCGCCCTCGAAGAACGACGGTGCGGTGCCGCGCACGATCCCGTAGAGCGTGCTGATCCGCTGCTGACCGTCGAGCAGCAGCTGGCGCAGCCCCGACCCGCTCGTCGCGCCGCGTACCGCGATCTCGTCGGATCCGGTCTCCCACACCAGCAGACCACCGACCGGGTACCCCAGGTACAGCGAGCGCATGAGCCCACGGACCTGGTCCCGGTTCCAGACGTACCCGCGCTGGAATTCGGGCAACAGCACAGCACCGGAATCGATCTGGTCGAGCAAGGTGGACAGACGTGTCACGGCAGCCTTTCGATCGCGAGCTGGTAGCGGCGAACCACCCCATCGTTGCACGGATCGTACCGACAGACTCCGACATACCAGCGGCCGAACAGGACTGGCGCGCCGACGCCTCCGCTACCCTGTGCCGGCCACCGCGGCACGGAAGGCATCGGAGGCGTAGAACGGGGCCAGCCTGCGCCGCAACACGGCATCGAGATAGCCGCGCTCGTCGAGCTTTTCGAGCACCGGCGGGCCGAAACGCAGTGCCTCCTCGAGCATGTCCGCGCGGCCGACGCCGAGCTCGGCGAGCAGCTCGGCGAGCGGGGTCGAACCGTACTTGTCGAAGACGTGGTCGATGCCCTCGTCGAGCAGGGCGTGGAAGTAGTCGGTGTCGCGGAAGGTTCGCCAGAATTCGAAGGTGAGCACGACGGCGTCCTCCACATCGCCTTCGGAGACCAGGTCGCGGAACGAGCCGACCGAATCGCCCGCGTGCTTGCGCCAGGTCTCGCGGGCGGTGCCGAACAGCACCTCGTCGGCGTCGGTGCTGTTGCCGCGCAACACGAAGCGCGCACCGGTGCGGGTGAGGTGCCCGAGGCCCTGCTCGATGGCGGGCATGGCCGGTTCGGCCAACCGGGCCAGCGCCCCGCGTAGCGAACCGGCCAATCCGGCGCTTTCGACGTGGCGGCCGTCGTCGACGGCGGTGACGACCGCGCGTTGCACGGCCTCGACACAGGCGTCGACGGTGACCGGGCTGTTGAGCACCAAGCGCACCAGCCGGTGGGTGACACCCATGTCGGCGACCGCGTCGACCAGTTCGTCGAAGCGGCGGCTGTCGACCACCTCGCCGACTTCGGTCTCGTCGTTGGCGCGATGGTTGTACAACCGGTTCGCGATCTCGCCGACGAGTTCCGGGATCGCCCCCTCAACCGGAATCTGCACCGCGTATTTGTGGGCGACCGCCTTGATCTGTTCGCGCGTGACCGCCTCCGCCAGGGTCAGCTCCGCGGCCTCGCCGAGCAGGCCGTCCACTTCCTCGGTGACGAACTCGACGAACCCCGCCGACTGTAGCAGCTGCTGTTTGGTGAAGGCGACGTGTGCGTCGAGCACCCGCATCGCGACGTCCATGTGAGCGCCGTGCCCCTCGTTCTCACCCATGCCGCCCAGATTGGCACACTTCGTACCGGTAGGCGGCGGTGCGTCCGATTTCACCAGCCCGATGGCGCGACACGCCGACCGATCACCATGAACGCAGCCCACATCGCGGTGTGACGCACGCCGCTGCACGGTTTGCCGACGAGTGTGGCATACTTGGTGGCTGAGACTGGGCTGATCGCAAGTGATCGCCGTGGCTCACCTACGGAAAAGACTTTCAAAAACATGACTCAAGGCACTGTTAAGTGGTTCAACGGCGAAAAGGGCTTCGGCTTCATCGCCCAAGACGGAGGCGGCCCCGACGTCTTCGTGCATTACTCGGCCATCGGCGGCTCGGGCTTCAAGTCCCTCGAAGAGGGACAGCGAGTCGAGTTCGAGGTCGGCCAGGGCCAGAAGGGCCCTCAGGCTCAGGACGTTCGCGCCATCTGATTTCGGCGTGAACTCGAAAGGCCCCGCACCACTGGTGCGGGGCCTTTCTCATGCCTGCCCTCCGAAGACCCGCTCCACCACGGCCTTGGCGCGACGGGTGATGCGCATGTAGTTGTCGAGGAACTCGCTGCCGTCGTCGTTGGGCCAGCCGGCCACCCGCGCGACCGCGGACAACTGCTGACCGGGACCGGGCAGCTGATCGGTCGGTTTGCCGCGCACCAGCACCAGCGCGTTGCGGGCCGCGGTGGCGGTGATCCACGATTCCCGCAGCAGCGCGACATCCTCGGAGTCGAGAATGCCCTCGGCTTCGATGACGTCCAGCGTTTGCAGCGTCGAGGTGTTGTGCAGGGCGGGCACCTCGTGGGCGTGGCGCAACTGCAGCAGCTGCACGGTCCATTCGATGTCGGCCAGCCCGCCACGCCCCAGTTTGGTGTGCGTGGCCGGATTCGCCCCGCGCGGAAGCCGTTCGGAGTCGACGCGTGCCTTGATCCGGCGGATCTCGCGGACCGCGTCGCCCGACACTCCCCCGGCCGGATAACGGATGGGGTCGATGACGTGCAGGAACCGCACGCCCAGCTCCTGATCACCGGCCACCTGATGCGCGCGCAGCAACGCCTGCACTTCCCATGCCTGCGCCCACTGGGCGTAATAGGCCTGGTAGGCCGCCAGCGTGCGCACCAGGGCACCGTTGCGGCCCTCCGGACGCAACCCGGCGTCGACCTGCAGCGGCGGATCGACACTGGGCGCCCCCAGCAGCCGCTGGACCTGCTCGGCGACACCGTTGGCCCATTTCACCGCCGCGGTCTCGTCCTGGCCGGGCCGCGGGTCGCAGACGAACAGCACATCGGCGTCGGAACCGTAGCCCAGCTCCATGCCGCCGAGCCGGCCCATGCCGATCACCGCGATGTCGGCGGGCGCGGGTGCCCCGCGTTCGGCTTCGGAGGCCCGGATGACCGCGCTGAGCGCCGCCTCCAGTACCGCCACCCACACCGAGGACAGCGCCACGCACACCTTCGGCACGTCGAGCAGGCCGAGCAGATCAGCCGAGGCCACCCGGGCCAGTTCGTGCCTGCGCAGCGACCGGGCCGCGGCCACCGCGCGTTTCGGATCCCCGTAGCGCGCCGCGGCGGTCTGGATGCCGCGGGCCACATCCTCGGGTTGTGGACCCAGCAGCAGCGGCCCGCTCGGGCCGTCGGCGTACATGCGGATGGTCTCGGGGGCGTTGATCAGCAGGTCGGGCAGGTACTCCGAGGAACCGAGCACGATCATCAGGCGCTGGGCGATGGCACCCTCGTCGCGCAGTTCGCGCAGGAACCAGATCTGGTCGTCGAGACCTTCCGACACCCGCCGGTAGGCGAGCAGGCCCGCGTCCGGATTCAGCGTGTCACCGAGCCATTCGAGCAGTGTGGGCAGCAGTAGCGCCTGGATGCGGCCCTTGCGGGAGACCCCGCCGGTGAGCGCTTTCAGGTGCCCGAGCGCGTTGGCCGGGGCGGCGTAACCCAGCGCCGCGAGCTGGCGGACGGCGGCGTCGGGGCTCAGGCGCAGCGCGTCGGAATCCATCCGGGCCACCGCGTCCAACAGCGGCCGGTAGAACAACTTGGCGTGCAGCCGGCGCACCCGCACCGAGTTGCGGCGGATCTCGGCGTCGAGTACCCCCGCCGCGTCCTTGCGCCCGTCCGGACGGATGTGGGCCGCGCGAGCCAACCAGCGCATGCCCTCCTCGTCGTCGGCAGCGGGCAGGGTGTGGGTGCGCTTGAGCCGCTGCAACTGCAGGCGGTGCTCGAGCAGGCGCAGGAATTCGTAAGAGGCGGTCAGGTTGGCGGCGTCCTCGCGGCCGACGTAACCGCCCGCGGCGAGCGCGGTGAGCGCCTCCACCGTGTTGGTGACGTGCAGCGACTCGTCGACCCGTCCGTGCACCAATTGCAGGAGCTGCACGGCGAATTCGACATCGCGCAGGCTGCCCGCGCCGAGCTTGAGCTCACGCTCGCGCAGATCGGCGGGAACCAGGTCCTCGACCCGGCGGCGCATGGCCTGCACATCGGCGACGAAATCCGGGCGCTCGGACGCGGCCCAGACCATCGGCATCAGGGCATCGCGGTACTGCTTGCCCAGTTCCAGATCACCGGTCATCGGGCGGTTCTTCAACAGCGCCTGGAACTCCCAGGTGCGTGCCCACCGCTTGTAGTAGGCCAGATGCGCATCGAGGGTGCGCACCAGCGCGCCCGCTTTGCCTTCGGGGCGCAGGGCCGCGTCGACCTCGAAGAAGGCCGAGCTCGCCACGCTCATCATCTCCGCGGCCAAGCGGGTCGCGGTGGCGTCGGCGGGTTCGGCGACGAACACCACGTCGACATCGCTGACGTAATTCAGTTCGCGCGCACCGCATTTTCCCATCGCGATCACCGCCAGGCGCACCGGCACCGGACCGTTCTTGCACACCCTGGCCACCGCCACCGACAGCGCGGCGGTGAGCGCGGCGTCGGCGAGATCCGACAGGTGCCTGCCCACCACCAGATACGGCGGCACCGGCTCGTTCTCCACGGTGGAGGCCAGGTCCACCGCGGCCAGCAACATCAGCTGATCGCGATACCTGCCGCGCAGCAAGGCGATCGCCTCGGGGCCGGCGACCCCGGCCCGGAACAGCATCGGCCCCGCGTTCGGTCCGGTCTCCGGTGCCGCGTCGACCGCGTCGAGCAGGTCGGCGATCAGCTCCGCGCGATCGGGGAGCCGACCGGCGCGCAGGATCTTCCACGCCTGCGGCGCCGCCACGAGATGATCACCGAAGGTGGTGGAGGAGCCGAGCAAACCGAACAGCCTGCCGCGCACCCGGGTATCGGACCGGATCGCCGAATCCAGTTCCGCCCAGTCGTTTCCGAGCGATTCGCGCAACCGCACCAGGGTCGACAGCGCGAGATCGGCGTCGGGAGAGCGCGACAGCGCCCACAGCACGGGCACGCCGTCGACGTTGTCCCAGCCGAGCTGGTGCAGGGAGTCCGCCGCCGCCGGCTCGAGCAAACCGAGCCGGCCGACGCCGGGAACAGCGGAACGGGCAGTCGGTGGCCGGGCCATACCGTAAAAACTACAGGCTCAGGTACTCCTTGAGTTCCCACGGGGTGACCTGGCCGCGGTAGTCGGCCCACTCCCGGCGCTTGTTGCGCAGGAAGAAGTCGAACACGTGCTCACCGAGGGTTTCGGCGACCAGTTCGGAGCGTTCCATCGACTGCAGGGCCTCGTCGAGGGTGCCGGGCAGGGCGCGGAAGCCCATGGCGCGGCGTTCGGCGTCGGTGAGCGCCCAGACGTCGTCCTCGGCCTCGGGCGGCAGATCGTAGCCCTTTTCGACACCGCGCAGACCCGCGGCCAGCAGCACCGCGAAGGTCAGGTACGGGTTGCAGGCCGAGTCGGGGCTGCGGATCTCGACGCGCCGCGAGGAGGACTTGTTCGGCGTGTACATCGGCACCCGCACCAGCGCCGAGCGGTTGGACCGGCCCCACGAGGCCGCGGTGGGGGCCTCGCCGCCGTGGATCAGCCGCTTGTAGGAGTTCACCCACTGGTTGGTGATCGCACTGATCTCGGGGGCGTGCTCGAGGATGCCCGCGATGAACGAGCGGGCGGTGCCCGAGAGGTTGTTCGGGTCGTCCGGGTCGGCGAAGGCGTTGGACTCGCCTTCGAACAGGCTCATGTGGGTGTGCATGGCCGAACCGGGGTACTGGGAGAACGGTTTGGGCATGAACGTCGCGCGCACGCCCTCGTCGATCGCCACCTCCTTGATGAGGTAGCGGAAGGTCATCACGTTGTCGGCCATCGACAGGGCATCGGCGTAGCGCAGGTCGATCTCCTGCTGGCCCGGGGCGCCTTCGTGGTGGCTGAACTCGACCGAGATGCCCATCGACTCGAGCGCGTCGATGGCGTGGCGGCGGAAGTTGGGGGCCGCGTCGTGCACGGCCTGATCGAAGAAGCCGCCGTTGTCGGCCGGTGTGGGTTCGTAGCCGTCCTTGAGCAGGTTCTTCAGCAGGAAGAACTCGATCTCGGGGTGCACGTAGCAGCTGAAGCCGACGTCGGCGGCCTTGTTGAGCTGGCGGCGCAGCACGTGGCGCGGGTCGGCCCACGACGGCGAACCGTCGGGCATGGTGATGTCGCAGAACATGCGGGCCGAGTGCTGGTGGCCCTTGGAGCTGGCCCAGGGCAGCACCTGGAAGGTCGAGGGATCGGGCCGCGCGACCATGTCCGCCTCGGACACACGCGCGAAGCCCTCGATGGCCGACCCGTCGAAACCGATACCTTCCTCGAAGGCGCCTTCGAGCTCGGCGGGGGCGATGGCGACGGACTTGAGGTAGCCCAGCACGTCGGTGAACCAGAGACGCACGAAGCGGATGTCCCGCTCTTCGAGCGTCCGCAGCACGAATTCCTTCTGGCGATCCATACCGGCGAGCGTAAGCACCCGGCGTTAAATCCGTGTTACATCCGGGATCGGGTTTGCCGGGTGCTCGCCTCGTTCGCCCATCTCACCGGGCACGACCCGGCGAGAGGCGCCGCTTTCGGCTCTCAGCATATGAGACCGGGTTCGGGTGCGGCGAGCCCGACGAGGTAGTCGACCACGGCGCTGTCGAGGCAGCGGTCGCCGGCGACGAACGCCGCGGTGTGCCCGTTGCCGCGGAAGGTGATCAGGGCCGCGCCCAGCTGCTCGGCCAGATCGACACCGGCTTGATACGGCGTGGCCGGGTCACCGGTCGTGGACACGACCACGGTGGTGGGCAGACCGGGCGCCGAGATCCGGT
The DNA here is from genome assembly GCF_042650145.1 of Nocardia halotolerans. Taxonomy (NCBI): domain Bacteria; kingdom Bacillati; phylum Actinomycetota; class Actinomycetes; order Mycobacteriales; family Nocardiaceae; genus Nocardia; species Nocardia halotolerans. The sequence continues at coordinate 171,452 of NZ_JBHSDL010000001.1, read as the reverse complement.
GCGGAGTGCTGGTGTTGGGTACCGGCCACGAAGCGCACAGTTCCAACGGGGCGGCGCCGGTGCCCTTGCCGTCGTCGAGGAAGGGTGCGGCCATGCGGTATTCAGCGTCCTGGCGGGCGGCGACGGCGGGGTCGGTGACGCGCGGATCGTCGACACAGCGAATGGCGTTGAACGCGTCCTGGGTGTTGCTGTAAGTGCCGTCGGGGCGGCGATTGAGATAGCTGTCGGCCAGCTCCAGCAGGGTGTCGCCCTCACCCTCGCGCAACTCGGTCAGCCCCTGGGTGAGCTGGGGCCAGAACTGCTCGCTGTAGAGCGCCTGCTGCACACCGGTGATCGCGTCGTTGTAGCTGAGGCCACGTGGGTCGGTGGTCGCGGCGGGCGCGGTCATGAGCGGGTCGACCAGTTCCCGGAACCGGGCCACGGCCTGCGCGGGATCGGTGCCCAGCGGACAGTCCGGCCTGGTCGCGCAGTCGGCGGCGTAGGCGTCGAACACACCCTGGAAACCCGCGGCCTGGCGCAGCGATTCCTGCACCGGATCCTGCGAGGCGTCCACCGCGCCGTCGAGCACCATCGCGCGCACGTTCTGCGGGTACTTCTCGGCGTAGGCCGCGCCGAGGCGGCTGCCGTAGGAGTAGCCGAGGTAGCTCAGTTTCGCGTCACCGAGCGCCGCGCGCAGCACGTCCATGTCCTGGATCACCTCGCGAGTGCCGACGTGGGCGAGCAACTCGGCACCGGTGCGCTCGACACAACGCTGGGCGTACTCGCGGTTGTCGGCTTCGGCTTCGGCGATACCGGCCGGGGTGTTGTCCGTCGGCGGCTCGGCGCGTTCGGCGTCGGCCTGCGCCGCGGTGAGGCACTCGATCGCGGGCAGCGAAGCGCCCACCCCGCGCGGGTCGAAACCGACACGGTCGAAGTTCGCGGCCACCTGGGTGCCGTTGCCGATGGCCACCGTCGACAGGCCCGAGACCCCGGGTCCACCCGGGTTCAGCAGGAGCGAACCGATCTTGTCACCGGTGGCCGGGATCCGCGACAGCGCGATCTGGGCGGTGGGACCGTCGGGGCGGGCGTAGTCGACGGGCACGTTCACCCGCGCGCACTCGGTGTTGGGTGGCAGTCGCTGGTCCGAGCCGCCGTACCCCTGGCAGGACCCCCAGTCGACCTCCTGCTCGTAGAAGGCACTCAGGCCCGGCGGCGGCGGGGGCAACTCGGCGCGCGGCGCACGCTCGGCCGTACCGCATCCGCTGAGGAGCAGAGCGCAGATCGCTCCGAGACCGACGACGAGCCTGCCTCGCTGCACAGTGGGCCCACCCTTTCCGCGCCTCCCGGCGCAATACGATGCGCCCGAATGGGCTCGCCATCACGGTAGCCGAACCACGGGTGTGACCGATCACACCGGTCGGGCCCTTAAAACGGCTCAGCCGGAGGTGGCACACTGAAATCGTCACAAAAACCCGGGGACCCGATTACGGGCCTCGAGGAACCAGACGAAAGGGACGATGATGTCCGTATCCGATGAGCAGACCCCTGCCTACGGTGCCGCTCCCGCCACTGACCGGCCTCGCCGCAAGACCCGTGTCCAGCATCTACAGCAGATGAAGGCCGAGGGGCAACGCTGGTCGATGCTGACCGCCTACGACTACTCCTCGGCTCGGCTGTTCGAGGAAGCGGGCATTCCCGTGCTGCTGGTCGGCGATTCCGCCGCCAATGTCGTGTACGGCTACGACACCACCGTGCCGATCACCGTCGACGAACTGATTCCGCTGGTCCGCGGTGTGGTGCGCGGCGCGCCGAACGCCCTGGTCGTGGCCGACCTGCCCTTCGGCACCTACGAGTCCTCACCGCAGCAGGCCCTGGCCACCGCGACCCGGTTCATGAAGGAGGGCGGCGCGCACGCGGTGAAGCTCGAGGGCGGCGAACGAGTCGCCGAGCAGATCGCGCTGATCACCGCCGCGGGCATCCCGGTGATGGCCCACATCGGTTTCACCCCGCAGAGCGTGAACACGCTCGGCGGCTTCCGGGTGCAGGGCCGCGGCGACGCCGCCGAACAGCTCGTGGCCGATGCGCTCGCGGTGCAGGAGGCCGGGGCGTTCTCGGTGGTGATGGAGATGGTGCCCGCCGAGCTGGCCGGCCAGGTCACCGGCAAGCTCACCATCCCCACCGTCGGTATCGGCGCGGGCGCCGAATGCGACGCCCAGGTGCTGGTGTGGCAGGACATGGCCGGATACACCAGCGGCAAGACCGCGAAGTTCGTCAAGCGCTTCGGCAATGTCGGTGATGAACTGCGCTCTGCTGCCGCTGCTTTCGCGGACGAGGTGCGGCAGGGGACGTTCCCCGGGCCCGAGCACAGTTTCTGAGATCACGGTGGGGCCGGCCCGGTGATCAGCGGGCCGAGCCGGCAGCGTGTGGCGATCTTCGGTGGATGGCAAACTCGGTGGTGACTGTCGTCTACTGAGCAGAGGTGCCGATGCCACAACGACCCGCCCCTCCGGTGCTGTGATGCGTGGGCTCTACCCCGAGATCGAGCCGTTGGAGCACGGCCTGCTCGATGTCGGCGACGGTCAGTCGGTGTACTGGGAGCTCAGCGGGAATCCCGACGGCAAGCCGGTGGTGTTCGTCCACGGCGGCCCGGGCGGTGGCACCGGCCCGCTGCAGCGGCGCTTCTTCGATCCCGCGGTGTACCGGATCGTGCTGTTCGATCAGCGGGGGTGCGGAAAGTCGGTGCCCCACATCGCCGATGGGGCGAGCCTGGCCACCAACACCACCGCGCACCTGATCGCCGACATGGAGTCGCTGCGCGAGCACCTCGGCATCGACCGCTGGCAGGTGTTCGGTGGGTCGTGGGGTTCCACCCTGGGCCTGGCCTACGCCCAGGCCCACCCCCGCCGGGTCACCGAACTGGTGTTGCGTGGCATCTTCCTGTTGCGGCGCAAGGAGATCGACTGGTACTACAACGGCGCGGCGGGCAACGTCTACCCCGCCGAGTGGGCGAAGTTCCTCGCACCGGTGCCCGTCGAGGAGCGCGGTGACGACCTCGTCGAGGTGTATCACCGGCTGCTGCACTCCCCTGATCCGCAGGTCGCGCTCGACGCCGCGATCGCCTGGTCGACGTGGGAAGGGGCGACCAGTTCGCTGCTGCCGCAACCGGACCGGGTCGCCGAAACCGGTGAGGCCCGCTTCGCGCTGGCGTTCGCCCGGATCGAAAACCACTATTTCCGGCACGGCGGATTCCTCGACGAGGGACAGTTGTTGCGAGACATCGATCGGATCGCCGACATCCCCGGCGTGATCGTGCAGGGCCGCCACGACATCGTGTGCCCCGCGGTGAGCGCCTGGGATCTGCACACCGCGTGGCCGGGTTCGACCTTGCACATCGTCGAGGACGCCGGTCACAGTGCGCAGGAGCCCGGCATCACCCACCAACTGGTGGAGGCGACCGACGCGTTCGGAAAGTGAGGCTCGACCATGACGACCGAGGCCGGCCAAGCAGTTGTCACGGCACTGCGCGAGGACATCGACCGGCTCTCGGCCGCTGAACCCGAGGTACGCACCGACGCCGACGATTCGGTGCATCAGATGCGGGTGGCGACGCGCCGGCTGCGCAGTGTGCTGCGTTCCTACCGCGAGCTGTTCGACACCGGCGCGGCGGCCGACACCGTGACCGAGCTGAAATGGCTGGCCGAGTTGCTCGGGCGCGCCCGCGACGCCGAGGTCCGAGCCGCTCGGTTCGCCGACCTGCTCGCCGCCCACGCCGCGGTGCCCGCCGCGGTCACCGACACCCTGGTCGGCGCCGCACGCGCGGAATACGCCGCCGCCCACGCCGAGATCCTGACCGCGCTCGACAGCGAACGCTACCGCCGCCTGCGCGAGGTCCTGACCACCTGGCGCACCGACCCCCCGCTCGCACCGGGCGCGGCCGGTGCCGACGCGGGCGAGGCTTTCGAGCGGGTGCTGCGCCGTGACCGCAAACGCCTGCGCAAAATGGTCTTCGCCGAACCCACCGCCGCACCCGCCGAGCGGGTGGAGCTGCTGCACGATATCCGCAAGGGCGCCAAGCGTTTACGGTACTCGTGTGAAGCGGCGGGCGCCGTGCTCGGCGCCGATGCCACCGCCCTGGGCGCGCGCGCAAAACGCCTGCAATCGGTGCTGGGCGACCACCGCGACGCCGTCGAGTCGCGCGCGGCGATCACGGCTGTCGCCACGGGACCGCACGCCACGTTCTACGAAATCCTCGCCGACACCGAGGAAGCCGCCGCGGGCGCGGCCATCGCCCACTACCCGGCCGCCGCCGCATTCATCTCCGCGGCCGGCTGACCAGGCGGTCGTTCATTCAGCCGGGATAGGTGAAGGTGACCGTGCGACTCTCGGCGTCGGCCACCGTGAGCCGCACCGAGACCCGCTCCCCCTCCGGCGGTTCGCCCGCGCAGCGCCCGAGAATGGGCGGGTCCTCGACGAAGATCTCGGCGGGGCGCGAACCATCGGCGCCACGCAGGACCATCGCGGCGAAATCGGTGCCGACGCGGGGCGCGAGCAGTGTCGCCTCGGTGAGGTCGATGCAGGCACGATCCACCTTGCCCGCCACGCCGTCGGTGCGGCGCATCGTTTCGGCGGCGCCCTTCAACCCGTCCGCGACCCACTGCGGCACCTCGGTACCCGCGCAGTGTGCCAGGCAGATCTCGGTGGTGAAGCGGTCGGCCAGCCGTCGCAGCGGCGCCGTCACGTGGGCGTAGGGGGCGCCGATCGCGCTGTGGGTCAACTGGTCGGGGGCGGGGTCGTCGAGTTGGTCGAGCAGTGTGTAGCCGGCCCCGCGCAGCAGGCCGGTGGACTCCGACATCAGCACCAGCGCGGCGGGGGTGTTGACGTCGAGACCGGCCAGCATCCGGCCCACCGGCATCTCGGCCGGCCAGTCGAGGCCGAGCAACTCGGCGGTGTGGCGCATCGATTCGATCGCGCTGCGCGACGGTGGCGGCATGGTGCGCAGCAGGCCGAGACCCTTGTTTTCCACCATGATTCGCGCCGCGCACATGCCGGTGAGCAACGAGACCTGCTCGTTCCAGTCATCGGCGGCGGTGCGTGGTTCCAGCTCGAGTCGCCAGCTGTCGCCGTGGGACACCACCTCCTGAGCGGGTAGCCGCAGCGAGATCGCACCCCGGTCGAGGCCCGCCTCGATGCGCAATCTGCCGAACTCCGGCAGCGCGGCGATGGCGGGGTGCGGGGTGCCCGCGTCGGCGGCGGCCTGGACCTGCGCGTAATCGAATCGTTCGCGGGAGCGCACCAGCGCGCGCGTCACCGTGCAACGGTGTGGCACAGCGGAATCGTCGAGTTCGATCGTCCAGAGGGCGGCGGGGCGGTCGCGGCCGGGTAGCAGGCTCGCGGTGTCCTCGGACAGCACCTTCGGGTGCAGTGGGACGGTGCCGTCGGGCAGATAGTAGGTCTGCCCCCGGGTTTCGGCTTCCCGGGCGAGCGCACTGCCCGGCACGATCACGGCACCGAGATCGGCGATGGCGTAGTGCAGGGTGAACCCGGTGGGCGTGCGCTCGAGGTGCAGCGCCTGGTCGAGATCCATGGCGCCGGGCGGGTCGATGGTCACGAATTCGATATCGGTGCGGTCGACCCGGGTGCCCGCGAACGCGTCGACCGCGTCGCGGGCTTCGGAGACGGCCTCGGCCGGATAATCCGAGGCCAGTCCGAATTCGGAACGGATGGCGTCGAAGTCGACCGGCGCCGAGACGATCCGCTGATGGAGGTCCATCCTGGCAGATTAGCTGTTACTGCAGCGCCAGCATGGTGCCGTTGAGCTGATCGATGGGACCGAACACCGTGAAGGTGACCCGGCCGCCCGGTACCGCCGAGGACACGGTCGCCGCCGCGTCCAGGGCCTGCCCGAACGAGGCCGCCGACGGATGCGGCAGACCCGCGATGCCCATGCCGATCCGCGACTGGTGTACCCAGGCGGTGTCGGCGGGGCTGAGGTCGACCTGAACTCCGCCCGGCAGCGGGGTCACCGCGACCGCGCCGGCCGATCCGGCACCCAGCGAAGCGATTACCGCAGCGGCTCCGGCGATCAGTGCACCGGCGACAATGGAACGAACTACCCGCATGTAAATGTGACCTGCTTCCGCGATCGAAATGTGTTGAGCCCGCAACCCGCGGTAGCGAGCCTTGCCGACGGCCAACACTCTATGACCTCGCTCACCTTCCCGGCGGATTCCAGCACATTTTCCGCCGTCGACATGCTCGGCCCCGGCCGGACCGCCCGATGGGAGGTGCCATGGTGCCCGAGGCGCTAGCATCGCGCTGCGTGAGAAGAACTACCGCCGCCATCGCGGCAGGCACCACCGTGTTCGTCCTGTTCCTGAGCGGTTGCGGCGAGGACACCTCCGTCGCCGCCGACCCGACATCCACCACCCCTGCCGTGCAGGTCGACCCGGGCAAGGCCGCCATGTTCGTGGTGAGCTACCGCAACGCGTTCCCGAAGCTGGCGCAGGACCGCGACGACGCGGCGGTACGCGGGGTGCTCGACCACACCTGCTCCGATGTCGCGGCGGGCGTCTCCGAGGCCGACACCGTGGCCGGCGTGGTGCGGCGCACCGAGAACGGCGCCACCACCGCCACCCAAGAGGAGGCGCAGGCAATCTATGAAATGGCCGAGCTGATGTGCTGAGCCGGCGGGCGAGGCGGCGGAACCCTCACGGGGTCCGCCGCCTCGTCGCTTCCGGGCGGAGGAGCCGGCCTGTAAGCCGGATCCTGTCCCCGATTCGCATCGGGGGGCGACCATCCATCTGGACACACCGTTGCCGGGTGCCTCGAGCGGTCCACCCGCAGGCTCGGGCGAGCAGCCCTCGAACACCTGCGCAGTCGCACCGCGAAGTGCGACCTTCGACCTTGCTCCGGGCGGGGTTTACCTAGCCGCCCCGGTCACCCGGGGCGCTGGTGCGCTCTTACCGCACCGTTTCACCCTTACCGCACCTGCGTGCGGCGGTCTGTTTTCTGTGGCACTGTCCCGCGGGTCGCCCCGGGTTGCCGTTAGCAACCGCCCTGCTCTGTGGAGTCCGGACTTTCCTCGGTGCCGGGCAGCGGCGCCTGCGCGCCCGTTCCCGTCACCGCGGTCGCCCGGCCGACTCATCCGCCGCTCCATGGTACTCGGTACCGTAACCACTCATGGAACGTGTCGACGTCAGTTTCCCTTCGGGTGACCAGCAATGCGCCGCGTGGCTCTACCTGCCTGACGGCGCGCCGAGGCCGCGACCGCTGGTGATCATGGGACACGGGCTGGGGGCGACCCGCGAGATGGGGTTGGATCGGTATGCGCGACGTTTCGTCGCGGCGGGAATGGGGGTATTGGCTTTCGACTACCGGCATTTCGGCGCCAGCGAGGGTGCGCCGCGCCAACTGCTGCACATCGCCAGGCAGCGCCAGGACTGGAAGGCCGCGATCGCCTACGCGCGCAGCATCCGTGGGTTCGACGCGACCCGGATCGCGTTGTGGGGCACATCGTTCGGCGGCGGGCACGTGCTCTCGGTCGCGCCCGACGACGACTACCTCGCCGCCGTCGTGGCACAGGTGCCGTTCACCAGCGGCTGGGCCTCGGCGATGGCCAAGGGCCCGATCAGCCTCACCAAGGTGGCCACGGTCGCGGTGACCGATGTGCTGTTCGGTCCGTTGCGCCGCAAACCGATCCGCATCCGATTGGCGGGCCGCAAGCGCGCCGCCGCGCTGATGAGCGCCGCCGACGTGCCGGAGGGAAATGGCCGGCTCGCCGAGGAGAGCGTCACCTACGAGCCGAAAGTCGCGGCGCGCGTGGCCTTCTCGACCCTGTTCGACAGACCGGGCCGCCGCGCCAAGGCACTGAAGATCCCGGTGCTGTACACCATCGCCGAAAACGATTCGATCGCACCGGCCGGCCCCACCCGCAAGGCCGCAGGCCGCACCAAGCACGCGGTGGTCAAGCAGTACCCGGTGGGCCACTTCGACGTCTATTTCGACGACGTCTTCGAACAGGTGGTGCGCGACCAGACCGATTTCCTGGTCTCGATCCTGCGGCCCTGACACTGCCTCGCGGGCAATGGCCACGGCGGCGGCCGGGCTTGCCCTGAGACGACGAGGGGCGCAGCACCGGACAGTGCTGCGCCCCTCGCGGTTCAGGTGCGGATCAGATGGGCTGGAACCCCGCGCCGACACCGCCCGCCCGGTTCACCACGTCCAGGATCACCTGGATCGGCTGGAAGTAGGCGGGCGAGTGGATGGGGTTGACGCCACCGGTGCAGGGCACGTTGAAATCGATGGGGCCCAGGCCGGTGAGCCGGCCCTGGTTCATCCCGACCAGCTGGTCACCGACCACGACCGGGCCACCGGAATCACCCGGCTGCGAGCAGTACTGGTTGATGGAGGTGCCTTCGAGCTCACCCCACACCACACCGCAGCTGCGGCCGGTGGTCCGCCCGTCCGAGCACACGGTGGTGCCCGCGCCGGGCAGGCCGCCGATACCGGCCACGGTGGTCTCACCGATCGTGCGCGTGGGAATCACCTTCGACGCGTCCAGTTGCAGCACAGCGAAATCCAGGTAGGCACCGTCGTCGGAGAAGGCGACGGTACCGATCACGCCCGCGTCCAGCGCCTGCTCGGCAGCCACCCGGGCACCGGTCGGTGCGCAGTGGCCGGCGGTGAGACCGACGAGCCGGCCCGCGTTGTCGTGCCCGATCGCGGTGAGCGAACAGCCGGCGTCGTTGTCGAAGACGATGCCCGATCCGGCGCCCAGCACCACGCTCGGCTCGGCCGAGACGCTACCCGCACCGGTGGACGCGGTGAGCGCCCCCGCGATGGCCGCCGCGACCGCCGCCATCCGTAGAAACCTCATCAAGTACCTTTCTCGATGGCCGCGGGATTCCGCGCGCCCGAGAACTTTTCGGGCGTTCGGGCGCTGTCGTTACGCCGCCCTCAGCCGGGGCGACCGTACCGTGCCCGGGTGACACAAGGCCAGCTCAGAGGTAGGAGGTGTCGTTGACCAGGCGCACCGAGGCACCGCCGTCGGGATAGAACTCGGCGATACAGAGCGAGGCCAGGTCCAGGTGCAGGCGGTAGAGCAGTGACGGCCCGACACCGAGTGCCAGCTGCAGCAACGTCTTGATCGGCGTGACATGGCTGACCACCACGATGTTCTCGCCGGGATAGAGCCCGACCAGATCGCGGCGGACCCCTTCGACGCGCTCCCGCACCTGATCGAAGCTCTCCCCACCGGGCGCGGGGATCGACGGGTCGCCGAGCCAGTCGGCATGCAGGTCCGGATCCCGCTGTGCGGCTTCGGCGAAGGAGAGTCCCTCCCACTCGCCGAAGTCGGTTTCGGTGAGACCGTCGAGAATGCGCAGTGGGACGTCGAGCGCGGTGGCCGCGGCTTCGGCGGTGGCCCGGGCCCGTTGCAGTGGCGAGCTGAGCACGGCGGCGATACCGCCTTTGGTCGCGAGCATTTTCGCGGCGCGCTCGGCTTGTTCTCGGCCGAGTTCGGTCAGCGGGGGGTTGCCGCGCCCGGAGTAACGGCGTTCCACCGACAGCTCGGTCTGGCCGTGCCGCAGCAGCAGCAGTCGCGTGGGTTTGCCGATCGCGCCGGTCCAGCCGGGAGCGGCATGCGAAACCCGCTGGGACGCGGTGGGTTCCGCGGGTAGCACCGGGTCGTCGGGTGAGGACACGGGCGTGGCGATCACCTGGTCGCCCGGTGTGTGCCCGGCGGCGACGGTCTCGCGGACCATCCCCACCACGGCGCCGTCGTCCATCGCCTCGTTCGCCAGCCGGTCGGCATGGGAGTTCTCGGCGCGCGGAATCCAGGTGAAACTCACCTGGTCGAAACCGGCGACCAGGGCCCGCGCCTGTTCGGCGAGCGGGATCATCGAGGCGTGCTTGATCTTCCAGCGTCCCGACATCTGCTCGACGACAAGTTTGGAGTCCATCCGCACCGTCACCACGCGGGCCCCGAGCTCGGCGGCAGCCGCCAGACCCGCGATCAGCCCTCGGTACTCGGCCACATTGTTGGTGGCGACACCGACGTACTCCTTGCGTTCGGCGAGTACCCGAACGTGGTCGTCGGCGAAGACGACCGCGCCGTATCCGGCCGGGCCGGGGTTGCCGCGTGAGCCGCCGTCGGCTTCGACGATCACCCGCATCGGCGCACCGTCACAGGCCCGATTCCTTGGTGCGCACCATGATCGCGCCGCATTCGGGGCACCGCACCACGGCATCGGGGGCGGCCTTGGCGATGCGCTGGATCTCGCCTCGGTCGATCTCGATGCGGCAGGCACCGCAGCGGCGGGCCTGCAGCAGTGCCGCGCCGACACCGTTGGCCGTGCGCTGCTTGTCGTAGACGGCGAGCAGTTCGTCCGGGAACTGGCCGATCAGGGCTGCGCGGTCCTTCTCACAGCGCTGCTGGGCCACCTCCAGATCAGCCATCGCCTCGTCGCGCAGGCGTTCGGCGTCGTGGAGTTCCTCGTCGGCCCGGCTGAGCCGGGCACCCGCGTGATCATGGTCGGCGGCCATGGCTTCGCGCTGCTCCATCACACTGAGCAGCTCGTCCTCGAGCACCGAGCGGCGACGCTCCAGGCTGCCCAGTTCGTGCTGCAACTCGGAGAGCTGCTTGGCCGCCACAGTGCCCGCGGTGAGCATGGCGCGGTCGCGGTCCTCGCGCTTGCGGACGGCCTCGACCTCACCCTCGAGCTTGCGGATGTCGCGGTCCAGGTCGTCGATGCCGATCTCCACGGCCACGGCCGCGTCCTTGTAGCCGTTGCGTTCGGCCGCCAGCCGCGCCACCTCCTGCTGCTCGGGCAGCGCGGTGCGGCGATGCGCGATCCGCGTCAGCTCGGCATCGACAGTGGCGAGCTGCAGCAGCTTGGACTGGACCGACGGTTCGACATTCAACGCGCACGAACTCCTGAACACAGTGGACGGATGGATCGATCAACCGTACCGCGCCGCGGGAGGCGAACATGCCATGACCCGAAGACCCGGCCCGGCCCGGTCAGCCGGTGACCGTCCACGGGTCGGTGCGCAGGGTCGAGACACGGGTCGTCAGGTCGGGCAGGGACGCGATGACGACCGATTCCGCCTGCGCGCACCACGGGAACTCGGTGGCCCAGTGGGCGGCGTCGATGAGGGCGGGGCCACCGCGGCGCAGGTGTTCGTCGACGGGGTGGTGCCGCAGGTCGGAGGTGAGGTAGGCGTCGACTCCGGCACGGATGGCCGCATCGAGGTAGGAGTCGCCCGCACCGCCGCAGACCGCCACTCGCTCGACGACACGGTCCGGGTCGCCCGCGGCGCGCACGCCCCAGACGGTGCGGGGCAGGCCGGCGCCCACCCGCGCGGTGAACGCGCGCAGAGTTTCGGGCTCGGCGAGCGCACCGATACGGCCGATGCCGAGCGAGGACGGCAGCGCGGCGCGTTCGGTGACGTGGTAAGCGGGTTCCTCGTACGGGTGGGCCGCGCGCAGAGCAGCCAGTACGGCCCGGCGCGCGGACGGCGGGGCGACCACCTCCACGGCGTCCTCGGCGACGGTTTCGACCGTGCCGATCGCACCGATGGCCGGATTCGCGCCCTCGACGGGGCGGAACTGTCCGGTGCCCGCGGTGTACCAGGCGGCTTCCCGGTAGTCACCGACCGCGCCCGCGCCCGTGGTGAACAGCGCCGACATCAGCGCGGCGGTGTGGGTCTGTGGCACCTGGATGACCCACTTGTCCATGGGGGCAACAGGTTTCGGATCGAGTGGGCCGGCAACGGTGAGGCCCACAGCGGCGGCCAGGGCATCGGAGACGCCGGGGTCGGCGGAGTCGGCGTTGGTGTGCGCGGAGAACAGTGCGCAGCCCGCGCGGATCAACCGGTGCAACAGTGCGCCCTTGGGCGTATCGGCGGCGACGGTGTCGACACCGCGCAGCAGCAGCGGGTGGTGCACCACCAAAGCCTGCGCGCCCCAGCCGATCGCCTCGTCGACCACGGCGGCGGTGGCGTCGACGGCGAACAGCACCTTGGTGACCTCCTGCGCCGGATCACCGCAGACGAGGCCGACCGAATCCCATGATTCGGCCAGCTTCGGTGGGTATGCCGCGTCGAGCACGCTGATCATCTCGGCCAGGTCGGTCACACCGTCTCCTTCGTATAGCTTCGCGTAACAACGGTTTCAGTAGCGGAAGGCTCGGTCACCACAGCGTCGCTCGCAGTCCGTCGATCAACTGGTCGACCTCGGCCGCGCCCCGCACCGCTACCCGCAGGTGGTCGGGTCCGAGGCCGGGGAAGGTGTCGGCGCGGCGGACCGCGATGTGACGGTCGGCGAGGCGTTTGCGCAGCAGGGCTCCGTCGGGGACGCGCAGCAGCAGGAAGGGCCCGGCGGCGGGCGTGTGCACGTCGATCCCGAGTGCGCTCAGCCGGTCGATCATGACGGCCCGGTCGGCGGCGATCCGGTGTGCGTGCCGACGGGACTCGGCAACAGCGGCCGGTTCTGCGGTGGCGATGATCGCCTCGAGTTGCAGGGTGCCCAGTGGCCAGTGCGGACGCCCGTGCGCGAGCCGCGACAGCAATTCCGGCGCGCCGAGCAGGTAACCGCATCGCAGTCCGGCCAGCGCCCAGGTCTTGGTGAGGCTGCGCAACACCAGGATGTCGGGGGCGCGGAGCCCGGCCAGCGATTCCGGTTCGCCCGGACCGGCCGCCGCGCCGTCGCAGTCGGGCACCGGCCGAGGTTCCGAATCGGCGCGGCCAGGCTCGGGCGCCGTGGCCTTCCGGTCGTCCACCGCGGGCCCATGCCGGGTCGGCGCTGCGGCGGGCTCCGCTGAACCGCCGGAAGCCGCGGCGGCACCGAGCCCCACTCGCCGGGCGGCCGACACCACACCCTCGGGGGTGCCACCGACCACCGCATCGGCGAAGGCTTCGTCGACGACGATGATCCGGCCCGGGCGGCGTAACGCCCGGATGGTGGCTGCCGCGTGCAGGACCGAGGTGGGATTGGTCGGGTTACCGAGGACCACGAGGTCGGCTTCGTCGGGGACGAGGGCGGGATCGAGGGTGTACGGCGGTGCCAGGATCACCCGCGTCACCGGCACGCCTGCCTCGCGCAACGCCAGTTCCGGCTCGGTGAACGAGGGGTGGACGACGGCGGCCAGGCGCGGGGCCAGGCGCGGCAGCATCGCGAAGCCTTCGGCGGCGCCGGCCAGCAACAGCACCTCGTCGGGGGTGCGGCCGTGCCGGGCGGCGACGGCGGTGCGGGCGGTGCGGTCCTCGTCGGCGTCCGGGTAGCGGCCGAGGTCGGTGAGGCGGGCGGCCAGGCGCGCGCGCAACCAGGCGGGCGGGGCCACACCCTGGACGTTCACCGCGAAATCGAGCATGCCCGGGCGGGCCTCCACGTCACCGTGGTGGCGCAGCATCGCGGGGTCGATGGAGTCCTCGAACACAACTGAACACCCTACGTGGCGGCGGGTCGGCGGCTCGGGCGACAATGGGTCGCGTGGGTCCACTTCATGTCTCGTTCGTTTGTACAGGCAATATCTGCCGGTCGCCGATGGCCGCGAAGATGTTCGAAGCACATCTGTACCGCGCCGGACTCGCGAACCGGGTGCGGGTGAGCAGCGCGGGCACCGGATCGTGGCACGTCGGCGATCCCGCCGACCCGCGGACCGAGGCGACGCTGCGCCGCGCCGGGTACCCCACCGAACACGTGGCGGCCACGTTCGGCGCCGAGCATCGCGACGCCGATCTGATCGTCGTCCTGGATACCGGGCACGATCGGGAACTGGCGCATCGCGGTGTGCCCACCGAGCGGCGCCGGTTGCTGCGCAGCTTCGACCCCGCCGCCGACGGCGTGGACGTGCCCGACCCGTACTACGGCATCCAGGCCGACTTCGACCTCGTGCGCGACCAGATCGAAGCCGCGATCCCCGGCCTGCTCGACTGGGTGCGCGCCGAACTCGAGGCCCGCGAACCCGCGGATGCGCGACGCTGATGCGAAAACTCACGTTCCTGCTGCGCCCGAGCTGGCTGGTCCTGGCGCTGATCGTCGCGGCGTTCGCCTATCTGTGTTTCACCATCCTGGCGCCGTGGCAGCTGAACAAGAACTCCAGCACCGAGCACCGCAACCAGCTGATCGCCGACTCGGTGCGCGCCGATCCGGTCACCGTGGCCGAGGTGCTCGACGGCGCCGCCGGTCCGCACACCGAATGGCGAAAGGTCACCGCGACCGGCACCTTCCTACCCGATTCGACCGTGCTGGTGCGCCTGCGCCACCTCGACGGCGCCCCCGGTTACGCGGTGCTCGGGGCGTTCCGCCTCGACGACGGGCGCACCCTGCTCGTCGACCGCGGCCTGGTCGCCGCCACCGACGGCACCCGTGCGCCCGCCATCGACGAACCGCCTGCGGGCCCGCAGCGGATCGAGGCGCGGGTGCGGGCTTCCGAGGGCGTCGTCCCCGACAAGACTCCGAGTACCCAGGACGGCTATCGCCAGGTGTACACGATCGACATCGCCCAGGAATCCGACGTCCTCGACGTCGCACTCACCCCCATCCCGACGGGCACCGACATGGGCGGCTACCTGCAGCTGGCCGAAAATCAGCCCGGCGCTTTCACCCCCGTCCCACTCCCCCAGCTGGACGCCGGCCCCTACCTCTCCTACGGCCTGCAATGGCTGGCCTTCGGTGTGATGGCACCACTCGGCCTCGGCTACTTCGTCGTCGCCGAACTCCGCGCCCGCCGCCGCGACCGCGCCGACTCCGCCCCGGCCGCCCCCACGACGGCGACGCCCACCGAGCCCGCTGTGCCCACCACGCAGGCCCGCCTGGCCGACCGCTACGGCCGTAACCGCTGACCCAGCTCACCTTGCCGCGCCCAGTCGACCACTACAGCCAGACCCCGACCCGGCCCATGCGACTCGCCCCGCGACTACCGGCCACGGTTCGGCAACCACCGCGAGCGTCCGCGCTCGCGGTCGGACACTCGCCGCCGCAGCGACCGCACTCTCCAACGCTCGCACCCGAGCGACCGGTCGTAGCTCCGAAAAATCAGCGGCGGAGCACAGCCACGGCTACCGCACTCACCAACGCCCCTAGCTGAACCGCCTCCGACATCACCACCGCGCGCCGTAAGTCAGCCGCTCCCGGGGCGGGCCCATCTCCCAGCGTCGGCCGCGTCTCGACCCCGTGCCGGTACTGCGTCAACCCGCCCAACCGCACACCCAGCGCGCCGGCCATCGCCGCCTCGACCACCCCGGCGTTCGGGCTCGGGTGGGTGCCGGCATCGCGACGCCAAGCCCGCAGCGCCGCGCCCGCGCTCCCACCGACCACCGGCGCCAGCACAGCCGTGAGCAACCCGGTCACTCGGGCGGGCACCAGATTCGCCGCATCGTCGACGCGCGCCGCGGCCCAGCCGAAGCGCAGGTAGCGCTCGTTGCGGTAGCCGATCATCGCGTCGAGAGTGTTCACCGCGCGGTATCCGAGCAATCCCGGCACCCCGGCGACCGCACCCCACAGCAGGGGCGCCACGGCGGCGTCGGAGGTGTTCTCCGCGATGGATTCCAGGGCGGCACGCGCCAACCCGCCGGCCTCGAGCACGGCAGGGTCGCGGCCACACAGTGACGGCAGCAGTTCGCGGGCGCCGTCGATGTCGCCGGCGTCGAGCCGGTCGGCCATGGCGTGGCCGGCGCGGGCCAGACTGCGTCCGCCGAGTACGGCCCAGGTCGCCAGCGCGGTCGCGAGCACCCCGCCGCGCACCGCGAGGGCACCGACCGCGACGACCGACCCGACCGCCACCGCCTCGTGCACCGCTCCGGCCCGCCGATCGTCGGCATAGGTCTTGCGTTCCAATGCCGCTGCCGCCGAACCGAACCCGGCCACCGGATGCCAGCGGCGCGGATCGGCGAACACCCGGTCGAGCGCGAAACCCAGCACCAGCCCGGCCGCGGTCGATATCCCCTTCTGCACCGAGCGAGGTTAACCGGTGCGCGGAATCGTCACACTCGGCGTGGTTGTTTCGTCATCACGTCGACAACGCCCCTACACTCGGCCCCCTATCCCGGCCAGACGACCGAACGGCGATCACGATGACCGACGCACCACAGCAACTCGATCAGGCCGAACTGGCCCGCCGCTTCGAGGAACACCGCGATTACCTGCGCCGCCTCGCCTACAGCACCCTCGGCAGCCTCAGCGACGCCGAAGACGTGGTGCAGGACGCGTGGCTGCGCCTGCAACGGCACTTCGTCGCGGGAAAGGCGGGCGAGATCGACAACCTGCGCGCCTGGCTCACCACTGTCACCAGCCGCCTCGCCCTCGATCAGCTCGGTTCCGCGCGCGCCCGCCGCGAACAGTACGTCGGCGAATGGCTGCCCGAACCGCAGGTCACCGCCTGGGACGACCCGGCCGACCGGATCTCGCAGGACGAGCGGGTCACCACCGCGCTGCTGGTGGTGCTCGAATCGCTCTCACCGGCCGAGCGCACCGCCTTCGTGCTGCAGGATGTGTTCGGGATGAGCGGCCCGGAGGTCGCCGAGGTGGTCGGCCGTACCCCGGCCGCGGTCCGTCAGCTCGCCTCGCGCGCCCGCAAGCACGTGGAGAGCGGCACCCCGCGCTTTCCCGCGTCTCCGGCCGAGCAGGAGCAGGTGGTCTCGGCGTTCTCCCTGGCCTGGCGCTCCGGTGATCTGCAGTCGCTGCTCGGTGTGCTCGACGAGAACGTGGTGCTCACCGCCGACGGCGGCGGCAAGGTGCCCGCCATCCGTCAGCCCATCCGCGGCGGCGAACTCATCGGCAAGATCCTGCTCGGCTGGTACCACGCGCCGTCGGCGGCGGGCGGCTGGGGCCGGGCCGTGCTGGTCAACGGGGCCCCCGGGCTGGTCGTGTTCGACGGCGCCACGATCGGCGTGTTCTCCTTCGTCGTCGACAACAGCCGCATCGTCGCGATCAATATCGTGCGCAATCCCGACAAACTGCGTGACCTGCCCACCGATGGCGCACCGGACTGGTACATGGGCCAGTGACGGCGGGCTAGGCGCCGACCGAATACCCGTGTGCCGCGGCGACTTCGGTCGCGAGCAGCTTCCCGTCGTCGGCGGTGAGTCCGGCCGCCAGGCCCGCATCGGCGGTGCACGCGCCCCGCCAGCCGTTGTCGGCGATGGCGAGCGCGTAGGGCAGGGTCGCGTTGGTGAGCGCCACCGTGGCGGTGTGCGGCACCGCGCCGGGCATGTTCGCCACGCAGTAGAACAGTGAATCCGCCACGCGGAACGTGGGATTCGCGTGCGTGGTGGGACGCGAGGAGGCGAAGCAACCGCCCTGGTCGACAGCGATGTCGACCAGCACCGACCCCGGCCGCATCCGCGCCACCAGTTCGTCGGAGACCAGCTTCGGCGCCTTCGCGCCGGGCACCAGCACCGACCCGATCACCAGGTCGGCGGCGAGCACGGCCTTGTCGATCTCGAGCGCGTGCGAAGCGAGCGTGCCGACCCGGCCGGCGAAGCGCGCGTCGAGCTCACGCAGGCGCGCCAGGTTGGTGTCGAGCACGCACACCCGGGCGCCCATCCCCACGGCCACGCTCGCCGCGTTGGTCCCGGCGACCCCGCCGCCCAGCACCACCACGTCGGCCGGCCGCACCCCGGGCACCCCACCCAGCAGCACGCCTTGCCCGCCCAGCGGCGCCATCAGGTGATAGGCGCCCACCTGGGCGCTCAGCTTCCCGGCCACCTCACTCATCGGCGCGAGCAGCGGCAAGGAGCCGTCGGCGGCTCGCACGGTCTCGTAGGCGATCGCGGTGGTGCCCGAGGCGAGGATGGCGTCGGTGCACTCCTTCGATGCGGCCAGGTGCAGATAGGTGAACAGCACCTGATTGCGGCGCATCAGCGAATACTCTTGCGCGATCGGCTCTTTCACCTTCAGCACCAGGTCGGCGCCGGCCCAGACCTGCTCGGCGGCGGTGGCCGGGCGCGCACCGGCGGCGCGGTACTCGTCATCGGCGAAGCCCGAGCCCGCGCCCGCACCGGTCTGCACGAGCACCTCGTGCCCGTGCGCGACGAGTTCGGCGGCGCCGGCCGGGGTGAGCGCCACCCGGAACTCCTGCGGTTTGACCTCCGTCGGCACCCCGATGGTTACGCCCGTTCGCGTCATTGCGCCAGCCTAGGACCTGTGCCGGCGCGCGGCAGCCGTATCGATCGCGTGTCGAGCCGACGCCGCTTTCACCGCCCAGCGCGCCCGGCGCCGGCCGCCGACGCCATAATCACCCCATGATCATCAAGGTGACCGGATTCGCGCCGGAGATCGACGACACTGCTTGGATCGCGCCGAACGCGACCGTGATCGGCCGGGTACACCTGGCCGCCGAGGTCGGCGTCTGGTACTCGGCGGTACTCCGCGGCGATCTCGAGCAGATCACCGTCGGTGCGCGCACCAACATCCAGGACGGCTGCGTTCTGCACGCCGACCCCGGCTTCCCGCTCACCGTCGGTACCGGGGTCTCAGTGGGTCACAACGCGATTCTGCACGGTTGCACCATCGGCGACGACGTCCTGGTCGGGATGGGCGCGACGGTGCTCAACGGGGCGGTGATCGGCGCGGGCACCCTGATCGCGGCCAACGCGCTGATCCCCGAGGGCGCTCAGATTCCGCCCGGGTCGCTGGTGGCCGGTGTCCCGGGTAAGGTGCGCCGCGAACTGACCGAAGCCCAGCAAGACGGGATCAAGCTCAACGCGGCTGTTTACCTGCACAATCTCACCAACCACCGCGGCGCCGAGGTGTTGTGAACCCTCACATTGAGCAAATGACCAGTTGGGTTACCTGATAGCATTTGTCCTGCGTATCGCGTCCGGCCATGAGAGCGGCGGTCGGCGGCGGGTACGCGAGGCAGGAGGTATCACGGTGGCATACATGCACTCCGGTGTGCACCGAGCAGGGGGCAGGCTCAGCGTGGCCGATATCGCGGCCCAACCGGGCGGCATCGAGGCACTGATGTGCCGGGTTCACGAATTACGTTCCCGCGGTGTGCATTTCGCAGCCAACGCGATCGAGCAGGAGATGGTCGCGCTCGATCTTTCGCCACGGGGATAATGGGGCGATGCCTACCGTCTCGTCCATCCTCGCGCGGATACTGGAAAAGCCCGGCACCGGCGGGGAGAAGCTGCTCGACAGTGCCCTGTCGGCGTTTCTCGATTTCGGTATCAAACGCACGAGTATGGGCGAGATCGCACGGCGCGCCGGTATCAGCCCGGCCACCCTGTATCGGCGCTTCGAATCCAAGAACGACCTGGTCGAGGCGGTCAGCGTGCGCGAAGCCCAGCGCTACGTGGCCGAGATCGACGAGCGGGTGCGCGCGGTCACCGAACCCGAGGACCAGCTCGTCGAGATCTTCGTCGCCTTCGTCACCACCATCGCGGGCAATGAACTGCTGCGGCGGCTGCTGGGCACCGAACCGGAGATGATTCTGCCCCGCCTGACGACCGACGCCGGGCCGGTCCTGGCGGTGGGGCGCGGCTACCTCGCCGAGAAGCTGCGCGAACTACAAGCCAGCGCCCCGGTCCCGGAGTTCGACCCGGATCTGGTCGCCGAGATCATGGCCCGGCTGGCCTTGTCACTGGCACTGACCCCCGACGGGCTGATCCCGCTCGACGACGCCGAAGCGGGCCGCGAGTTCGCCCGGCGCACACTGCTGCCGATGGTCGGCATCCGCGGCGCTCACTGAGCCGGCACCCCGAAAGCCGCGGCCACCGCCTCGTCGATTCCCGCATCCCGCACTGCCACAACGCCTTCCACCAGCGCCCGCACCCGAGCCACGATCTCGGCAGCCGCGGCGTTCTGCGGATCGGGCAGCGGCAGGCGCGCGACGTACTGGGTGATCCAGCGGCGCCTGCCCGAATACAACCGATTGCCGCACACCGCGTCGTAGAACCGCAACCCCAGGGCCGAATTCGCCACACCCATCAGCAGATACGCCAGATCTGTCGAGGAGGCGCGGGGACCGAGATCGGTGAGCGAGATCCAGTAGCAGTCGCCGTTGACCACCGCACCGGACCGATCGAGAGCGAACCTCGGTCGTTCACTGATGTCGGGAAACACCAGCTTCGGCGCACACCACAGATGCGGACGCTGCGGAACCCAGATCTCGAACCACTTCCGCCCGCCGTCGACCACATACCGCCGACCGGAAAGCACCTGCTCGTGCGCGCGCAAATACGCTGCCGCACCGGGGTATCGGCTGAGATCGATCGGGGTGCGACGGGGTTGCAGCAGGTCATAGGGGTAGAGCACCCGGGTGCCACGATCCATGGATACCCGCCAGGGCTCCAGATCGTGGTGGGTGATCAACTGCTGCAACAGTTCCGGTTCCGGGGTGGGATCGAACTGCTCCCAGCGATCGGAGATGAACACGCGATCGGCGGTGGTCTTGATCCCCACCCGGATACGGGCGGTTTCGCCGAAGGAACGCCAGGTGCGCTCCGCGATCCGGTTCAACCACCGGTCCAGCGCGGGCCGCGACATCCGCCAGGCGTCGTCATCGTGGGGTTCGACACGCGCACCACCACGGGCCACCGATGCCCGCCCGCGCGGGTCCCGCCGCCGATCCCTCGCAGACGGTGCCGAACCGGACAACACGGCCGAGCCCGACCCCTGCTCCGGCACGGCCCCCGGGCGCTGTTCGGGCACGATCCCCGGGCCCTGTTCCGGCTCGAACCCAGGGCGTGGCCCCACTCCCTGTCGTGCGCTCGGATTCGGGGTGACCAACACACCCACCTCGACCGCGAACACCCGCCCGCCCGCTTCGACCAGGCAGCCGTCCTCTCCTGCCAGCGCATCGAACAGCGTGGCCGAGGAATTCGGTTCGGCTCCGGATTCTTCGTAGACCGACACGTACCGACAGCCGCCGGAGCCGACGGCGCGAGTAGCGATCGTGATCGCCGGTAGCACCGCGGCGGCGAAGAGTTTCGTGTCACCGAGGTCGTAGAGTTCGACCGGGGTCAGCTCGCTGGTCAGGATACGGCGCAGGTTGCTGCCGGCCTTGGTGGTGAGAAACCGGTTGGCGCACAGCAGTCCCAGCACCCCGTCGGCGGCGAGCAACCGGGGTGCGACGGCCACGAACGGGTGGGTGAGGTCGATGCGGCCGCGCAGACCGAATTTCCGGCTCAGCAGTTGGGCGGTGGTCCCGCCGAGTTGCTGGGTCCGCACGTAGGGCGGGTTGCTGATGATCAGGTCGAACGAACCGGCCCGCAGCCGAGCCGAGGCGGCGAGGAAGTCACCCGCACGGCAATCGATCTCGACGCCTTCAGCCGCCGCGCGCCCCGCTGTCTCGGTGACCGCCCGCCGGTCCAGGTCGTATCCGGTCAACCGCACCTCGACCTGCGGCGCACTCGCGGCCATCTCCCGATGCACTGCGAGCAGGAGTTCGCCGTCCCCGCACGCGGGATCGAGTACCCGCAGCTCACCACCGCCGCGCACGTGCCGCAGTGCGCGCCGCGCCAGGAACCGCGCCAGCTGGGGCGGTGTGTAGTGCCTGCCGTGCCGTTTACGCTCCTGCGCGTCGCGGGCCTGCAAAGCCATGCGCTCGATTGTGCCCCGCCCCCGGCCCGATCCGCGGCAGGCACGAACCTTTCCGTGGCACCCGGACCGGTGCGGCAAGAATTACGCCCTATCACGGGGAAGGGCCCGGATTCGCGGTGTCGGCGGGTTCCGCATGCGGGGACCCGATGCTAGATTGGTCTCAAAATGAGACTAGTTCTCCGTACCAGAGGGAGCCGCGCGATGGCGCCGACCGAGCACGACGACAACGACTTCGCCACCCTGCAGCGCCTGGCCGACGAACGCTGGACCTGTCGTCAGTTCACGCCCGAGCCGGTCGAGCGCGCGACGATCGAGCGCCTGCTCACCCTGGCCCAGCGCACCCCCTCGTGGTGCAACACCCAGCCGTGGCAGGTCGTGGTCACCGCGGGCGAAGGCACCGAACGGTTCCGCAAGGAACTCCTGAACCACATCCAGAGCTCCGGCAGCACACCGGATTTCGAGTTCCCGGCCGCCTACGAAGGGGTCTACCGCGACCGCCGCCGTGCCTGCGGATTCCAGCTCTACGACAGCGTGGGCATCGTCAAGGGCGACCGTGAGAAGACCATGCGGCAAATGGTGCGCAACTTCGAACTCTTCGACGCACCGCACGTCGCCATCGTCACCTCGGAGGCCGACCTGGGCATCTACGGCGCCATCGACTGCGGGCTCTGGCTCGAGAACTTCCTGCTCGGCGCCCAAGCCCTCGGTCTGGGCGCGGCGCCCCAAGCCGCCCTCGCCTCCTACTCCCCCTTCATCCGCGACTACTTCGCCCTTCCCGACACCCGCAAGGTCGTCTTCGGCGTCTCCTTCGGGCACCCGGATCTCTCCCACCCGATCAACACCTTCCGCACGGCGCGGGCTCCCCTCGAAGATCAGGTGAGCTGGCATACGTCCTGAGCGGATTCGGGACGGTGTAATCCTGCGATCCAGCTCGACAGGATCAGTTGTCTGACCGGAACTCGTCGAATCGCACGATCACGCCGGGGATGCCGCTTGGGGATCGATGTCGCGCGCGGTGACATCGGCACCGCATTCGTCGCAGGTCAGGTGGACGTGCGCTTCACCGGAACAGTTGTGGTGGCGATATTCGACCGGCGGGCCGCCCGGCGCCATATAGGTATCGCCCCAGTCCCGTATCGCCATCAGGATGGGGTAGACGGCGTGCCCCTTCTCGGTGAGGCGGTACTCCTCGTAGGCGCCGTCGTCGACGGGGCGTTTCGCCAGGATCTCGTGTTCGACCAGCCGGTCCAGCCGGTCACGCAAGCGGCTGCGGGAGATGCCGAGCGCACTCTGGAAAGCGTTGAAGCGGCGGACACCGGCAAAACAGTACTTGAGGATCAGCAACGTCCACCGGTCCCCGAAGATCACCAACGGCCGGGTGATCGAGCACGGCACGTCAGCAAGTTCCTCGTAGCGCACCCTGCCATTATGCGCGCCGGGTACCACCCCGGCGCCGATCCATCGACGGCCACGGCATCGGAAACACTTCGGGCCCCGGTGGCGTACCGGGGCCCGAAGCCGACAATGTCGAGTTCACATCACAGCGGGATGTTCTTGTGGTGGCTCTTACGCGCCGGTGCCGAGGCCAGGGCCGCGGCGATGGTGCTGCGGGTTCTGGCCGGGTCGATCACCTCGTCGACCACACCGATGGCGACCGCGCGTTCGACGCCGCCCGCGATCTGCTCGTGCTCGGCGGTCAAGCGGGCGTGCAGGGCCTCGCGCTCATCGTCGGGCGCGGCGGCCAGGGCCTTCTTGTGCAGGATGCCGACCGCCGCCTTGGCACCCATGACAGCGACTTCGGAACCGGGCCAGGCGTAGACGGCGGTGGCGCCGAGGGCACGGGCGTTCATGGCGATATAGGCGCCGCCGTAGATCTTGCGGGTGACCAGGGTGACGCGCGGAACCCGGGCTTCGGCGAAAGCGTGCAGCAGCTTCGCGCCGCGGCGCACCACGCCCTCGAGTTCCTGGCTGACGCCGGGCAGATAACCGGGGACATCGGTGACCACGATCAACGGGATGCCGAACGCGTCGCACAGGCGCACGAAACGGGCGGCCTTCTCGGCGCTCTCGGAGTTCAGGCAACCGCCCAGGCGCAGCGGGTTGTTGGCCAGCACGCCGACGGTGCGGCCGCCGAGGCGCCCGAGACCGGTGACCATGCTGCGCGCGTAACCGCCCTGCAGTTCCTCGAAGGAGGACTCGGTGTCGCCGTCGGGCGATTCCACGTTGTCGAGCAGTTCGTTGATGATCGGCTTCACGTCGTAGGCGCGCTTGGCCGACTCCGGCAGCATCGCCTTGAGGTCGACGTCGCCGTGCTCGGCCGCGATCAGGTCGAATTCGCCCTGTTCGGCGAACATCGAGACCAGCCGGCGGGCGCGGTGCAGCGCGTCGGGCTCGTCGTCGGCGGCGATGTGGCACACGCCGGACTTCTTGAAGTGTGTGGTGGGACCACCGAGGGTCGCCATGTCGACGTTCTCACCGGTCACCGAGCGGACGACATCGGGCCCGGTCACGAACACGCGGCCTTCGGGCGCCATGATCACGACATCGGTCAGCGCGGGACCGTAGGCGGCGCCACCGGCGGCGAAACCGAGGACCACCGAAATCT
Source organism: Nocardia halotolerans (assembly GCF_042650145.1). NCBI lineage: Bacteria > Bacillati > Actinomycetota > Actinomycetes > Mycobacteriales > Nocardiaceae > Nocardia > Nocardia halotolerans. The sequence continues at coordinate 147,321 of NZ_JBHSDL010000001.1, read as the reverse complement.
GTGGGACGAGCCCGGACGCGCGGACCATCGCCTCGAAGACCAGCCCGACCGCGTGCAAAGCCTCGACGCCCTCGGCCAGGCGCGCGCCACCGGAGTGCCACAGGCCCACGACCGGAACACCGGAGTCGATGGCGGTGTCGATCGCGTCGACGATGTGCTTGCAGCCCTCGACGCCCATCGCGCCACCCATGACGGTGGCGTCGGAGCAGTAGGCGACGGTGCGCACACCGTCGACCTCACCGATCGCGGCCAGCACACCGGAGCGGTCGCGCGGGTGCAGCGGCAGGATGGTGCCGGGGTCGAAGAATCGTTGGAGCCGACCCAGCGGGTCGCGCGGATCTGTGGTGGTGTCTTGAAACGCGGGAGCAATGATGGTCATCGCGCTCACTCCTCATAGGTAAAGAGATTGCCGCTACGGCGGCTGCTGTGGCGAACCGCCGGTGGGGGTCGAACCATTCAGTTGGCACGACCCCCACCGGGGACCGGATGTGCAGTCGGTACCGCTCGGGCGCTATGCCCGACCGAAAGCGAGCGCGACGTTGTGCCCACCGAAACCGAAGGAGTTGTTGATCGCGTACTCGATTTCCTGGCGACGGGCTTCCCCGTGCACCACATCGAGATTGATCTCCGGATCCTGGTTTTCCAGGTTCAGTGTCGGCGGAACGATGCCGTCCCTGATAGCGAGCACGGTGAGCACGGACTCGAGCGCGCCGACGGCGCCGATCGAGTGGCCCAGTGCCGACTTCGGTGCGTACACCGAAGGGTGGTTACCCACGGCCAAGTTGATCGCGTTGGACTCGGCGGTGTCGCCGATCGGGGTCGCGGTCGCGTGGGCGTTGATGTGGGTGATGTCCTGCTTGGTCAGACCGGCGGTCTGGATCGCGCGGGTCATCGCCCTGGCCGCACCGGTGCCCTCGGGATCGGGGGCGACCAGGTGGAAGCCGTCGGAGGTGATACCGGCACCCAGCAGTCGTGCGTGGATGGTGGCACCGCGCGCCTTGGCGTGTTCCTCGGTCTCGATGACCATGAGCGCACCCGCCTCGCCGAAGACGAAGCCGTCGCGATCCTTGTCGAACGGTCGCGAGGCCCCCTTCGGATCGTCGTTGCGGGTGCTCATCGCACGCATCATGGAGAAGGCCGCGATCGGCACCGAGTCGATGAAGCCCTCGACACCACCGGTGACGACGATGTCGGCGTCACCCATCACGATCATCCGCCATGCGTTGGCGATGGCCTCCGAACCCGACGAGCACGCCGAGACCGGAGTGACCACTCCCGCCCTGGCCTTCAGCTCGAGACCGACGACGGCCGAGGGACCGTTCGGCATGACCATCTGAACAGCCAGCGGCGAGATCTTGCGGTAGCCACCGTTCTTCAGCTTGTCGACCGAGTCGATCAGGGCGTCGCCGCCACCGAGACCGGTACCGATCGCGACACCCAGACGGTCGTTGTCGACCTCGGGGCTGCCCGCGTTCTTCCACACCTCACGACCGAGGACGGTCGCCAGGCGCTCGACATACGCCATGCGGCGGATCTCGACCCGGCTCAGCAGCGTGTCAGGGCTGACCTTCAGGTGACCGCCGATTCGCACCGGCAGGTCGTATTCCTCGATGAAGGAATCCTCGAGAACGTCGATTCCGCTCTCACCGTTGAGGAGTCCCTTCCACGTCGCATCGACATCACCCGCGATCGACGTGGTCGCCGCCATGGAGGTGACGACAACGTTGGGGAAATTACCGTTCAAGGTTGACGGAGCAGGAGTGGTCATGGGTACGCAGCCCTACTCGCCTGCGCTGTCGAACTTGGCTTTGAGCTCAGCGGCCACGTCGGCGTTCTCGGCCTCGAGCTTCTGGACGTAGGCGACGGAGTCACCGACGGTCTTCAGGCTGGCCAGATCCTCGTCCGGAATCTTGACGCCGTACTTGTCTTCCATCTGCACAGCGATCTCGACCATGGACAGCGAGTCGATGTCCAGGTCGTCGACGAAGGACTTCTCCAACGTCACCTCAGAGGGTTCGATACCCGTAACCTCTTCGATGATCTTGCCGAGTTCTTCGACGATCTGTTCCTGGGTCAGAGCGGCCACTTTGGTGGCTCCCTTCTTGTTTCTCATTTGTGGGGTCTTGGAACGGCCGGCGCACTTCGTCGTGCGTCGACCGCCGGAGGGAAAGCTAGCCCGAGATGGTCAGCTGGACCAACGCGGGGAGGTCTTCGGGTGTCTTGAGGGCGAGGTTGGGGGTGCCCTTCAGTTCCCGCTTGGCGATACCGACGAGGGTGCCTGCCGGTGGCAGCTCGGCCACGGCCGAGACGCCGGCCGTGCGGACGGTCTCGTTGCACAGGTCCCAGCGCACGGGCCGGGTGACCTGCGCGGCGAGCTTATCGATCGCGTCGGCGCCCGAGGTGACCGGCTTGCCGTCGAAGTTCGACAGCAGGGTCCGGATCGGGTCGCTCGGCGAGATCTGGGCGATGGCATCGGCGACAGCTGCCTGTGCCGGGGCCATGAAGGCGGTGTGGAACGCACCGGCGACGGGCAATGCGCGGACCCGTGCCTTCTCCGGCGGATTCGCGGCGAGCTCCGCCAGAGCTTCCAGTCGACCCGCCGCCACGATCTGGCCCACCGCGTTGCGGTTGGCCGCGACGAGATCGAGCTCGGCGAGCCGTGCGAGCACGGTGGCTTCGTCACCACCGAGCACCGCGGACATGCCGGTCGGTTCCTCCGCACACGCCTTGGCCATTTCCCGGCCACGGATGGCGGCCAGGCTGACCGCCTCGTCGGGCGTGATGACGCCGGCGACGGCGGCGGCGGCGAATTCACCGACCGAGTGTCCGGCGATGATGGTATCGGCCGGAACCGATTCGGGGGCGATTTCGGCGAATGCCAGCAGTGCGGCCGCGACGACGAGCGGCTGCGTCACCGCGGTGTCGACGATCTCCTCGGCCGTCGCGGTGGTACCGAGACGGACCAGGTCCAGGCCGGCGGCCTTGGACCACAGTTCGAGGCGATCAGTCGCACCGGGAAGCGCGAGCCAGGGCGCGAGCATGCCGGGTGTCTGGGACCCCTGTCCAGGGGTGAGCAACGCGATCACCCCCTAAGACAACACTGTGACCCCCGCCGCAGGAGATGTCGGCGCGAATGAAGGTTTCGGACGCGATTTGTAGGGGTCCCACAAAATCCGAGGTGGGGCGAGCCGATCGAACGACTCCCCGATCCCGTTACAGGGACTCGGGAGCGCCTGTGGTCGGCGGGGTTTCTGTGACGGGGGGTGACGATTCGTTATACGTTCGTGTCAAACGACCCACTGTTGCCGCGATCCGGAGCACATACGCGTCTCGGGGGTTCAGCGGATCACGCCCGGTGACTTCGCCGATTCGTTTGAGTCGGTACCGAACAGTATTTGGATGGACGTACAGCTGACGCGCGCACGTTTCTACTGCTCCACCACAATCGAGGTACGCGTCGAGTGTGTCCGACAACGAAGATCCGGCCGCGGCCAACGGGAGGACAAGATACTCGTTGAGCGCCGCCATCGCAGCTCTATCGCCCAACAAGGCGCGTTCGGGTAGCAATTCCGAGGCGTGAACGGGCCTTGGCGCCCCACGCCAGCCCACCACGGCCTCCATCCCGGCCAGCGCTTCGATGGCCGAGGCGTGCGCGGCGCCCAGTGTGCGCATGGTCGGGCCGATCACCACCGGGCCGTCGGAGAACACCTCGGCCAGCAGGTCCGACAGGAACGGCGAGCCGATACCCGCGTCGCCCAGGTTGCCGCTGACCACCATCACCAGCCGCGCGCCCTGCACGACCGCCAGCGCGGCCCGGCCGTGCTTGGTCGCGATGGTGTGCACCGCGCCGACCGTCGACACCCCCTGATCCAGTGGCGGTGTGCCGACCAGCACCGTGGCGGGCGCGGTGGCGTCCCAGTTCAACGTGGCGGCCCGGGAAAGCATGTCGGGGCCGGTGTCGCCGCGAACCACCGCGTCGACCACCAGCGCCTCCAGGCGGGTGTCCCAAGCGCCCCGCGACTCGGCCGCGCTGGCGTACACCGAGGCGGCCGCGAAACCGAGCTCACGCCCGTATCGCAGCACCGCCTCGGTGAGCGCCACCAGCTGACGATCGTTACGGGCCAGGGCGGGCAGCCACTGTTCGAAGAAGTCCATGGCCACCCGCACCATGTCCACGGTCTGGCGCAGCGTGAGCCGCCGCGCCAGATCCTGCGGGATCACCTGGAACGCGTCCAGGCTGAAACGGATGTCGGAGTCCGGATCCTGCAACCACTCCAGGAAGTTCACGACCGCCGTCTGCACCAGCATCTGCACGCCCGCGCGCTGCGCGGCGTCCAGATCGGCGAAGAACGGCAGCCGATCCTGCATCGACCCCACCGCCTCGGTGGACAACCTGCCCGAGAACTGCTTGACCCGCTTGAGCAGCGTGTCGGGCAGCGGATCACGGGTCTGCCGATTCGGGGACAGGGCCCCGGTCGGCAGATAGACCTCGTGCTCGCTGGTGCCCTCGGTGATCCGACGGGGCCGCGGCGGTTTGCGCTCCACAGTCCAATAGTCCGCTACGCGAGTTCCTCGCCCGCGTCCGCACTCGGCTTCGGCGCGGCGCCGACGTCGTCGATGCCGTATTTGCGCGCCGCTTCCACCGCCTTCGCCTTGTCGATCGAGCCGTCCTTGACCAGTCCGGCCAGCACCGCCACCACGATCGACTGCGCGTCGACGTTGAACACCCGGCGCGCGGCCGGGCGGGTGTCGGAGAAACCGAACCCGTCGGTGCCCAGGGTGATGTAGTCGCCGGGCACCCACTGCCGGATCTGATCGGGCACCGCGCGCATCCAGTCCGTGGCCGCCACCACCGGTCCCCGCGCCGCCGAGAGCGCCTCGGTGACGTAGGCGACGCCCGGATCGGCATCCGGATGCTTGAGTGCGGTGATCTCCTTGTCCATCGCCTCTCTGCGCAACTCACCGAAGGAGGTCACCGACCACACGTCGGCGGCCACACCCCATTCCTCGGCCAGCAACTGCTGGGCACGCAACCCGTCGGGCACGGTGACACCCGAGACCAGGATCTGCGCGCGCAGCTCGCCGTCACCACCACGCTGGTACAGGTACAGGCCCTTGAGCAGCCCGGCCACATCGAGATCGTCGGGCTCGACCGGTTGCTGATAGGGCTCGTTGTAGAGGGTGATGTAGTAGAAGATGTTCTCCCCGCCGAAGGTGCCGACCGCGGGCACCTGGGTGCCGGGCAGCGGGCTCGACGGCACCTCGCCGCCGCCGTACATCCGGCGCAGGCCGTCGCGCACGATGTGGGCGATCTCGAAGGAGAACGCCGGATCGTAGGTCACCACAGCGGGATTGGTGGAGGCCAGCAGCAGCGACTGTCCGTCGTTGTGCTGCAAGCCCTCCCCGGTCAACGTGGTCCGGCCCGCGGTGGCACCGAGCGCGAAGCCGCGTGTGAGCTGGTCGGCCGCTGCCCACAGGCCGTCGCCGGTGCGCTGGAACCCGAACATCGAGTAGAAGATGTAGAGCGGGATCATCGGCTCGCCGTGGGTGGCGTAGGAGGTGCCGACGGCGGTGAACGACGCGGTGGAACCGGCCTCGTTGATGCCCTCGTGCAGGATCTGACCGGCGGTGCTCTCCTTGTAGGCGAGCATCAGTTCCGCGTCGACCGAGGTGTAGAGCTGGCCGTTGCGGTTGTAGATCTTGAGCGTCGGGAACCAGGAGTCCATGCCGAAGGTACGCGCCTCGTCGGGGATGATCGGCACGATGCGCTTACCGATCTCGGAGTCGCGCAACAGTTCCTTCATCAACCGCACCAGCGCCATGGTGGTGGCGACCTTCTGCTTGCCCGAACCCTTGCGCACCGAGCGGTAGGCCTCGTCACCGGGCAGGTTCAGTGGCTTGGCCGCCGAACGCCGCTCGGGCAGGAATCCGCCCAGCGACTTGCGCCGGTCCAGCATGTACTCGATCGCCGAGTCGTCCATGCCGGGGTGGTAGTACGGCGGCAGGTACGGGTCCTTCTCCAGCTCGGCATCACTGATCGGGATGCGCTGCAGATCGCGGAAGTCCTTGAGGTCCTGCAACGCCAGCTTCTTCATCTGGTGGGTGGCGTTGCGGCCCTCGAAGTGCTTGCCCAGGGTGTAGCCCTTGATCGTCTTGGCCAGGATCACCGTGGGCTGGCCCTTGTGCGCCATCGCTGCCGCATAAGCCGCGTAGACCTTGCGGTAGTCGTGGCCGCCGCGCTTGAGATTCCAGATCTCGCTGTCGGACATGTTCTGCACGAGCGCTTTGGTGCGCGGGTCGCGGCCGAAGAAGTGATCGCGCACGTACGCGCCGTCGTTGGCCTTGTAGGTCTGGTAGTCACCGTCGGGCGTGGTGTTCATCAGATTCACCAGCGCACCGTCGCGATCGGCGCCCAGCAGCGCGTCCCACTCCCGCCCCCAGACCACCTTGATCACGTTCCAGCCGGCACCGCGGAAGAACGACTCCAGTTCCTGGATGATCTTGCCGTTGCCACGCACCGGGCCGTCGAGGCGCTGCAGATTGCAGTTGATCACGAAGGTGAGGTTGTCGAGCGCCTCGTTGGCGGCGACCTGGATCAGGCCGCGCGATTCCGGCTCGTCCATCTCACCGTCGCCGAGGAACGCCCACACGTGCTGATCGGAGGTGTCCTTGATGCCGCGATCGTGCAGGTAGTGGTTGAACCTGGCCTGGTAGATGGCGTTCATCGGGCCCAGGCCCATCGACACCGTCGGGAACTCCCAGAACTCCGGCATCAGCCGCGGATGCGGGTAGGACGGCAGGCCCTTGCCCAGGCCGCCGTGGCTGTACTCCTGGCGGAAACCGTCGAGGCGATCGGCGCTCAACCGGCCCTCGAGGTAGGCGCGCGCGTAGATGCCGGGCGAGGCGTGGCCCTGGATGTAGATGTGGTCGCCGCCGCCGGAGTGATCCTTGCCGCGGAAGAAGTGGTTGAAGCCGACCTCGTAGAGCGCCGCCGAGGACGCGTAGGTCGAAATGTGGCCGCCCACACCGATCCCCGGACGCTGCGCGCGGTGCACCATGATCGCGGCGTTCCACCGGATCCAGGCGCGGAAGCGGCGTTCGACTTCCTCGTCGCCGGGAAACCAGGGCTCGTTCTCGGTGGGAATCGTGTTGACGTAGTCGGTGGAGGTGAGCGCCGGAATCGACACCCGGCGTTCGCCCGCGCGTTCGAGCATCCGCAACATCAGGTACCGGGCACGACCCGGGCCTGCCTGATCGAGCATCTGATCGAAGGATTCCAGCCATTCGCTGGTTTCCTCGGGGTCGATATCGGGTAGATACGATGCCACGCCCTCGCGGATCACCCGCACGCGTCCACCGGCCGTTCTCCCTGCGGCGGAGGCGGGGTCGTTCTCGGAATTCGCTGAAGCTGCAGAGTGGATCAGGTCGGTCAAATCTGCTCCTCGTACTGGGGGGCTGAACTGCTTGTCGGCGTCGCTGTCCCCGGGCCTGCCCGCTGTGGTGTGCGGACCACCCGTCACGAAAGGTTCGGGCGCACCCCCATCCTTGCTGATAGGGCCGCCCAGGTCATCATCTCAGCAGCAAATCCACTAGATTCGGCGGCAGGATCCGAATCGTGTCAGGGAGAGGGGACGCGCAACGATGAGGCTGCCGAACGCGCGCCGACTCGGGCTGGGCTGCGCCGTCGCCGCTGTGACCGCGGGCACGATCGTCGCCGGGTGCGCCGAGCAGATTCCGGGCAACCCCACCACCGACCCCGCCGAGGTGGCCGCCTATCAGACCGCGGCGGCCGCGTCGTCCTCGGCGGCGGCGTCCTCGCGGGCCGCGGCGGCGCGCACCAAGGCGATCGAGGACAACTGCGCGCAGTTCCCCGCCACCACCGGAGCCGGCGTCACCGCCTACAACGACTTCGTCACCGCCCACGACACCAACGCCCCCGACTACGCCGCCAAGCGCGACGGCGCGGCCACCACGCTCGAGGACGCGGCGAACACCGTCGAGGCCGGCGTCGCCGCCGCGACCGATGCGCTTCCCACCGATCTGGCCGACAAGTTGACCGCCTACGTGGTCGCCGCACGGACATTGGCGGACGAAACTCGAAAGATGACTTACAGCTCACCGGTCGAAGGTCTCAACGAGGCCAGCCGGACCATCAACCAGGCACGGACCGCCGTTCACGAGGCCTGCCCGAGCCGCTGAATTCACCCCGCCGACACGCGGAACACGGTACCGATTCATCCGACCGGCTTGCGCTGCGGCCGATAACCATGTTCGCTTGCACCTATCTTATTGTCGGAAGTTTAGGGAGGACACCACCGTGGTCGCCGCGGCGGACGCGCAGAACTACGCTCAGAAGCTTGGCATTTCTCACGGCTTGGTTGTTCAGGAATTGGGCTGGGACGAGGACACCGACGACACAATGCGCGCCGAGATCGAGGAGATCACCGGCGCCGAGATGGTCGACGAAGACTCCGATGAGGTCGTCGACGCCGTCCTGTTGTGGTGGCGAGAGGGAGACGGAGATCTTGCCGACGAGCTGATGGATGCCATCAGCCCGCTGGGAGACGAAGGCTTCATCTGGGTCCTCACCCCCAAAACCGGACAACCAGGCCATGTCGATCCGAGCGAGATCGCCGAAGCCGCACCCACGGCCGGCCTGACCCAGACATCCACCATCAGCCTCGGCAACTGGACGGGCTCGCGCCTGGTCCAGCCGAAGGCACCGTCCAAACAGCGCTGAATTCGCCGTTCGCTAAGGTCTCAGCCGGACGACAACGCTCGGCTGAGACCCGACACGACGGAGGATTCGCAGTATGCCGCTAGAGGTTGGCACTCTCGCGCCGGATTTCACGCTCAAGGACCAGAACAACCAGCCCGTCACGCTGTCGGACTACCGGGGCAAGAAGAACGTCCTGCTGGTGTTCTATCCACTCGCCTTCACCGGCATCTGCCAGGGTGAGCTGTGCAAGGTGCGTGACGAGCTACCGAAGTTCCAGAACGACGACGCCGAGATCATCGCGATCTCCGTCGGTCCCCCGCCCACCCACAAGATCTGGGCAGCCGAGCAGGGCTACCTGTTCCCCCTGCTGTCCGATTTCTGGCCACACGGCGCAGTCACCCAGGCCTACGACGTCTTCAACGACAAGTCGGGCTACCCCAACCGGGGCACCTATGTCGTCGACAAGTCCGGCTACATCACTTTCGCCGAGATGAACGGGCCCGGAGAGGCCCGTGACCAGGCGGCTTGGGAGAAAGCGCTCGCCGCGCTAGATTCATAAACCGACACCGCCGGTTCCCACCGGCGGTGCCCGGGCGTATAGCTCAGCGGTAGAGCTCTGGTTTTACACACCAGCGGTCGGGGGTTCGAACCCCTCTGCGCCCACCTTCTCGTCCCGTTCGGCCAAGGCCGAGGATCGGTCAGCCTGCCAGGCGGCACCGACCGTCACGTCCCGGAGTGGTCGGCGGTGATGATCCACGCACGCGAGTCGAAGAGCACTCCGTTTTCGCTCTGGTGATCGGCGAGGATGCTCCGTACCCGCGCGCGGGTGTGCTCGGACTCCGTGGGTTCGAGACTGTCGAGGAACGCGGCGTAGCCCGTCAGACGCAGCAGGTTGTCGTAGGCGGCGGAACTGTCCGGACCGTAGTAGACCGGCTCGGCGACATCGGTGAAACCGATCTCGGTGAAACCCGCTGCTGCCAAGACGGATTCGGTGGCAGCCGGGTCGGCGAGAGAGAACGGGCCGGGGCCGGGTGCGGTTACCGTGTCAGTGCGGTCGGGGCGGAGCAGCGACACCCACTCGTTGCGGTCGCGGACTTGCCAGACCAGCATCACCAGCCGTCCCCCGGGACGAAGTGCCCGCCCGATGTTGGTGAACGCGGCGACCGGGTCGGCGAAGAACATCGTGCCGAACCTGCTGATACAGAGGTCGAACGAGGCCGGCGGGAACGGATGGGTCTGCGCGTCCGCCAACTGAAAGCTGACGTTGGCCGGCCCCTGTTCCTCGCTGATCCGCCGCGCATGCTCGACCATCACCTCCGACACGTCCACCCCGACCGCACTGCCTTCGATGGCAGCCCGAGCGGCCTCCCGCGTGGTCTGCCCGGTGCCGCAACCGACATCGAGCACCCGATCCCGGACACCCACCCGCGCGGCGGCACGAAAGTGCGCGTTGTGCCGCCGCAGTTCCGCGTCGTAATCGAACAGCTCCATCGTCACCCTCCGGCAGTTCCCTGTCATGGACACGCACCACCTTCCTCGTCCTCCATTCGGTCCGCGTTGCGGATCACCGGAATTCGCCGATGCGTAGGCTGATCGCCTACTCGGCCAGGAGGCTGACAAGCGGCAGCAGATGCAGCGCAACAACGTGGAGCGCGGGTGGCGACACGTGCTGGTGCGGCTCGGTGGAGTCCTCGGGGAACCGGCGTGACAGTGCGGTGCGCGACGACGAGGATGGGGCGATGTCGACACGGGAGTTGATCGTTCTCGGCACGGCGGGGGCGGTGCCGACCCGCAGGCGCAACCACAACGGTTATCTGCTGCGATGGGACGGCCGGGGCGTGCTGTTCGACCCCGGTGAGGGCACTCAGCGGCAGATGGCCCACGCGGGGGCGTCCGCGACCGAACTGCACTGGCTGTGTGTCACCCATTTCCACGGAGACCACTCGCTGGGCGTTCCGGGCATCGTGCAGCGACTGGGACGCGACGCGGTGCCCCACGACGTGCACGCGGTGTTTCCCGCCGAAGGTGGCGCGTACTGGGAGCGGCTGAAGTTCGCCACGAGTTATTACGGCACACCGTCCCTCGTCGAACATCCGGTGAGTGGCCCCGGGGAAACGTTGCAGGGCGACGGTTTCACGCTCACGGCGTTGCCCTTGGACCACAGCATCCCCACCTATGGTTACCGTCTCGCCGAACCGGACGGCCGCACATTTCTGCCCGAAAAGCTGCGTGAGCACGGCATCTCCGGGGCCGCGGTCCGTGAGCTGAGCGGGCCGCTGCTGGCGCAGTGTTCGATACCGCGCCCCGGCCAGAAGGTCGCCTTCGTGATGGACACCCGCCTGTGCGACAACGTCTACGAACTCGCCGACGCTGTCGACATGCTGATCATCGAGTCCACGTTCCTGGACTCCGAGACCGACCAAGCGCACGAGCGCGGACACCTGACCGCACGTCAGGCAGGCGAGGTGGCGCGGGCCTGCGGTGTGGGAACCCTCGTGCTGACCCACTTCTCCGAGCGCTACACCCCAGCCGACGACCACCTGTTCCTGGAGCAGGCAGCCTTCCCGGGCGCGTTCCTCGCCCACGACCTCGACCGCGTGCCCCTGCCCGCACGCCGCAAGGTCAGCTGAGCGCAGCCCACGCCGTTCTGCTTCCGCAGGATCGGGGGGTCACCCCACGTGGCGATGTAACCAGGTCACTTCGGCGCCGACGCAATCGGTGCCCTGGCGGAAGGCTTCGAGGTCTTCGTCCCAGGGAGTGCCGAGGGCGCGGTCGATTTCGGTGGGAAGGTCGAAAGTCGTCAGTTCGGCGGCGGCTTGCAGTAAGGCGCGTAATCGCATTTCGCCGAGCATGACGTCGCCGTTGGCTCCGGTGGAGCCGTGCCACAGGCCGAGGGCGGGGACGAAACTGTAGCGTTCGCCGTCGACGCCTTCGCTGGGGTCTTCGGTGACTTCGAAGCGCAGAACCGGCCAGGCACGCAATGATTGGGCAATCCGGGCGGCGGTGCCGACGGGGCCGATCCAGTCGCCGCTGGCGCGCAGTTGTCCGTCGGCGGGTTGCGCGGTCCAGCGCAGTTTCGCCGGCGACGACAGCGCGGTCGACAGTGCCCACTCGACGTGTGGGCACAACGCGGCGGGCGAGGAGTGGATGTAGACCACACCCGCCGTCGCGTCAGCGAACTGACTCGATGCGCGCACTAGCAACACCTCCAGCCTCGACAAGGAGCGTCTTCCCCAACGAACCCGTCGAACTGGCGTGGTGCGAGTGTAAGCGAAGTGAGCGATGTTGCGGGTGTTACCTCACTGCGTGTTATGTGTCTCTGCGATCACGGAATCACTGAATTTCGGCCACGTGGTCCTGGCCCAGTCCCCGAAATTCTCGTCGGTCAACGCGATCGTCGCCACCCCTATTTCGGGGTCGAGCCACAGGAAGGTGCCGGACTGCCCGAAGTGGCCGTAGGTGCGGGTGGAATTGCCACTTCCGGTCCAGTGCGGGGTTTTTCCGTTGCGGATTTCGAATCCCAGTCCCCAGTCGTTGGGCCGCTGGGAGCCGTATCCGGGCAGCACTCCGTCGCGGTCGGGGAATTGCACCGAGGTGGCTTCGTCATATGTTTGCCGAGATATCAATTGGGGTGTCAGCAACTCGGCGGCGAACAACGTGAGGTCACGAAGGGAGGCGTGCCCGGCGTGCCCGGCCGAGCCGTCGAGGACCGCGCTGGTCATGCCGAGTGGTTCGAATACCGCCTCGTGCAGGTACTGCGGGAATTCGATACCGGTATTGGCGGTGACGAAATCGGCGAGCAGTTCGAATCCGGCACTGGAATAGATGCGCCGGGCACCGGGCGCGGCGATGACCTCGGGGGTGGCGAAGGCGACGCCCGAGGTGTGGGCGAGCAGGTGACGCACGGTCGATCCGGGCGGGCCCGCGGGCTGGTCGAGCTCGATGGCGCCTTCTTCGACCGCCACGAGGGCGGCGTAGGCGACGAGGGGTTTGGTCACCGAAGCCAGCCGGTACACCCGTGCGGTGTCGCCGGTGGTGGCGCTCCCGTCGGTGGTGACCACGGCGGCGGCGGCATTTTTGACCGGCCAGTGCTGAACCTGCTCCAACGAACGCATATCGGCAGCGTACGAGACACGGCTACGATCGACGACACCATGAGTCCCGCACCATCGATCCACGGCGACGTGGCGGCCGGTTTCGGCCCCGTCGCCGACGCTTTTCGCCGCAACTTCACCGAGCACGGCGAGATCGGCGCCGCCGTCGCGGTCTTCGCGGGCGACGAGCCGCTGGTCGACCTGTGGGCCGGGCATCGTGATCGCCGGCGCGAGGTGGGCTGGGAGCGCGACACGATCGTGCCGGTGTTCTCCTCGTCGAAGGGAATGTCGGCCTTCACCATCGCCACCGCGGTGTCGCGGGGTCTGCTCGACTACGAGGCGCCGGTGGCGAAGTACTGGCCGGAGTTCGGTGCGCACGGCAAGGAACGGATCACTGTGCGGCAGTTGATCGACCATCAGGCCGGGTTGTCCGGGCTGGACCGGGTGGTGAAGCTGGGTGAACTCGCCGACCGGGAGCGGCTCGGCGAACTGCTCGCCGCCCAGAAACCGGCATGGGAACCGGGCACCCGCCACGGTTATCACGCGCTCACACTCGGGCTGTACCAGAGCGAACTGCTGCGCCGGGTGGATCCGGCGGGCCGCAGTCTCGGCCGGTTCTTCGCCGAGGAGATCGCGGCCCCCACCGGTGCGGACCTGTTCATCGGCTATCCCGCGGCCGAACCGATGGAGCGGGTGGCGCAGCTGTCGGCGACCAAGGGCTGGGACATCCTGCGCTACGAACGCCGTGATCTACCGCTGCGCATCGGTGGCGAGGTGTACGCCAAGCGCGGGCATTCGTATGCTGCCCTGACCAACCCGCGTCCGGGCGCACCGGCACGTGCGGCGCGCCGGGAATTCCTCGAGATCGAATGGCCGGGGATGAACGGGGTGGGCAATGCCCGCGCGCTGGCGCAGGTGTACGGCGCGGCGGCCGGACGTACCGGGGTGTTGCCGATCAGCGACACCGTACTCGACGAACTCGCCGCCGAGGCCACCGACAACGTGCCCGCCGCCGACCTGGTGCTGCACACCAAGAGCCGCTACCACCTCGGTTTCCGCAAGTCGCGCGGCACGTTCCGCTTCGGTTCGGACACACGTGCCTACGGCACCACCGGTCTCGGCGGCTCCTTCGGCTTCGCCGACCCCACCACGTCGCTGGGTTTCGGCTACACCATGAACCGGCTGGGCATGGCCATCCTCGACGACGTCCGCAGCCGCAACCTCCGCGAGGTCGTCCTGCGGTGCGCCCAGCACTAGCGCTCGCCGCCGGCCGGCGGCGGACCCGCCACACGGCGACCGCGCCGATCATCGTGAGCGCGCGGAGCGGGCCGGTCATCATGAGCGCGCGGAGCGGGCCGCCGGGGATGCGGCGGCCCGCTGCCGGCGCGATCGTGCATCAGCTTGTCGGCGGCCAGGTTTTCTGATTCCCGAGCCGCCGGTGGCACGATCACGCCGCCTCGATCGTGACGTCGAACGCGGTCAGTGCGCGGTGACGCCGGTGATCTCGTTGGGGGCCGAGGCAAGAGTGGCCGAGTTCGTGACCTTGCCCTCGTTCAGATCGACGCGGTGCACCTGCGCGGTGGCCGGGTCGGTGACGTAGGCGATGCCGTCGCGCACGAACAGCGCGGGGCGCGCGTCCTGCCATTCGAGCGGTTCCTGCCAGGTGCCGGTGACCGGGATGGAGCGGGTGACCTTGCCCGCGACCGGGTCGATGATGTGGAGCTTGCCGTCGGTGCCGAGTACCAGCGCCTCACCGGCGGGGCCACGACCCAGCGAACGGAAGGTGTAGCTGGTGCCGATGTCGACCAGGCGCAGCGTGCCGTCGGCGGTGTTCACCAGCGAGATCTGGGTGGGCCGTTCGAGTTCTGCCTCCTTGTCCTGCTTGTAGTCGCCGAGCACGATCGGGGAGACCTCGCTGCCCGCCATGTTGCCGATGCGGCCGTAGGGGGTCGGGCTGGTCACCTTGGTGATCTTGCCGTCGCGGTAGATGACGGCGCCGGTCTGGCAGCCGACCACGACGGTCTCGTCCTGGGCGGTGGCTTCGCCGTGCACTCCGGGGCAGTCCTCGTTGCGCGTGATCTCCTTGCGGTCGGTATCGAGGGCGGCCAGCCCGACCCGCGCGTCCTCGGTGCCGAGGGTGACGAGCAGGTTCCCGTTGCTCAGTTGCACGGCGACGCCGTGGTGGGCGGGGGCCTGGTAGACCTCGCCGGGCTCGCCGCTGTCGATCTTGTCGGTGTCGACGATGCTGATCTCACCGGTACCGTCGGCGAACAACACGGTCTTGCCCGCGTGCGGCACGACGTGGCCGGGCTTGGCCGCGGGGTATTCGGTGCCGGTGAACTCGGCCTTGTGGGTGTCGAAGACGCGGAAGCCGTCCTTGGTCGAGACCATCAGGTGCTCGTCGTCGCCGGCCGGGTTGATCCGGTTGAAGCCGTCGAGTTGCACCTCGCCACGCTGCTCGAGGGTGGCGCCGTCGAGGACGTAGATGCCGCCGTCGTAGGTGAGGGCGATCGGTGCGGCGCCGGGGGCGTGATCGTGGGCCGGTTCGGCTTCTTCGCTGCCGCAACCGCTCAGCGCTACCACCGAGGCGAGCGCCCCGGACATGGCCACCATGGTGGTCCGTGACCTGTGCATTTACTGCTCCATCCGTTGTGCGTGAATTACGTTGTGGGACCGGTCAAGCCGGTGACGATGGCGTCGGTGTTGGCGCGGGCCATCGCCAGGTAGGTCGCGGCGCCGCCGCCGGGTCCGGTGAGCGATTCGGTGTGCAGCCCGATCACCCGGACCTGCAGTCCGGCATGCTCGGCCAGCACCCGCGAAAGCCGGTCGGGCTGCGAGGATTCGGCGAAGATCGCGGACACGCCCGCGGCGCGGACGGCGGTGGCGAGTTCGTCGAGGTCCGAGGCGCTCGGGGAGGCCAGGGTGGTGCCGCTGGGGATCACCGCGCCGATCACCCGGAAGCCGAATCGCTGTGCCAGATAACCGAAGACGTGATGGTCGGTGACCAACTGTTTGCGTTCGGGTGGGATCGTGGCGAACCGCTCGGTCATCCACCGGTCGAGCTGGTCGAGCTCACCCAGGTAGCGGGCGGTGTTGGCGCGGACGGTGCCGGCATCGATGCCGTCGACCCGGTCGATGACTTCGGCGCTGATCGCTTCCACGGCCGTGCGTACCCGCGCCGGGTCGGTCCAGAAGTGCGGGTCGGGCCGACCCGCGGATTCATCGGAGGCGTAGTCGATCGGGTCCACCCGTTCGGCGACCGCCAGCGTCGGCACACCCGCCGAAGCCGCGGCCTGCACATGGCGGGCCACGCCTTCCTCTAGACCGAGACCGTTGTGCACGACCAGCGTGGCCCGCTCGAAATCGGCGGCCTGACGTGCGGAGATCCCGAACGAATGGGGATCTGTGCCCGGTTCCATCAGCACCGTCACTTCGGCGGCGTCACCGACCACGGCTCGGGTGAGGTCGCCGAGGATGTTGGTGGTCACCATGATGCCGGAACGCTCACCGTCGCTGGTGCAGGCGGCGATCGAGGGCACCAGTAGGGCGAGCACGATCAGCATGCCGGTCAACGCCGCTCGTCGAGCGGGTGCGCAGCCGCCTCGCCTGCCGGTTCGGCGGTCGATCAGACCGACGACGCCGTCAACCAGGCCGTGCGGGCGCCGTCCGGGCGCCGGAACAGCGGGTGTGCGCGGGCGTTGATCGGTGATGTGGCGGGCTGTCGTCGTGGCTTCGTGGTTCACAGTCCTGTCTCCACCATCAGCGAAGGCGCGATGTTCACGGGGAAGGTGCGCGCGACGCGGAGGTTGTCGTTGTAGGCGATCTCGTGGACGGCGCGGTCCCGGATGTCGTTGATGTAAGCGCGGTTCGGGTCGACGTGGATGACCGGATCACCTTCGACCGGCCCACCGGGAAGTTCCAGGCGTGAGGTCTCGGCGCCGGTTCCGGGATCGATCCCGTGCAGCACACCGTCGCGGGTGAGGACCAGCAGCGGCGAACCTTCGCCTGCCGTGTTCACCGCGACCGCGTCGGCGATCGGGAAAACCTGCCAGGTCCGCTTTCTGATGTCGAGCATCCACACTCCGTCGCGACCGGCGAGTGCGGTCAGGGTGGCGCTGCCCGGCCGGTGGGTGAACGCCGTCACGCGGTCGGCGGCGGGGTAGGCGATCTTCTCGCTGACGAACCCACCGTCGCGCTGCGCCACCACCAGGGCGCCGTCGGCGCACCCGAAGACGACTCCGCGCCTGGTCACCGCTTCTCCGCGCGGCTGCGGGCACGTTTCGGGCAGTGCCTGCCCCGCGGTCCCGTCGCGGTCGCGCACGTCCACGCGTCCCGCATCGTCGGCCACGACGAGCCGCTCGGCGTACGGCAACGCGATCCCGTCGACCCGGTGCTGCTCGCGCACCTCGCCTTCGCCCAGCGCGGCCCGGTCGAACACCACTGTGACACCGGAGTCCAGCACCACCGCGGACACAGCCTTGTCGCCGTGGGCCGCGACAACTCCAGCATCCGATTCGACCGTGCCGACCTGCCGGATCGGCGCGCTGTAGTAGTGCCGGTGGTCGTCGTGGTCGACGGTCCAGCCGCCGCTGTCCACGATCCGGAGCTGCCCACCCGCACTCGCGAAACCGAACCGTCCGTCCTCGACGAGCCGCATCGCATTCGCGTCCCGGCTCGGCGAAGCACCGTCGAGTTCGGTGACCCGCTCGGTCAGCAGATCGATCACCCGCATCTCCCCGGTTCGCGCGTCGCTCACGAGCAGCCGGGTCTGCGTCTCGCTCATTTCCTCGGCTCCGGCGACGAAGCCGTGCGGTGTCTCCTCGACCGGCGCGGGTCGCTCGGCCGGCGCGCAGCCGACCAGGGGCACCGCCGCGAGTGCCGCCACCGAGGCGGCACCGACCTTGCCGAACCGGTCCCGGACCGCCGAGGCGAGCGCGGACACGAAGAACGACGCGACCGCCACGGCGGCGATGGTGGCTCCGGCCGCCGTCCCCGCGTGCCACGAGACGATCAGCCCGGCCACGGTGGAGAACGCGCCGACCAGCGCGGCGATCAGCATCACCACCGGGATCCGGTCCGACCAGTACACCGCCGCGGCCGGTGGGGCGATGAGCAGCCCGAACACCAGCAGCGTCCCGACCACATGGAACGAGGCCACGATCGCCAACGTCAGCAGTCCGATCAGGGCCATCTGCGCCAGTTTCGGGTGCAGGCCGAGGGTGTGCGCTTTGCGCGGATCGAAGGTCGATGCGACGAATGCCCGATGCCCGAGTACCGCGATGACCAGCGCGATCGCCAGCGCGGCGACGAGATACCACAGGTCGACGGTGCGCACGGCGAGCACATCACCGAACAGGAACCCGGTCAGGTCCACGGCGAAGGACTGCGAGCGCGACACGATGATCACCCCGGCCGCGAGCATTCCCACGAACAGCAGGCCGATGGCGGTGTCGGCGGCGAATCGCTTGCCGCGCGAGAGCATCGACACGCCGAAGGCCATGGCGGTGCAACTGATCGCGGCGCCGATCACGAGGTTGCCGCCGAGCAGCGCCGCCACCGCGACGCCGGGCAGCATGCCGTGTGCCATCGCGTCGCCGAGAAATGCCATGCCACGCACCACCACCCAGGTCCCGGCGAGGGCGCACACGCAGGAAACGAGCAGCCCACCCCACATCGCTCGCTGCACGAATGCCACCTCGAACGGGGCGATCAGCCATTCCATAGCGCCGAACGATATACTGAAAATGATTATCGTTTCAAACGAGGTGAGATGCAACACACAGATGACGTGGCGATCCGGATCGATCGCCTGACGGTGAGTTACGCCGACGGCCCCGTCCTCACGGAGGTCTCGGCGGCGATCCCGCGCGGGCGGATCACCGCGATCGTGGGGCCCAACGGCTCGGGCAAATCAACTCTGCTCGGGGTACTCGCGGGCACGGTCACCGCGCAGTCCGGCGCAGTACACCGCGACACCACGCAGCGACCGGCATTCGTGGTGCAGCACAGTGCGATTCCCGCGGCGCTGCCGATGACGGTGCGCGAGGCGGTGGCGATGGGGCGCTGGGCGCACCGGGGACTGTGGCGGCGGCTCACCGCGACCGATCGCGAGATCGCGCACGCCTGCCTGGTGCGGATGGAGCTCACGGACCTGGCGGCACGGCGGCTCGACACCCTGTCGGGTGGTCAGCGGCAGCGCACACTGCTCGCGCAGGCGCTGGCGCAGCAGTCCGACCTGATGCTGCTCGACGAGCCGGCGACCGGATTGGACGCGGCATCGCGCGCCGAGATATCCCGGGCGCTGGTGGAGATCAGCGCCACGGGGGTCACGGTCGTGCAGGCGACGCACGACCTGGCCGAGGCAGCGCAGGCCGATCACTGCCTGCTGCTGCGCGACGGGCAGCTCCTCGCCGCGGGTCCACCGGGCGAGGTGCTGCGGTCGGTGGCGGACTACCAGTCGGCCTCGGTGTAGCGGATGATGCCGCGGATGTTCTTGCCCTCCAGCATGTCCCGGTAGCCCTGGTTGATCTCCTCGAGGGAGTAGCTGCGGGTGACCATGTCGTCGAGGTTGAGCTGACCGGCCTTGTAGAGCTGCAGCAGGCGCGGGGCGTCCTGGCGCGCGTTGCCGCCGCCGAAGATGCAACCCTTCACCGTCTTCTGCAGCATCGACAGCAGGAAGCTGTTCATCTTCACTTCGCCTGCGTCCATGCGGCCCATGGAGGTGACCACGAGGGTGCCGGCCTTGCCGGTGAGGATCAGGCCCTCTTCGATGTAGTCGCCGTGCATCTCGCCCATGGTGAGGATGACCTTCTCGGCCATTCGCCCCTCGGTGGCGTCCATGAGCGGCATGATCGCGGCGGCCATGCTCTCGTAGGTGTGGGTGGCGCCGAACTTCTGCGCCTGCTCACGCTTCCACGGATTCGGATCGATGGCGACGACCTTCGAGGCACCGGCGAGCACCGCGCCCTGCAGCGCGCTCATTCCGACGCCGCCGACACCGGCGATCACCACGGTCTCGCCCGGTTGCACCTGCGCCACATGGGTCGAGGACCCGAACCCGGTCGGCACACCGCAGCCCACCAGGCAGGCGACGTCGAACGGAATGGTCGGGTCGATCTTGACCACCGAGGTGTGGTGCACGGTCATGTAGGGGGTGAAGGTGCCGAGCAGACACATCGGGATGACGTTCTCGCCGCGTGCCTGGACGCGGTACGTGCCGTCGGAGATCGCCTGCCCCATCAGCAATCCCGCGCCCAGGTCACACAGCGCCATGTGTCCGGCCACGCACGCCGGACAGCGTCCGCAGGCCGGGATGAACGACAGGATCACGTGATCGCCCACGGCCAGATCGGCGGGGCAGTTCGGGCCGAGCTTGGTGATCACGCCCGCGCCCTCGTGGCCGCCCATCACCGGGAAGGCGGGCATCGGCGTCGCACCGGTGACGATGTGATGGTCGGAGTGGCACATGCCCGCCGTTTCCATCCGGATCTGCACTTCACCGGCGACGGGGTCGCCGACCTCGATCTCCTCGACCGACCACTCCTGGTCGGTGCCCCACAGGATCGCGCCCTTCGTCTTCATTCCGGTCGACCTCTCGCCAAGCTGTGCCTCGTTGTGACTGCACCCACCCTAGCGGGATTTCGGCCAAATCTGTAACACGTTCTAGAAATCTTTCGAAGATTTCTCTATCCACGCACGTCGTACGCGTGGTGGGCCAAGTCGTGCAGGAAATAGCGCCCCAGCGAGGTGACCGTGAACAGCGATCCGTCACTGCGGGCACCGCGCAGCTCGAGCCGGTCGGCGGGCACCGCGGCGAACGCGGCCGCCACCTGCTCGGCGGCGACGGACAGTTCCGCCGCGACCACCGCGGGGTCCTGCTCGCCGTAGCGTTCAGCGACCGCCGTCGCATCTTGATCCCAGTTCTCGAACTGTGGCGCGACCGCCCCGTCACCGGCGAGCATCAGCGCGAGCCGGGTGTCGAACAGCCGGCACACATCGCGCACGTGCGCGGCGTATTCGAGCACCGACCAGGTGTGCTCGTCGGGCCGCACGTGCGCGTCGGCGCGCTGCAATGCCGCCCCGATCCGCGCGGTGGCGGCGAGGGTGAGTTCGGGCAGAGCGGCATAGTCGACAGCCTGGGCGTCGTATCCGCATTCGGCGCAGGCACGGTCGAGGACCCAGGTCCAGTTCTTGGTGTCGGGAGCGATCATGTTCGCCAGCCTATGATGTCGCTATCTTGCGGGCCATCAATATCACGCCAACATCCCGCGAGATCCGGCATCACTGCATCAGCTTCTGCGCCTTCTCGAAAAGTTCCAGCGTCACCGCGTGCAGGAAGTCGCCGACCGGCTTGGGCGCCTTGCCCGCGAACGCCCGTGCGTGCGTGCCCTCGAGCACGATGCCGAGTTTGAAGCAGGCCAGCACCTCGTACCAGGTGATCGCGCTCAGGTCGCGATCGGAGAAGCCGGCGTAGTGCTCGATCATCTCCTGCGGTGTCGGCAGGCCGCCGACCGTGCCCAGGGTGCCCATCAGGCCCGCGCCGACGGTACCGGGCTCGGGGCGGGTGGCCAGTTGCCAGCCGAGATCGAGCAGCGGGTCACCGATCGTCGACATCTCCCAGTCGACCATCGCCGCCACCTGCGGGCCGTCGTAGTCGAACATCATGTTCGCCAGGTGGCAGTCGCCGTGCATGATGCCCGGCGCCCAGGTGGTGGGACGGTGCCGCTGCAACCAGTCGCCGACCTGCTCGACACCGGGGATCCGCGGGCCGGGGTAGCCCTCGTTCGCGGTGTAGGAGTCGAGTTCACGCAGCCAACGCGGCACCTGGCGCTCCAGGAAACCCTCGGGGCGGCCGTAGTCCTGCAGTCCCAGTGCGCGGTAGTCCAGCGCGCCGAGCCGGGCGATGGCCTCGACCGCCGAGAGCCCCATCTGCCTGCGAACCTCGGGGTTCTCGGCATGCAGGGCGGGTAGTTCGGTCTGCGGGTTGAAGCCGCGGATCGGCTCCATCAGGTAGAACACCGCGCCGATCACGGACTCGTCGTCGCAGGCGGCGATCACCCGCGGCGCGCGCACCCGCGTGTCGTCGAGCGCGCGGAGCAGCCGGGATTCACGGGCGATCACCTCGTTGCTCTTGGCGCGCAGATGCTGGGGGCCGCGGCGCAGCACATACTCCCGTTCGCCGCGGGTGAAGCGCAGCATGATGTTCTGGGTGCCGCCGCCGATCGCGGTGACCTCCCCGAACTCCGTGCCGGGCAAGCCCTGCTCGTCCATCCACCGCCCGATCGCCGAGAAATCGGCGATCGTCGGATCCACATCGACCGGTTGCGAAACAGCCATGTCGGACATTGTGCCCCGACACACCACGGCGTGCCCGGGAATGCCCGGCAGGGCTGCCCACGGGCCCGGCGTAGGGTTTTGGCCACGATGCGCACGCTCTTGATCGACAACTACGACTCGTTCACCTACAACCTCTATCAGCTGATCAGCGAGGTCAACGGGAGCGAGCCGACGGTCGTGCGCAATGACGAGGCCGCCGACCTCACCGAACTCGGGCTGCGAGACTTCGACAATGTGGTGATCTCCCCCGGTCCCGGACGGCCCGATCGCGGGCGCGACATGGGTGTGTCGACGGCGGTGATCGCGCGGACCGAGCTGCCGCTGCTCGGGGTGTGCCTGGGTCATCAGGGCATCGTGATCGGCGCCGGCGGCACGGTCGAGCGCGCCCCGCAGGCCCGGCACGGGTTCCTCGACCGCGTCCGCCACGACGATCGCGACCTGTTCGCCGGCCTGCCCCAGGATTTCACCGTCGTGCGCTATCACTCGCTCGCCGCCGAGCAGCCGTTGCCCGCGGTGCTGGAGGCGACCGCGTCGACGGGCGACGGCGTGATCATGGGTGTGCGCCATCGCGAGCGCCCGCAGTGGGGTGTGCAGTTCCATCCCGAATCGGTGTCGAGCGAGTTCGGGTCGGCGCTGCTGCGAAATTTCGCCGACCTCACCAAGGCCCGCACGCGCGTCACCGCGCCGCTGGTGGTGCGTGGCCCGCGAGCCTCGGCACCACCGGCCACCCCACGATTCCGGTTGCGCCACCGGGTGCTCGAGCGCGCCATCGACACCGAAGCGATCTTCCTGCGCCGCTGCGCGGAGTCGTCCACCGCGTTCTGGCTCGACAGCGAACACGTCGAGCCGGGTCTGGACCGGTTCTCCTTCCTCGGTGACGCGACCGGCCCGCACGCCGAGATCGTGCGCTACCGGGTCGGCGACGGTGCCGTCACGGTGACGGATATCGACGGCACCCGCACCGTCGCGGGCACCGTGCTCGACTACCTCCACCGTGAACTGCGTGACAGGCAGTGTGAGATCCCCCCGCTGCCTTTCGATTTCGCGGGAGGTTACGTCGGTTATCTCGGATATGAGGTGAAGGCCGACTGTGGTGCGCGCGCCGCCCATCGCTCCCCCACTCCCGACGCGCAGTGGATCTTCGCCGACCGGCTGATCGTGGTCGACCACGAAGCCGGCCGCACCCATCTGCTCGCGCTGACCGAACCGGCGACCGAACAGGCCGGCGACACCTGGCTGCGCGAGACCGCCGCCGCCCTGGCCGACCTGCCGACCTGGGAGAATCCGCCCGATCTGCCCGTTCCTGCCGACCCGGACGCCGTGCAGGCCCACCTGCTGCGCGGCCGCGACCGCTACCTCGCCGACATCGCGGTCTGCCGGCAGCGCCTGCACGCCGGGGAGTCCTACGAGATCTGTCTGACCGATGCGGCCGCCGTCGCCGCGTCCCCCGGTGACGGGCTCGCGTTCTACCGGCGGCTGCGCCGCTGCAACCCGGCCCCCTATGCCGCCTACCTGCGGTTCGACGGACTCGACGTGGCCTGCTCCTCCCCCGAGCGTTTCCTCAAGATCGACCGCGACCGGATGGTGGAGAGCAAACCGATCAAGGGCACCGCCCCGCGCGGGCGCACCGCCGCCGAGGACGAACGGTTGCGCGCCGGACTGGCCGACGACCCGAAGACCCGCGCCGAGAACCTGATGATCGTGGACCTGTTGCGCAACGATCTGGGGCGGGTCTGCGAGGTCGGTTCGGTGCACGTGCCGGAGCTGATGGCCACCGAAACCTATTCGACCCTGCACCAATTGGTGTCGACGGTGCGGGGGACGCTGCGCCCCGAGGCGGGGGTCGTCGACTGTCTGCGCGCGTGTTTTCCCGGTGGTTCGATGACCGGCGCGCCGAAGCTGCGCACCATGGAAATCCTCGATGAACTCGAAACCCAGGCCCGCGGGATCTATTCGGGCACCATCGGTTTCCTCGGGCTCGGCGGCACGGCCGACCTCAATATCGTCATCCGCACGGCCGTGCGCTATGACGACGAGTGGCGGATCGGGGCGGGCGGTGCGATCGTGCTCGATTCCGATCCCGAGGACGAATACGCGGAGATGGTGCTCAAGGCCGCGGCGACCTTCCGCGCGCTGGACGGCTGAATCTCGTCACCGCCGGGGCCGCGAACGCTTGCTCTGCTCCGGTTCCGGTGGCGGTTCCTCGCCGCCGCGTCCGGTGATCCGGCCGAGCAGCCCCACCCCCGGCAGTTTCGCCAGCGCGCCGAAGAGGTCCTCGCCGAGGGAGATCATCGCCTCGAGGCGGGGCAGCAACCGGTCGTAGGTGGCGAAGACCGGGTCGGCCAGGGCCAGCGTGCGATCGAGCCGGTCGATGGTGCTGTTGAGCCGGTCGACGGCGATCGACAGGTTCTCCACCAGGTCCGGTAGCTGGGCGGCGAGCTGCGCCGAGGCCGGAGGCAGGCGGACCGCGGTGTCGAAGGCATAACCCGCCGTCTGTTGCGCGGCGTCGATGGCCTGACCCGCCGCCGCCTGCGCGGCCCCCACCGCCGCCTGCGCCGCCGAGAACAGATCGGCGCCCGGCCCCTTGCGCAACTGCGGGGCGGGCTCCGGCTCCGGCCCGCGCCCCCGTTGCCCCCGCTTCCTCGGGTTCGTCATTCCTCCACTGTGCCCGACGACAGTCCGCCGCGCAGGGATGAGCCGTCGTGTCCCGGCAGCGGATCGATCAGTTGGCTCCGGCCAGCACGACCGGTCGGCCGTAGCGCGGTTGCACCGGCCTGTTGCTGTGCGGGAACAGCGCGCGATAGTGCTCGACGTCGGTGACCGCGACCGGCGCGGGGTCGCGCAGCACGATCCACTGGACGCCCTCCGTGCACGGCGGCGTGGTCAGCGAGCCCTCGTACCGGAACTGCGCGAACCCGGCCGGAAGGAAGGCCCTCGGGTCGACGCCGGCCACGGTCCGGGTGGCGCCGGAACGCTGCGGCAACGCCGCCAGCACGGTCTCCAACGGCGCGGCTGCCGACTGGGCGCGCAGCAGCACCGCGAGCACCGCCAGCCGACCGGACGGGTCCGCGTGCACGAAGTGCAGCTCCATCGCTTGCTCCGCGCCGTCGACGGTGTGCTCGCTCGGCAGGTGGAAGTGGAACTGAGCCAGCTCGAACCCCGATCCGTCGACCACGATCCGGTTTCGCGAGCCGGCAGCGACATTCGCCTGGATCGTGTGTCCGGTGTGCACCAGCTCGACCGACGAGATCGGGCCGTACTCGATGTCGATGTGCTCATCGGGATGCAGTTCGGTGTGGCCGGGCAGGTCGATCGGCGACTGCGCGTGCCCACTGCGGCACGTCCCGAAGCGCCTGTCCAGATCGGCCCAATGATCGGGCCCTTCCGCGTCGTAGTCCCAGTGCGCCGGCGCGGCGGCCGACCGGTCGGATCCGCCACACCCCGCCACCGCCAGCGCGGCGAGTGCGGCCAACGCCCCACGCCGGGTGAGGACGGGATCAATACGCGATTTCGACACCGGACCAGCTCCTTGTCGCCGTCGTGACGGCACCACACCGCCCGCGCCGATAGCTTTGTCCGAATTGCGCCGAATATCCTTATAGCGCAGCATATTTCGGCTACCAGCGGACAACCACGCTAAACCCGCGACACCGGCGGACACCAGAGCTGCGCCTGGGAGATGGCTCACACACACGGGCCACGCGCACCCCGTCAGCCAGCGATGACAGCACCCCCGGCACAGCTCCGAAAACCTTGTCAGACCCTCATGGCATCATGCGAGGACCATGGAACTACGCAAGGGCGCCCACACGCCGGTCCCGACATCGCTTCTGGCCGTTGTCGTTTCATGGCGCGCGCCGCACGCCGTCGACGCCCACGCGCTCCTGGTCACCGAGTCGGGCCTGGTTCGCAGCGACCGTGACTTCGTCTTCTTCAACGCCCCACGCCACGCCTCCCAGGCGGTGACGCTGGATCAGGAGCCCCTCCCGGGCACCGCCCGGCTGAGCGTCTCCCTGCCGCGCACCGAACCCGATGTCGAACGCATCGTCATCGGTGGCTCCCTCGACGACGCGACGTTCGACCGGCTCCAAGAGCTCACGCTCACCATCCACGCCGCCGACGGCCCGATCGCCCAATTCGTGATGCACGACGTCGACGACGTGCGGGCGATGATGTTCGGCGAGTTCTACCGGCGCGACGGACAGTGGCGCTTCCGCACGCTCGGTCAGGGCTGGGCCGGTGGGCTGGCGGGGCTCGCGGCCGAATTCGGCGTCACCGTGGACGAACCGGGGAACTGGCCGCTCAGCCAGGCGGGGACGGACGACGCGTTCTCCGATGCCTCCGCCCGGTCCTACCGGTCCGTCGCGGCGCCTGGAGGCGATGGATCGGTCGGCTCGTCCCGGGCCGAGGACTCCGCGACGTCAGCCGGACACGACGCAGCCGCCACTTCGTCGCGGATCGGCGTCCCCACCCCTCCACACCGGCCCGGCGGCTCACCCACCTCGCCCGAAGATTCTTCCGCGATACGCCGAGACGACGCTTCGGCACGCACCGGCATGCCCGCGCCGTCACCCGCGCCCGACGCAGCCGCTCGATCGGACCGGTCCGACCCCACCTCAGCGATGCCCCGAGACGACGCGTCCACCGCCTCATCCCACATCGACACCTCCGAGCGCTCAGCTCAACCCCGGCCCACCGACACCCGGTCGCGCGCCGAACCGGCCGACACCATCCCGTTCGAAATCCAGTCCGGCCACGACCGGCCGGGTGCCGGGCACACCAGACCCACTCGACCGCCGGTGCTCACCCGCCGCGTGATCGACGTGCCGCCCCCGCCCCCACCGGACCCGGAACTCGCCGACTGGCATGTGGATCCGGACTCCCCCGACCGCTTGCGCTGGTGGGACGGCGACGAATGGACCTCCAGCGTGCGCCCACTCGTCCGGGATCACCACGCCCACTGCACCCGCTGCGGTAATGCCCTGCGCCGCAAGCTGTTCGGTGGCCATGCGCCCTGCAAGAGCTGCGCGGACGAGACCGAGGAGTTCCTCACGCACTGGCACAACCGTGCGGTCCGGGTGCTCACCGGGCCGGGCACGCTGTCGGCGGAGTGGACCGAGACCTGGGCGGCCCTGCGCTTCCAGCGCATCGGGGAAGAGCGTGGGCGCGCGGTGTTGCACAAGGCCGGGCTGACCCAGGTGGAGCGGATGGTCGCGTTCGCCTTCGCCGACGGTGAGGTGTTCGCCGAGGAACTGGCGGCGTTCGAACACGTCGTCAGCGAGCTGGCGCTCTCGGGCGGCATCGTCGACGATCTGCGCCGCCGGATGCACCGTGGTCGCACGCTGTCGCGGTTGCGGGCCGGGGAACTGCCCACCGTCAACACCCCCGGCCTGCACCTGGACCCCGACGAGCGCGTGCACCTGGACCTGCCCGCCGTGCACGTCAGGATGCTCGCGCGCGGTCCGCGCAACACCGAGGGGCGGTTGATCGGCAGCTCGAAGAAGCTGCGTTTCGTCGGTGACGGCACCGGGATCGAACTGCCCTGGAACCGGGTGGTGTCGGTGCATCCCGAGCACGGGACCGTAGTGCTGGCGGCGACTTCGGCGCGTGGTGGCGCCACTTTCGGCGTCACCGACCCCGACTATGTGGCGGCGGCCCTGGAAGGTGCGCTGCGGGTGGCGAAACGACTGGTGCTGGCGCCGGGGCAGCGCGACAGCCGCAGCATTCCCCAGGATGTGAAGGCCCAGGTGTGGCAGCGTGACGGCGGCGCGTGCGTGGAATGCGGTGACGGCCACTACCTGGAGTTCGACCACATCATCCCGCTCAGTCGTGGTGGCGCGACGAGTGTGACGAACCTGCAGATCCTGTGCCGGGCCTGCAACCGCGCCAAGGGCGCGCGGATCTAGCCGAGGATCGCGTTCATGATCGTGCCGCCGCTGGTGGCGACCACACCACCGATCATGGCGCCGGCGATCATCTTCGGCGACTCCATGGCGCTGCCGTTCCACTTCTCCCACGCGAACTTGCCGCCGGCGACAGTGATGGCGAGCACGCCCGACAGGATCATGAACCAGGTGAGGTACTGCACCATCTGCATGATCTTGTCCGACAGCGGTGGCGCCTCCGGCGTAGGGTTTCCGACCTGCGCGAACGTCGTGACGGTGTCGGCCATCGACGTCAGAATGATGCTCATAGCCTGCTCCCCTTTTTCGCATGATGCGAACTGCGTTCCAGCGCTGTCGTATTCGAGTGTGCTCCAGGATACGGGGGCGAACCCCCAGCGCACCAACAAAACCGATCAGTTCGCTCCAGGTGGGCGTCTGCACCACCGACCCGGACCGGATAACATCAGCCACAGCAGTTCATCGCCGTTCCCCCGAGTACCGAGTGAGCAAAAATGATTCTGGCCACCGCCACCGATACCTTGGCGCAGATCGGCAATCCCACGCCGGAGGCACCGCCGCTGTCGGACAAGATCCTGCAGCTGGTCCGCTATTTCACCTGGTTCATCCTGCTGTCCGGCGTCACCGCCATCACCTATGCCGGCGGCCGGTTCGCCTGGGAGAAGTGGACCGGTGGGGGTCTGCAGTCGCCGAAGATGGTGGCGGGCGCGATGATCGGTGGCGCGGTGGCCACCAGTGCGGGCACGATCATGAACGCCATGATCTGATTCCCGCCCGCCCGGTCAGGTGTAGAGGCGGTCGATGAAGGCGTAGAGGTTGCCCAGCAGACGCCGCACCTTCGCTTCCTCGGTGAGGTCTTCGCGGTACCGGCTGCCCATCGCGGGCCGCTTCTTGTTGCGGGCGTACAGCGAGCAGGCCAGATCGGCGCACAGGTAGCTGCCGACGGTGTTGCCGCGCCGCCCCGATTCGCCGGCCTTCTTCGCCGTCATGAGGGCGACACCGCCACCGCTGTGTGTGGTGAGGCACAGCGCGCACATCTGCGGTTTGCCCGATCCGGCTTCGTGGCGCAGGGCGATGCCGAGCAACTCCCCGTCGCGCGGCACGGCGATGTAGCAGCGCCCCGCGCAGGAGGGGTCGGTCCAGCCGAGGAAGTCGAGATCTTCCCAGTGCCGTTTACCCAGGTCACGCGGCACGGACAACCGTTTCGCGTCGCCTTTCGAGCAGTTCACGAACGACGACCTGATGTCGCGTTCGGTAATGGGTTCCATGGTTTCGCACCTTTCCGTTCACCGGACAGCAAACGGTAGCCACGCTAATGATCCCCGGATTTCGAGACAACCGGATTTCCGGACCGGCCTACGCCCGGATGATGCCCGCGGTGCGGGCGGCACGGAGCCAGTCGGGGAACTCACCGAGCAGGCGGCGATACAGTTCGGCGTCGTCGACCCGGTCGATGTCGTCGAGGGCGAAGAAGCCGGCGTTGTCGACCACTCGGTCGTCGAGTTCGTCGAGGGTGCGCAGGACACCGAAGTTGGCCTTGCCGAGGCCGATGAACTGCCAGAACGCGGGCAGGTGGGCGGCCTCGCGCATCAGCGCCGCGATCTCGCGTTTCTTCGCGAAGCCGCCGTCGGTGAAGAACAACACCAGGGTCGGTTCGGTGGTCAGGGTGTCGATGACGGCGCGCATGACGGGCAGTTCGTCGTTGCGGCCGCCGATCCGGTCGTAGTCGATGCCCTGGTGGGTGCCTTTGAGGTGCAGGTAGGTCTTGGCCCACTGCTCCGCGCCCGCCACGGTGATGTCGGGCAGCTTCGCGTAGGTCAGGGCGTACAGGTAGGCCTCGAGGGTGCCGTCGTCATCGAGTTGGGTGGCGACCGGGATCATCCGTTCGACCACCCGGTGCACAGTGCCGGCGCTGTACATCTTCTGCATGCTGCCGGTCTTGTCGATCACCAGCACCACCCGCGCCCTGGTCCCGAAAGCGCTCTTGTCGATGAGGATCTTCGCGACCTCGCGCTTGCGCATGTCCAGTTTCTGCCGCTTCTCGAACGACAGCGCCGCCTCACCGGGCGCCGTCCGAACCGCCGGTGCTGCGACGGCTGCGGGTTCGTCGTCGACGCTCACTCCGTGATCGGTGACCAGATCCGCGAAGCCACCGGCGTACCCCTGCCCGACCGCACGCACCTTCCACTGTTCGCCGCGCCGATACAATTCGAGCGCGATCACCACCGACTCACGATCGAGCCCATCGATCACGAACTCGCACAACACATTCCCGGCGCGATCGGCCACCGAAGCCATCGGCGCACCGGACCCGCCGAAGGTGTCGCCGTCGTCGGCCACGGTGATCACCGCGCGAATCTGCGCGACCTCCGCGGGCACCGCCGACAGCACAACCTCGAGCGCCGCACCGTGCAACCGAACCCCCGGCGCCTGCGGCTGATTGAAGAACACGAAGTCCGCATCCGAGCGCACCCGCCCCGCCGCGTTCACCAACAGCGCCGACAGATCCGCCGCCACCCCACCCCGAACCGACAGCACCACCTCCCCCACCGCGAGCGCCGCGTTCTGCCCCTTCACCAGCGCAGCAACCACTGCCACTCCCTCATCTCACACCGAACCCGGCCGCAATGCCCCACACGATAGGCGAAAGCCGCCCCAGGCCTGCCGTTATGACGAAGCAACCCCACGCCGTGCGCCGTGCCGGAGCCTTGGGTCCGCAGACCGCATCACACGTAGACCCGGTGATGCGTGCTGGATCAAAACCTCTGGTGCGGATCAGCGGTTCGCAGGAAAGTGGGGCGGGTGGGGCTCGAACCCACGACCAGCGGATTATGAGTCCGCGGCTCTAACCGACTGAGCTACCGCCCCTGGCAGCGGGGTGCCCCGCGCGCGAGTCGCATGGTACCCGGTGGGGTGCGACGTTGACCACTTGGTGAGGTGGGGCGGCGTGGTCGGCACTCGCGTGCCGGGACGCTCGCGCTGGAGGGCTCAGACGGAGCGCAGGCGGCGGGTCAGAAGGCCGGTCTGAGCACGGCTCGGACGAACGCATCGGGTGAGTCCGCCAGCTCCGACGCGGTGCCTGCGGCGTGGACCCTGCCCTCGTGCATGATCACCATTCGGTCGGCGAAGCCGGTGCGGGCCAGTAGCTGTACCTCGTTGCTGACCACCAGGACCGCCGCTCCGGAGTCGGCATAGTCGCGCAGTGATCTCCACACCGCGTGTGCGGTTCCCATGTCGAGGGAATTGGTGGGTCCATCAGCGACGAGGACGGGCGGTGCGGGCAGCAGCGCGGCGGCGAGCGCGGCGCGCTGGATCTGGCCCGCTGAATGTTGGTGCGGGAGCAGGTTCAACGCGTCGGTCGGGTAGTACGCCGCGGCGCACGCACGCTCGATACTCCACGCACGGTGGCGCGACTCCAGCGTTCGCAACTGTGCACCCACCGTTTCGCCGGTGTCGAAGACGGTCACGCCTTCTTGCGGCACGTAGCCGATGACGTACTCACGCAGCGGCGGCCACTGCTGACCGTCGACGACCGCACCGTTGATCAGCACGCGCCCCTGGGAGCGCGCGGTGGCAGGCAAGTTTCCGGTGAGGGCGGAGGCGATCATCGTCTTGCCTGCGCCGGGCCCGCCGAGCACGGCGGTGATCCGACCGGGCGCCACAGTGAGATCGACATCCGTGAGCACCGTTCCGCTCCACCGACCGGTGTCGACGCTGACGGTGAGGCGGGACAATTCCGCGGTCATGAGCCGGCTTTCTGGACGGGGTACCGATGTTTCGGGATGTGGACGGCGGCCGGTGCCACGTCTGTCAGGTGACGACGTGGCGACCGGCCGCCGTGGTTGTGCAGCATCCGAACGGGGTACCGGCTAGCGCCTTTCGGCCTGTAGCCGTTGGGCGCGTGCGCGTTCACTGCGCTCGATACTTCCCCCTGGGTTGCTGGCTACTTTGATCACTCCGACGACCAACAACAGAACCGCAGCTATGACTGCGATGACAATGAGTCCCTGCACAGTATGAACTTAACGTGTATTCCGTTGCGGCGCAGTTTAAGTTACACTGCCGCGCCGATCGTCAAGATGGTACGGCCGAGGGCGGTGCGGTTCTCGATGACGGAATGCGCACGTTTCACCTGCTCGAGCGGGAATGTTTGCCCGACAACCACTTCCAGTTCACCTTCGGCTACCGCGGCTTGCGCGCGACGAGCCAGCGCGCGCCAGTCGGTGTCGGCACCGACCATGTCGAACAGCCCACGCACCGTGACCCCGCGGGTGACTGCCGCGTCGGTGTCACCGTCCGCGAAATCTCCGGCCGCGGAACCGTATCCGAGGAAGACGCCGCCGTCGGCCGTGGTGGCCAGGGCGCGGCCGCCGAGGTCGCCGCCCGCACCGTCGAACACGACGACCGCGCCCCCGCCGGTGATCTCGCGAACCTGCGTGTCCCAGCCGTCGGCGGAGTAGTCGACGACCGCGGTGGCACCCAATCTCTTTGCCAAGGACAGCTTTTCGGTGCCGCGTGCGGCGGCCACCACCTGCGCACCGGCCGCGATGGACAGCTGGATGAGCAGGGTGCCCAGTCCGCCGCTCGCCGCGGTGATCAGCACCCAGGTTCCCGGCCGGACGTCGGCGGCGTCGAAGACGGCGAGGGCAGTGGGGCCGTCGTGGGAAAGGGCCACGGCCCGCTCAGTGGTCACGCCGGCGTCGATCTCGACCAGATCAGCGGCTTCGGCCAGCGACTTCTCGGCATAGCCGCCGATGGGCAGGCCGCCGCCGACTCCGCTGGCCGCGGTCGGGCTGACGACGCGCTTGCCGAGCCACGAAGGGTCCACCTCGGTGCCGACGGCACCGACCACTCCGCCGATCGCACCGCCGGGGACATACGGCAGGCTCAGCGCGAAGTAGTCCCTGCCCCAGCCGCTGCGCAGCCGGGCGTCGAGGAACATCACGTCGGCCGCTTCGACGTCGACCAGCACTTCGGCCGGGCCCGGTTGCGGCACGGGCAGCTCACATACCTCGAGCACTTGCGGTCCACCGAATTCCTTGACCTGTACTGCACGCATCGCGACTCCTTGGTGGGTGTTCTCCGGTACCCACCGAGGATCCGACCTCGAGTTCACTTCAGGTCAAGGCGACAGCGACGCGGATCACACGCCGGTCGCGGGTTCTACAGTGAATCATGGCGATCTCATTCCCCCGGCTCGGTCGGCGACAGGTCGATCTCGCCGCCGTCGATCGCACTGTCGCCGCCCTGCGACTACCCGAGGCGGTCTTCACAACCTGCCACTGGCAACCCCGTGAGCTGGTGGACACCGGGCTGCGCCAATGGCTGCGCTGTTGCGGCGCGGCCATGCGCGACGACCAGGTGATCGGGATGCCGTCGCACGCGGTGGACGAGGCCTGGCACGGCTTCATCCTGTGCACCCAGCTCTACGCCCGGTTCTGCACGCGGGCCTACGGCCGGTTCCTGCACCACTTCCCCGAGGGAACAGGCGACGGCGGTCCGATGACCGAACAGCTCGGGCGCACCGTGGTCGCCTGGTCGGTGGTGGCCCGGCCGGGCGAGCAGTGCGTGCTGTGGGACCTGGACCGCCGCGTCGGGGTGCAACAGCCGTGGGGTGTGGACGCCCGGCACGTCGCCGCCGTGCAGCGGCGACTGCGCCGGGCCTGATCAGACCAGCTTCATCCGCCGCGCCGCGAACCGCACGGCCGCGGGAGCGAGGCGGTTGAGCCGGTACTGCACCCACGATTCCGGCGTCACCGGGACGATGTCGCGTCGCTCGCGCACCGCCCGCACGATCTGGGTGGCGACCTTGTCGGGGGTGTAACCACGGCGCTGGTACAGCTTGTCGAACTTGCGCTGGGCGGCGGCTTCCTTTTCCGCCGTGACACCCGAGATACGTGTGGTGGCAACGATATTGGTGTGCACGATGCCGGGGCACACGGTGGACACCGAGATGCCGCGATCAGCCAGTTCCGCGCGCAGGCAGTCCGAGAACATGAACACCGCCGACTTGCTGGTGGCATAGGCGCTCATGTCACGCTGCGGGCTGTAGGCGGCCATGCTGGACAGGTTCACGATGCTGCCGCCGAGACCACGATCGGCCATCGCCGCGCCGAAGGCCCGGCAGCCGTTGACCACACCGCCCAGATTGATCCGCATCACCCGGTCGAACTCCTCGGCGGGGGTGTCGAGGAAGCCGCCGGCCTGTCCGACACCGGCATTGTTGATCAGGATGTCGGGCACCCCGTGCGCGGCGAGCACCGTGTCGGCGTGCGCGCGCACCGCGTCCTCGTCGGACACGTCGAGCGGATACGAATGCGCCACCCCACCTTCGGCGGCGACGAGCTCGGCCGTGGCCTTGGCCGCGAGCTCGTCGACATCGGAGAGCACCAGTTCGGCGCCGAGGCGAGCGAAGGCGAGTGCGGTCTCGCGGCCGATGCCGCTGCCCGCCCCGGTGACCACCACCAGGTTGTCGTCGAATTCGCGGCGGGTGCGGCCCACTTCGGCCCGTGACAGTCCGCGCGGCACCACGGCGCCGTCGAGCGCGTCGATCAGTTCGGTGGTGGCGGTGGCCAGCATCTCCGGGTGCGAGAACGGCATCCAGTGCCCGGCGGGGACGTCGCGGCGCCACAGCCGGTCGGTCCACTTGCGTGAGTCGTCGTAGCCGGCGGGTCGCACGGCGATGTCGCGGCCGGCGACGATCAGTTGCACCGGCACCCGGGTGTGGCGTTCGCGCGGATTGAGCATGCGCTCCACGATGTTGGCGCGGTAGATGAGCAGTCCGTCGACCAGGTCACGGCGGAAGGTGGGGCCCAGTTTCACATTGGCGGCCGGCGTGTCGTTCATGATGGAAACCACCCGCGACCACAGTTTTTCGGTCCCGATGGCGTTGAAAGTAGCGCGCGGCAGGCCGGGGGTCATGAAGAAGAAGGTGTAGGCCGAGGACGCGAGCTGGGTGACCGGCTGCCACACATTGCGCGGGCTGGGCCGCGACAACCGGTCACGTACCCAGCTGGCCAGATGGTCGAGGTTCGGGCCCGAGACCGAGGTGAACGAGGCGACCCGCTCGACGGCCCGCGGTTCGCAGACGGCCTCCCAGACCTGCACCGAACCCCAGTCGTGGGCCAGCACGTGCACCGGGCGGTCGGGGCTCACCGCGTCGAGGACGGCGTAGAAGTCACCGGCGAGTTCGTCGAGGCGGAAGTCGGCGGTGCGCTGGGTGCGGGTGGAGGCGCCGTGCCCGCGGGTGTCGTAGGCGACCACATGGAACCGGGCGGCGAGCAGCGGGATCACCTTGTCCCACAGGTGATGGGTGTCGGGCCAGCCGTGCACGAGCACGACGGTGTCGGCGGCCGGATCGCCGTACTCGAAGACGGCGAGGTCGAAATCGCCGTTGCGCACGGTGCGTTGGTTGGCGACCTGGGGGTTGTCGATCGTCATGGTCTTTGAACTCCTTGTCCCGGAATCGGACTCACAGATCGAGCACCAATCGCTCACCGTGAGAACGGGATACGCAGGCGAGCATGGCACCCGCCGCGTGGTCGGCATCGGAGAGCACGCTCTCGCGATGATCGGGCACACCCGAGCGCACCCGCACCACACAGGTGCGGCAGAAGCCCTGCCTGCACGAATAGGGCTGGTCGGGGCGCGAATCGAGGATGGTGTCGAGCACGGTGCGGTCGGCGTCGACGGTGACCACCGCGCCGGTGGTGGCGAATTCGATCTCGAAGGGCACGCCGTCGACGACCGGCGGCGGTGAGAATCGTTCGAAATGCAGTTCCACCTGGGGCAACTCACGCACGGCGGCGACGATGGCCGAGGTCATCGGAGTCGGCCCGCAGGCGTAGACCGCGGTGCCCGGCCCCACTGCGGGCAGCAGGTCCGCGGCAGTGGGCAGGCCGTGCTCGTCGTCGGTGCGCACGACGACATCGGCGCCGAAGCTCTCGAGCTCGGCCAGGAACGGGATGGTGGCACGGCTGCGACCGCTGTAGACCAGCGTCCACGGCACACCCAGCCGGTGCGCGAGCCGGGCCATCGGCAGGATGGGGGTGATGCCGATACCACCGGCGACGAAGTGCAGGCGGTTCGCGGGCGAACCGTGCCCGGGCACCGCGAACGGGAAGGCATTGCGCGGGCCGCGCACCACGAACCGGCTGCCGATCGGCAGCGCGTCGTGGACCTCCGTCGAACCGCCACCACCGTTGGGGATCCGGCGCACGGCGATGCGGTAGGCGCGTGCGTCGGCGGGGTCGCCGCACAGTGAGTACTGGCGCAACCGGCCCGACGGCAGCTCCAGATCCAGGTGCGCGCCGGGCCGCCAACGCGGCAGGACCCGGCCGTCGGGTGACTCGAGGCGCAGGCTCACCACGTCCTGGTCGTGCGCTTCGATCCGGCGTTCGGTGACCACCACCGGCAAGCGGCGGTCCTCGACCCGGGTACGCAGTCCGCCCCGGTTCACCAGCGTGCTCCATCGCAGCCGGGTGGTCGCGATCGCGTCGATGATCCGGGTGCCCGGGTCGTGGCGGTACTTGCCGTAGAGGTCGGCCGGGATGCCGCGCGTGGTCACGACGCGGCCGCGCGGGCGCCGGGCGAGGCGGCCAGATAGGCGACGGCCTGGGCTGTCGAGCCGACCGACTGCGGGTTGTAACCGGGTTTGAAGGTCGACAGGGCACTACGCAGCAGCGACGGGACGCCGGGCAGGGCGCCGCGCCACATCGCGCCGAACACACCGGTGAGTAACCGCGGGTACCCGTGATCGGGCAACTGCGGGTCCTGGTGCACCAGGTAGCGCGTGCCCCGCAACAGCAGTACCAGGAAGATCGGGAAGACCAGGGTCATCGCCGCGCACCGGCGCACGTAGCCCACACCGAAGTATTCGGCCACATCGTGGGCGACGTTGCGGTGCTCCACTTCCTCGGCCCCGTGCCAGCGAAACAGGTCGGCCATGCGCGGGTCGGCACCGAACTTCTCCAGATCGGCGTTGAGGACCCAGTCGCCGAGCCAGGCGAAGAAGTGCTCGAGACAGGCGATGAAGGCGAGCCGTTCGACCAGTACCTGCCCGGTCCGGTCACCGCGCGGGCCGAGGGTGGTGCGGAACAGGTATTCCATCAGGCGTTCGTACGGACCGGTGTCGATGCCGTGCTCGGCGAGCACGTCGACGAGCACTTTGGCGTGGGTTTCCGCGTGCATGGATTCCTGCCCGATGAAGCCGAGCATGTCCTCACGCAGCTTGTCGTCACGGACGAAGGGCAGGGCTTCCCGGTAGGTCGCGATGAACATCCGCTCGCCCTCGGGCAGCAGCATGTTCAACGCGCTGATCAGGTGGCCGGCGAGCGGTTCGGCGGGCATCCATTGCAGAGCCACACCGGACCAGTCGAAAGCGACATTGCGCGCGTGCAGGGCGACCGTGCCCGGATCGACGTCCGGGTGTTCGGTGCCGCCGCGAAGTAGCTTCATCGGTACTCCTCGATCGACCGTGTGCGGGGACGCGACGATGCGTCCCGCTCGGTAGCCCGATGATACAACTATCCATTACGAGAAGTAACACCTAAAATTGCCAGCTCGCTTGCCCTAGGATCGCCAGCGCGACGGGCGCGGCCACCAGCACCCCGCACATCACGGCATTGACAGCCTTGTGCTCGACCAGCACCCCGACGTACTCGCGCAACAGGGCGCTGGGCAGGTAGTAGCGGGCGGTCGGCGCACCCACGGCTTGCGCGTCGAGCCCCAGCGAGCGGGCGAGCAGGGCCGTGCGCAGGACATGGAAATTGCTGGTCACCAGCAGGATTCGGCGGTCGATGCCACGCCCGGCCAGCAGTTCCCGGCTGAAGAGCAGATTCTCCCGAGTGGTCGTCGAGCGGTCTTCCTGCAGGATCTCGTCCTCGCGCACGCCGTGCTCCACGAGGTAGGCCGCCATGGCCCGGCTCTCCGCGATCTTCTCGTCGGAACCCTTGCCGCCGCTGGTCACCAGCAACGGCGGCAGTCCGTACGCGTGATCGGTGCGCCAGATACCCAGGGCCCGGTCGAGGCGGCTCGCCAGCAGCGGCGGCACCCGGTCCCCCAGCAGGCCCGAGCCGTGCACGACGATCGCGGCGACGTTGTCGGTGCGGGTGGTCCAGTCATAGACCAGCGAATAACCCAGGAACGCGACCAGCACGAAACCCAGATAGGCGGCCACCAGGACCACCGCCAGCAACACCACCCCCAACACTGCCCACTCCGCGACCACCGCGGCGACCAGCAGGACGTAGGGAACCAGCAGGGCAACGCCGAGCCCGAACGACAACACATTCGCCAACCGGAGACCTTCCCGCCGCAGCATCACCACGCCGTTGAGCATCAGCAGGCAGGCCAGCGCCAGCACCAGCAGTGGCGACAGCACCAAGGTCACCAGGACGAGCGCTTCCACCCCCGCCCCCTCGGCGCCGGAGCCGACCAGCGCGCCGCCCACGCACAGCAAACCGAGCAACAGCAGCACACCGTTGCTGAATCGGCGACGCTCCTGCCGGAATCGCAGCGCGAACACCCCGAGCACAACTACACCTATCGCCAGCAAGATCACCTGCCCCACCGTAGCCGCTGGAATTGCGATGCCGACCGGCCTGGATGCGGAATCACCTTACAGATCGCTGTGTCGTAGCTAACACATTCTCAGGTAGGCTCGATATACGCGGATAGAACCCGCTCAACAGCCAGGATGCTGATACAGCGGCACTCTCGTCCGCGGCCGCCGACCGGTAACTGGCCGGATGCAGAAGGAAGGAGGTGAGCATTTATGTTTATCGATTTCTTGCAGTGGTTGGCTACTGCGATCTTTGAATTCTTCGTCTGATCCGAATGTCGGACTGTGATGGCGCCCACCTAGGTGGACGCCATCATTGCGTATACGGCCCACACCCGAGCTGTTTCCCCTGCCGATCACCGGGTAGTCGCCAACCAACAGCGCCCACCCACCCAGGAGGAGCACACCATGCCTCAGCAAGCGTGGAGCGACAAACGCGAGCGGCAGTACAAGGACGTCAAGAAGTCCGAGCTCAAACGGGGCCACGGGGAGGACCGTGCCGAGGAGATCGCCGCGCGCACGGTGAACAAGACCCGCGCCCAGCACGGCGAGACGAAGGGCTCGAGCAAGTCGTCGGGCTCCGCGCAGAAGCGCGGCGGTCAGCGCGCTCAGGGCAGTGGCGGTAAGACCCGCGACGAACTCTACGAAGAAGCGCGCAAACGCAATATCGATGGCCGTTCGAAGATGAACAAGCAGGAATTGGCGCACGCCCTCGGTCGTGACTGACCCACCCACTGCGAAAGGTTCGCCATGCAGATCGGTTTCAAATTGGCGGCCGAGGCTTTCGATCCGAACGAGCTGGTGCGCCAGGCGGTTCGGGCCGAGTCCGTCGGCTTCGATTTCCTCGAGATGAGCGACCACTTTCACCCTTGGCTGGACAATCAGGGCCATTCGCCGTTCGTGTGGACGGTGCTCGGCACGATCGCGGCCCGCACCGATCGGATCGGCCTGGCCACCGGCGTGACCTGCCCGATCATTCGCTACCACCCGGCGATCATCGCTCAGGCCGCTGCTACTACCGCGTTGCTGTCCGACGGCAGGTTCACCCTCGGCATCGGTTCCGGTGAGCGGCTCAACGAGCACATCGTGGCCGAGGAGTTCCCGCCGATCCGCACCCGGCAGAAGATGCTGCGCGAGGCGCTCGAGATCATCCGGCTGCTGTGGCGCGGCGGTTATCGCAACTACGACGGGCGGTTCCTGTCGATCTCGGATGCCCGGGTGTTCGATCTCCCGGAAACCCTGCCGGACATCGCGGTGGCGGCGGCCGGGCCGAGTGCCGCCAAGATCGCCGCCGAACTCGGTGACGGGCTGTTCGCCCTGGAACCGGATCCGAGCGTGGTGCGCGACTATCAGCAGGCGGGTGGGGCCGGCCCGCGCTACGCCGAAGTGGGTGTGGCCTTCGCCGAGACCGAGCAGGCCGGTGCCGAGGCCGCGTGGTCGACGAACCGGTGGATGACCGGCGGCGCGAAGGTGATGACCGAGTTGCCCAATCCGGTGAACTTCGACGCCGCCTCCAGCAAGGTGCGGGTCGAGGACATGCAGCAAGCGCTGGTGTGCGGCAATGATCCGAAGCGGTTCGCCGACGCGGTGCGCCAGGCGGCCGATGCCGGCTACGACCGTGTCGTGTTGATGAACGCGGGACCCGACATCGACGCGTTCCTGGATTTCTACGGCAGCGACGTCATGCCGCTGGTGCGTTCCCAGATCTGACGGGAGGCCCGGATGGTCATGCGCGTGGGCACTTCCGGTTGGCAGTACCGCGACTGGCGCGGGGTGCTGTATCCGCCGGAAGTGCCGGTGCGGCGGTGGCTCGAGCACTACGCGGGCGCGTTCGCGACGGTCGAGTCGAACAATGCGTTCTACCGGTTGCCGAGCCGGGAGACCTTCACCGCGTGGCGGGAACGCACACCCGCAGACTTCGTCGTCGCGGTGAAGGCCAGCCGGTATCTGACCCATATCAAGCGGTTGCGGGACCCGGCCGAACCGGTGCAGCGGCTGCTCGAGCGGGCCGAGGGTCTCGGTGATCGGCTGGGCCCGGTCCTGCTCCAGCTGCCACCGACCTTGCGCGCCGATGCCGCGCTGCTCGACGAGTGCCTGCGCTGCTTTCCCGCCTCGGTGCGGGTGGCGGTGGAGCCCCGCCACGAATCGTGGTGGACCGACGAGATCCGGCACGTGCTGGAAAGGCGATCGGCCGCCCTGGCCTGGGCTGATCGGGATTCGCGCCCGGTCACCCCGCAGTGGCGGACCGCCGACTGGGCCTATCTGCGCCTGCACGCCGGCCGGGCGTCGCCGCCGCCGCACTACGGGCGGCAGGCGTTGCGCGGTTGGGCGCAGCGCCTGCTCGACACCTGGTCCGCCGATGCCGACAGCTACGTCTATTTCAACAATGACCCCGGCGGCGCGGCGGTCCGCGACGCGATCACCTTCGCCCACCTGGCCGCGCACGCGGGCGCCGATGTGAGTCGTGTGCCCGACCCTCACCCCGCGGTGGCGTCATGACCAAGTATCCCGGCGCCGGCGAATACCTTCCGAACACCGACGACCTGGCCGAGGTGCGCGCCGCCGCCGCGCACTGCCACGGCTGCGACCTCTACCGCGACGCCACCCAGACCGTCTTCGGCGCGGGTTCACCGCACGCGAGCACCGTCCTCATCGGTGAACAGCCCGGCAACGACGAGGACCTAGACGGTCATCCGTTCGTCGGCCCGGCCGGCCACCTGCTCGACCGCGCGCTCGACGACATCGGCATCGACCGCGCCACGCTGTATCTCACCAACGCGGTGAAGCATTTCCGGTTCGAGCAGCGCGGCAAACGGCGCATCCACCAGCAGCCCCGCCGCACCGAGATCGTCGCCTGCGCACCATGGTTGACCACCGAGATCGACCTGGTGGCACCCGAACTCGTGATCTGTCTCGGCGCGATCGCCACGCAGGCGGTGCTCGGCCCGAAGGCCAAGGTCACCGAATTGCGCGGCCGCACCACCGAAGCAGAGCACTACCGGGTGGGCGCGACAGTCCATCCGTCCTCGGTCCTGCGTGCGCCAGATCGCACGCAGGCCTACCGTGAATTCGTCGACGACCTGACCCGACTGTTCGAAGCCGGGTGAACTCCGAGATCACCAGCCGGGGTCGGTGTCCATCGGCACGTTGATCCAGCTCGGCCGGGCCGGGTCCAGCTCCAGGTGCTGAGTGCGCAGTCCGCTCTCGTTCAGCAACGGCCGCAGCGGGATTCCGCTGGGGAAGTTGCCCGCGAACACGTCGACGCGCAGCCGATGACCGGGCAACAGCACGCCGTCGGTGGCGCGGATGCCGATTTCGATCGTGGTCGGCTCTCCCGGCACGACGGGCTGACGGGTGTCGAGGGTGAGGAACGGGTACGGGTCGGTGTAGTCGCCGTTGGGTGAGCGGGTCGACTTGCTGTCGTCGACCGCGCGCAGCGAGGCCATCAGCTGACCCTGGGTCCACACCGTCGAACGACCGTCGGGGGCGACATCGTTGACCGTCACGGTCCAGTAGCCGTCGGTCGCGTCGAGCACGGTGTTGAGGTGTGCGGCGATGGCACCGGAGATCCTCGTCGGCTCGGTCACCGGCGCGGTGGTGAAGGTGAGCGCGGCGCCCTCACTGATCCGGGCATCCTTGGCGCACACATCGGGCAACGGAATCAGACCGGCCGTGCCCTGGGCCGCGTCCCGCGAACAGATGGTGGTCAGGCTGGGGTCCACCGAGACGCGTTGTGCCGCACCGGGCTCGGTGACCAGGCTGCCGTCGAAGCGGGCGCCCGGCGCGGTGCCCGACGACGCGGGGTCCAGATACATCCGGCGGTACTCCATGCCGGGGCGCGGGAACGCGACGTCGGTGGTCCACTGCTCACTGCCCTGCTGCCACAGGGTGACCGGGTCGTAGCGGTCGATGCCGTTGTCGATCCCCTTGAGCCACTTGTCGAACCACGCGCGCTGCAACGATTCCAGCGGTGCGGGCGCGCCCGGCTGACCCAGTCCCGAGCTCAGGGTGACGTGGTAGACGTCGCCCATGATGAGCTTCTTCTGTTCGGCGGGCACGTCCACCGCGTTGTAGATACGCGGGGTGGAGTAGGTGAAGATGTCGTGCCAGCCGCCGTAGAGGAAGGTGGGCACCTGGACCTGCTCCGGGTCGCCCACCCAGGCGGTGCGCAGTGGGCTCTCGTCGTCGAGGATCGCCGCCATCTCCGGCGGGATCTGCTCGACGGTGGGGGTGGTCAGGGCGGCGATGAGCACGTTGAAGAAGGTGAACGGGTCACGGACCCGGTCGGCGAGCCAGATCCAGTCGAACTTGCCGTTCAGGATCGACACCAGGTCGGGCAGCAG
Source organism: Nocardia halotolerans (assembly GCF_042650145.1). NCBI lineage: Bacteria > Bacillati > Actinomycetota > Actinomycetes > Mycobacteriales > Nocardiaceae > Nocardia > Nocardia halotolerans. The sequence goes on along the minus strand of NZ_JBHSDL010000001.1, from coordinate 104,365 downwards.
TTTGGCGCCGTCCACGGCGAGCAGCCAGGCCGGGATGAAGCCGATGCCGAGGGCACCGCCGGGTGCGGCGACGTCGCGGATCAGGTCGCTACCGGGCACGATCGGGAAGATCGCTTTGAGCGCTTCGGGCTTGCGCTGCGCGGTGTGGAGCTGGTTGATGCCCGAATAGGAGATGCCGCTCATCCCGATCTTGCCGTCCGACCAGGTCTGCTCGGCGGCCCAGTCGACGACCTCCACGCCGTCGAGTTGCTCGCGTTCACCGAACACCTGCCAGGTGCCCTGGGAGAAGCCGGTGCCGCGCACGTCGACGACCACCTGGGTGTAACCACCGCGGATCAGGTTGCGGTCGACGCCGAAGGTGCGGGCGGCGCCGCCGGGCAGCGCCTTCATCATGTCGCTGAGGCTGCTGAAGCCGAACGGCGAGAAGTCCAGGTTCTGCAGCACCGGCAGCAGGGTGTCGGCCAGGCCGGGCACCGCGAGCGCCGAGTCGGCGATGTTGGAGACCAGCTTGGTGTAGGGCGTCATGTTGACGATCGTGGGCGTCGGCTCGCTGATCGGCTGACCGTCGGCTCCGGCGGGGTGATAGACGTTGGCTTTCAATACCGTGCCGTCGCTCATCGTGATGGGCACGTCCCACTCGATGAAGACGTTCGGGTACTGCTGCGGGCCGTTGTGGGTGGCCGCGAACTGCGCGTCGAGCCCCTCGGCGGCCGGTGTCGCGAGCCCGGCCGGTGCGGATGCGACCGCACCGGCCAGCATCACCACGGATGCGACCAGCGCGGCCAGTCGCCCTCGATGTTTGATCATGCTTCGGTTCAACCCTCCACCATCGGGAACCATGACGTTCCCGTACCGGGAAGTAACGTAGCCTGCGTCACGGTCGATCGCAAGAACATGTTCTCCACCACCCTCGAACGGCGCCGCTCCGCACACCTGTCGGCTCACCTGACAGAATCGGCACTGTGACAGCGCCCGGACTCGACGCCGACGGTCGCCGATACCGCGGCGCCGCACCCGGGCAGCGTCAGCAGGATCGCCGCGCGCGGCTGGTCGAGGCGGCCACCGAGGTCTTCGGCACCGAGGGCTACCGGACCAGCACGGTCACCACCATCTGCGCGGCGGCCGGCGTCGGCAAGCGGTACTTCTACGAATCCTTCACCGACAGTGAGGACCTGCTGCTGGAAGTCCACCGGGAGACCGCCGCGCGGTTGATCGAGGCGATCCATCTGGGCGCCCGCGACGCCGAAGCCGACATCGACACCCAGGTGCGCGTCGCCCTCACCGCCTACTTCCAGCTCATCCTCGACGACCCCCGGGTTCCACGGATCGCGTTCTTCGAGATCCTCGGCGTGAGTCAGGCCGTCGACCGCGCCTACCACGAGGTGCTCGACGCCCTGGTCGACATCTGCCTGGCCCTGATCGCCCCGCACGTCGACCTCGAGACCCATCCCGCCGTGAGCGTGCGCACGGTGCTGTTCGGCCTGGTCGGCGCGATCGTGATCATCGCCCAGAAATGGGTGCTCGACGACTACCGCCAGCCGCTGACCGACGTGGTGGACAGCGCCTGCCTGGTGGTCGGCGCCGTGCTGGCCAGGATCGGTCCCGACGCCGCCTGACCGCGCCGGGGCGAGGTTGCCGCGCAGCGATCGAGACATATCGCCGATACCGGATCGACCGCCCGGTGGGCCCCGCTACCGTGGACCCACCACGCCAACCATAAGGAGGTCCGCATGCCGGAAACCGTCCGCGGAGTCGTCGCCCGAGCGAAGAACGCGCCGGTGGAAACGGTCGACATCGTAATTCCCGACCCGGGAGCCCACGATGTGGTCGTTCGAGTACAGGCGTGCGGGGTCTGCCACACCGACCTGCACTACCGCGAGGGCGGCATCAACGACGAGTTCCCGTTCCTGCTCGGCCACGAGGCCGCCGGAGTGGTGGAAACCGTCGGGTCGGCGGTGACCCATGTGTCCGAAGGCGATTTCGTCGTCCTCAACTGGCGCGCGGTCTGCGGCGAATGCCGGGCCTGCCGCCGCGGACGCCCCTGGTACTGCTTCGACACCCACAACGCCAGTACCCCGATGACGCTCACCGACGGCACCGCGCTCACCCCGGCCCTGGGCATCGGCGCGTTCGCCGACAAAACCCTCGTACACGAGAAACAGTGCACCAAGGTCGATCCCGAGACCGACCCCGCGGTCGCCGGACTCCTCGGTTGCGGCGTGATGGCCGGCATCGGCGCGGCGATCAACACCGGCGCGGTCTCGCGCGGTGACAGTGTCGCGGTGATCGGCTGCGGCGGTGTCGGCGACGCCGCGATCGCCGGTGCGCGACTGGCCGGCGCGGGCACCATCATCGCGATCGACCGCGACCCCCGGAAATTGGAGTGGGCCAAGGATTTTGGTGCCACCCACACCATCGACGCGAGCACCGCGGACGTGGTCGAGCAGATCAAGGAACTCACCGACGGGTTCGGCGCCGATGTGGTGATCGACGCGGTCGGCAGGCCCGAAACCTGGAAGCAGGCGTTCTACGGCCGCGACCTCGCCGGCACTGTGGTCCTCGTCGGCGTGCCGACCCCCGACATGACCCTGGACATGCCGCTCATCGACCTGTTCTCGCACGGCGGTGCACTCAAGTCGTCCTGGTACGGCGACTGCCTGCCCGAACGCGACTTCCCGATGCTCGTCGACCTGTACCGCCAGGGCAGGCTCCCGCTGGACCGCTTCGTCACCGAGCGCATCGGCCTCGACGACGTCGAGGAGTCCTTCGCCGCCATGGGCGCCGGTCAGGTGCTGCGTTCGGTGGTGCAGCGATGAGCGCGCGCATCGAACGCGTCGTCACCGCGGGCACTTTCAGCCTCGACGGCGGCACCTGGGACGTGGACAACAATGTCTGGCTCATCGGTGACGACTCCGAGGTCCTCGTCGTCGACGCCGCCCACGACGCCGACGCCATCACCGCCGCCGTCGGCAACCGGCACGTCACCGCCATCCTGTGCACGCACGGCCACAACGACCACGTCACCGTCGCACCGGAACTCGCCACGCGCCTCGACGCCCCGATCCTGCTGCACCCCGCCGACGACCCCCTGTGGCAGATGACCCACCCGGCGGTCGGCTACCGCTCGCTCGACGGCACCGACCGGATCACGGTGGCCGGCCTCGACATCGACCTACTGCACACCCCCGGCCACTCCCCCGGCTCGGTCTCGCTGCACGTACCCGACCTGTCGGCCCTGTTCACCGGCGACACCCTGTTCGCGGGCGGCCCCGGCGCCACCGGCCGCTCCTTCTCCGACTTCGACACCATCATCGATTCGATCCGCGACCGCCTCCTCACCCTCCCGGAGGACACCACGGTCCACACCGGCCACGGCGACACCACCACCATCGGCACCGAAAAACCCGCCCTCGCCGACTGGATCGCCCGGGGGCACTGAGAAACACCCGAAAGAGGTCATGATGTCGGACCGGAGCATGCAGATCAGCGCGCTCGCCGTGTATTTCGCGGTGATGATCGCGATCGGCTTCTACGCCTACCGCAAAACAGTCGATCACGAGGGCTACATGCTCGCGGGCCGTCGGCTCCCGGCCTGGGCAGCCGCCCTGAGCGCCGGCGCCTCCGACATGTCGGGCTGGCTGATCATGGGGTTGCCCGGTGCCATCTACGCGGCCGGGCTCATCGAAGCCTGGATCGCCGTGGGTCTCACCATCGGCGCCTTCCTGAACTGGAAGTTCATCGCGCCCCGGCTGCGCGCCTACACCGAAGTCGCCAACAACTCGATCACCATCCCGAGTTTCTTCGAGAACCGGTTGCGCGACGATTCGCGACTGTTGCGCATCGCCTCCGGCGTCATCGTCCTGGTGTTCTTCACCTTCTATGTCTCCTCGATGATGGTCGCCGGCGGTGAGTTCTTCAGGCTGGCGTTCGGCACCTCCTACATCACCGGACTGCTGATCGTGGCCGTGGTGACCTTGGCCTACACCCTGATCGGCGGGTTCCTCGGAGCATCGCTGACCGACGTGGTGCAGGGCGTGATGATGTTGCTGGCCCTGCTCACCGTGCCCGTGGTGGCGATGTTCGCGGTGGGCGGGTTCGGCGAGACCACCGACGCGATCCGCGAGGTCGATCCGAGCCGGTTGTCCTGGCTCGGGGGCGGATCACTCACCGCCGCGACGATCATGGGCATCATCTCGGCCGCCGCGTGGGGACTCGGCTACTTCGGGCAGCCACACATCATCGTGCGGTTCATGGCCATGCGCGGTGCGGCCTCGGCCAAACCGGCCCGGCGGGTGGGCATGACCTGGATGATCGTGTCACTGTTCGGCGCGGTCGCCTGTGGTCTGGTCGGGATCGCCTACTTCCAGCGCACCGCCAACGAACTGGACAACCCCGAGAACGTCGTGCTGGCCCTGTCGCAGCTGCTGTTGCCCCCGCTGGTCGTGGGTTTCGTGTTCGCGGCGGTGCTGGCGGCGATCATGAGCACCGTGTCGAGCCAGTTGCTCGTCAGTTCGTCGGCGTTCGTCGAAGACCTCTACAAGGTGCTCGGACGTGACAGTTCCCAGCGCACCCTGCTGCTGCTCGGGCGGCTGTGCGTGCTGATCGTCGCGCTGATCGCCGGTCTGCTCGCCGTCAACCCGAGCGGGACGATCCTCGAGCTCGTCGCCTTCGCGTGGGCAGGGTTCGGTGCCTCCTTCGGACCGGCCGTGGTGCTGTGCCTGTTCTGGCGCAAGCTCACCAACTGGGGTGCGCTGGCCGGCATGGTCACCGGCGCCGCCACGGTCGTGCTGTGGGCGGCGTACGGGCCCGACATCTACGGCGTCAGCCTGTACGAGATCGTGCCGGGCTTCTTCGCCAACGTCATCGTCTCGATTGCCGTCAGCTTGCTGACCTACCGGCCGAACCAGGAGATCGACGACGAATTCGACCGTGCGGTGGAGTTGTCCAAAGCCACCTAAGATCGAACGGATAGCTCCTCGTTCGAACGGAACTGCCATGCACGCGTCACCGCTCTACTACCTGGTCAGTCCCGCGGGCCACCCCAACTACGGGGACGAACTCATCACCGCCGGTTGGCTGCGGTATCTCGCCGAGACCGCACCGGAGGCGACGGTGTGGGTAGACACCCATTCACCGGGACCGGCACAGGTACTGCTCGGCGACCTCCACCCACGGGTGCGGTTCACCGACACCCTGTGGCGGTTGTGCTGGGAAGCCCCGTCCGAGGACCCGTGGCAGGTGGCGGCCTGGGTAGCCCGCGCCGTGGGCGACCCGGGCATGGCGCCGCGGTGGGATCGCGGCATCGACCTACTCGGCCGGGCCGAGGTGTTCCACCTGCTCGGCGGGGGCTACATCAACCGGATCTGGCCACGGCACATCGGTCTGCCGGCCGGCGTCGAGGCGGCGGCCCACCGGTCCGGTGCCCGCAGCGTGGCCACCGGTCTCGGCCTGTTCCCCGAGTCGCCCGGCACCGCGGAACTACTGCGCGCGCTCACCGCGCGGTTCGACATCGTCGACGTCCGCGACCAGGCCTCCGCCGAACTGTTCGGGGCGGCGGCCGGAGTCGACGACGTGTTCCTCGCCGAACCGCCCGTCCGCGCATCCGAGGAAGCGCCCGAGGTCATGCTCTGCGTGCAGAGCGACCTGCTCGAGGTCGACATCGCCGCGCTGGCCTCCGCGGTGCTGCGGATCCTGCGCGCCTGGGAGATCTCGCCCGAACAGGTGGGTGTGGTCGAGGCCATTCCGGGTGTCGACCGGGTGGTGTTCGACCTCATCGACCACCAACTGCCCGGCGCCCGCTTCTACTCGTTCGCCGAGGTCTGGGAACACGGTTTGCCGGTGTCGGCCACCCAGACCTGGCTCACCACCCGATTCCACATGCACGCGGTCGCGGCGATGAACGGTGCCGCCGGTGTCGCGATCCCGATCAGCACCGACTTCTACGGCACCAAACACCGCTCCCTGGTCGAACTCGGTTCGGGCTGGACAATATTGGACGACCTGAGCACAACACCGCAACGACCCACGGGCGCCGGATTCGATCCCGCCGTCGTGGCAGCGTCGCGAGCGGCGAAACGCACACTGGCCGAATCGATCTACTCCCCCGCCGAATCCCCTGTCGCCCCGACGAAGCCGCGCGGTAGATGGTCCGACGCCACCGAACGACTCAGCGCCGCGTTCTGGTCCAGCTCCACCCGCTGACCTCTCCCCGCACATCGATCTCGATCCCGTGTCCAGGTGGCTGTTCCGACCACGCTCGGCAAGTCCACGCAGTGCCTCGAGGCGATACGTCCGCGGCAACACGATCATCGGATCACCCATGCGAGACCAACGGCGATTGCCTACAGTGAATCTCTCGACGATCGGTGGTCCATGAATTCCTCCTTTGTCTCCACGGCGCTGCCCCCCGCCCTGGCCGTGATCATGTTCGGCCTCGGCCTGTCGCTGACCACCGCCGACTTCACCCGGGTGGCGCGGGCCCCGAAAGCGGTCGCAATCGCCTTGGCCTGCCAGGTGATCCTGCTGCCGGTGGTGGCGTTCGCGCTGGTGAAACTGTTCGCGCTGCCGCCGCTGCTTGCGGTCGGCATGATGCTGCTCGCCGCCTCACCGGGCGGCGCGACCGCCAACCTGTTCAGTCACCTGTTCCGTGGTGATGTGGCGCTCAATGTGTCGCTGACAGCGGTCAATTCGCTGCTGTGCGTGGTGACGGTGCCGCTGGTCACCAACTTCGCCGTCAACCACTTCGCCCGTGACGAAGCCAGCCAACTGGGCTTGCAGTTCGGCAAGACGATGCAGGTGATCGCCGTGGTGCTGATCCCGGTCCTGATCGGCATGCTCGTGCGCCGCCGCTCGCCCGGATTCGCGGCCAGAATGGATCTACCGGTCCGCATCGCCTCGATCGCGATCCTGGCCGCGATCGTGATCGTCACCATGATCGCCGACCGCGCGGCCCTGAGCGGCTACGTCCTCGACGTCGGCGCGATCACCACCGTGTTCTGCCTGATCAGCCTCAGCACCGGCTACCTCGTCCCCCGAGCCTTCGGCATCCCCACACCCCAGGCGATCGCGTCATCGATGGAAATCGGCGTCCACAACAGCGCCATCGCGATCACCCTCGCCATCACCGTCCTCGACAACCCCCGCATCGCCGTCCCCGCCGCGGTCTACGCGGTCCTGATGACACCCCTCGCCACCCTCTTCGGCGCCGCCATCAGCCGGAAATCCCGCGCGACCCCACGAGACCCAGCCTTACCATCCCCCAGCGCAGCGGTACCGCCCTCGCCCACACCGTGACCGGTCACCCTTCGCCCGGCATCCCGGCGACGGAGTTCGCGAATTACGCCCAACGGTGGACGGCGCCGCGATCCGCATCACCTACTGGCTCGCGCCTGGACGCCGCGCCATCCTGTTGACCGTGTTCCGAAAGACGAGGCTGCGGCTGAGCCTACAAAGCCCTCCACCTGCATACGCTGGTAGAGGGCTTGTTCGCGCTCCCCCATCTGGACTGCAAACAAGAACCTGCCGATCTAGATCCTGTGCTTCCCAACGTTTTTCAAATTTGCCCAGAACCGCCTGTCACGGTGAAGAGCGTGCGCAGCGTGTCCGCAGTGAATTCGTCCATCGGATAGAACAATTCGATGGCCAATTCCGCGAGCGTGACATCCGAGGGTGCCCCGAAGGTGACCATGGTGCTGAACATGCGTAGCTCGCCCACCGGGGTGGCGATGCGCAGCGGCACCGCGAACGGCGTCGGCGGACCGGGATCGGGTTCGGTGTGCGCTGGGACCGGGTACTGCGAGACCTCGTCGTAGAGCGCGCGCAGAATCGGGTCGCCTGTCGCCCGCACCTGCTGGAGCAGCCGTTCGAGCAGGAGTTCCCGGACCTGACCGTGGTTGATCATGTGTGTGGCGGCATCGGGCGGGCCGGGGTGCAGGGCCAGGCGGTAGACGTTGGGCCGTTCCATCAGCTGCTCGTCGACCTCGTTCGAGAACAGGCCCATCGCGCGATTGGTGGCAACGACATTCCAGTACCGGTCCACCGCGACCGCCGGATAGGGTTCGTGCGCGGTCAGCATGGTGTCCAGCGCGGCCCGGGCAGCGGCGAGATGGGCGTCATCCAGGCTGCTCTCTCGATACTCCGGTGCGAAACCACCCGCGAGCAACAACGTATTGCGTTCGCGCAGTGGGACTTCCAGAACATCACAGAGTTTTAGCACCATGGCCCGGCTGGGCTGGGCCTTCCCCGTCTCGACGCAGGACAGATGTCGTGCCGAACTGTCGGCGGCCAGTGCCAGCTCCAGCTGACTCAGCCGCCGCCGCTGCCGCCAATCTCTCAGCAGTGTGCCGACGGGGGATTCCTGCATCGAACGCGTCACTCGGCCACGCTATCGGTCCCGGGCGACCGGGTGCCATGACCTCGGAGGTCATTGAGACAACGACCGGCCGCTGGCAACGTCGACGTCATGACCACGATGACCACCTTTGAATCAGGCCCCGGCCTGCGCACCGCGTTGCGGGTAGACGGCTGGAGCACCGGCGTCTTCGGCACCTTTCTGCTGGCCACGGCGCCGTTATTGCGCGATCCGCTCGGATTGCCGACCTCCTGGTCGATCCCCTTCGGCGTCGGCATGCTGGGCGGCGCCGCTGCACTGCTCCTCATCGCGCGCCACCCGCGGCTACCGTCTCGTCTGGCTGCCGCCGTCATCGCGGTCAACGCGCTGTCGGCGGTGTTCATGGTCGAGCTCGCTGTCATCAACCTGATTCCGCTGACGAATTGGGGCCGGGTATTCCTGCTCGCGGGCGCAACGTTCGTCGCGAGTTTCGCCGCGCTCGAGTTCGCGGGCCTGCGTCGCCGGGGACCGGTGACGTCGTGACTGACGAAACCGCCATCCTCACCCTGCTCCGCACGCAGATGGACGCCTGGGCCGCAGGTGACGGCACCGCATTCGCCGCCACGTTCACCCCCGACGCCGACTTCGTATCGGTTATCGGGGAACGCATCCAGGGCCGGACCGAACTCGCCACCGTCATGCAGGAGGGCTTCGACGGGTTCATGAGGGGCACCCGCATGGCCGAACCCGAAACCACCACGCTGCGCTTCCCGGCGCCGAATGTCGCGGTGCTGGTCACCGTGGGCGATCGCCCCATGCTCCCGGGCACTACCGCGCCACCCGATACCCGGTCCGTCCAAACCCGAGTCGCGATGCGCCACAACGGAACCTGGCTGTTCACCACCTTCCAGAACACCCGGATCAGCCAGTTCCCGCAGTGAGTAAGGTACGCCCCGATTTCAGGATGTTTGCCAACGCCTGCCGCTGTCCGGCCTACACCCTCGGGTGTACGCCCAGTGGACATGCGGATTACGACTTTCCGAGATTGAAGCGTTCGGCGAATCGTGACAGTTCGTCGTATTGTTCGTTCGGTTCCGGCGCCGTGGCACTGACGACAACGCGGGTGACGCCTTGTGCGGCAAAGGCTTCGAGCCGCTCGTCGGTCATGTCGATCCCGCTCCAGCGCGTGTATTCGAGGTCATCCGGGTCCCGCCCGGACTCCTGCGCGGTCGAACGCGCCAGTTTCCACTGCGCCGCACGTTCCTGAGGGACCAGCGCCCCTCCCGGGAAATACCCGTCACCACGCAACCCGGCCCTACGTGCGGCGGCAGGACTCGATCCACCGACGTGGATGGGTAGCGTTGCGCTCTGGTAGGGCTTGGGAAATTGCACGAGGTTGTCGAAAGAGAAGAATTCGCCCCGGAAACTGACGCCCTCCTCGGTGCCGGACCACAGCAAACGCAGTACGTCAATCGCTTCGTCAGCACGTCGTCCGCGGGTACGGAAATCGACACCCGTCGCCGCAGCTTCCTCCGGTAAGGTGCCCAATCCTACCGTCAGCAACCGCATCCGGCCCTTGGACAACGTATCGATGGTCGCCAACCGCTTGGCGAGTACCACCGGATGCCGATACGGCAACAACAACACGCCAGTGCCGAGCAGGAGCCGTTCGGTCGCCGCAGCGACATACGCGAGAGTGTCGAGCGGGTCGAGGAACGGCAGGGTGGGTGGGACCTCGAAGTTGTGGAGCTTCGCTCCGGGATACAGGACAAGATGCTCGGGAAGGTACAGACCCTCGAATCCACACGCCTCCGCATGGCGCGCGTAGGCGACAATTCGATCCGGATCGTCACCGAAGTGGGCGCTGCTGTAGCTGACTGCGAACCTCATACCCGATCCTTCCGACGGACTGCTGTCCCGCCGCTCAGCGCAATAGTTGTCTGAGTCGACAACCCCGGCCCGAGTCATGAAATTCCCGCTCCGGGACAGAGACCAGCGCGAGTGTCGGTTCGCCCTGGGTGCACTGCTCACAGGCATCGCATGCATCGGATGCGAGTGCCGGCCTCAGCTCGCCTGCGAACAGACTCGACGCAGCGCAGACCACGGGTGCCGTGATCACCCCGCGGGTGTGATGCGGCCGCTGCTGCTTTCGTCGGTCCAGTCGAAGACCTCGACATGCAGATCGATTCCGAGTCGGCGCTGATCTTGCGAGTCAACCACTGCCGTGGAAACGCCGCCGCGACCAACTCCTCACCAGAGTCCCCCTGCTGGTTCAGGCTGCGCTGTTTGGGCCGGATTTCTTGGCGTACTCTCGATCGCTGCCCATATACGAAACCAGGTCAGACACAGTGACCGTGCCTGACCTGGTGGTTGCGCTCCCCCATCTGGACTCGAACTAGAAACCTGCCGTTTGAATTCCGTTGCACCCCAACGGTTCGCATCGATTCCCAATAGAACCTATCACTTGCGGATTCGCCGTTGAAGGTGTTCTCGTTGTATCCCAACCGATCCCGCTACTTCTCGCTGAATCCGTGTTGTTTCCGTGTTGTGGGTCGAGTCGGCGTGTGCCGGACGGCCATGTCGAGTGGGCGTACCTGCAAGCTCGGACCAGCGCAGGCCAACCTGCCACCTACTCGTGCAGCAGTCCCTGATGCGCCAGTTGGCGTTGCCGCTATCCGCTTGTCATATGCTGTTGACGACATATAGCATGAGGTCATGGGTGAACTGTTCGCCATCGAGATCGAGCCCGAAGTGCGCGACTGGCTTCAAGCACTACCAGCCAAGCACTTCCTCAAGGTTGACGAATACGTCGGCCTCCTCGCCGAACGCGCAGAGACCCTCGGCGAACCCTTCGCTCGATACCTCGGCGACGGAGTTCGCGAGTTACGTCCAACGTTGGACGGCGCCGCGATCCGCATCACCTACTGGCTCGCACCAGGACGTCGCGTCGTCCTGTTGACCGTGTTCCGCAAGACCAAGATGCGCGAAGACATCGAAGTCAAACGGGCGAAACTGGCACAACAAACCTGCCAAGCCGAACACGAACCCGCCCATCAAGAATTCGTCCGCACGATCGAGAGAGGAGAACTGGACCGATGAGCCACGCCCGCTGGAAGACCCTCCGGGAACGTCAAATAACCGAGGGCCACACCGAACCCGCCGACGTTGCCGAGGCCCGCCGTGAGATCCAACTCTCCATGGCACTTGCTCAAGCCGTCTTCGACCGCCGGACCGAACTCGGTCTCACGCAAGCCGAGCTCGGCGAACGTGCGGGCCTGACCCAAGCGAAGATCTCGCGCATCGAAGGCTCCGACACCGTCCCTACCTTGCCCCTGCTTGCAAAACTCGCCGATGCCCTCGACGCCACGCTCAACATCGCCCTCGATGCCGACGAAACCCAGGTGAGCTTCACCAGTCACCACACCGACGCCGCCTGAGCCCACCACAGCCACGCTAGGTTCATCGGTCTGAACCGCACCGGTGAGTCCGGAGACCTATCAGTGTGACAACCCGGCCGCTTGCTGGGTTGGGTGTTGAGCGTAGTGGGCGGCCTCCATCTCCGCCGGTGGGATATCGCCGCAGTAGCGATAGCGGCGGCGGTGGTTGAACCAGTCGACCCATTCCGCGGTGGCGAATTCGACGTGATCGACCGTGCGCCACGGGCCGCGGGATTTGATCAGCTCGGTCTTGTAGAGGCCGTTGATCGTCTCGGCGAGGGCGTTGTCGTAGCTCGATCCCACGGCGCCGACGCTGGGCTGGATCCCGACCTCCGCGAGGCGTTCACTGAATGCTATGGACGTGTATTGAGAGCCCCTATCTGGTGTACAACATCTTTCACGTCCCATCCGTCACATTCGCGGGTCCAGATCGCGTGCTCGATCGCGTCGAGGACCAGCGCTGTGGTCATCGATGTGGACGTTCGCCAGCCCAGGATCCGTCGCGCATAGGCGTCGATCACGAAGGCCACGTACACCCAGCCGGACCAGGTCGACACGTAGGTGATGTCGGCGACCCACAGCCGGTTCGGCGCGAACCGCCGCTGCACCAGATCCGCCGGCCGGTCAGCGGCCGGATCCGCGACGGTCGTGCGTTTGGTGCTGCCGCGGGCCACTCCGCGCAGGCCGAGCTCACGCATCAACCGTTCGACGGTGCAACGGGCCAACCGATGGCCTTCCCGGTTCAGTTGCAGCCATACTTTCCGGACGCCGTAGACGCCGAAGTTCTCGCGATGGACCCGTGCGATCTGAAGCTTCAGCTGTTCGTCGCGCTGCTCCCGCTTGCTGGCTTTGCGGTTGCGGTGTTCGTAATAGGTTGAAGCGGAAAGGTTTACGCCGAGCTCACCGAGCGTGGCGCAGATCGACTCGACACCCCACCGCAGGCCGTCGCTTGCGCGGCGGCCCTGATGTTCGGTGACGAACCTGCAGATCAGCGTTGTGGCCGGTCTATCTCGGCGGCGAAGAAAGCCGACGCTGCTTTCAGGATCGCGTTGGCGCGCTTGAGTTCTGCGTTCTCGCGCCGCAACCGCTTCAACTCTGCCGACTCGTCGCTGGTCGTCCCGGCCCGGGCGCCGGCATCGACCTGGTCTTGGCAGACCCACTTACGCACGGTTTCGGCGGTGCCGACACCGAGCAGGTCGGCGACCGCGCCGATCGCGGCCCATTCCGACTCATACTGGTCGCGAACCTCCGCGACCATGCGGACCGCCCGCTCACGCAGCTCTGGCGGATACTTCTTCGAACTCACGGACTTCATCCTTCCTCAGAAGATGAAGTCTCCCGACCCGCCGGGGCGATTCAGGTTTCAGGTCTGCGCGTCTGGGAAGCCTCGACCTCGCGCCTGGACGCCCATATCAAGCGCATCGCGCTCAACGGTCACCGCGAGAAGGCGCGCCGTCAGCGAGTCATCCTGTCAGAAATGATGGGGATGGCCGTCCGGCATGACGCGATCGACCGCAACCCCGTCCGTGAGGTCGCTGACCTGCCGCGCAAGTGCGCCAAGCCCCGTTCCGCCGACATGGCGACTCTTGCCCAATTGCGAGCTCAGCTCGCCGATTGGGTCGATGGCGCTCCACTCGACGGATCGGCGGGCTATACGTATGGACCCAAGCGCAACCAACGAGTCCTCGATGTCGTCGACGTCGAACTCGGTACCGGTCCACGCCCGGGCGAAACCCTGACGCTCCGCTGGTCCGACGTCGACCTCGAATCACAGCCCCCGCGAATCACCTTCGCCGGCACCATCGTTCGCCTCAAAGGTAACGGCCTGATCCGCCAACCGCGAACGAAGACCGATTCGGGCTATCGGACCGTGTTGATCCCGCCATTCGTCGTCGAGACCCTGCGCCGTGTTCTATCCGAAGCAGTTCCCAACGATCTCGACTTGGTGTTCCCCAACCGCGACGGAGGCATCTGGGATCCGCACAACTTCAACCGCTTGTGGAAGCAGGCCCGAGGCGAGAAGTTCGCCTGGATCACCGCCAAGACCTTCCGTAAGACCGTTGCCACAATGATCGCTACCGCGCACAGTCCCGAGGATGCGGCCCGCCAACTCGGCCACTCGGGCGACGCGGTGACCCGCCGCCACTACATCGATCAACCGACTCAGGCCCCCGATTTCACGGAGACTTTGGAGCGGCTGAAACGATGAAAGTGTGACGTTTCCGTGTCATGATGACCCCGAAAAGCAGAAAACCAGGGTCAAACGATGACGTTTGCCCTGGTAGATGCTCCCCCATCTGGACTCGAACCAGAAACCTGCCGATTAACAGTCGGCTGCTCTGCCAATTGAGCTATAGGGGACTGCCCTGAACGGTGAGATTCAGGCGGTCTGCTTTGGCGGGCTGACCGAGATGAAACTTTAGCGCATCGGATCGCTGGTTCCCAAATCGGGCTGTTACCTGCGGACATGCCGGCGGATAACGATGTGGGGGCGGTGGGTGGCCGGATCGACATAGGTGGGGCGGGTCGGGCAGGATGGAGCGCGCACACAGACGTGGGAGGAGCTCCAGGAGATGCTGCGGTTGATCATCGGCGTAGCGGCCGGGTATGTGCTGGGCACGAAGGCCGGGCGCGCGCGCTACGAGCAGATCAGTGCGGCGACGCGGGCCGTCACGGGGAGCCCGGTGACGAAGAAGCTGGTTTCGGTGAGCCGGCAGAAGTTGTCGGACAAGTTGAGCACGCAACCGAAGCTCGAGCCGATGGAGCCGCTCGACGAGCGCACCACAGTGCTGATTCCGCACGACCAGTTGCGCCGCTGAGCTGAGAACGGCCGGCGTGGTGCGGCGTCGTCAGGCGCCGGCCGCGTAGCCCTCGTTGCCCATCGCCTGCGCGGCGAGGCTCTTGCGGTACTGCTCCAGGGCCACCAGGTCGCCGAACAGGGCCATGTAGGTGTCGGGTTCCTCGCTGGCCGAGAGACGTTGGAGTTTGGATTTCAGTTCGGCGATCTGGCGGCCGACCCAGGCTTCCTGGGTGCGGGCGAGGATGCCGGTGATGAAGCGAGGGATGTCGTTCTGGGTGCGCACGGGCAGTTGCTCGTTGGCCAGTTCGGAGACCAGGGCGCGGATCATCAGGTCGTCGGTGTGGTCGGCGACGGCGGCCACCCATTCGGCGCCGCTGAGCCCGGCCGCGGTGCCGCCGGCTTTGGCGATCATGATGCGCACCGCGATGTAGGCGGGGTGGGTGAACGCGGCGGTGTCGATGGCGTCGAAGGACGCGCCCGCGATGCCGGGGTATTGCAGTGCGGCACTGAGGGATTGACGTTGCGCGAACAGCACGGGATCGTTCGGGGCCGGCCGCACCGAGGAGTCGCTCTCGGGACGTGGCGCGGGTATCGCGGCGGCGCCGGTCTTCAGCGTGGATGAGCCGTTGGTGCCCATGCGGTTCTTCTTGGCTTCCTCGCCGACCCGGCGCACCACGAGCTGGATGTCGTCCCAGCCGACCCAGCCGGCCAGTTTGGTGGCGTAACCCTTGCGGGTGGCGTTGTCCTTGATCTGGGCGACCACGGGCACCGTGCGGCGCAGCGCCTCCACGCGCCCTTCGACGTCGTCGAGGTTGTGTTCGGCGAGCAGGCCACGGATCACGAACTCGTAGAGGGGGGTTCGCCGGGCGACGAGGTCGCGGACGGCGGCGTCACCGGAATGCTGACGCAGCTCGCACGGGTCCTGCCCGTCGGGGGCCACGGCGATGTAGGTCTGCCCGGCGAGTCGCTGATCCCCGCTGAAGGCTTTCAGGGCGGCGGCCTGGCCGGCGGCGTCACCGTCGAAGGTGTAGATGATCTCGCCGCGCCAGAAGTTGTCGTCCATCAACAGCCTGCGCAGCACCTGCAGGTGCTCTTCGCCGAAGGCGGTGCCGCAGGAGGCGACGGCGGTCTTCACACCGGCCAGGTGCATCGCCATGACATCGGTGTAGCCCTCCACGACCACGGCCTGATGCCCCTTGGCGATCTCGCGTTTGGCGTGGTCGAGACCGAACAACACCTGAGACTTCTTGTACAGCAAGGTGTCCGGCGTGTTGACGTACTTGCCGGGCATGGTGTCGTCGTCGTAGAGCTTGCGGGCGCCGAAGCCGATCACTTCGCCGCCGAGGTTGCGGATGGGCCACAGCAGCCTGCGGTGGAACCGGTCGATCGGACCACGCTTGCCCTGTTTGGACAGCCCGGCCGCTTCCAGCTCCTTGAACTCGAAGCCCTGGCGCAGCAGATGTTTGGTGAGCACGTCCCAGCCGGCGGGCGCGTAACCACAGCCGAACTGCTGGGCGACCGCGGCGTCGAAGTTGCGTTCGGTGAGGTACCGCCGGGCCGCTTCGGCCTCGGGTTCGCGCAGCTGGGCCACATAGAACTCGTGCGCGGCGGCGTTGGCGGCGACCAGGCGCGAGCGGGTGCCCCGGTCGCGCTGGATCGAGGTGCCGCCGCCCTCGTAGTTGATCTGGTAGCCGACGCGGTCGGCCATCTGCTCGACGGCCTCGACGAAACCGATGTGTTCCATCTGCTGCAGGAACTTGTAGACGTCGCCGCCCTCACCGCAGCCGAAGCAGTGGAACAGGCCGTGGTTGGGCCGCACATGGAACGACGGTGACTTCTCGTCGTGGAACGGGCACAGACCCTTGATCGAGTCGGCGCCCGCGCGCTTGAGCGCCACGTACTCACCGACTACATCTTCGATCCGGACACGCTCACGGATCGCCGCGATATCGCGATCTGGGATTCGTCCGGCCACGACAGGCAGTCTAGTCGGGTCCGGTCAGCGGCAGTCCAGCGAGGCGGCGAGCCGTTCGAAGCGGCTCTCGGTGTAGGACGCGATCTGATCGATCACCACGCGCACGCGGGCGACGTCGTCGGTGGCGGTGTTCCACCAGGGCAGCATCTGGTCGTCGAGGTGGGCGGGCGCGGTGGTGAGCAGCCGGTCGGCGACGGCCTGGACCCGCTCACGTTGGGTGAGCTGGCGGGCCAGGTGGTCGCGGTCGGAGCGCACGTACCGCAGGGCGACGGTCTTGAGCACGGCGACCTCGGCGGCGACGGTGGGCGGCACGATCAGGTCGGCCTCGTAGCGGATGAGCGGACCCGGCCCGGCGTGGTCCTGGGTGGCCACGATCGCGGCGGTGGCGAAGCGGCCGACGAGTTCGCTGGTGAGGCGCTTGAGCGCCACCGAGGCGGCGAAGGTGCCGTCGTAGGTGGCGGCCTGGGCCACCACGTCGAGTTCGGACAGTCGTTGCGCGGCGGCGGCGAGGGCGTCGACGGACTGGTCGGGGTGCTGGCCGTGACCCTGCTCGGCGAGGGCGGCCTGCTCGGTGGGGTCGGCCAGGGCGCGCAGGTCGATCCGGCCGACGATCACGCCGTCCTCCACGTCGTGCACCGAGTAGGCGACGTCGTCGGACCAGTCCATGATCTGGCATTCCAGGCTCTGCCTGCCTTCCGGGGCGTCCTTGCGCACCCAGGCCAGCCGCTCGAGGTCGTCATCGTAGGCACCGAACTTGGTGCCGGAACCGCTTCGGCCCCAGGGGTATTTGAGGGTGGCGTCCAGGGCGGCGCGAGTGATGTTGAGCCCGAAGCTTTCTCCCGACGCGTCGAGGATCTTGGGTTCGAGACGGGTGAGGATCCGCAGGTTCTGCGCGTTGCCCTCGAAACCACCGTAGGCGTCGGCGAATTCGTCGAGTGCTCGTTCACCGTTGTGGCCGTAGGGCGGGTGGCCGATGTCGTGGGCCAGCCCGGCCAGGTCGACGAGGTCGGGGTCGGCGCCGACACCGTCGGCGATGCTGCGCCCGATCTGGGCCACCTCGAGCGAATGGGTGAGCCGGGTGCGCGGGGTGTCACCCTCGCGGGGCCCCATCACCTGGGTTTTGTCGGCCAGGCGGCGCAGGGCGGCCGAGTGCAGGACGCGGGCGCGGTCACGGGAGAACTCGCTGCGATGACCCTTGCCCGTGGGACCCGGCAAAGCGGTTTTGCGCGGTTCGTGGACCATGCGTTCCCGGTCGTGCGGGGAGTAGGTATCGGTCATTGTCCCGCCTCGTAAGGAAAGTCTGCCGAGAAATGAGTGAGCTGATACCACAGCAGCGCACCGGTTTCGCGGGCGATGCCGTGGAATTGGGACTCCCTCGTGTAGACGGCCGGTCCGGTGCGGGTGGGTGCGGTCCACGCGTGCAGACCGGCGTCACGTGCCATGGTCCTGGTCCGCAGTGAATGCCACGGGTCGCTGACGAGTACGGCCGATGACAAACCGCGCGCGTGCATGGCGGTGGCGACGGCGTCGACGCTGTGCAGGGTGTCGGACCCGGTCTCCAAGGCGAGGATGTCTTCACCGGGCACGCCGTTGTCCTCCAGATACCGTTTGCCCGAGGCGGCTTCGGTGTAGAGGTCGCCCTCCTGTTTGCCGCCGACGGTGATCACGCGCGGCGCCACCCCGGCCTCGTAGAGGCGCCACGCCTGGTAGAGCCGGGCCTCGAACACCGAGGACGGGGTGCCCGAGTACTGGGCTGCGCCCAGGACCACGATCGCGTCGGCGGTGTTGTAGTCGTCGATCCGGGCCACCTGCCACACCCGGAAGGCCGTGCCGAGCACCAGCACCAGGCCCATCAACACCGCGCCCGCGATCAGGCGGGTGAGCCAGCGCGAGACCGACGACACGAATCCACGCCGACGCTGCGCCTGCGGAGCTGGAACGGTCGTTCGCGGGTAACCCGATCTCATCCTGATCAGTCTGCCAGGTCGTAACCGGAGCCGAGGAGGCCAGCGGTCACCACCTGATTCCGGTCCGGTGAACGATCGACCGCGAAATCGGCCGCCGACCAGGGTAGCGAGGAGCCCGAGCGGCCACGACGTGGACTTGCACGGCTACACCCGCCACTGTTCGCCCGAGGACCCGCAGTACGCGATCAAGAGCGACGAGACCGACCACATCGCCGTGCACAGGGGCGGCGCACTGACGAAGCTGCCGTGAGCATCGTCGACCAGGTGCGGGCGGTCGTGGTCACCATCCCGGCCGGCCGGGTCGCCACCTACGGCGACATCGGCGCGCGGATCGGGGTGGGACCGCGCCAGGTCGGGCGGGTGATGAGTCTGCTCGGCGACGACGTCCCGTGGTGGCGGGTGGCCTATGCCGACGGGCGACCCGCCACCTGCCACGACGGCGGCGCTCGCGCACTGCTGGCCGCCGAAGGTACCCCCCTGCGCGGCGACCGGATCGATCTGCGCCGGGCCAGGACGGTGTTGCCCTGACCGGATCACCAGCCGCGTGCGCGCCATTCGGCCAGCTGGGCGCGTTCGGCGCCGAGCGTGGTGTCGGCGCCGTGGCCCGGGTAGACGGCGGTGTCGTCGGGGAAGCGGTCGAACAGTTTGGTGGTGACGTCGGTGAACAGGGTGTCGAAGTCGGCGGGGCTGTGGGTCTTGCCGACGCCGCCGGGGAACAGTGAGTCGCCGGTGAACAGGTGGGTTCGGCGGGCGCCGTCGACGAGGGCGAGCGCGATCGAACCGGGGGTGTGACCGCGCAGGTGGATCACCTCGAGGACCAGCTCGCCGAGGGGGACGGTGTCGCCGTCGGCGAGCAGGCGGTCGGGAGCGACGGGGAGCGCGCCGGCGTCGAGCGGATGGGCGGCGGTCGGGGCGCCGACGGCGGTGGTGACCTCGGTCAGGGCCTGCCAGTGGTCGGGGTGCTGGTGGGTGGTGACGATCAGCTCGACCTGGCCCGGCGCTTCCTGCGTGGCCAGCTCGAGCAGGCGAGGCGCCTCGTTGGCGGCGTCGATGAGCACGACGGCGCCGGTGGCGGTGCTCTGCACCAGGTAGGTGTTGTTGTTCATCGGGCCGACGGCGATCTTGATGATGCGGGCGCCGGGCACCTCGCGCTGCTGGGCGTCCCCGCCGGGAGTGAGCTGACCGGTGTAGAGGCGATCGACTGTGATCATGCGCCGATCGTAGAAGCCACGCGCCGACCCCTCGTACCCGCACACCCCGGCGCGCGGCGTTAGATTCGACCCATGCCGCTGACGAGGATGCGTTCGATTCCGGCCCGGCGGCTCGCCGCGGCCGCCCTGCTGGGTGCGATGCTCGCCGTGCTGTGCGCACCGGGCGCCGTGGCCGAGCCACCGTCGCGGATGGGCCCGCGGGTGGTCGACTCCGCCGAAGTGCTCAGCGTGGCAGACGAAGCCCGGGTGCTCGACGCGGTCGACACGTTGGCGCGCGAGCACCAGGTGAAGCTGTGGGTCGTCTATGTGCGCGATTTCGCGTCGATGGCGCCGCGGGAATGGGCGGCACGCACCGCCGATCTGTCCGGTTTCAGTGACCGTGACCTGCTGCTCGCGGTAGCTGTCGAGGATCGCGGGTACTGGTTGCACGGTGACCTTCCCACCGGTGTCAGCGACAGCGAGCTCGATTCGCTGCTGGCCCGCACGGTCGAACCCGATCTGAGCCAGAGCAAGTGGGCTCAGGCCGCGGTCGACACCGCCACGGGCATCGGGGCGGCGATGGGCGCGGGCGGGGCATCGTGGGGTGTGCTGCTGTTGATCGCACTCGCCGTCGTGGTGGCCGCCGGTGCGCTGGTGTTGTTCTCCCGCATGCGTCGCCGCGCGCGCGAACGGGCCGAGCTCGCCTCGGCGCGTGACGTCGACCCCACCGATTCGGCGGCGCTGGCGCGGCTGTCGCTGCCGACCCTGCACGCGCTGTCGAGGGAACGACTCGTCGAGATCGATGACGCGGTGCGCACCAGCGCCGAGGAATTGGCACTGGCCACCGCAGAATTCGGCGAAACAGCGGTGACGCCGTTTCGCGCCGCGCTCGACGGTGCACGGGCGGCCACGGCGAAGGCGTTCACCATTCGCCAGCAACTCGACGACGCCATTCCCGAAACACCCGACCAGCAGCGTGGCATGCTCATCGACCTGATCACCACCACCGGTCAGGCCGACAGCGAACTCGACCGCCAGGTCGCCGATTTCGACGCGATGCGTGATCTGCTCATCGACGCACCCGCCCGGCTCGACGCCCTCACCCGCGACATCGTGGAGCTCACCGCACGCCTGCCCGGTTCCGAAACCGAACTGGCCCGGCTGCATACGGCCTACCCGGATTCGGTGCTGGCGCCGGTGCGCGACAACGTGCGGATGGCGCGGGAGCGAATCGAGTTCGCTCAGGCCGGGGTCGACGACGCGCACGACGCCATGACACAACCGGTCGGGCAGCAGGGTGGTGCGGTGTCGGCGATCCGTGCGGCCGAGGGCGCGCTCGGTCAGGCGCGCACACTGCTCGACGCGGTGGACCAGGCCGCGACCAATATCCAGCAGGCCCGTGACGGTCTGCCCGCGGCCCTGGACGAATTGCGCGGCGACCTCATCGCGGCCACGGCCCTCACCGATTACGGCGGCTCCGAGCTCAGCGGTGCCATCGCCACCGCCACCGCCGTCCTGAAGACCGCCACCGACAGCGACCCGCTCGGCGCGTTCCACGACGTCGTCAACGCCGACGCCACGCTCGACCGGGCCATCGCGGCCGCCTCGGATCGCAAACTCGCCGTGGAGGATCTGCGGCGCAGGCTGGAGCGCACCCTCACCGACGCGGCCGCGCGGATCGACGCCGCGTCCTCGTTCGTCTCCACCCGGCGCGGCGGTGTGGACGCCGGCGCTCGGACGCGGCTCTCGGAGGCGCAACGTCATCTCGACGAGGCCCGCGAGCTGGCCGGACCCGACCCGGCCGGTGCCCTCAGGAGCGCTCAGACCGCGGCCGAGCTCGGCGGGCGGGCACTACAGCAGGCGCAGGCCAGTGTGCGGACCTGGGAGAACAGGCAGCCGATGCGGGTTGTTGGTTCACCGACCGGCGCGGTGCTGGGCGGAATCATGCTCGACGGGTTGCTGCGCGGTGCGATGCGCGGTGGTGGGGGCGGGTTCCGTCCGGGTTCGTTCGGTGGTTCGGCGGGGTCGCGGCGGGTGAGCCGTGGCGGACGATTCTGAAGGGTGGCCGTCGTCCCGGGGTGGAACGACGAAACCAGGCTTCACGCCGGGGCGCCGTAGTCGGATGACCGGACCGCGTGCGAGCCGTGATCAGGCGGTGGCGGCCTCGGCGGCGGCGGACCACCAGTTCAGTTCCGCGGTGACAGCCGAGAGCAGTTCGGTGACTCGGGTGTCACCGCCCAGTCCGGCGAGGGTGAGCCGGCCGAGATAGGTGTAGACGAGGAAGGTGGCCGCGGCCGTCGCTCCCTTCGACGGGCGGGGATGGGCGGCGAGGTACACGATTTCGTAGTCGTCGAGAAGCAGCCCGGTGGGCGCGCGGAAGTGCGGGACCGTGCCGGTGTTGGTGACGGCGAGGTGGCCGGCGATCGAGTGGATGCGGCCGGGGCCGTAGAAGTCCGGGAGGTGCAGCACGGACTGTTCCACGACGCCGTCGGCCAGGTCGTTGTGCAGGCTGTTGCCGATGCGGCGGGCCAGGTCGATGAGGTCGCCGGTGTCGGCGGTGTTGGTGGCGAAGGCGGCCAGGCCGGTGAGGTTCGTGCCGGACTCCGCGGCGATCGGCGGGTCGAGGCGCCTGCGCAGGTCGACCGGGTAGACACAGCCCACCCGCTCGGCACCGTCGAGCACCGCGAACGCGCGCAGCACAGCCGCGGTGACCAACCCGTTGACGCTCACCGCGTGCGCGCGGGCCAGCTCGACCACCCGGGCGGTCTCGATCGGATCCAGTTGGGCTCGCACCGGCCGCGACAGTGTGGCGGGTGCGGGCTCGCCGGGTACCGCGCCGACCGCACCGGCGACCGCCGGCGGCCGGGTGACCGCTTCCAACCCCGAACGTGGGCCCCGCACGATTCCCCGCTGCGCCAGCAGGGTTTCCAGCGACACCGGGTACTCCCGCGCACCGGCGGTGATCTTCCCGGTCTCCACATAGTCGGTGTAATAGCCCCACAGCCGCGCGAACAGCTCGACGCAATGCCCGGCATCGGCAACGCTGTGGTGCACGAACAACGTGACCCGCGCCCGATCATCTTCGGCGAGAACCACATCCAGATACCCCAGCTGACCGGCCGGGTCCACCGATTCCGCCGGCACCGGCACCTCGTCGGGATCCCCGAAACTCACCCAGGCACCGACCGGCTCGATATCGCCGGGACGCAACAGAATTCCGCTCCCGTCAGCGCCCTCCACGATGCGGCACACCAGAATCGGAAACGCCCGCTGCAACGCCGCGAAAGCGGCCCCCAGAGCCGCGGCATCGAGTTCCCCACGCACCGTCACCGACCGCCCGGTGAACGTGGCATGCCGCACAAATCGTTGTTCCGACGGATCCAGCACCCGCACCACATCATCCGGTTCCCACAACACAACCGAAATCGTGAAGCACACGCCACCCCAACGCAAACCGCCCACGCACCGGTGTGATCAACCTGGCTCGCTCGAAGATCATCAGGCTCTGGTGGTGATCTCCACTCGGGCGATGTTCACACCATCGCCTGGTGAACCGATGTCCAGCTCGGGTGGACACGCGAGAGGCCCGCACCGGTGGGGTGCGGGCCTCTGGTGGCGGGTCAGGCGCCGATCAGGCGGGCGGCGAGGTAGGACTCGACCTTGTCGAGGGCGATGCGTTCTTGGGCCATCGAGTCGCGTTCGCGGATGGTGACGGCTTGGTCGTCGAGGGTGTCGAAGTCGACCGTGATGCAGAACGGGGTGCCGATTTCGTCCTGGCGGCGGTAGCGGCGGCCGATTGCGCCGGCATCGTCGAAGTCGACGTTCCAGTTGCGGCGCAGCTGGGCGGCCAGATCCTTCGCCTTGGGCGTGAGGTCGGCATTGCGCGACAGCGGCAGCACCGCGGCCTTCACCGGCGACAGGCGCGGGTCCAGGCGCAGGCTGATCCGCTCCTCGGTGGTGCCCTTGGCGGTGGGCACCTGGTCGACGGTGTACGCGTCGACCAGGAACGCCATCAGCGAACGGGTCAGACCCGCCGCGGGCTCGATGACGTAGGGGATGTAGCGCTCGCCGGAGGCCTGGTCGAAGTAGCTCAGGTCGGTGCCGGAGTGCTCCGAATGCGTCTTGAGGTCGTAGTCGGTGCGGTTGGCGATGCCCTCGAGCTCGCCCCATTCGCTGCCCTGGAAGCGGAAGCGGTACTCGATGTCGGTGGTGCCGGCCGAGTAGTGCGACAGCTTTTCCGCGGGATGCTCGAACAGGCGCAGGTTCTCCGGGTCGATGCCCAGGTCGGTGTACCAGGCCAGCCGGGTGTCGATCCAGTACTTGTGCCATTCGGCGTCGTCGCCCGGCTTGACGAAGAACTCCATCTCCATCTGCTCGAACTCACGCGTGCGGAAGATGAAGTTGCCCGGCGTGATCTCGTTGCGGAAGCTCTTGCCGATCTGGGCGATGCCGAACGGCGGCTTCTTGCGCGCGGTGGTCTCGACGTTCTTGTAGTTGACGAAGATGCCCTGCGCGGTCTCGGGACGCAGGTAGTGCAGGCCCTCTTCGTCGTCGACCGGGCCGAGGAAGGTCTTGAGCAGGCCGGAGAAGTTTCGCGGCTCGGTCCAGTTGCCGGGCTGGCCGGTGTCGGGATCGTTGATGTCGGCCAGGCCGTTGGCCGGCGGGCGGCCGTGCTTCTCCTCGTAGGCTTCGAGCAGGTGGTCGGCCCGGTAACGCTTGTGCGTGTACAGCGACTCGACCAGCGGGTCGGAGAAGGTGGCGACGTGACCCGAGGCCTCCCAGACCTGGCGGGGCAGGATCACCGAGGAATCCAGGCCGACGACATCGTCGCGGCTGGTGACCATGGTGCGCCACCACTGTCGCTTGATGTTGTCCTTCAGTTCGACGCCCAGTGGACCGTAGTCCCACGCCGATTTGGTGCCTCCGTAGATCTCACCGCACGGGTACACCAGACCCCGGCGCTTGGCGAGGTTGGCAACGGTGTCCACCTTCGACTTGGGTGCCACGCGAGATTTCTCCATCCAGTGCGAGTCGGATTGTCGGGTACGCCTTACATTCGAAAGGTACGGCGTACCGAACATGTTTCGTCCAGCGTATCGGGCCGTGTCCAGCGCGATTTCAGCAGCCGACCGATGGCCGCGCGCGCCGCATTCGACATGCGCACTTCTGCATGTCAAAATGGTATCGGTTTCCATTAAGGAGTTGGTTGATGACCACCGATGCCACGGCTGCGCACCCGCACAACCCGTATCGCTCCCCTGCCCCCGCAGCCGTGCCCTCGCGCACCGTGCTCGAGGACGCCGGGGAACTGCTCCGGGCACTGGCCGCCCCGGTGCGGATCGCGATCGTGCTGCAATTGCGCGAGTCGCCGCGTTGCGTGCACGAGCTGGTCGACGCGCTGGGAGTCACCCAGCCACTCGTCAGCCAGCACCTGCGCATTCTCAAGTCGGCGGGCGTCGTACACGGCGAACGGTCGGGGCGCGAAGTGCTCTACGAACTCGTCGACGACCATCTGGCACATATCGTGGTCGATGCCGTCGCCCATGCCGAGGAAGGGTAATTCGTGGCAGACAATCCAGCCGGCAAGCAGGTCGGGATCCGCAGCACTCGTCAGCGCAGCGCGATCTCGGCCCTGCTCAGTGACACCGACGAGTTCCGTTCGGCCCAGGAGCTGCACGACGAACTCCGCAAACGCGGCGAGGGCATCGGCCTGACCACGGTCTACCGCACCCTGCAGTCGCTGTCGGACGCCGGCATGGTCGACGTCCTGCGCACCGACACCGGCGAATCCGTCTACCGCCAGTGCTCGAGCGGCCACCACCATCACCTGGTGTGCAGGCACTGCGGGCGCACCGTCGAGGTCGAGGGCCCGACGGTCGAGGCATGGGCCGAGGAGATCGCCGGTGAGCACGGGTTCACCCAGGTGAGCCACACCCTCGAAATCTTCGGCGCCTGCCGCGATTGCGTACGCGCCCGCGCCGAAAGCACCGCCGACGCGGGCGCCTCGGTGTGATCGGCTTCGAGCAGCCCGCTGAGGCGTAGTCACTTCACCGGCTGGTCGCTCCGGTTCCTCCGCGCTCGAGGGAAACGGACCGTCCGCCGGATGGGCGATCGTCGCCGAGATCTCTCACCGGCCTCAGCCCCGAAAAGTGCTCCCCACGAATCCTTTTCGTGGGGAGCACTTTTGGGTTGCGTGGTCAGGCGGGAACGGCTGCCGGTTCCCGGGTGAGGGCGCCTGCCCGGCGCGAGCGCAAGGCGGCGAAGGCGAGCAGGGCGATGGCGGCTGTGGACCAGGCGAGCAGGACCGTGAAGGGAGCCAAGGCCCCCG
The DNA here is from genome assembly GCF_042650145.1 of Nocardia halotolerans. NCBI lineage: Bacteria > Bacillati > Actinomycetota > Actinomycetes > Mycobacteriales > Nocardiaceae > Nocardia > Nocardia halotolerans. Next base: position 78,339 of record NZ_JBHSDL010000001.1, on the reverse strand, counting down.
CGCCGTTGAAGTAGGCGACCGAGCGGAGCAGGGACGCGGCGGCACCGGGCGGGACGAGCTGACCGAGGGCGCCCCACGGCTGGGGCAACAGTTCCGGTGCCGAAGTGGCGGCCGAGAACGGGTTGCCGATCAGGAGCATGGTGAGGGCGCCGAGGGCGAGGCCGGGACGACCGAGCGCGGCGGCCAGGCCGACGATGGTGGCCGAAACAGTGAACGCGGCCAGGGCGGCGACGGCGGCGAGTTCGAGGAATGAGCCGGGCACGATCGAGAGCCAGGTGTGGAAGATCAGGGTGCTGAGCAGCCCGCCCACGATCCCGAAGGTGGCCAGGCCGGTGAGCCGGGCGCCTGGGCCCGGGATCAACAGGGTGAGCAGCACGCCCGCGGCGATGCCCGACATCACCAGTGGCAGCACCATCGAGCCGAAACCCGCGCCGCGTGGATCGTCGGGGTCGGTGGCGACCACGTCCTGCACCGGGGCGGCGGGGGCACCGGCGAGTTGCTGGGCCAGCGCGGTGAGTTGACCCGCCACCGCGGGCGAGGCGGCCGAGGCGACGAGGACTTGCGGCGCACCGGCGCCGGTGACGATCGCGCCGTAGACCTCGTTGTCGGTGAGCGCGGTGCGGGCCGCATCCGCGTCGGCGACCGTGGTGAAGGCGAATGCATCAGGACTGCGCTGCTGTAGTTGCTGGGTGACCTGCGTGGCCTGCGGGCCCGCGACGGCGATGGGCAGGTCACGCGGAGCGAGGTTGACGGCGGGCCAGGCGAAAGCGATCAGCAGCAGTGCTTGCAGCACGGTGGCCGCGAGTCCCAGAGCGACCGCTCGGCGGGTGATCGTCATGACATTCTCCCTCAAAGCGAATGTTCGTTCTTTTTGATGGTTCTACGGTCGCACCGGCCGACGAACTTGTCAAGAACGGATATTCGTTTTATTTTGAAGCATGCCCCGAGTCACCGAAGAACACCTGGAACGCCGCAGGCAGCAGATCATCGACGCCGCGCAGCTGTGCTTCGCCCGCAAGGGTTTCCACGAGACCTCCATGCAGGACGTGTTCGCCGAATCGGGCATGTCCGCCGGAGCCGTGTACCGGTACTTCACCAGCAAGAACGACATCATCGCGGCGATGGTCGCCCGCACGATGGGGCCGTTGCGGATCGGACTGACCGAGATCATCCGCCGCGATGTCGCCCCCACCCCGGCCGAAGTGGTGCACCTACTGACCAGCGAGGTGATCGCCCGCAGCGGACCCGAGGGACCGCTACGGCTGGCACCGCAGGTGTGGGCACTGGCCGTGGTGCAGCCCGACGCGGGCATCCCCGTGCGCGACGGCGTCCTGGCCATGCGGGATCTGTGGGTCGAGTACGGCGCGCGAATCCAGGCACTGGGCTGGCTGCCCGCCGACGCCGACCTCGAGGTCTTCGCCAAGACGATTCTCGGATTGCTCCCCGGTTTCATCCTCCAGCACCTACTGCTCGACGACGTCACCCCGGAGGACTTCGTTCGGGGCGTGGAGATGATGTGGCCGGTCACCCTCGACCGGCCACCGGCGTCATGAGTGTTGGAAAGATCACTGTTGAGAGCTGACGGGAACGGGTAGGTTCGGCTGCGGCACATCGATCCGACCAGGGAGTTCCTGTGGCAATACTCCGACGAAACCTTCGCTCGCGCGCCCTGGCGGGCCTGGCGACGGTCACCGTGGCCGCCGCACTTCCCGCGGCGATGACAGGCACGGCCCACGCCCGGATGATCGGCGCGTTCGACGTGGGCGGCGCCATCGAGGTCGAGTACGACCAGGTCGGCGGCGGCGTGCTCGGCGATCCCACCTCCCCTGAATCCGACGCCACCGCCGGCGGCAAATACCAGACCTTCGCCAACAACGCCGCGATCTACTGGCACCCCGACACCGACGCCAACACCGTCGCCGGACAGATCCGCGACAAGTTCGCCGCACTCGGCAACGAATCCGGCGCCCTCGGCTACCCGACCACCCGCGAGCAGACCACCCCTGCGGGCACCGGCCGCTACAACCACTTCCAGCACGGCTCGATCTACTGGTCCGTGGGCACCGGCGCCCATCAGATCAGCGGGCCGATCCGGGAAAAGTGGGGTGCGCTGGGCTGGGAGTCGAGCCCGCTGGGTTACCCGCTCACCGACGTGGCGCAGGCGGGCAAAGCCGACGGCCAGTTCACCATGTTCCCCACCGGCGCCATCTACTGGTCGTCGAAGACCGGCGCGCACGCGGTGTGGGGCAGCATCCACGCCGACTGGATCCGCGCGGGCGCCGAGAACGGCCGCTACGGCTACCCCACCAGCGATGAATACGACTACCAGGGCGGCAAGGCCCAGGACTTCCAGGGTGGCAAGATCACCTGGAACCCGAGCAGCTGACAGCTATGGCGCCGACCATCTGACAACTACGGCGCGAGCAATCCCTGGCGGGCCCGGCTCGCGCCCGACAGTGCCAGCAGCAGCATCGTGGTGAGGGCCTGATCGTCGAGGCCCTCGGCCGGGAACGTGTAGCGCAGGATCACATCACCCAGTTTGCCGCGCCCGATCAGGGTGACCGAGCCGAACTGGATCTCGTTGTTGCGTTCGGCGACCCGCTTGTGCAGCTGTGGCTTCAGCGGTCGATCCCAGGCCAGCACGCTGGTCAGCGACAGCACCGTCAGGCCGGGCGCGAGCGTGACGGCGCGGATCGAGCACAGCGCCCCGTCGTACTCGAAGCCCAGCGAGCCGTCGGCATCGACGCGCACGTCGAGGTCCTGCATCTGCAGACAGGCACCGGTGCGGGCCTGCAGATCGATTTCGGGCGTGACCGCCGCGTTCATGTCGGCTCCGTCGTTCGGTTCATCGCTCATTTGGTGCCGCCGAAGCGACGATCGCGCCTGGCGTATTCCAGGCACGCGTCCCACAGGTTACGCCGATCGAAGTCGGGGAAAAGCGTGTCCTGGTAAACGAATTCGGCGTAGGCAGCCTGCCAGATGAGGAAATTGGAGCTGCGGAACTCGCCGGAAGGGCGCAGGAACAGGTCGACATCGGGCATATCGGGTTCATCGAGGTACTTGGCGACAGTGGCCTCGTCGACCTTGTCCGGGTCGATCTCCCCCGCCGCGACCCGCCGGGCGATTTCACGTGCGGCATCGGCGATCTCGGCGCGGCCGCCGTAATTGACGCACATGGTCAGCGTCATCACGTCGTTGTCCTTGGTGAGCTCCTCGGCCACCTCGAGCTCTTTGATCACGCTGCGCCACAGGCGAGGCCGGCGACCGGCCCAGCGCACCCGCACCCCCATCTCGTGCATCTCGTCGCGGCGGCGGCGGATCACGTCGCGGTTGAAGCCCATCAGGAAGCGCACCTCGTCGGGGCTGCGCCGCCAGTTCTCGGTGGAGAAGGCATAGGCCGAGAGCCACTTCACCCCGATCTCGATGCAGCCTTCCACCGAGTCCATCAGCACGGCCTCGCCGCGTTCGTGGCCGGCGGTGCGTGGCAGTCCGCGCTCCTGCGCCCAGCGCCCGTTACCGTCCATCACCAGCGCGACATGATTGGGCACCAGCTCTGCCGGGATCTCGGGCGGACGGGCCCCGGAGGGGTGTTGCGACGGCGGGCGGACAGTGCGGGCCGACCTGTTCCCAGCGGCGGAGTCACGGCGGAGGATCACGGCAACCATCCTGCCTGATCGCCCCACGATGCCCGCACGGGCTCCACCGCCGAAGCCTGATCGCCCCCACGAGACCCACACGGGCTCCACCGCCGAAGCCTGATCGCCCCACGAGACCCACACGGGCTCCACCGCCGCCACCTGAACACCAGCCGCAGCGCATCAGAGGCTCCAGCGCCGCAAGCGTGACTCGCCGCCTTCCATACACGAGTACCGACCCCAGTCGGCCGCCGCGAGTACCGGTCGGTCGGTAACCTTCGGGTCGCTCGCCGCCACATCGAGGCGGCTGGCCCCCTCCGCAGGCGATCTGAGTCAGCCCGTGTGACCGGCCACCGCGACATCGGACTGACTACTCGACGACTCGACGCGGGTGCGTTCGATCAGCGGCAGCGTGCGCAGTTGGCGTTCCAGGTGCCACTGCAGGTGGGCGGCCACCAGACCGCTGGCCTGGCGGCGGATGTGGTCGGGGACGCCGCCGACGTAGGCCCACTCCCCCTTCAGCAGGGCCATGAGCAGTTCGAGCACACCGGTGGCCGGGGTGTTCGCCCCCGGTGGGCGGCAGTGCACACAGACCGCGCCACCGGCGGCCACGTGGAAGGCGCGGTGCGGGCCGGGGGTGGCGCAGCGGGCGCATTCGTCGAGCGCGGGTGCCCATCCGGCGAAACCCATGGCGCGCAGCAGGTAGGCGTCGAGGATCAGTTCGTGTGGGCGCTGCTTGGCGGCGATGGCGCGCAGCGCGCCGGCGGTGAGCGTGTGCAGTTTCGGGGCCGGTGCGCGTTCTTCGCCCGCCAGACGCTCGGCGGTTTCGAGGATCGCGCAGGCGGTGGTGTAGCGGCCGTAATCGTCGATGATGTCGGCGGCGAAAGCCTCGACCGTGGTGACCTGGGTGACGATGTCGAGTGTGCGTCCGGGATGCAGTTGCACGTCGATGTAGGCGAACGGCTCGAGCCGGGCACCGAACTTCGACTTGGTGCGCCGCACCCCCTTGGCCACCGCGCGCACCAGACCGTGTTGCCTGGTCAACAGCGTGACGATGCGATCGGCCTCGCCCAGCTTGTGCTGGCGGACCACCACCGCCTCGTCCCGATACAACCGCACGCGGCAAGTCTTGCACGTCGGCCCGACACCGCCGGCACGGACACGGTCGCCGGGCGGCGGTCGGCGGTCGGGATCCCGCACCGAATGTGGACGTGTGACCAGTATCGCGTTACCGTCGAGTAGTTCACCAGCAGAGACGGAGCTCACATGTCCGCGCCCGACCGTGCCGCACCGGATTCCACGGCCGACCTCGGCCTCACCGAACTGTCCGCGGCGATCGCCGCGGGCACGGTCTCCTCGGTCGCGGCCGTCACCGCCGCGCTCGACCGGATCGAGGCTACCCAGCCCACGCTCAACGCCTTCCGGGTCGTGCGCCGCGAAACCGCCCTGCGCGAGGCCGCCGACGCCGACGCGCGTCTGGCCGCGGGCACCCGGTTGCCGCTGCTGGGCGTACCGATCGCGGTCAAAGACGACACCGATGTCGCCGGCGAGATCACCGCCTTCGGATGTGGCGGCGAATTCGCGCCGAAAACCGACGACGCCGAAGCGGTGCGCCGATTGCGCGCGGCCGGTGCGGTGATCGTGGGCAAGGCCAACACCTGTGAGCTGGGCCAGCTGCCGTTCACCAGCGGCGCCGCGTTCGGCCACTCCCGCAATCCCTGGGACCGCACCCGCACTCCCGGTGGGTCCTCGGGCGGGTCGGCCGCCGCGGTGGCCGCCGGACTGGTGCCGGCCGCACTGGGCTCCGACGGCGCGGGATCGGTGCGGATTCCCGCGGCGTGGACCCATCTGGTGGGGATCAAACCGCAGCGTGGCCGCATCTCCACCTGGCCGTTGGCCGAGGCGTTCCACGGGCTCACCGTCAACGGGCCGCTCGCGCGCACCGTGCGCGACGCCGCACTGCTACTCGATGTGGCCGCCGGGCCGCACAGCGGCGACCGGCACACCCCCGCACCCATCGACGCCCGCGCGGCGCTCGGGCGCGATCCGGGCAAGCTGCGAATCGCACTGTCGCTGCGCATTCCGTTCACCGCGTCGAAGACCGCGCTCGACCCCCGGATCGCGGCGGCGGTACACGCGATGGCCGCCACCCTGCGCACGCTCGGCCACACGGTCACCGTGGCCGACCTGCACTACGGAGTGCTGATCGGCGCGTCGTTCCTGCCGCGTTCGCTGGCCGGGATCAGCGCCGTGCACCGCGGCATGCCCGGTGCGGTCGTCGACCCGCGCACCACGGCCAACGCGCGCGCCGGGCGACTGCTGGGCGGCCCGGTGCTGGCCGCTGCGCGGCGCGCGGAGCCGTTGCTGCAGAAGAGGATCGGCGCCTTCTTCGACGACTACGACCTGGTACTGGCACCGACCACCGCCACGCTGCCGCCACCGGCCGAACAGATCGACGGCATCGGTGTCCGCGCCACCAACAGCCTGATCACCGCCGCCTGCCCCTACACCTGGCCGTGGAACGTGCTGGGCTGGCCGAGCGTGAACGTCCCGGCCGGTTTCACCGACGACGGGCTGCCGATCGGCGCGCAACTGATGGGCACCGCGAACACCGAACCGCTGCTGATCTCGGTGGCCGCCCAGCTCGAGTCGGAGCTGCGCTGGGATCTGCGCCGCCCACGACCGTGGTGGTGAACCCGCTCACCGGTTCGGTTCGCGCCAGCCTTCCAGCTCGCTCTTGGTACCCGCCGGACACCCGTCCTGACCGGACCGGCGCGGATACATCACCAGGCAGCGCTGTGGACCGCCCCCGCCGACGGCCGTGGTGACGAGCACCGCGATCGACGATCCGTCGGCGACCCGCTGGGTGGAGAACCCGAGCGTGCCGGTGACACCGCGATAGTCGTTCTCCCGCAACTGCACCGCGATCGCGGTCCGGTTCGGCGGCTGATCGCCGAGCACGCCGCGACTGCTGCGCACCGCCTGCAGGAACAGGCCGCTCACGTCGAAGGCCAGGCCGGTGCGATCCCCCGCCCAGGTCGGCTGGTAGTCGTCGAGGCCGGGGTAGGTGCGCAGGTCTTCGATCAGGCGGGCCAGCTCCGCGCACAACTGTTCGTGTTCGAAGGGCACCGGCTGGTCGCCGAGCCGGCCGACACCGCGCACGCAATCGGCGCCGCCGAGCATCACCGGGGCGGCCTTGGCGACGTAGCGCACGGTCAGGTTGGCCGGCAGTGCTGCGGTGGCCTTCGGGTCGGTGATCAGCCGGGTCACCGCGTCGTTGCCCAGGATCGCCGGACCGTCGCCGCTGAGGCAGCCGCGGCTCACGGCTTTGGCGAAGGTCGGGAAGTCGTCGTTGCGGCCGGCGAAGAACAGCAGGGTGGAGCGGTCGAAGTCCGCGGTCTCACACGGTGCGGGGAAACGGTAGAGCTGCTGTTGTTCGCGCCAGCTCGCACTCTGCTGGGGTACACCGCGGGCGGCGAGCTCAGCCTGCAGGTCGCTGACCAGGGTGGTCACGTACAGGTCGTCGGCGGCTTCGGGATGATAGATCCGCACCTTTTCGTAGCGGGGTGTGCCGTCGAGGTTGCGCGCGCCCTGGACGTAGTCGCCGATCAGCCGTGCCTGCACCGTATTGCTCGGCGCCGCTTGGAAATACAGCGGTGAGGCCTGGTCGAGACCGTCGGCCGACAACGTGGTCGCGACCGCGGGCACCCCCAGCTCGCCGAGACGGGTGATGGCCCGGCGGGTTTCCTCGGTGCTGCGGTCGATCCCGATCACGCCCAGCACGCTGGGGTCATCGGCGATCAGCGGTCGCAACCGATGCTCGACCACCGAACGCGCGTGCCGCATATCGGTTCCGCCGTTGGCGACGATGACGCGCAGCAGGGGTTCGGACTCGTCGGAGGCCAGCAGGGCCCGGCGCTGCTGCACGGCCAGCCCCGCCAGCTCCTCGACCTGAGCGTGCGGGTAGCGCACGTTGGTGTCGAGGTAACTGAGTCCGGCGAAATACACCAGTGAGACCAGCGGCCGCTTCGGGTTGTTCTCGCGCGCGTGCCCGGCAGCTTTGTTGAGGCGGAACACTTCTCGCTGAATCGCGGTGAGTTCGGGGTCGTCGGTGAAGGTCTGCGCCACGTTGTCGCTGTAGCCCACGCATTCGCCGTCGACCATGCCGACGCCCACCCCGGCGGTCCACGGCCACTGCGCGCACGGCGCCCCACGCAGGGGCGGGAAGTAGATCAGGGCGGCGCCGACGGCCAGCGCGATCGGGATCAGCACACACAAGCCGACGAACCAGCTGCGCGCGGCCATCGGCGGGGCGGGCGGCAGGGCCTGGCCGCGGAACCGCGGGTCACCGATCTGCGGTGGCGTGTCGTTGGGCAGGAAGGCCCGCAGCGGCAGGAACCACGCGTCGGTCTGGCGATGGGTGCGGCGGTTGTCGATCTCGCGCAACCAGATCTGCAACGGGTCCGGCGGTTGCGCGCTCGGCTGATCGGCCAGGCCCTCGAGGCAGCGCAGGGTTCGCAGATCACTGATGTGGGACAGTTCGCCCACCTCGCGGTGCGGACCTTCGTCGCGGAAGGCCACCACCACCAGCGGATCGAAAAGGCCGGTCTCGTTACGGATCTCGTTGATCCAGGTGAGAATGCGCGCACCGTCGCCGCCCTCGGCCAGGCCACCGAGCAGCGCCACCGGATAGGCGGTGCGCCGCCAGCTCGACGGGCGCCAGATCCGGCGGCGATAGGCGTCGCGCAGGTCTTCCAGGAAGGCGTGCACCAGCAGTTTGGCGACCTGCTCCTCGTTCTCGTCCACCCGGTGCGACGCGGTCAGGCGCGCCGCGAAACCCAGGAAACTGCCCGACAATTCGGGTGCGAGGTAACGCTGGTGCAGAAACCAGCGCGACACTTTCGACATGCCCGGAATGCGCCCGGACACCCACAGCCACAATCGCAGCACCGGCCACAGTGCGAGCACACCGAAGACCACCCGCGAAATGGTGTCGCCGGCAACGCCTTCGGCGGCATCGGAGCGGCTGGCCGGTGAACCACTGCGCAACAGGGTGGGCAGCCGGCGGCGCAGTTCGTCGGGCGCCTCGGACTCATCGCTGGTGACGCGTTGCCTGGTGAGCCAGTCGGCGGTGCGGTAGCGCGGGAACTTGATCGCACCCATCGCCGTGTCGTCGGTGGCGAAACCGGCCACCAGGTGCTGGATGATGGGCAGGCAGTGACCGGGGATCTCCTGGTCGTCGGCGTGCGGTCCGGCGTTGAACGCGTTGACATCCGGGGTGAGCGCGGTCGGCGGCAGATCCGGGGCGTGCAGATCGATCTTGGCGCGTGGGGTGGCCCGCCTGCCGCCGGATTCACCGAGCCAGCTGTAGAGGTCGGTGACCAGGGCGGTGTGGCCGCCCACGCCGACCAACTCGACGATCGGCCGTGGCAGGGTCCGCCTGCCGTGCACCAAGGTGCGCCACACGCCCGGGCGGGTATCGGGAATCTCCAAGGCCCGCAGCAACTCCAACAGCTTGCCGACATCATTGGTATCGGGCACTTGCACGGCCTCCCCGGACGATCCACGAGCACGCCGAGAACTCCGGCGCGTTCGCCGAACGATACCCCGACCGGCCGCCCGTCAACCGGTCAAAAGCCCAGCTTCCCCAGCTGTTTCGGATCGCGCTGCCAGTCCTTGGCCACCTTCACGTGCAGATTCAGGTAGATCCGGGTACCGAGAATGTGCTCGATCTGCTTGCGGGCATTGGTGCCCACCTCCTTGAGGCGCGACCCGTTCTTGCCGATGATGATCGCCTTCTGGCTCGGCCGCTCCACATAGAGCAGGGCGTGCACCTCGAGCATGTCCTCGTTGGCCTCGTAGGGCTCGATCTCCTCGATCACCACGGCCAGTGAGTGCGGCAGTTCATCGCGCACACCCTCGAGCGCGGCCTCGCGGATCAGCTCGGCCATGAGGGTTTCCTCCGGCTCGTCGGTGATCTCGCCGTCGGGGTAGAACGCCGGGCCCGCGGGCATCTGCGCGGCGATCACGTCGACGAGCACCTCGACCTGTTCACCCTTGACCGCCGACACCGGCACCACCTCGGCGTCGGGACCGAGCAGCTTCGACAACGCCATCAGCTGGTGGGCGATCGCGTCACGGCCCACCTTGTCGATCTTGGTGACCACGCCGAGGATCTTGGTCTTGGGCGCCATCAGCTTGATCTGCTCGACGATCCAGCGGTCACCGGGGCCGATCTTCTCGTCGGCCGGGATGCACAGCGCGATCAGGTCGACCTCGGAATAGGTGTCACGCACGAGGTCGTTGAGCCGCTGACCCAGCAGGGTGCGCGGGCGGTGCAGACCGGGGGTGTCGACCAGGATCAGCTGGGCGTCGTCGCGGTGCACGATGCCGCGGATGGTGTGGCGGGTGGTCTGCGGGCGCGACGAGGTGATCGCGATCTTGGTCCCGACCAGCGCGTTGGTGAGCGTCGACTTGCCGGTGTTCGGGCGGCCGACGAAACAGACGAACCCGGAACGGAACTCCTTACCCGAATCAGCCACCGTGCACCTCGCTCAGCACGGCGCCGGTGCGGTCGGTGCGGATGATCGCCGCCGCGGGCGAGACCTCACGAACGGCGTCGACACCCGCGTCCGGCGCGTCACCACCGACGACCACGGCCGCCTCGAAGCCCTCGGCACCGCTCGAGATGGCGGCGGCCACGGCGGCCTGCAACGCGGTCAGGCGCAGCGCGGTCAGGGTCACCTCGCCGGCGGCGTAGGTGCGGCCGTCGGTGTCGCGCACCGCGGCGCCGCTCGCACCACCGGTGCGGCCCAGCGCGCCACGCGCCAGCACCAGCAGTTTGTTGTCCTCGGCGTCCAGTTCACTCATCGGTGTCTCCATTGTTCTCGGACCTGCCCACGCGCACCTGATCGGTGTCGTCGGCCGCCTCGTCGGTCGTGCCCTTACCGGGCTTGTCTGTGTTGTCGGCTTGCTCGGCCGCGCGGCGCACCAGCACGGTGTTGACCCGCATGCGGCCGCGGGCATCGGCGCCACCCTCGCCGCGCAGCACCAGCCCGTACACGGTCACCTTGGAGCCGGGCAGCGGGACGCGGCCCAGCTCGTGGGCCAGCAGACCACCGACGGTGTCGACGTCGTCGTCGGTGAGCTCGAGGCCGTAGAGCTCGCCCAGGTCTTCCACCGACAACCGCGCCGAGACCCGGTAGCGGCCCTCGCCCAGGTCCTCCACCGGCGGCGTCTCGTCGGTGTCGTATTCGTCGGCGATCTCCCCGACGATCTCCTCGAGCACATCTTCGATGGTGACCAGCCCGGCGATGCCGCCGTACTCGTCGACGAGCAGGGCCATGTGATTGCGGCGGCGTTGCATCTCGTCGAGCAGCGCGTCCAGCGGCTTGGAATCGGGGATGAAGATCGCCGGGCGCATCACATCGCGCACCGACACCCGGCGGCTGCGATCGGCATAGGGCACGAGGTCTTTGAGGTACACCACGCCGCGCACGTCGTCGACGTTCTCGCCGATCACCGGAATCCGGGAGTGCCCCGACCGCACCGCCAGCGACATCGCCTGGGCGGCGGTCTTGTCGTTCTCGATCCACACCATCTCGGTGCGCGGGACCATCACCGCGCGGGCCGCGGTGTCACCGAGCTCGAACACCGACTGGATCATCCGGCGTTCGTCGTCGGCCACCACCCCGCGCTCGCGGGCCATGTCGACCACCTCACGCAGTTCGATCTCGGAGGCGAACGGACCGTTGCGGAAACCCTTACCGGGAGTGATGGCATTGCCCAGCAGGATCAGCAACCTGCTCACCGGGCTCAGCACCGCGCCGATGATCTGCATCGGCACCGCGGCGGCCAGCGCGATCGAATACGCGTGCTGGCGGCCCAGCGTGCGCGGGCCGACCCCGATCACCACGTAGGAGACCACCACCATCAGGGCTGCGGTGACCAGCAGCGCCGTGCCCGCCGACCACAGTTCGAGGGCCGCCGCGGCCAGCAGCACGGTGGCGCTGATCTCGCACAGAATGCGCAACAGCACCATCAGGTTCACATACCGCGGACGGTCGTCGACGATCGTGCGCAGCCGCGCGGCACCGGAACGATCCTCGCGGACCATGTCGTCGAGCCGCGCGCGCGAGACCGTGTTCAGCGCCGAATCGACACCGGCGAACACCCCGCCGAGGCCGATCAACCCGATCGTCAGCAGGATCTGGATCAACGAACTCACGCGGGGCCCAGCGCGTCACCCGGCGCGGTGAATCCTGCCTTACCCAGGAGGCGGGCGTCGCGTTCGGCCAGCTCGGCACGGCGCTGCTCCTCGCGCAGGCTCACATACCACTCCTCGAGCAGCTGGGCCTGCAACGCGAACATCTCCTTCTCCTCCTCCGGCTCGGCATGGTCGTAGCCGAGCAGGTGGAGCACGCCGTGCACGGTGAGCAGCGCCAGCTCGTGATCGAGCGAATGACCGGCCTTCTGCGACTGGCCCATCGCGAACTCCGGGCACAGCACGATGTCACCGAGCATCGACGGGCCGGGTTCGGGGCTGTCGGGGCGCCCGCCCGGCTCGAGTTCGTCCATGGGGAACGACATCACATCGGTGGGGCCGGGCAGGTCCATCCAGCGCACATGCAGATCGGCCATGGTGTCGAGATCGACGAGCACCATCGACAGTTCGGCGGCCGGATGCACGTCCATCCGGCCGATCACGAAACGTGCGACGCTGACCAGGTCTTCTTCGGGAATGTCCATACCCGATTCGTTGGCGATCTCGATACTCACCTGTTCAGGGTACGGTGCCCCCCACCAGCGGTGTTCACGGCCCGCCGGGGCCGTGAACACACGCGCTGGGTCGCCGAATTCACCGCCGGTCGCCGCCGCGACCCGCCGCTCGGCGCTGGGCCCGATTACCCGGGTAGTGCGGGCCGGGGACCGCGCGGGTGTCGGACTCGAAGCGGTCGTAGGCGTCGACGATGTCGGAGACCAACCGGTGGCGCACCACATCGGAGCTGGTGAGTTCCGAGAAGTGGATGTCGTCGATATCGGTGAGGATCTCCGCGGCCGCCCGCAGCCCCGAGCGCTGCCCGTTGGGCAGGTCGACCTGCGAGATGTCACCGGTGACCACCATCTTCGAACCGAAGCCCAGACGGGTGAGGAACATCTTCATCTGCTCGGCGGTGGTGTTCTGCGCCTCGTCGAGGATGATGAACGAATCGTTGAGACTGCGTCCGCGCATGTACGCCAGCGGCGCGACCTCGATCACCCCGGAAGCCAGCAGCTTCGGGATGGCTTCGGGATCCATCATGTCGTGCAGCGCGTCGTAGAGCGGCCGCAGATACGGGTCGATCTTGTCGTTGAGCGTGCCGGGCAGGAAGCCCAGCCGCTCACCGGCTTCGACCGCGGGCCTGGTCAGGATGATGCGGGTCACCTGCTTGGTCTGCAGGGCCTGCACCGCCTTGGCCATCGCCAGGTAGGTCTTGCCGGTACCGGCCGGGCCGATGCCGAACACGATGGTGTTGGCATCGATCGCGTCGACATAACGCTTCTGGTTCAGTGTCTTGGGCCGGATGGTCTTGCCGCGCCGCGACAGGATGTCCAGACTCAGCACCTCGGCCGGCGACTCGGACACACCCGAGTCGGTGAGCATCGACACGGTGTGCCGGACCGCTTCCGGTGTGATCACCCGATTGCGGCCGGTCAGCGCCACGAGCTGCTCGATGACCCGCTCGGCCAGCGCCACATCGCCGGCCTTGCCGGTGATGGTGACCGTGCTACCGCGCACATGGATGTCCGCGGACAGCAGCGTCTCGAGCTGACGCAAGTTCTGATCGGCCGAGCCGAGGAAGGGAAAAACGGAGTCCGGGGCGAGTTCGATGCTCGAACGCACGGTTCGCGCCGCGGGGGTGGCGCCGCTACCGTCGGTGCCGACGCCGGTTACTGGGATGGTGGGATCGCCGATCTCGCCTGTTTTCTTCAAAAGTGGCTATAGCCTGCTTCCGGTCTCGACCTGGTGTTCGATGATTCCAGTTTACCGCCGCACACCGACACCGCACAGCGGTTAAAAACACGCTCGTGGTACAAGCCACTACGGGCTCACCAACGCGAGGTCAACGCCCCCAGCGCGCCGAGCGCGACCGCGGCCGCGGTGGAGGTGCGCAGCACCGTCGGGCCGAGCAGCACGATCTCGGCGCCCGCGGCCGCCAGGGCGGCCAGTTCGGTGTCGTCCAGGCCGCCTTCCGGGCCGACGATCAGCACCACTTCACCGGCCTGCGCCAGGGGTAGTTCGGTGAACTTGCCCGCACCGGACTCGTGCAGCGCTGCCACGACCGCACCGTCGGCCTTCGCTTTGCGCACGAGTTCGACCAGATCGCTGGTGCGGCACAGATCGGCCACCTCGGGAATGTAGGCACGCCGGGACTGCCGGGCCGCCGACTTGGCCGCGGCCCGCCACTTCTCGATACCTTTGGCCGCCTTGGCTGCCCAGTTCGCGACACATCGCTGGGCCTGCCACGGCACGATCAGATCCGCGCCCGCCTCGGTCATCAGTTCGACCGCCAGTTCCGAACGGTCCGACTTCGGCAGGGCTTGTACGACCGTCACCCGCGGGGTGGGCGGCGCGGCGATGCGCCGTTCGCGCACCGCGAGTTCGAGTCGATCCTTCTGGGCCGCGACGACCTCGGAATCGGCGAGCACACCGTGCCCGTCGGACAGGGTGATCGGCTCGCCGACCCTGATCCGCCGCACGGTCGCCGCGTGGCGGCCCTCCGGACCGTCCAGTACCGCGACCGCACCCGGCTCGGGCACCTCGTCGAGGTAGAAGACCGTCGCGGCCATCGCGGGTCAGCGTCCGCTGAAGGAGGCGCGCAGCCGGGCGAACAGGCCGCTGTTGTGCTCGGACTGCGACGACATCACCTCGGCGCGATCCTTGTCACGCATGACCTTGAACTTGCGCAGCAGGTCGGTCTGCTTACCGTCGAGCTTGGTCGGCACGACGATGTCGAGGTGGGCGAGCAGATCACCACGCGCGCCGGAGCGCAGCCTGGGCATGCCGTGTCCGCGCAGCTGGATGACCTCGCCGGGCTGTGTTCCCGCGGCGATGGTGAGCTCGGTGGGACCGTCGAGGATGGTGTCGACGACCACGGTCGTGCCCAGGATCGCGTCGACCATCGGCACCCGCACGGTGCAGTGCAGGTCGTCGCCGTCCCGGACGAACGTGTCGTGCGGTTGCTCGACGACCTCGACGTAGAGGTCACCGGCATGGCCGCCACCGGGGCCGACCTCACCCTGGGCAGCCAGGCGCACCCGCATACCGCTGGCGACACCGGCCGGAATCGGCGCGGCGATCTCACGACGCGCGCGCACCCGACCGTCGCCACCACACTTGTGGCAGGGATCGGGGATGGTCTCGCCCGCGCCGCGGCAGGTCGGGCAGGGGCGCGAGGTGAGCACCTGACCGAGGAACGAACGCTGCACCGACTGCACCTCGCCCGCACCGTCACAGGTCTCGCAGCGCACCGGCTTGGAGTTGCCGTTGGTGCCCGCGCCGTGACAGATGTCGCAGAGGATGGCGGTGTCGACGGTGAGGTGCTTGGTGACCCCCACCGCGCATTCGGCCAGGCTCAGTCGTGTGCGGATCAGCGAGTCGGCGCCCGGCTGCACCCGGCCGCGCGGCTTGCGCGCACCGCCGGCCTGGCCGCCCATTCCGCCGAAGAACGCCTCGAAGACGTCGCCGAGGCCACCGAAACCCGCGCCGCTGAATCCCGCGCCACCGCCGCCACCGCCGTTTTCGAGCGGGTCGCCACCGAGGTCGACGATCCGGCGCTTCTCCGGATCGGTCAGCACCTCGTAGGCGGTGGAGACTTCCTTGAACTTGGCCTGTGCGGCCTCGTCCGGGTTCACGTCGGGGTGCAGTTCGCGAGCCAGCTTGCGGTAGGCGCGCTTGAGCTCCTGATCACTGGCGTTCTTGCCGACGCCGAGCAGTCCGTAGTAATCCCGTGCCACTTGAGTTCTCTAGTCCTTGGTCGCTGTGGTCCAGCCGAGCGCCGGGCGCATCCTTTAGTCGAATCCACTCAACTTTACCGGCCGAAGTACCGACCCTAACAGTCCGGGTCGGGCCGATCCCGAGTCGGCCGTCACCTTTCGGCCAGTACCTCGCCGATGTAGCGGGCCACGGTCGCCACCGACGCCATGGTGCCCGGGTAGTCCATCCGGGTCGGTCCGAGCACACCCATGCCACCCAGTACCGCGCCCGCCGCACCGTAGCCGGTCGACACCACCGAGGTGCCGCGCATCTGCTCGACCTGCGTTTCCTCGCCGATCTGCACCATCACCTGACCCGGCTGCTGGGCGGCGGCGAGCAGCTTGAGCACGATCACCTGTTCCTCGAGCGCTTCGAGCACGGTGCGCAGTGAACCGGGGAAACCGAAGTCGGCGACATTGCGGGTGAGGTTGGCGGTACCGCCGAGGACGAGGCGTTCCTCGGGATGCTCCACCAGGGTTTCGACCAGCACGGTCGACACCCGGACCAGCACGTCCCGGATCTTGGCGGGCGCGCGCTCGGGCAGCCCGGCCACCGAAGCGCTGGCCACCGACAACAGTTTGCCGTCCATCGCCCCGCCGAGCAGTGCGCGCACCGCGGCCAGATCATCTTCGGAGATCACCTCGCCGAGGTCGACGATGCGCTGGTCGACGCGCCCGGTGTCGGTGATCACCACCAGCAGCAGGCGTGCGGGGTTGAGCGCGACGACCTCGATGTGGCGCACGATCGATGCCGAGACCGTGGGATATTGCACGACCGCGACCTGGCGGGTGAGCTGGGCCAGCAGGCGCACACCGCGGCGCAGCACGTCGTCGAGGTCCACGCCGGATTCGAGGAATTCCATGATCGCGCGCCGTTCGGCGCCGGAGAGCGGTTTCACCTCGGCGATCCGGTCGACGAACTCGCGGTAGCCCTTGTCGGTGGGGACACGGCCCGAACTGGTGTGTGGCTGGGCGATGTAGCCCTCGGCTTCCAGCACGGCCATGTCGTTGCGGACCGTCGCGCTGGAGACGCCCAGGTTGTGCCGTTCCACCAGCGACTTCGAGCCGATCGGTTCCTTGGTGGCGACGTAGTCCGCGACGATTGCTCGCAGGACCTCGAATCGCCGATCTTCGGTGCTCGAAGCCATCGACCCCACCTCCTCGCTCGTGCCGGGTACTTCATCGTCCCGCGTGCTTTCGCACAGACTCCCACGCGGGCGCTCGGAGCGTCTTGTTGTCCAGTCTAATTGTCCTGTCCCGGCTCGCCCCGTCCACACGGGTTCACGACCGGGCTCGGTGTGCAGCGAAAGTTCTCCACAGCCCCGAGTTGTCCACAGGGCGCTGTTCGGGTCTTGTCCGACTTTTTCCGCGGCCGTACGTTCGGCTCTGAGCAAGGGATTCACCAGCATTTTCCGGGTGTCTTCGGCGGGCGGGAAGGGATAGACCATGCGGCAGAACGGGATCGGCGAGACAGGGCGCGGTGCGGGTGGTGCGGTATTCGTCAGCCCAGCCGAATTCGTCGGCATCGACCGGGCATGTACGGAGTTCCTCGACGTCATCGACCGGGTGCGGACGCTGTCGGCGCAGATCGGCGATCAGGCGCACTGGGGTCTGGGCGAAGGCGATGCCCGGTTGATATCGGGTCCAGCGCTGGTGGCGCGATTGCGGGCGACGGCGAGCGGGCACGAGAACAGCATCGGTGTGGCGATGGACGCCCACGAACGGATCGTCGC
The DNA here is from genome assembly GCF_042650145.1 of Nocardia halotolerans. Classification (NCBI taxonomy): domain Bacteria; kingdom Bacillati; phylum Actinomycetota; class Actinomycetes; order Mycobacteriales; family Nocardiaceae; genus Nocardia; species Nocardia halotolerans. The sequence continues at coordinate 60,956 of NZ_JBHSDL010000001.1, read as the reverse complement.
GGATCTTCGACGGGCCCATCGGATCGTGCGGGATCGGATGACGGCCGCCGATGCCGAGTGGGCCGGTCGGTTCCGTGACTCCGCCGCGGGAGCGCATGATCGGCTCGCGTCATGGTCGCAGTGAGCGCGGACGCGGGGGTCGACGTACCGGGTGGCGGTGAGAACACCCGATCGTGGCGGCACCGGGAGATCGCCGCGGCCTTCGCTCCGCTCGATGTCACCGTGGCATTCGGGCAGGCGGACGATTTCGAGCGGCTCGCCCGGTACTGGGAAACCGGGTTGCGGGCGTTCGACCGGGCGATCGGGGAAACCCTGGCCGAGGCTTGGTCAGGTGTCGGCGCGAGCGCGGCGGCAGCGGCGATCAGTACCTATCTCACGCAGGCGCGTGAGCTGGCGGTCGTGCTCGACGAGCTGCCGGGCATCGTCCGAGCCGCCGCCGAGGCGATCGTTTCGGCGAAGTACGCGATCCCGCAGATGAGCGAGGTCTCGGGCGGGCCGGTGTGGTCGGCTGACGAGATGTCCACGCACAGTGCGATATCTGCTGCGCAGGAGGACGCGCAGGTGGCGATGCACCAGCGGTATGTGGTGCCGTTCGGCGCGCTGTACGGACAGATCCCTGTGATACCGATACCGAGTCCCTTTTTCGGACCCGATTCGGACAGCACTGATCACCGGCATCTCACCGAAACGGCCGGAGTGGAAGGGACGGCCGGGATGGCTCACGGTTGGCCTTTGTCGGCCGCAGTCGCAGAGATGGTCGAGGTACCGAGTCCGGCGCAGACAGCTTTTGATCGGGTATCGGGTGATGGCACTGCCCTGGTGGCGAGCGAGGTGCCTGTCGCCGGCGCGGAAAGGGGCGAACAGTCAGGTTTCGGCGCCGGCGCAGGCGAAAAAGGTCGCGACCCCGACCTGGACGAGCGGATGGGTTCGGAGATGGACGCCGCAGACGACTCGTCATCTCGCCTGGGGGCTGACGAAGAGCGGGACGCTGCAAACCCGAATGGCTCGGCGAGCGAGGCCCGGTCAGTGGCTGGAGATTCCGTGTCCGCACCAGAAGAACTCGGCGTCGATACGAGCCGGCCAGGCACAAACGGGCCGGACACCAGCGACCCGACCGAACCCAGCCCGACTGAACCCAGCCCGACCGAGCCGAGCCCAAACGAACCCGGCACGACCGAGCTGAACGGCAGCGAGACCGACTCGGCCGGACCTGAGCCGACCGGGCCGAGCACCAGCGAACATGGCATGACCGGCCCGCTGGCGGAGAAGCAGGTTGTGGCGACTGGCGAGGCGGTCCGGTCAGCGGCTGATGGCGTGGCGGTGACGAATCCGGCGTTCAGCGCTCTGTCGAATTCCGGGCCGCTCACTCCGCCGCTCAGCGGTGCGGCAATGCCGCCGTCCGTAGTAATGCCAGCCGTCGAACCGGCTGTCGCTCCGTCGATCGGTGACGATGGGCGGCGTCACGCCGGGGCCCCCGAACCCTCGGCGATCGGTGCGGGCCGACCGACCTCACCGGGCTCACACCCCGAGCCGTTCGTACGTCCCGGGCCACGGGAGCCGGCTGTCGGTGCGAGCGTCCCCGGTACGGCGAATCCGATGGCCACCAGTGTGGCTACGGCGAGTCAACCGGTGCGCCCGAATGATCGGCACTTCCCGTGCGCTATGGGGCCGGCCGCGCCCCGTTCCGCCGATGCGGACAGCGAGCACGAACTCCCGGCCTACTTGATCACCCGGGAGAACACGGACGCGCTGCTGGGCCGACCGCTACCGGCGATCACGGGTGGTGCGATCGGTGGCGACAGGCCCGGCGAGCAGCACGTACCGGCGACTCGGTGCTGACGTGATGTCAGCGAGTCGGCGAGCCGGGCGACGGCCACCCGAAACGGGCGGCCGGGACCGGGTCAGAGCCGGGGTGCGGCGCCGACGCGAGCCGGCGAGTGGGGGGCACCCACTTCTTTGCCCGCGAGTGCGTCCAGACCCAGCATCGCCAGCAGCGATACGCAGTCGTCTGCGTCGTTGGAATGCGACGCGACCGTCCGTGCGGCTACCGCGCACTGACGGGCGGTCTCCGCCTTCTCGGCAGAGCGCGCTTCAGCGAACTCGCTCTGCTCGTGGACGAGGGTGATGTGCCGTTCGGTGGACATATAGCTCCCTAGGATCGACCCGAAGCTTACGCCCCCAATCGTTATCTTCGGCCGCGAACCCACCGGGAATTCGCTCCACATACCCCGGTGCGCCGCCCCCTCCTGCCAATGTGCATCAGGCCACAACAAGCCTGTGACCGGGCGATCTCCGGGCCGGACGTGAGCCCGCCCACCACGCGGAAAATCAGGTCACGAGCCGGCATCACGAACGGCGCGTTGCAGCCGCAGCTGACCGATCTCAGCGACGTTCTTCAGCAGTTCGGCGTTCACCGAGCCGGACAGGTGCGCGTCCGTCAACCGGCTTCCGCCGACCATGGACAGGCGGAGACCGCGTCGAGGTCGGCGTCGTCGAGACCGCCCAGCAGAACGAGCCACTCCTGCCGCAACCTGGGCAGCAGCTCGATGGTGCGAGTCGGCGGCCGAGGGCGGTCAGGCCAGGAGGTCGCGGACGATGCCGTCGGCCAGCAGGCGACCGCGGTCGGTGAGGACGAGGTGGTCGCCGGTGATGTGGGCCAGGCCGTCGGCGAGGACGCGGTCTAGCGCGGGGCGGGCCGAGGGGGCCAGGTCGGCGACGGGCAGGCCGGTGCGCAGTCGCACGGTGAGCATGAGGCGTTCGGTGTAGCGCTCGTCGTCGGTGAGGGCTTCCCAGCCGGCGGCGGGCAGGCCACCGAGGGCGACGCGGTCGGCGTAGCGGGCCGGGTGCTTCACATTCCACCAGCGAACGCCGCCGACATGGCTGTGCGCACCGGGTCCGGCGCCGAGCCAGTCGCCGCCGTCCCAGTAGCCGAGATTGTGGCGGCAGCGCGCGGAATCGTCGGCGGCCCAATTGGACACCTCGTACCAGGTGAGACCGGCGGCGGCGAGGCGGGCATCGATGCGTTCGTAGCGGGCGGCGAGGACATCGTCGTCGGGTGCGGGCAGTTCACCACGGCGGACCTTGCGCGCCAGCGCGGTGCCGTCTTCGACGATCAGGGAGTAGGCGGACACATGATCCACACCGGCGGCCAGCACCGCGTCCAGGCTCGCGTCGAGATCAGCATCGGTCTCACCGGGTGTGCCGTAGATGAGGTCGAGGTTGACGTGCTCGAAGCCCGCAGCGCGCGCTTCTTTCGCGGCGGCGACCGCGCGCCCCGGCGTGTGCGTGCGGTCGAGCACCTTCAACACGTGCTGCGCGGCCGACTGCATGCCGAGCGAAATCCTGGTGTAGCCCGCCGCGCGCAGCCGCTCGAAGAACTCCGGCGACGTCGATTCCGGGTTGGATTCGGTGGTCACTTCGGCATCGGTGGTGAGAGTGAAGTTCGCCCGCACCGCGTCGAGCACGGCCGCCAATCCGTCGCCGCCGAGCAACGACGGGGTGCCACCGCCGACGAAGATCGTCGAGACCTCGGGCGTCGAGCTGGGCAACGCGCCGAACTCGGTCGCCGCGGTCGCGAGCTCGCCACGCAGGGCTTCCAGCCACGACTGCGGCGACGCGGAGGTGCCCAGCTCCCCCGCGGTATAGGTGTTGAAGTCGCAGTACCCGCACCGGGTGGCACAGAACGGCACGTGCACGTACACCCCGAACGCGCCGCCCCCGAAGTCACGCAGCACCGGCCGATCGGCGTCGGCCGGTGTCAGGCGGAAAGCCCCGGGAGCTGCGCTGGTAGTCACCCCACCAGTCTGCCGGGCCCGGGTGCGTCGCTCCGCACGGCCCCTGCACCGGCCGACGCCGGCGCCCGAGCAGCGCGGCGGGTCCGGTCAGTCCCCGACCACCGGGGTGTTCTGGTTGGCGGTCAGCACCCAGACGCCGTCTTCCTTGGTCATCACGTACATGGGCGTGCCCTGCCCCGAGAGCTCGCCGTCCAGGGTGAAGTAGCTCTGCCGGATCTTCACGGCGGCGACGTCGGGCCGCAGGAACAGCACGTGTTCGATCTCGTAGGTCGCCTTGCCGTGTGTGGTGGCGCCGGGCAACACCTGGGCGGTGAATTCGGCGATGGCGGGGCGCCCGTACAGGCGCTTGCCGTGGCCGGTGGTCCACACCGCGTCTTCCCGGAAGACGCCGATGAACTCGTCGATCAACTCGTTGTCCTGCGCATGGGCGATGGTCGCCACAACGGCGCGGATGGCGGTGATTTCGCTGTCGATCTCGGTGGGTGTCCGGCCTGTCACGGTCACGTCGTTGCTCATGCGGCCACTGTGCGCGCTCCACCGCACTTCAGGTCAATGTGCCGGAGCTCACAATCCGATCGCGATAAGAATAATGAGCCACTTCCGCGAGCGCGATTATGACACCCGTCACAGAACGCGACGGCCGTCCAGGGGATTTCCCGCAAAAGTGCGGGAAATATCTCTTTGCGGTCGGAACGCCTGCCCTGACATGGCACAATAGCCACATGCACGCAACCGGAGTACGACTCGTGGCCCGTCGCCACGTCGACTTCCAGCGTGTCTGCAGCGCCTGCTGTCGACCCGGGTTCCACCGGTAGCGCAGCGGCTTCCATGCCCGGGGCATCCCCCGGTGCCATCGACTTTCATCGGCCCGCTGACCACCTGACGCGAGCCAGCCCCTCGCGCCTTCAGCACGGATGTTCACCCACCCCGCAGGAGCGACCCCACATGACGTCGAGCACCGACGCCGGTTCGACCGAACAGTCGACAGCGCAGGCCCGTCCCGAGCGCCCGGCCACCGAACGCCGAGTTCGGCCCGACCGCCCGCGCAGCGAAGGCGCGGTCGCCCCGCGCGAACGCACCGGCAAGCCCGTCCGCCGCCGGTCCGAAGGCCAATGGGCCCTCGGCTACCGCGAGCCCCTCAACGCGAACGAACAGTCCAAGAAGGACGACAACCCGCTCAATGTGCGGGCCAGGATCGAGAACATCTACGCCAAGGGCGGCTTCGACTCGATCGACAAGGCCGATTTACGCGGTCGCTTCCGCTGGTGGGGTCTCTACACCCAGCGCGAAGAGGGCTACGACGGCACCTGGACCGATGACGACAACGTCGATCTCCTCGAAGCCAAGTACTTCATGATGCGCGTGCGCTGCGACGCCGGCGCGCTCAACGCCGCCCAGCTGCGCACCATCGGCCAGCTCTCCACCGAGTTCGGACGCGACACCGCCGACCTGTCCGACCGCGAGAACGTGCAGTACCACTGGATCGAGGTCGAGAACGTCCCCGAGATCTGGCGCCGGCTCGAAGCGGTGGGCCTGCACACCACCGAGGCCTGCGGCGACTGCCCGCGCGTGATCCTCGGTTCGCCGCTGGCCGGTGAGTCGCTCGACGAGATCCTCGACCCCACGCCGGCGATCGACGAGATCGTCAAGCGCTACATCGGGAAGAAGGAGTACTCCAACCTTCCCCGCAAGTTCAAGACCGCGATCTCGGGCCAGCAGGATGTGGTGCACGAGATCAACGACGTCGCCTTCGTCGGCGTGAACCACCCCGAGCACGGCCCCGGCCTGGATCTGTGGGTCGGTGGCGGGTTGTCGACCAACCCGATGCTGGCCAAGCGGGTCGGCGCCTGGATACCGCTCGACGAGGTGCCTGATGTCTGGGAAGCCGTGGTGTCGCTGTTCCGCGACTACGGTTACCGCCGCCTGCGTGCCAAGGCCCGGCTGAAGTTCCTGATCAAGGACTGGGGCATCGAGAAGTTCCGTCAGGTGCTCGAAGACGAGTACCTGAAGCGCAAACTGATCGACGGTCCCGCGCCGGAGCTGCCGGAAAAGCCCATCGACCACATCGGTGTGCAGAAGCTGCGCAACGGTCTCAACGCCGTCGGCTTCTCCCCCATCGCCGGTCGCGTGTCGGGCACCATCTTGAGCCAGGTCGCCGACGCCGCCGAGAAGTACGGTTCGGACCGGATCCGGTTCACCCCGTACCAGAAGCTGATCGTGCTCGACGTCGCCGACGATCAGGTCGACGCGCTGATCGACGAGCTCGAACCGCTCGGCCTGCAGGCCCGTCCGTCGATCTGGCGACGAAACCTGCTCGCCTGCAGTGGGATCGAGTTCTGCAAGCTGTCGTTCGTCGAGACCCGCAAGCGCTCCCAGGCGCTGGCGCCCGAACTCGAGCAGCGCCTGGCCGACATCAATGCCGAACTCGATGTGCCGATCACCATCAACATCAACGGCTGCCCGAACTCGTGCGGCCGGTCCCAGATCGCCGACATCGGCTTCAAGGGCCAGCTCGTCGACGACGGCACCGGGAATCAGGTGGAGGGCTTCCAGGTTCACCTGGGTGGCAGCCTCGGCCTGGACAGCGGGTTCGGCCGAAAGCTGCGCCAGCACAAGGTGACCAGCGTCGAGCTCGGCGATTACATCGACCGTGTCGTCCGCAATTTCGTCAAGAACCGTGAAGCCGGTGAGCGTTTCGCGGTCTGGGCGGTTCGTGCCGACGAAGCCGACCTGCGTTAGTCGATGAGGAGACCCCCACTGTGACAACGAATCTCGCGGCCAAACTGTCCGAAGACGAACTGCGCGCCCTCGCCGAGCAGGGCGCGGCCGAACTCGGTCCCGACGCCTCGGCCGCCGACCTGATCGCCTGGACCGACCGCAATTTCGGCAACGGCTACATCGTCGCGTCCAACATGCAGGACGGCGTGCTGGTGCACCTGGCCGCCCAGACCCGCCCGGGTGTGGACGTGCTGTTCCTCGACACCGGCTACCACTTCGCCGAAACCATGGGCACCAGGGACGCGGTCGAGGCCGTGTACGGCGTGAACGTGGTGAACGTGCGCCCCGAGCACAGCGTCGCCGAGCAGGACGAACTGCTGGGCAAGGACCTGTTCACCCGCGATGCCGCCGAATGCTGCCGGCTGCGCAAGGTGGTCCCGCTGAAGAAGTCGCTGAGCGGCTACAACGCCTGGATCACCGGCATTCGCCGGGTGGAGGCGCCCACCCGCGCCAACGCACCGCTGATCTCGTTCGACGAAGCTTTCGGCCTGGTGAAGATCAACCCGATCGCACCGTGGTCCGACGACGAGATGCAGGCCTACATCGAAGCCAACGGCATCCTCGTCAATCCCCTGGTGGAGGAGGGTTACCCGTCCATCGGCTGCGCACCGTGCACGCGCAAGCCCGAGCCGGGGTCCGATCCGCGCAGCGGCCGCTGGGCCGGCCTCGCCAAGACCGAATGCGGATTGCACACCGCCTGACCGAGTCAGGGCCCGGAGGCGGCAGCTTGCGTCACCACGCAGGGCCCCTCGGGCAGGCAGATAGGACACAGCATGACCATCACCACCACCGGGAGTGAGCCTGTGAGTACCGACACCACCGAACGCGACCTCGGCCTGACCGAGTTCGACACCCTCGCGGCGCTGGAGTCCGAGGCCATCCACATCTTCCGTGAGGTCGCGGGCGAGTTCGAACGTCCGGTGATCCTGTTCTCCGGCGGCAAGGACTCCACGGTGCTGCTGCACCTGGCGCTCAAGGCGTTCTGGCCCGCGCCGCTGCCGTTCACGCTGCTGCACGTCGACACCGGGCACAATCTCGACGAGGTACTCGCCTTCCGCGACAAGGTGGTCGAGAAGTACGGTCTGCGCCTGCATGTCGCCTCGGTGGAGGAGTACCTGGCCGACGGCCGCCTCACCGAGCGTCCCGACGGTATCCGCAACCCGTTGCAGACCGTGCCGCTGCTCGACGCCATCACCGAGCACCGCTTCGACGCGGTCTTCGGCGGCGGTCGCCGCGACGAGGAGCGGTCGCGCGCCAAGGAGCGGATCTTCTCCCTGCGCAACGCCTTCGGCCAGTGGGATCCCAAGCGTCAGCGTCCCGAGCTGTGGAACCTCTACAACGGCAAGCACGCACCGGGTGAGCACGTGCGTGTGTTCCCGCTGAGCAACTGGACCGAACTCGACATCTGGCGCTACATCGCCCGCGAGGACATCGACCTGGCGTCGATCTACTACGCCCACGAGCGCCCGGTCTACCAGCGCGACGGCATGTGGATGACGCCCGGGGTGTGGGGTGGCCCGAACGAGAACGAAGTGCTCGAGACCCGGTCGGTGCGCTACCGCACCGTCGGCGACGGTTCCACCACCGGCGCCATCATCTCCGACGCCGCCGACAACCAGGCCATCCTGGCCGAGGTCGCCGCGTCCCGGCTCACCGAACGTGGCGCCACCCGTGGCGACGACCGCGTTTCCGAAGCCGCCATGGAAGACCGCAAGCGAGAGGGTTATTTCTGATATGTCCGACCTATTGAGGCTGGCCACCGCCGGTTCTGTCGACGACGGTAAGTCCACCCTGGTCGGACGGCTGCTCTACGACACCAAGTCCGTGCTGGCCGATCAGATCGACGCCGTCACCCGCGCCTCGGTCGACCGGGGTCTGTCGACTCCCGACCTGTCGCTGCTCGTCGACGGCCTGCGTGCCGAACGTGAGCAGGGCATCACCATCGACGTGGCCTACCGCTACTTCGCCACACCGAAGCGGTCGTTCGTGCTCGCCGACACCCCGGGGCACGTGCAGTACACGCGCAACACCGTGTCGGGCGCGTCCACCGCGCAGCTGGTGATCCTGCTGGTCGACGCGCGCAAGGGCGTCATCGAGCAGACCCGGCGGCACGCCGCCGTGCTGGCGCTGCTCGGGGTGCCCAAGCTGGTGCTGGCCGTGAACAAGATCGATCTGGTCGACGACCCGGCGACGGTGTTCGACACGATCTCGGCCGAGTTCAATCTGCTCACGGCCAAGCTCGGCTGGGCCGACGAGGACGTGCTGGAGATTCCGGTCTCGGCACTGCACGGTGACAACATCGCCAGCCGCTCGGACAACACCCCGTACTACAACGGGCCCTCGCTGATCGAGCACCTGGAGTCGGTGCCGGTCGACGCGGATTCGACCGGCACGCACGCGCTCGGGCTGCGTTTTCCCGTGCAGTACGTGATCCGTCCGCGCACCGCCGAGTACCCGGATTACCGTGGTTACGCGGGGCAGATCGCGGCCGGTTCGGTGTCGCCCGGTGACGAGATCGTGGTGCTGCCCTCGGGCATCCGCACCACCGTCGAACGCATCGACACCCCCGACGGTGAACTGGCGGTTGCCCAGGTGGGACGCAGTGTGACGCTGGTCCTGGCCGACGAGGTCGACATCTCGCGCGGCGACATCATCGCCTCCCCCGCCGACGCGCCGGAGCCGGTCGACACCTTCGAGGCGACCGTCTGCTGGCTCGGCGACAAGGCGCTGCGTCCCGGCGCGCGGCTGCTGCTCAAGCACGGCGCCAAGACCACGCAGGCCATCGTCGGCTCACTGGTGGAGCGGCTCGACGAGCAGACGCTCACCGCGCAGCCGAGCCCGGAGGCGTTGGAGCTCAACGACATCGGCCGGGTGTCGCTGCGGTTGGCCGAGCCGATTCCGGCCGACGATTACCGCACCAACCGCTACACCGGCTCGTTCCTGCTGATCGATCCCGCTGGTGGCAACACCCTCGCGGCCGGCCTGGTCGGCGACGTGCTGACCTCGGTCGAGGTCGGTACCGCGGTCTGATGTATCGCACGCTCGCCCCGCTGCGCGGCGCCCCTGTGGTGCCGCGCGGCGGTGGTGGGCCCGCGTTGATCGCGGTGGCACACGGCAGCCGCGACCCACGCTCGGCGGCGACGATGACGGCGGTGGTCGCCGATGTCGCTGCCGCTCGGCCCGATCGCACGGTGCGGTTGGCCTTTCTCGATCTCAGCGCGCCCTCGGTCGACCAGGTGGTCGACGAGCTGGCCGCGCAGGGACATACCGACGTGATCGTGGTTCCACTGTTGCTGGGCAACGCTTTTCACGCGCGGGTCGATCTGCCCGCGCTACTGGCCGAAGCGGGTCGCCGGCATCCGCGGATGCGGCTCGAGCAGACCGACGTGCTCGGTCGTGATGCCTTACTGATCGAAGCGCTGTGGGACCGGGTGGTCGCAGCTGTCGCCATCGGTGGGCACGGTGCCGCCACTGCCGGTCCCCTGGCCGGCTTGCCCAATGCGCACCCGAGTAGAGCTGCTGGGCAAGGCAATCCGATGGCAGACCACACTCGAGCGACCAGGCTCGCCGAAAACGTCGAGGCGGATGGGCTCGTCGGAGCCACCGTGGAATCGCTGGGCATTGTGGTGGCAGCCGTGGGCTCACGCCAGGCGGCAGCGAACGTGCGCACCGCCGCGGTAGCTCGCCGGCTCTCGGCAGCGACCGGCATTCGCACCGAATTGTGCTTCGCGACAGTCGAACCCGGAATCACCACGGCGATGGAAAGATTGCGTGCGCGTGGCGCCGCACATCTCGTGGTCGCGCCGTGGTTCCTCGCGCCCGGATTGCTCACCGACCGCCTCCTGGCCGCGGCACCCGAGGTCGTCCACGCCGACGTCATCGGTGCACATCCCGCACTCACCGAGGTGATCTGGGCGCGCTATGACAGCGCGACCGCGACGGAACTCGAACTCTCCGCCTGAGCGGACGGACACCGGGGTGTCGTGCGACCACACCCACCGCACGGGCGAGGCACACCGAGCAGCAGCGAACCACCAGAACCGACCGGAAGCAGAGGTCGACTTCGGTGAGGTGACCGTCGAGCCGGCCGGTGATTTGAAGGCCGCCGTGGTGAAGGCTCCCGGGACGAGCAGGGCCAGAATCGAATCCGAGCGGCGCGACCACTTCGTCCCCGTCCCGCGGGTCGAGTCCGTCGAGGGACTCGATGCGAAGGTCGAGCAATGGGACAGCGAGGATCTGGCCCGGCGGATCGGGGCGCGGGCGCGCACGATCGGCGCGCATTTCGCGTTGGAGGCGCCGACGCTGAAACGGCTGACCTGTGTGCTGGTCAGTGACCGATACTGTCCAGTTCGGCCACATCCTCGTCGGAGAGGAGGAGGCCGGCTCCGGCGATGTTCTCGTGCAGGTGAGCGGTGGACGAAGTGCCGGGGATGAGCAGGATGTTCGGCGAGCGCTGCATCAGCCAAGCCAGCGCGACCGACATGGGCGTCGCCGCCAGTCGGTTCGCGACCTGTGAGAGAGCCTCGGACTGCAGCGGCGTGAAGCCTCCCAGTGGGAAGAACGGCACGTAGGCGATGCCCTCGGCGGCGAGGTGGTCTACGAGGTCGTCGTCGTGGCGGTGGGCGAGGTTGTACATGTTCTGCACGCACACGATCGGGGCGATGCTGCGCGCCTGGGCGACCTGTGTGCCGGTGACGTTGCTGACACCGAGGTGGCGGATGAGGCCCTCTTGCTGAAGGCCGACAAGCGTCTCGAATGCTTCGGTGATCGAGCCAGGCTGGGGGCCTCGAGCGTCGCCCATGCGCATGTTGACCAGGTCGAGGGTCTCGACTCCGAGGGACTGGAGGTTCTCATGGACCTGCTTGCGCAGCTCTTCGGGGCGCCGGGCGGTGGGCCAGCCGCCCTGGGCGTCGCGAGTGGCACCCACCTTGGTGGCGATGAACAGCGGTTCCGGGTAGGGGTGCAGCGCTTCGCGGATCAGCTCGTTCGTGATGCGCGGTCCGTAGGCGTCGCTGGTGTCGATGTGGGTGATCCCGAGGCTCATCGCCTCGCGCAGCACAGCCAGGGCGCCGTCGTGATCGGCGGGCGGGCCCATGACCCACGGGCCGGCGAGTTGCATCGCGCCGTAGCCGAACCGGGTGACGGGCGAGTCACCCAGCGTCCAGGTTCCGCCGGGAAGAGGTGCGGAGGGCGTGTTCATCGTGGTGGCCTTTCCTTCATACCAGGGGTGGTGTCTCCAGCCCCCTGGCACCAGTATTGGAGAGGAACTTCCTGTCGGGAAGTAGGCACTTTGGAGTGCGTAACAACCCAGAAGGAGAGAGGCGAGATCAGTGGCAACGACGAAGGCCGACAAAACGGCGCAAGCCAAGGCGGAGTACAACGCGTTCCTGGCGGTGTGCCCCAGCCGACAGCTCCTCGACCGGATCTCGGACAAATGGGTCGTGCTGATCCTGTGTGCACTGGGTGGTGACACATCCGAACAGTCCGGTGCATCGCACACTCCGAAGGCGATGCGCTACTCCGAGCTGGCCCGGGTACTGGTCGGCGTCAGCCAGAAGATGCTGACCCAGACCCTGCGGGCGCTCGAACGCGACGGCTTGCTCATCCGCACCGTGACACCCACGGTCCCTGTCACCGTCACCTACGAGCTGACCGACCTCGGCCTCTCCCTCCACCACCTGACACGCGGGCTCAGGCAGTGGGCCCAGACCCATATGGAACAAGTCCTCGCCCATCGCGAGAGCCACGACGCACGAGCCTCCTAGCATGGCAGCGTTCCCCGTCTCCGCCACCGGCCCGGCGTGTGTGCAGCGGGTGTGGGTCGAGTCGAGCCCGCATTCGCCGATCGCGCGCCGCGACCGGGCCTATGACCGGAAGAACAAGCGCGCTCACCGCTCCAGTGGTGGTCGTCGAACCAGCCGAGGTGGCCGACACGGTCGAACAGCTCGCCATTCATCTCAGTGCGCCAGGAGGATAGATGACCACTCCGGAATCTTTGCCACCGCTGCCCGCTCACCCGCCGACCTGGAAATTCGACTACCCGGTCTTCCACGCCGAGACTCGGTCACAGTGGCGGAACTGGCTGCAGCACAACCACGCGTCGGTCCGCGGTGTGGGGCTGTGCTCCTGGCGCAACACCACCGGCCTGCCGCGCTGCCCGTATCCCGAAGCTGTCGAGGAGGCCATCTGCTTCGGCTGGATCGACTCCACCAGCACCATCCTCGACGAACAACGCGGCTTGCAACTGTTCACGCCGCGTCGGCCCAAAAGTCCTTGGACTCGACTCAACCGCGAACGCGCAGCCGATATGGAGAAGCGTGGCCACATGACCGACGCTGGTCGCCAGGCCATTGCTACCGCGAAATCCAGCGGCTGGTGGACACTTTCCGACCAAGTCGAAGACCTCGAGGAACCAGGTGACTTGAAGGCCGCGCTGGACCGGGACCCGCGGGCTCGAAGCAACTGGGACGGCTTCCCGCCCAGCGCCCGCAAACAGATGCTGTGGTGGATCGTCAGTGCTGCTCGGGACGCAACGCGAGCAGGTCGGATCGCCCATATCGTCACCGACGCCCGCAACGGCGTACGTACGCGCGGTTGACGATCGTCCCGGTTGCCGGGCAACTGGAAGTCGATGAACGGACGCTGAGCACACAGTGCGCCGTTGAGCGATTCAGATCACACTAACGGCCCTTTCCTAGATACCCCAGGGGGGTATATATTCGGGACAACGCACTGGAACTCGGAGAGGCGAAACCATGACCACCAACGCCAACCACGTCGACCACCAGGAAATCCACACAAACCACGGCGAGCTCGCCCCCGCCGGTGAACATCACGGCCGGCACCCTGCCCACGCCGTGAACCCGGACCACGCTGCGCACCGCGACCACACCGGCCACGGCAACCATGGCGAAGCAGTGCCCCACGACCACGTCCTGCACATCGACCACACCGGCCGAGCTGGAAACCAAAGCGACGGCGCTCAGGCCGGGCATGCACACGGGGCGCACAGTGAGCACGGCGCCGGGCTACCAGGTGGGCTGCAGATCACCCAGGACGGGTACACGCTCGATCTCGATACCGCGATCGCCGAGCCGGGTGGAATCGACTTCCGCTTCCGGATTCTCGGGCCCGACGGGGTGGCGGTGACCGAGTTCGATCCGATTCATGATCGCGAGTTGCATCTGATCGTGGCGCGCCGGGAATTGACCGGGTTCTGGCATGTGCACCCGCGCCGGGAGGACGACGGGACCTGGGCGATCCGGCTGGAGCTGCCCGAGGCAGGCATCTACCGGGTGTTCACCGATATCGCACCACGCGCGCTCGGTCGCACGATCACGCTCGGCGCGGATCTGGCTGTCGCCGGGCACTACGCACCCGAGCGGGTGCCGCCGGTGAACCGGCTCGCTGAAGTCGACGGCTACACCATCACCGTCGACGGTGATCTGCGCGCCGACGGTGACCTGCTCACCCTCACCGTGCACAAGGACGGCGTTGCGGTCACCGACCTGCAGCCCTACCTCGCGGCCTTCGGTCACCTGGTGGTCCTGCGGGCGGGCGACCTCGCCTATGTCCATGTGCACCCCAACGGTGAGCCCGGTGACGGCGTCACCCCGGCCGGCCCCGAAATCTCTTTCCACACGGCCGTTCCCGGGCCGGGTACTTACCGATTGTTCCTCGATTTCCGGCACAACGACGTGGTCCGCACCGCGGCATTCACCCTCACCGCCGCACCACGCACCTCAGGACACACATCGCAGCACTGAACGACTCCGGGGACACGCTGGAGTCCGTGTGCGCCCCTGTGGCGAACATCTTGATATCTACCGCACTCCAGGTTTCGAGGTTCGGGGCCCGCCTGAGCGGCGACCGCAGGGCCGCTGCGCACCGGTTCCACCGAGTTCTGATCCGGGCAGCCGGGCCTGTCAGCTGTTGTCGCGCACCAGTTCTCTGCCCAGCGCGACCAGTTCGGCTCTTACCTCGGCAGGACCGAGCACCTCGACATCGGCGCCCCAGCCCGCCAGCTGCCTGGCGACCATTTTGGCCGTGTCGGCGGTGATCTCGGCCAGCATCCGGCCGTCCTCGGCGGGCCCGAGCAACGTGCAGTTGCGGCCTTGTTGATCCGCCAGGATCGGCGCCAGCGACGGCGACACCGCGACGGTGGCCGCGACCGCCGATCTGCGTCGCTCCATCTCGGTGACGATGCGCGACCACTCTGCTTGCAGATCGAAGTCCGCTGGGCGCTCGGCGTTCTCGTCGAGGGCGGTGACCGCCGTGATCCGGTCCAGCCGGAAGGTGCGTTTGCCGCGTTCGGTACCGGCCAGCAGGTACCAGACTGTTTCCTTCTCCACCAGCCCCCATGGATCGAGGGTGCGGGTGGTGCGCTTGCCCCCGCGCAGGTAATCGATGCGGACACGGCGCCGGTCCACCACCGCACGCCGCAGGGTATCGAGCACCTCGGGTGGACGAGGGTCGGGCCGGCCCCAACGGGCCGGGTCGACTACCACCGCGTCGGCCGCCGCCGCGGCATCGGCGCGGAAAGTGTGCGGCAGCGCTCGAACCAGTTTGCGCAGTGCAGACTTCAGCTCCGGTGCGGCCGCGGCGGCCGGTCCGGCCAACAGGAACAGCGCCCTGGTCTCGCCCGCGGTGAGACCGGACAGGTCGGTGCGGGCACCGCCCACCAGCGACCAGCCACCGCCCCGGCCGGCCTGCGGGTACACCGGAATGCCCGCAGCCGACAACGCCTCCAGGTCACGGCGAGCCGTCGCCACCGACACCTCGAGTTCAGCGGCGACCTGCGCTGCCGTCACCCGGCCGCGCGCCTGCATCAACAACAAGGTGGCCACCAATCTGTCCGCTCGCATACCCGTCATTCTGCCCAACAAAGTGCTCATTCGGTGAGCACTTCAACTGGCATCGTTGCCCTCGACACCGATTCACGACGAAGGAGCAGACATGCTGCGCGGAATGGCCACCACCACCTACTACGCCGACGACCTGACCGCCGCCAAGGACTGGTACAGCGAATTCCTCGGCATCGCGCCGTACTACGAGGTACCGGGCGGCTACTACGAGTTCCGGTTCGGGCCGATGCAGGCCGAACTCGGCATCATCAACCGGGCTTTCGCACCGGCGGGTGCCCGCAACGCACCCGGCGGCGGTGGCCTCGTGTTCTGGCACGTCGATGATCTCGAAGCCGCCGTGGCCAGGTTGCTCGAGCTCGGCGCCACCGTATACGAACCGATCACCGAGCGCGGTGACGGAGAAGGATTCGTGACGGCGGCGGTGCTCGACCCGTTCGGCAACGTCCTCGGCATCATGTCGAATCCCCACTTCGTCGCCATGACCTCGGGCCGCGAGTCCGCGGCGAGCGCGTAGCCACTCAGCGAGCCGACCGGCATTTCGAGGCGATCGCGACGCCGTCCTCGCGGTCGCCGGTCACCTCGTGAACGGACGAGCGTCACGAGGTCCACGGCGACGGCCGAGGTTGCCGTGGACCGCCGGGTGCGCGGTGGGGCAAAGCGCTCGGGAGACGGCGCTGGTCCGCGCGGTTCTCGGGCCGCGGCCGTCAGCGCCGGGAGCCGCCACCACCGGCACCGCCACCGGATCCGCCGGACGAGGAACCGCCGGAAGAGGAACCGCCCGACGAGGAGTCGCTGCCACCGGATCTGCCGCCCCGGCTGGACGATGCTCCACCGGACGAATATCCGCCGGAGGATCTTCCGCTCGACGCCGAGTCGCTGCCGGAAGATGTCCCACCGGAGGTGCTGCCACCGGAGCGGCCTGCGCCACCGGCCCCACTCGAGGTGCCGCCACCCCAACCACCACCACCGGAAACACTGCCGCCGGACGTACCACCTGAGTTGCCGCCGCCGGATGCACCACCCCCGCCGGACGTACCACCCGACGCACCGCCCCCGCCGGACACACCGCCTGAATTACCACCGCCGGACGCACCACCACCCGACGCACCGCCGCCGCCGGACGCACCACCTGAAGCTGCTCCGCCGGACGCACCACCACCAGAAGCACCACCGCCGGACGCACCACCCGACGCACCGCCACCGGACGCACCGCCACCCGACGCACCACCACCCGACGCACCACCACCCGACGCACCACCACCCGACGCACCACCACCCGACGCACCACCACCCGACGCATCGCCACCGGACGCGGCGCCGTCGGAACCATCGCCCGAAGTCCCGCCGCCCACACCACTGTCCGGCGCACCACCGGCGCCCGACCCACCACCCGCCGAACCACCGTCGGTTCCACCACCGGTTGCCGGCGCGCCATCGGCAGGGGCTGAACCCGTGTCGTCTCCGGCGGGCGTGCCACCGGTGTCCGGCTCAGGGGAGCCGTCTGTCGACCCGGTACCGGCATCCGGAGCGGAAGTATCGGGAGCGCCCGGCACCGTCGGAACCTCGGGAACCGAGGGGTCGCCGGGAATCGACGGATCAGCAGGTACCGACGGATCGCCCGGAATCGATGGATCATCGGGGTTCGGACCGGGAGACGTGATCGGTCCACCGTCGGGGAGGTCCGGAGTGCCGGGGTCGGTGGGTGTGTCCTGTGGCGGGGACGCCGGGTACTCGAACGGGAGGGGGTTGATGAAGCGGGCCGGGTCGCCGTAGCTCGTGCGCGCGGGCACCAGGCAGTCGTTGCGTGTTTCCGGCTGAGCACTGCGCTCCCCGCCGTTGTACGTTTTGCCCGCCGTGTGCGCGGGCCCGGCGGCCGAAGCACCGACGATCCGCTCGTAAGCGGTGCGTGCAGCGGCGGCACCGGCGACGCGCACGACCGCACCGGTGCGGCGGTCGATGGTCTCGAGCAGCCCGCCCGCCTGTGCGGTGAGCAGATCAGCGCTCATGTCGTAGAGCAGTGCGTCGGCTGGGGCACCGAGCGCGGGGAAGCGTTTGTGCATCGGCGTCAGGTCGGGGTCGAAGGGGCTGCCGAAGACCGTCATGGCCGACATGGCGAGCGCCGAAACCACAGCCGCACTGGAGAACACCGCGACCTGCGGCACCGTGGCACCGCTGGGTTGGGTGGGCGCGAAGGTGCGGGCGGCCAGCCCGGCCGCGCCTGCGGCGACCACTTGTCCGGGGTCGGCGACGGTGACCAGCGGTACCCCGAGTTCGGCGAGGGTGCGGGCGACCTCGGGCGGGCGGGCGGCCCCACCGATGAGCACGATGCTCGACAGGTCGGCCAGGCGCAGGCCGGCCGCGGCCACGCTCTTGCTGACCAGGGGGAAGGTGTCGCGGATGTGTTCGGCGCGCAGGGCGTCGAGATCGACCATCGAGGTGAGGGTCTGGCCCGCGCGCCCGGAGCGCGGTTCACCCGCGTAGCGCGCGACCATCTCTCCCAGCGGCTTGCCACCGAAGTCGTTGGACCGCACCGGTGGTGCGACCATCGGGTGGTGCGGCCAGTCGGGGCCGACGCGTAAGACCGCGAGGTCGAGACTGTTGGCGCCGAGGTCGTAGACGAGTACGAAGCCGGGCGACAAGGGGCCCTGTTCGATCTCGAGCCATTCGGCCGCGGCCACCGGTTCGGGTACGAGCAGGACCTGACCGGCTCCGGCGAGGTGCAGTGCCTGACCGAGCAGGGCGACCTGCTTGTCGGAGTAGGTGGCCGGGTAGGTCAGCACGACACCCGCGGGTGGATCGGCCAGCTCGATCAGCCCGGTGACCACCGCGGCGATCAGGTTGGTGGCGGAGAACAGGCGTCCGCCGATCACCATCGGCTCCGGTTCGCGGCTCAGGTCCGCGAAATCGGTGATCGCCGAGGCGAAGTCGTTGATCGCGCCGATACGTGGCCGGCCCGCTTCGTCGAATGTGAGGGCGGTGCGCCGTGTGCGCACTTTCGGTTTGGCCGGATCATCGGCTACCACCGCCGAAATCGCATTGACCGTACCGATACTCAAGCCCAGACCTCTGGTCATGTTTTTGCTATCCCGTCAACGCACCGTGACCACGCCCAGCACGCAAGCGCACCATGTGGCCGCGGTCGTCTTCCAAACAGCTCGCCTAGATTAACTGGGCAATCCCCGAATTGCTGCATGATTGATACGAAACACGTGACCTCGAGGGCCAATTGGCCCATCACCGCAGGTCGGACCGCATACAGACGACCGTCCAGTCCCCTGAACGTTCCTTCCGTACATCACAGACTCCGAGAGCCAGCTACCCACGAGTAATCGTTACGGACGCCCGGCGAATCACATTCTTACGGTTTGTTTTAACGGCAATGGACACACTTACCGACCAGTAATCAATTCTTCAACCGACGACATGATTCCACTCACCACGAAAAGCAAAGCCCCACATTTGTATGCCCCCCGTAAACGCCGAATGCCCGCCACGTCCAAAGACGTGGCGGGCATTCGAACAAACAGACAATCAGCCGCGAGTGAGCAGCCGCTTCAACGAACTCTCCGGCGCGGGCACCGCGGCACCACCCGCACGCGCCTGCGGACGGCGGGCACGCACCAGCCGGTCGAAGTCCCGCGCGTCGCGTACCGGCTCACGCAGTGCGCCACTGTTGAAGTCAGCGGCGAGCTGCTGCACGGTCTCCTGCGCACAGGACTTGTTGGTGCCGATGAAACCGGTGGGGCCACGCTTGATCCAGCCGGTCACATACGTACCGGGCACGACCTCACCACCGGGAGCGGTGAGCACCCGGCCCGCCTCGTTCGGGATCACGCCGCGCGCGTCGTCGAAGGGCAGGTCCTTGGTCGGCACCCCTCGGTAGCCGACCGAGGTGAGCACGACACCGGCCTCGAGCTCTTCGGTCTCCCCGGTCGGGGCCGCACTGGTGCGTCCCTCGGCGTCGCTGACCAGTTCGTTGCGCTCGACCCGCACCCCGGTGACCTCGTCGGTGCCCAGGATCTCCACGGGCGAGGACAGGTACCGGAACACGATGCGCTTGCGTTCGCCGAACGGACGCTCGGCGACGCTGTGCAGCAACCGCAGCTTCTGCTCGACCTTGAACGGCAGTTCGGGTGTGATCGGCGGCAGTTCGCCCTCGATCGCGATGTCGACATCGGCGGCCAGCAGGCCGACGAACTCGGGCACCGTGAACGCCGACTCCGCCGGACCACGACGGCCGAGGATGACGACCTCTTCGATCTTGCTCTCGCGCAGTGCGCGCAGCGCATAGGGCGCGATGTCGGTATCGCTCAGCGTCGCCGGATCGACGGTCAGGATCCGGGCCACGTCGAGGGCGACGTTGCCGTTGCCGACGATGACCACTCGCTTCTGGTTCAGATCGAAACGGTCCTCGGCATGGTCGGGGTGGCCGTTGTACCAGGCGACGAAGTCGGTGGCCGACACATTGCCGGGCAGCCCCTCACCGGGGATGTTCAGCTTGCGATCCGCGGAGGCACCGACGGCGTAGACCACGCTGTGGAAGTGCTCGAGCAGCTCGGCATGGGTGATGTGAGTGCCGATCTCGACATTGAGGTAGGTGCCGAAGTCGTCCTGCTTCGACATCACGTCGAACAGGTCGGCCACCTTGCGGGTGTGCTTGTGATCGGGCGCGACGCCGAGCCGGGCCAGACCATAGGCCTGCGGCAACCGGTCGAACATCGTGACCTCGACCCGCGGCTGGGTGAGCAGCTCGTCGGCGGCGTACATCGCCGAGGGGCCCGACCCGACGATGGCGACCCGCAGCGGCGAACGCTGCGTGTCGATCGTCGGTGGCATCACCGGCGCGGCCAGCGTGGGCCGGTCGCGTTGCACGCGGTAGAAGTCGGCGTTGATCTCGATGAACGGCTTCTGCTCTTCGGTCAGCTTCTTCGACGAAGTGATCGCGTCGACCGGGCACGCGGTGGCACAGGCACCACAGTCCACGCACGCGGCCGGGTCGACGTAGAGCATTTCCGCGACGCGGAAGTCCGGCTCATCCGGGGTCGGATGAATGCAGTTGACCGGGCATGCGTAGACGCACGAGGCGTCGCTACAGCATGACTGGGTGACAACGTATGGCATGTATCTATCGTCTCAGGCAGCGGACTTGGCGGAGCGCTTGGGCTCCGAGCGGTAACGGCTGGACGGTCCATCGATACCGAGCAGCTTCCAGACCTTGCGGGCGATCGGGTTCATCAGCCCGATCTCCTCGGCCAGAGCGCGCACGTCGACGTAGTAGTCGGCGAAGGTCCGCTTGGCTTCCTTGGAACCGTAGAACAGTTCCTTGCGCACCTCGGTGGGCATGTCGAACTTCTTGAAGAAGGTCTTGGGCGGCGTCGCGATCGCGCGGCCGAGCACGAACATCACGATCGGCATGGCGATCGAGAGCACGGCCTTGTTGAACGCGGGCTGGGCCGGGACGTTCTTCTTCAGGAACTCGTGGGCGAAGGAGATGTGGCGAGCTTCCTCGGCCACGTGGATCGCCATCACGCCGCGCATGATCGGGTGAATGTCATCGCCCGAGCGCAGGATGTCCTTCTGGATGTGGTCGATCGGCTCTTCGCCGGCGAGCACGGCCATGAAGAAGAAGTTCGGCAGGAAGGCGCCGGCGGGGGCGGCCAGGTGGCGCAGCGAGCGCACGAGCGGGTTCATGCCCGGCACGTCGGCGACGCGGTTCACCATCTCCTGGAACATCAGAGTGTGGTTGTGCTCTTCGATCATCTCGTGTGAGCAGTACCGGAACTCCGGGTCGTTGTTCTTCAGGTTGAAGATGTGCTGCATCATGCCGACGATCAGGATGGCCTCGAACTGCAGGCCGACCTTGGCGACGTTGGCCTGGCGGACCTTGCCGATCTCGATCTTGGTGTCCAGCGGCAGGGCCTGGTACCAGGGGTGCCGCCCGATCGGGTCGGCCGAGGTGACCAGCACCCAGCGTTCGGGCTTGTAGTCCGGATCGAACTCCGGGTTGTCCCAGTCGATGTCCTCGAACGGGTCGAAGTGGCGATTCACCGACGCCTCGGACAGCATCAGCAACTTCTCGGCGTACGCCTGAGCCTCGGCGACTACAGGATCGACGTCAGGGGTGGTGGGCGCAGACATCGTCGTCACTGCCTCTCCTCAAGGGACGTTTACTGTTTCCAATAGTTACACCTACGAGGGGTCACGTCAACTCCATCTACCCAGGAAATGCCCGGCTCGGGCGCGGCGAAACTGTGCCCGGATAAGCTACTCACCAGTAAAAATGCCTCTACCTGTGACACCGTGTACTGCACAGCCGATGCCGGGCACCGGTGAGCGCTGGAAAATACTTCGGCGGCGAGCGCGTCATTCCGCGCCGAGGAACCGGCGGTACCGGTTATCCTGCGCCGACGCGGCCGCCCCGCCCAGACGACGACCGGGCTCCGCGACAGCTACCGCGGAGCCCGATCGATGCCGATGTGGCTAGGTGAGCGGGAGGTCCGGGATACGGGTGGCCCGCGCGTAGACCGTCTCCCCCTCGTTCAGGTGCAGTGCCGCCGCGTCACCACGGGTCACCTGGGCGGCGAACTTGTCGCCGGTCGCGGCATTGCGCAACTCCAGGCGCACCTCGAACCCCAAGCGCACGATGCGCTCCACCGTGGCCCTGGTGACCCCGGCCGAATCCGCCGTACCCTCGTGCGCGGCCAACGCCATGCTCGGATCGCGCCCGATCCGGATGTCGTGCGGGCGCACCAGATGGCCGTTGAGCCGGGCCACCGCGCCGAGGAACGACATCACGAACTCGTTGGCCGGCCGGTCGTAGACGTCCTCGGGCGAACCGATCTGCTCGATGCGCCCCTTGTTCATCACCGCGATCCGGTCGGCCACATCGAGGGCCTCCTCCTGATCGTGGGTGACCAGCACGGTGGTCACGTGGACCTCCTCGTGCAACCGGCGCAGCCATTGACGCAGATCGGTGCGGACCTTCGCGTCCAGGGCGCCGAACGGCTCGTCGAGCAACAGCACCTGCGGATCGACGGCCAGCGCGCGCGCCAGCGCCATCCGCTGACGCTGACCACCGGAGAGCTGCGCCGGGTAACGGTGCTGGAAACCGTCGAGACCGACGATGCCGAGCAACTCGTCGACGCGCTTGTCGATCTCCTTCTTCGGCCGCTTGCGAATGGACAGGCCGAAAGCCACGTTGTCGCGCACGGTCATGTGCTTGAACGCGGCATAGTGCTGGAACACGAAACCGATGTCGCGCTTCTGCGGCGGCACGTGGGTGACGTCGTTGCCCGCGATCACCACCACCCCCGAATCCAGCGATTCCAGACCGGCGATCGACCGCAACAGCGTCGACTTGCCCGAACCGGACGGGCCGAGCAGCGCGGTCAGCTCCCCGGAAGGGATATCGATGCTGACGTCGTCGAGAGCGGCGAAGGAACCGTAGTTCTTGCGCGCGTTGGTCACGGTGATCATTCGGTGCCCCGCTTGCGTTCGAGAAGAGTCATCAGGAGGAGTACGACCAGGGCCATGCCCATCAGCAGCGTCGCCGCGCTGTAGGCGCCGAAGGTGTTGTGGTCGTCGATGTAGCGGCCGTGCACCAGCAGGGTCAGGGTCTGCGATTTGCCGGGCAGTGCGGTCGAGACCATGATCACCGCGCCGAACTCGCCCAGCGCGCGAGCCACGGTGAGCACCACACCATAGGTGAGGCCCCAGCGGATCGCGGGCAGGGTGATCCGCCAGAACGTCTGCCAGCCGGAGGCGCCGAGGGTGGCCGCGGCCTGCTCCTGATCGTCACCGATCTCGTGCAACACCGGTTCCACCTCGCGCACCACGAACGGCAACGTGACGAAGATGGTGGCCAGGACCATACCGGGCAGGCTGAAGATCACCTGGAAGCCGAGGTCGCTCAGCCCGCCGAACCAGCCACCCGCGCCCCACAGCAGGATCAGCGCCACACCGACAACGACCGGCGAGGCGGCGAAGGGCAGGTCGACGATGCCCTGCACCAGGCTGCGGCCCGGGAACTTGCTGCGCACCAGCGCCAGCGCGGTGACCACACCGAAGACCACGTTCAACGGCACGACGATGGCCACGATGATCATCGACACCTGGAACGCCGAGATCGCCGCGGGTGTGGTGACCGAGTCGTAGAACGCGCCGATCCCGCGTTCGAAGGTGCGGAACAGAATGATGGACAGCGGCAGTACCAGCAGCGCGAACAGGTAACCCAGCGCGACGGTGCGCAACGAGATCCGGGTGAACGGCGACAGCTTCATCGGGCGGCCTCTTCTTTACGCGCGGTGCGCTCGGCGAGCAGACGCAGCACCAGCAGCGTGACGAAGGCGATCATCAGCAGCGCCACCGACACCGCGGCCGCGCTCACCGGCCGGTCGACCTCGATCTGCTGCTGGATGTACTGCGAGGTCACCTGGGTCTCGCGCGGGATGTTGCCGCCGATCAGCACCACCGAACCGTATTCGCCGATCGCCCGGGCGAAGGCCAGGCCGCCGCCGGAGATGATCGCCGGTGCCAACGTGGGCAACACGATGCGGCGAAAGGTGATCCAGTTGTTCGCACCCAGCGACAGCGCGGCCTGTTCGACCTCACGGTCCACCTCGATCAGCACCGGCTGCACCGAGCGCACCACGAACGGCAGGGTCACGAAAGCCAGCGCCACGATCAGGCCGGGCTGGGTGGCGTTGAGCTGGATGTCGACCGGGCTGTTGGGGCCGTAGAGCGACAGCAGCACGATGGAGGCCACGATCGTCGGCAGCGCGAACGGCAGATCGATCAGCGCGTTGACAATGCCCTTGCCGGGGAACTCGTCGCGCACCAGCACCCAGGCGATGAGGGTGCCCATCACGAGGTTGAGCAGCGCCACGACCACCGACACACCGATCGTCACCCGCAGCGAGTCCAGCGCCGCCGGCGCGGTGACCGCTGCCCAGAACCCCGACCAGCCGTGCTCGAAGGAGCTGACGGTGAGCGCAGCCAGCGGCAGCAGCACGATGACACTGAGCCACAGCACCGCGGTGGCGATGCCGAGCGGGCCCACCGAGCCGGTGACGCGCAACCACGACCAGCGACGGCCCGGCGGCTTCGGTTTTTCGGGTTCGACGGCGGCGCCGGCGGCAGGGGTGTCCCCGGTCGCGGCGGGCCCAACGCTGTGAGTCACAGTTGTCCAGTATCGCGTGTGTGCTGGGTCACGACTTACCTGGTCGCCTGGTCGTAGACGGCGGCGATCTTGCCGGTGCCCTGGGTGAACAGGTCCTCGTCGACAACTTTCCAGCCGCCGAGGTCGTCGATGGTCCACAGGGTGGCCGGTTCCGGGAAGTCGGCGGCGAACTCCGCGGCGACCGCCGGGTCGACCGGCCGGAAGCCGGCGCGCGCCCAGGCCCGCTGCCCCTCGGTGGTGAACAGGAAGTCGCGGAAGGCGATGGCCTTGGACAGGTTCTCGGCGTTGTTGGTCACCGCCACCGGATTCTCGATCCTGATCGTCACCGGCGGATTCACGTGTTCGATCGGGTCGCCGTTGCGTTCGGCGAAGATCGCCTCGTTCTCATAGCTGAGCAGCACGTCGCCGGTGCCCTGCAAGAAGGTTTCGGTGGCTTCGCGCCCCGACTTCGGCTGCACCTCGACGTGCTCGGAGATCAGCTGCGACAGATAGTCCAACCCGGCCTGCGGGTTCTTGCCACCCTCGCTCTTGGCGGCGTAGGGCGCGAGCAGGTTCCACTTGGCCGAACCGGAGCTGAACGGGTTGGGGGTGACCACCTCCACACCCGGCTTCAGCAAGTCGTCCCAGTCCCTGATGTCCTTGGGGTTGCCCTCGCGCACCACCAGCGTCACGACCGAGCCGAACGCGACGCCCTTGGTGGCATCGGCGTTCCAGTTCTCGGCGACCACACCCGCCTCGACGAGCCGGGTCATGTCGGGCTCGACGGAGAAGTTCACCACGTCGGCGCGGGCACCGTCTCTGACCTTGCGGGACTGGTCGCCAGAGGCGCCGTAGGACGGGCGGACCGCGACCTCGTCACCGGCCTCGGTCTTGTTGAACTCGGGCACGACCTCGTCGAAACCGGGCTTGGGCACGGCGTAGGCGTAGAGGGTGATGGTGCCACCGCTGCCATCGGCCACCACCACGCTGTCGTCGGTCGAGTCGCTGACGCCGCCACCGCAGGCGGTCAGGGTCGCCGCCACCACCGCGGTGAGGGTGGCCAGGGCAACGGCGCGACGCGGCGAACCGATCCGGGTGCTGCGAGACATCGGGAAGAACCTTTCGGGAAGACCTGTCGCGCAACATCTCTGGTTGCCGCAGGAAGTGCTCTTGGCGTCGGTGGCGCGCCTGGGCTCGGGGACCCGCGGGGAACGGACTACGACTGCGAAAAGGAAAGCGCGCGCCAGTCTACTGGGCACCGACGCGCAGGCGTGTCCGGTGGATGGTCACCGACAGAGGATGTCGGCGACGGCGAGATTGCCGACAGCGATCAACGCCAGCTCATGGCGGATCTGCGGGGCGACACTCGACGACACGGGCAGACTCTAGCAGATTGCGACGCACCGCCCGGATCGGCGGCGGCGCACCGTCACCGGGTGAAGAACCAGGCGATGACGACGAGGACGAGCAGGGCGATGAGCGCGAGCTGAACGCGTGAGCGTGGCATCAGCGTGCACCACTGCCGACGGTCGGGCGCGCGGGCGCGGCGACCGCTACCGGCACTTCGGTGTGGTCGTCGCGGCCCAGGGCGCGGAAGAGCGCCCGCAGGGCGCGGTCGAGCAGGTAGGCGATGGCGAAGCTGATCGGGACCATGCCGACCAGGACGACGAGGAACTGGGGAATGAAGGGCAGTCCGGCTACCCACAGTTCGAAGCCGTCCCACCATCCTGCGATGCGTTGCACGCCGACCACCCTAGTCGGTCACGGTGAACGCCCCGCCACGGCCGGTGACCGGCGGATCGCCCGTCGTGGTGGACGGGTCACGCGTCGCCGGTGATGATGGGTCGATGGACCTTTCCAGTGCGCACAGCCTGCCGATTCTGCGTCCGGTCTCCAGTGGTCGTCGCGGCGCCTTTCCGCCGATCGACGACTACGCGTTCCTGTCCGACTGCGAGACGAACTGCCTGATCGCCACCAGCGGCTCGGTGGAGTGGATGTGTGTGCCGCGTCCGGACTCCCCCAGTGTGTTCGGCGCGATCCTGGACCGCAGCGCCGGGCACTTCCGGATCGGCCCGTACGGCATCAATGTGCCCGCCGCCCGGCGGTACCTGCCGGGCGGGATGATCCTGGAAACCACCTGGCAGACCGAGACCGGCTGGCTGATCGTGCGCGACGCCCTGGTGCTCGGGCCGTGGCACAACAACAACCAGCGTTCCAAGACCCATCGCCGCACCCCGATGGACTGGGATGCCGCCCACATCCTGCTGCGCATGGTCCGGTGTGTGAGCGGCACCGTGGAATTGGAGATGAGCTGTCAGCCCTCCTTCGACTACCACCAGGGCGGCGCGCGCTGGGAGTACACCGGCAAAGTCTATGAAGAGGCCACCGCCCGGGCCTGGAACGATCCCGATTCCGGGCCGTCACTGGTGCTCACCACCGATCTGCGCCTCGGCCTCGAGGGCAGGGAGGCGCGGGCGCGCACCAGGATGGCCGAGGGCGAACAGGCTTTCGTGGCGCTGACCTGGTCGGAGTTGCCCGCACCGGCGACTTTCGACGAGGCCGCGCACAAGATGTGGGAGACCACCGAATGCTGGCGCCGCTGGATCACCCTCGGCGATTTCCCGGACCACCCGTGGCGCAACTACCTGCAGCGCAGCGCGCTCACCCTCAAAGGCCTCACCTACGCGCCCACCGGCGCGTTGCTCGCCGCCGCCACCACTTCGTTGCCGGAGACACCGGGCGGGGAACGGAACTGGGACTACCGCTACACCTGGGTGCGCGACGCGAGTTTCGCGCTGTGGGGCCTGTACACCCTCGGCCTCGACCGTGAGGCCAACGACTTCTTCGCCTTCCTCGACGACGTCACCACCGACGACGACGGTAACGCGCTGCCCCTGCAGGTGCTCTACGGCATCGGCGGCGAACGCACCATCACCGAATACCAGCTGCCCAACCTGTCCGGCTACGACGGCGCCACACCGGTCCGCGTCGGCAACGCCGCATACGACCAGAACCAGCACGACATCTGGGGCACCATGCTCGACGCGGTGTACCTGCACGTGAAGTCGCGCGGGCAGGTACCGGAAACGCTGTGGCCGCTGCTCGAACGCACCGTGAACGCGGCCATCGCCAACTGGCGCGAACCCGATCGCGGCATCTGGGAGGTGCGCGGCGAACCGCAGCACTTCACCTCGTCGAAGGTGATGTGCTGGGTGGCGCTGGACCGCGGCGCCCGCCTGGCCCAGTTGCACGGACAGCACAATCGGGCGGCCGAATGGTTCGAGATCGCCGAGGAGATCCGGGCCGACGTGCTCGCCCACGGTGTCGACCAGGACGGCGTGTTCACCCAGACCTACGGCGGTGACACCCTCGACGCCTCACTGCTGCTGGTGGTCCTGACCCGCTTCCTGCCACCCGAGGACGAGCGGGTGCGGGCCACCGTGCTCGCCATCGCGAACCGGCTCACGGTCAACGGCCTGGTGCTGCGCTACCACACCGACACCACCGACGACGGCCTGGCGGGCGAGGAGGGCACCTTCACCATCTGCTCGTTCTGGCTGGTCTCGGCGCTGGTCGAGATCGGTGAGCTCGAACGCGCCACCCACCTGTGCGAGCGGCTGCTCGGCCTGGCCAGCCCGCTGCGTCTCTACGCCGAGGAGATCGACTCGAGCACCGGACGTCACCTGGGCAACTTCCCGCAGGCGTTCACCCATCTGGCGCTGATCAACGCGGTGACCCATGTGATCCGCGCCGAGGACTCACACCACGCCGGCCAGTTCCAGCCCGCGCACCCCCCGACGCATCGATCGTGAGCGGTCAGTAGGCGAGTCGTTCGGCGCGCTGACGCAGCGCGGCCACCGTGCGCAGGCCCGCATCGATCTCGGTGATGCGCAGCTCACGGTGGTCGCCGTAGCGCAGACCCGCCTCCTCGGCGGCGCGCAGCGCGTCGTCGGCGGTGCGCGCGACCTCGCCGGCGAGGTCGGTGTAGTGGTCGCGCAGCACCCGTTGCAGTGCGCGCAGCCGGTTGCGGGATTCCTTGCCCACCTGGAAGATCACGTCGTCGGCGAGCCGGCCCACGGCCACCTTGGCCTCGGCTTGCCTGCGCTGCTTGCGGTTTCGGCGGTCGTCCCACAACGCGTTCACACCCAGCAGCACACCGGCCCCGGCGGAGTACCAGTTGACCAGCCCCATGCCGAGCAGGCTGGTGGCCAGGCCCACCATGAGGATGCCGCCGTAGGAACCACGCAGGGCCGAGAGCACCTGCTGGCCGATACCGGCGTGCGCGCTTTCCAGCGTCTCCAGCGACTGCACCGGTTCGAGGACTTCGCCGGGGTTGGTCAGGCGCAGCTCGGGCAGCGGCGGGGTGCGATTGTGCGGTGGAAACTTCGCCGCGACCTGCTCGGAGAGTTCGACGGCGCGATAGTGCGCCATCACGAAGTTCTCCTCGACGGCCTCGCAGATCCGCGCGTCGAGTTCGGAGGCGAACTCGGCCCACTTGATGACCGGATCGGTGCGCGAGATCTCGGCTTCGGCCTCGCGGACCAGGGTCCGCAGCCGGTGCCGCAGATCGTGTTCGATGTCGGCGCTGAGCTCGGCACTGCCGTCGACCAGGGTCACCTGCCAGGTGGCGGTGCGCTGGCGCAGCTGGTCGGCCTCGGCTCTGGCGGCGGCCAGGCGCTGGGTGATCTCGGCGCGCTTGCGCGGGTCACGCAGGGCCTCGGCCTCGGCCCGCAGGGTGACGGTGAGCTGGTCGGTGACCATGGCGATGTCTCGCACCGCAGCCGCTATCGCGACCGCATCGGCCTGGGTCACCACGGTTTCGATCAGGTGGTCGATGAGCTGGGGCACCCCGGACTCGATGTCACGCTGCTGATCCCCGGTCTCGGTGGCCTGCCGGTGCAGCACCGCCGACACCGGGGCCACGGCGAAGTTCAGGCCGGCGGCGTCGAGCAGGACGCGATTGCGCCGCTGGGTCGCCGACCAGTGCGGATTGCGGTCGATCCTGGTGAGCACGCACACCACCGCGGGGCAGACCCGCTCGACCCGGCGCAGGTAGTCCAGCTGGGCTTCGGTCAGTTCGGCGGCGGAATCGGCGGCGTAGAGCACCACGTCGGCGGCCGCGATCATCGACCAGGCGACCTTGTCGTGGGTGGTGGCCCCCGGCGCGTCCATCATCACCAGTCCGTCGGCCAGCAGTGGGCTCGGCTCGGCGAATTCGGCCCGCAGCACACCGAGGGAGGTCAGTGCCGGACCCGGATTCAGCGGGTCCACCGGTACCCGTTCGACCCGGCCGCGCTGGCCCGACTTCACCAGTGTGGCGCCCGGCGATGACCCGTATTCGACGATCACCGGGACGCTCGGCTTTCCGTCGGTCGCGCTGACCGGGCTCCCGACCATGCTGTTGACCAGCGTGCTCATCCCGGCCTGCGGTTCACCGACGACCACCACGCGCACCCGCGGATCGCTGAGCCGGGCGCGGACCATGCCCAGGCGGGCATCGAGGTCGTCACGGCCGCCCGAGCGGACCAGCTGCCGCAGTTCGTCGACGAGCGACACGACCGGGGCCATCACATCAGGATGCTTCACCGTCGCGGCCTGTAGTCCGGCTGCGGCAGACAACCCGTTCCTCACTCTCGTTTCGTGTACCCGGCCCCGGGCGCGGGACTAGACGAAGTCGTACCCATGGTGTTCGGCGGGAAACACCGTGGACAGCTCGGCGCCACCCACACCCGAATCGAACAAACCGGCCGAGGCGCCATAGTAGCCGCCGTCGAAAGCGAATTCGGCAGCGATCGGCTTGATCTCCACAGCCGAGGGCTGCACCGGGGCGATCGTCGGCTGCACAGTGGCCGCCGGCGGCGGGGTGTCGATGGTGGGGACATCGACGGTGGCCGTGGGCTGCTTGGTCGGCGCCGTCGGCTGCTCGACGGGCATCGTCGCGGTCGGCTGGGTCGCAGTCGGTTGTGTGGCGGTCGGCTGAGTCTCTGTCGGTTGGGTGTTGGTCGGCTGGGTCTCTGTCGGCTGAGTGTCTGTCGGGGTGGGCACATCCACGGTGGGTGTCGGGGTACTCGGAGTTGTCGCCTCACCGGTGCCGGTACCCGGCTGAGTGGTGGCGCCGTCGTCGGGGACGGTGGGTGTGACAGGGACCGTGACACCGGTGGTCGGGGTGGTGATCTCGGGCACGAGCGGCACGGTGGCGGTGGGCAGCGGCACCGTCGAGGGGGTGGTGAGGTCCACGGTCGGCGCGGTGGTCGGCTCGGTGACCGACGGTGTCGTCGGCTGCGTGGCCGGGGTGGTGGCCGACGGCTCGGGCAGCACCACCGGCTCGGCCGGCGTGGTCGGGCGGAACAGGTCGGGCACCGCCGCGGCGGGTGCGGTCAGCGGCGAAGCCCCCGACCCGGGACCGTCGAGCACGTTCGCGATCGGGGTCGACGCCGCATCGGGCTGGATGGTCGTCTGCAGCGGTGTGTTCACCACCGGGCTGACGGCCACGGGAGCGACCGGCGCCACGGGCACAGGAGCGGTGGCTACCGGGGCCGGCGCGGGGGCGGGCGGAGCGGTGGCGATGGGCGCGACGGGGGCCGGGGCGGCGACCACAGGTGCGGGGGCACCGGACAAGCCGGCCGAAGGACCGGGCAACGTGGCGCCGGCGCTCGGCGCACCGGTCGAAGGCCCGGGCAGCGCCGATGAACCGGCCACACCGCCACTGCCCGCCGACGGACCGGCCGCACCGACACCACTCGCCGGGGAACCGGTCAGCGCGGGCCCTGTGCCCGCCGCTCCGGCACCTGCGGTCGTCGAGCCGTCGGCAGCGACGCCTGTGGTCGAAGCCCCGGGCACAGCGGCGCCGTTGCTCGCGGCATCACCGGTCGGGGCACCGGGACCCGCCGGTGCGGCGGGGCCGTTGCCGAGTCCGGCGCCTCCGTTCGTGTCACCGGGGATCCGGATTCCGTCGCTGAGCCACTGGCTGTAGTCGTCGAGTTCGTCACCGACCTTGCCGACCTGCAGATCCACCTTCATCTGCGAGGTGAACCACACGCCGTCCAGGCCCGCGTGCATGTCGACCTGCCACTCGGAGGTCACCATGGCGCCGACACCGTCGAAGAACCCGTCCAGGTCGCCGATGCCGTCGAACAGGCCGCCCTGCCCGCCGCCGCCCGCGACCGGGCCGGACGCGCCGGGAAGGCCGTCGAGGCCGGAGTTGCCGAACCCGTTATCGGCACCGAAACCGGGCAGCCCGGCGCCGTGGCCCGGAAGACCGTCGAAGCCGGGGATCCCCGCCCCGGGCAGCCCGTCGAATCCCGGGATGCCACCGGGCAACCCGTCGTAGCCGGGGATACCGATGCCGTCGCCCGGCAGACCACCGAAGCCGGGCAGATCGATACCGCTACCGGGGCCGTCGGACTCCGGTGTTCCGAAGCCGTCGTCGCCGTGGCCGAAGCCCGGCCGGGCCGGGCCGTAGGAGGGAATGCCGATGCCGTTCGAGTCGTCGTCGGTACCGGGGATACGCATTTCGCGTTCGCCGTCGGAGCCGGGAATCTCGGGACGCCCGCCGCTTTCGGCCGACCGCGCGACCATCGTGACCTCGTTGTCGAAGGACGTCTGCCCACCGAAGGGCAGGTGCGGGGTCAGCGGGCCGGGCTGGGGTTCGGCGGGCAGGTCGGGGAAAGTCATGACCGGGCTGGGTGCGTCCGGGCTCGGATCGGCGGGCAGGGTCTGCGACGACCAACCGGCGTAACGACTGTCGGCACTGCTGGTGCCCTGCTCGGGTGCGGTCCCGTTGGCCGCGACCAGCGCGCCACCGGTGACATAGGCGCCCGCCCGCGCTACCCGGGCGACGCCGTTGGCCACCCGGTAGGCCGTGTCGGAGCCCTCCTCGCGCGCATCACCGTCGTCCAAAGGCAGATCACGGGTCATTCTGGCTCCAACACTCGCACCGCGGAATCCCCTCACCACGATCGAGGTGAAGTGAGGATCATCCAACACTATTTCCGGAAGTCCGAACTGTCATTCGCACAGAACGGTCGGCCCCACCTTATGGCCGGCAACACCTTTCGGCGAGACGGTGGAACCAGGGGCATCGGATCCCCACAGAACTCTAACGATTGCTCAATCAAGCGTGAAGATCGCCCACTTAACGTCGGAACTCGCCGACCGATGGAGTCGGCGGAACCGAACTTCAGGAGCAATCGACCATGACCTCATTCTCCGGCCGTATCCGCACCGTCTCGCTGCTCGGCGGCGTCGCACTGCTCACCGGCACCGCCGCGGGAGTCGCCTCGGCCACCCCCGGTGAGACCCCCGGGTTGGGTGACCCCAGCCGGACAATCGTGCTGTGCGTGCCACCCCGCGACGGAGCTGCCCCCGGCGCGCTCACCGAGTCCCAACGGGTCGTCCTCGACGCGCCGGGAGCAGTTTCCGGCATCGACTTCAGACCTGCCGCGCCCGCCCTGCCCGGTGCCGACGCGGTCGGCGAGTGCACGGGGATCGATGCCGACTCGGTCGAAACCGGGCCCGCACAGCCGACCGCACCGGCACAGCAGGTGGTCGTTCACCCGCCGCGCCCGCGCTGACCAGCAATGACAGCCGATCACACTAGGGTGAGCCGATGACTGGAGAGCAGATCTTGGTCGTCGACGACGAGGTCCGC
This sequence comes from Nocardia halotolerans, assembly GCF_042650145.1. Lineage (NCBI taxonomy): Bacteria > Bacillati > Actinomycetota > Actinomycetes > Mycobacteriales > Nocardiaceae > Nocardia > Nocardia halotolerans. The sequence continues at coordinate 27,713 of NZ_JBHSDL010000001.1, read as the reverse complement.
GTGCTTTCCTCGCTGCGCCGTGGCCTGGAATTGTCCGGCTTCGACGTCCTCACAGCGAGCGACGGCGCCCAGGCCCTCACCCTGGTGCGATCCGCGGCACCCGATGCCATGGTGCTCGATGTGAACATGCCCGAGCTCGACGGCGTCGGCGTGGTGACCGCGCTGCGCGCGCTGGGCAACGACATTCCCATCTGTGTGCTCAGCGCACGCAGCGCGGTCACCGACCGGATCGCCGCGCTGGAACGCGGCGCCGACGACTACCTCACCAAACCGTTCGACCTGGGTGAGCTCGTCGCCCGGTTGCGCGCGCTGCTGCGGCGCAGGCCGACGACCGGCGCGCCCCCCGGGGAGACGATCCAGGTCGGGGCGGTGGTGATCGATCCGGCGGGTCATCGGGTGCGCGCGGACGGGCGGTCGGTCGAACTCACCAAGCGCGAGTTCGAACTGCTTGCGGTGCTGGCCCGCAACGCCGGTATCGTGCTCGACCGCGAGCAGATCCTGGCCACGGTCTGGGGCTACGACTTCGCCACCGACACGAACGTGGTCGACGTGTTCGTGTCGTACCTGCGCCGCAAACTCGAGGCGAATGGTGTTGCACGAGTGGTCCATACGGTGCGCGGTGTCGGTTTCGTGTTGCGGGATCAGCCGTGAAGCACACCACCGGGTCGTGGTCGTTGCGCACGCGGGTGGCGCTGGTCTCGGCGGTAGTGGCTGCGCTGGTGACGATCACCCTCGGCTTCACCTACGCGGCCTTGCTGGAGGTGGCGGGCGCGCGGCAGTTCGATCAAACCGTATCGACGATGCGCGTCGAGGTGGCCGACTCCGATACCCGACTTCCGGTACCGATCGAGACCGCCCCGGACATGGCGCCCACCCAACCACTGGACCCGGCGCTGACCGATGTGCGGGGAGCGCCGGGCCTGGTCGTCCGGTTGAGTCCGGATCGCGCCCTCGTCGACGCGGCGATCGGCCGCAGTCAGCTGATCGGTCTCGGCGTCGGTGTGGCCGGCGTGCTCGTCGCGGCCTGCTTGGGTTGGGTACTGGCCGGTTTCGCCGCACGCCCCCTGCGCAGGCTGGCCGGCGCCACCCACGAGATCGACACGCTCGACGCGCTGCCACCGCTGTCGGGACGTGGTGTCCGGGAGGCCGAGGAACTTTCCGAGGCGATCAACCGCATGCTGGCGCGGCTCGAGACCGCGCACAGCGAAACGAACCAGGCACTGACCAGTGCCCGCGATTTCGCCGCGGTGTGCGCACACGAACTGCGCACCCCGCTCACGGCGATGCGCACCGACCTGCAGGTACTCGCCGGCGGCGAACTACCCGCCGACCAGCGCGCGGGCGTGCTCACCGAAGTGCTCGCCGCCGAACGTCAGGTCGAGCACACCCTCACCGACCTCGAACGGCTCGCAGTCGGCGAGCTGACCGACCGCAGCGCCTTCGAGCCGTTCGAGCTCTGCGAAACCCTGGACCGTGCGGTGCAGAACGCGAGACGCACCCAACCCGCAGTGGCCATCGCGCTCACCGAGTGCGATCCGATACCGATGTCCGGGCTGCCCGGCGGAATCATGCTGGTGGTGACCAACGCGGTCGGCAACGCGGTCGAGCACGGGCACGCCACCGAGATCACCGTGAGCGCCCGAACCGACGACGACGGCGTTCGTATCGTCATCGACGACAATGGCACCGGCATCCCGCAACACCTGTCGCGCACCGCATTCGAGCGCTTCGCCAAACGACCCGGCTCCCCCGGCTCGGGGCTCGGCCTGGCGCTGGTACGTCAGCAAGCCGAATTACACGGCGGCACAGCAGAACTCACTCACAGCCCGCTCGGCGGCACGCGACTGATCGTGCGCGTCGCCGCCGAGCCGGGCTGAGAGCTATTTACCCTTCGGCTTGTCCGAGGCGGCGTCCGAGGACAGCGCGGCCACGAAGGCTTCCTGCGGCACGTCGACCCGGCCGATGGTCTTCATGCGCTTCTTGCCCTCCTTCTGCTTCTCGAGCAGCTTGCGCTTACGGCTGATGTCGCCGCCGTAGCACTTGGCGAGCACATCCTTGCGGATGGCGCGGATGTTCTCACGCGCGATGATCTTCGAACCGATCGCCGCCTGGATGGGCACCTCGAACTGCTGACGCGGAATGAGTTCACGCAGCTTGGTGGTCATCTTGTGGCCGTAGGCCTGGGCCGCGTCACGGTGCACGATGGCGCTGAACGCGTCGACCGCCTCACCCTGGAGCAGGATGTCGACCTTCACCAGGTCGGCCTGCTGCTCACCCGACTCCTCGTAGTCGAGGCTGGCGTAGCCGCGGGTGCGCGACTTGAGCGAGTCGAAGAAGTCGAAGATGATCTCGGCCATCGGCATCGTGTAGCGCAGCTCCACGCGCGACTCCGACAGGTAGTCCATGCCGCCGAGCTCACCGCGGCGGGCCTGGCACAGCTCCATGATGGAACCGATGAATTCGCTCGGCGAGATCACCGTGCACTTCACGATCGGCTCGAACACCGAGCGGGACTTGCCCTCGGGCCAGTACGAGGGATTGGTGACGATGTGCTCGGTGCTGTCTTCCATCTCCACCCGGTACACCACGTTCGGCGCGGTGGAGATGAGGTCGAGGCCGAACTCGCGCTGCAGACGTTCGCGGGTGATCTCCATGTGCAGCAGACCGAGGAAGCCGCAGCGGAAACCGAAGCCCAGCGCCACCGAGGTCTCCGGCTCATAGGTCAGCGCGGCATCGTTGAGCTGCAACTTGTCCAGTGCGTCGCGCAGGTCCGGGTAGTCCGAGCCGTCGACCGGGTACAGACCCGAGTAGACCATCGGGCGCGGTTCCCGGTAGCCGACGAGCGGGGTGGCGGCGCCGTTGCGGGCGCTGGTCACCGTGTCACCGACCTTCGACTGGCGCACGTCCTTCACCCCGGTGATGAGGTAACCCACCTCGCCGACCCCCAGGCCCCGCGTGGGTTTGGGTTCGGGCGAGACGATGCCCACCTCGAGCAGCTCGTGGGTCGCGCCGGTCGACATCATCTTGATCTTCTCGCGCGGAGTGATCTTGCCGTCCACCACGCGGATGTAGGTGATCACACCGCGGTAGGTGTCATAGACCGAGTCGAAGATCATCGCGCGCGCCGGGGCGTCGGAGTCACCCACCGGGGCGGGCACCGTCTTGATCACCTCGTCGAGCAGCTCGGTGACGCCGACGCCGGTCTTGCCCGAGACCCGCAGCACATCCTCGGGCTCGCACCCGACGATATGAGCCAGCTCGGCGGCGTAACGGTCGGGGTCGGCCGCGGGCAGGTCGATCTTGTTCAGCACCGGGATGATCGTCAGATCCTTCTCCAACGCCAGGTACAGGTTGGCCAGGGTCTGCGCTTCGATGCCCTGGGCGGCGTCGACCAGCAGGATCGCGCCCTCACAGGCCTCGAGCGCACGCGACACCTCGTAGGTGAAGTCGACGTGGCCCGGGGTGTCGATCAGGTGCATCACATACTCGTCGCGACCGGACTCGGTCTCGATCGTCCAGGGCAACCGCACGTTCTGCGCCTTGATCGTGATGCCGCGCTCGCGCTCGATGTCCATCCTGTCCAGGTACTGGGCGCGCATGGCGCGGTCCTCGACCACACCGGTCAGCTGCAACATCCGATCGGCCAGGGTGGACTTGCCATGGTCGATGTGGGCGATGATGCAGAAGTTCCGGATCCGGGACGGATCGGTGAACGTCGTGTCGGCAAAACTGGAAGCCACTCCACTCCTCGAGGGGTATCGGCGAACTCGCGTTCATCGTCCCATGACGGGATCGGCGGCTTCGTCACCGGTGCACTGTTGTGCGAGTCACCGTTATATTCCAAGCATGGCCAGCAGTTGGAACACTCTCGGCAAGCAGCTCGGCGTGATCGCCAAGGAGCAGGGGCCGAAGATCGTGCGCAAGCAGGGCCCGCGGCTGCTCGAGAAGCTGGTGGGGGCGCTGGGGACCAAGCCGGGCCCGGCCGTGGCGGTCCGCCCGACCGCCTCGACGCCGGTACCCACCGCGCATCGTGCCCGCCAGATCGTGTACTGCCCGCAGCTGGACGGGCGCGCCGATCCCGGCGAGGTGGTGTGGACGTGGGTGCCCTACGAAGAGGACCCCACCAACGGTAAGGACCGCCCGGTCCTCGTGGTCGGTCGCGACCGCAGGACGCTGCTCGGGCTGATGCTGTCGTCGAAACCCGAACGCGCGCACGACCGCAACTGGGTCGGCATCGGCTCGGGACCATGGGATCACGCGGGCCGGGCCAGCTGGGTGCGGCTGGACCGGGTGCTCGATGTGCCCGAGGACGGTATCCGGCGCGAGGGCGCGATCGTGGAGCGCCGCACCTTCGACCTGGTCGCGCACCGCCTGGTCGCCGAATACAGCTGGAGCTGAATCGACGAGTGAACCCCCGATCCGGCGTGGCCGGGCCGGGGGTCGGTGTCGAATCGGGGCCTAGCTCAGCACATCCCTGGACCGGCCGAAGATCGAGCCGTAGACCAGCGCGCCCAGCACGCCGCCGATCAGCGGGAACACGAAGAATGCCCACACCTGCCCCATCGCACCGTCCTGATAGGGGGCGACGGCGAGGCTGCGGGCCGGGTTGACCGAGGTGTTGTCGACCGGGATCGAGATCAGGTGGATCACGGCGAGCGTGACACCGATCGACAAGCCGGCCATCGGGACATCGGAGATGCGGTCGGTCGAGGCGAGCACGACGAACACCAGCACCGCGGTGAGCATCACCTCGATGATGATCATCGCCGCCATCCCGTACCCGCCCTGCACCACCACCTCTCCCAGCGGGCCGGTGGCCGCCGACGGACTGTGATCACCCCACCCGTTGGCTGCCAGTCCGTCGACGGACCGGTCGTAGGCGGGCAGATTCTTGGCCACCGCGAACAACACCAGGCCGGCCAGCAGACCACCGACGAGCTGGGCGATCCAGTAGCCCACCGCCGAAAGCGGCGTGACCCGGCCGAGCAGCAACTGCCCGAGCGTCACCGCGGGATTGACGTGACACCCCGAGATCGGCCCGATGGAGTAGACGAGGAACATCAGCGTCAGACCGAAGGCCAGTGCGACGCCGAGCGCGCCCACCCGGTCACCGGCGATGACCGCGGTGCCCACCCCACCTATGACCAGAAGGAAGGTGCCCAGACCTTCCGCGGCCCATTTCTTGGGTTCGGGTACGACTTCGGGTTCCGTGAGTTCCTGTGCAGTGAGCGACACCAGCGACCACCTCTCCGGGAGAATGATCCCCGCGGCGAGCGGGGTCCGCACGAGCGAACTGGACGTTACGCCTGGTAGACACCCAGTACAATGATCTCAGGGTCGGTCACGGCGTGTGAGAACAAACCGCTTCGGCAGCTCGCGGCCTTCATCGCGGCGACCGGTGTGACGCCGGACGGCGGGGTAGGGGCGATTTCGCGGCGCGCCCCCGAGCTGGTAACCTCGACCTTCGGCGCGGTGTTACCCGTAGTTCAGCACCATCTGCTGCATCGTGGGCGCGCGCCCAACGAGCTTTCAAGGCATACCACCCAGCGACAGGAAACCAGAGGATACAGGCGTGGCCAACATCAAGTCCCAGATGAAGCGGATCCGTACCAACGAGGAAGCGCGTCAGCGCAACCAGTCGGTCAAGTCCGCGCTGCGCACCGCGATCCGCACCTTCCGTGAAGCTGCTGCCAGCGGTGACAAGGAAAAGGCTGCCGCGCAGCTGCAGTTCGCGAGCCGCAAGCTCGACAAGGCCGCGTCCAAGGGCGTCATCCACGCCAACCAGGCGGCCAACAAGAAGTCCGCGCTCGCGCTGGCTCTGAACAAGATCTGATCCACCCGGGTCCTGTACCCGGTTCACACTTCGCAAGACGCAGCCGCCGTGGCCTCGATGACCACGGCGGCTTTTGTCGTCGGCTACCATTCCGCGCATGTTGACGGTGTACGCGAATCAAACGGTGGTACGAGGCGAAGACCTGGCCGAGGTGGTCCGCGCCGCGGAGATCCTGGGACTCGGCCTCAAGATCGAGAACGTGATGGTGCCCGACGAGGACGGCAACTATGTCGCCGCGTGGATCGTCACCCGTGAGGACGAGGTCCCCCTCTACGACGAGTGGGAAGGCCGCTACGAGGATCTCGAAGAGGACGAGGAGGCGCTGGCCGTCATCGGCGAGTGAGCCCGCTCAGTTCACACAAGGGATCCGGCCCGAGGTGACATCGCTGCGAACCGGGTCGCCCACGTCGGGCGCACTCGTCGTGGACGGCCCGGACCGCCCACCCGAGGACCACACCGCGGGCGCTTCGGTGCGCTGCGTGAGCCGCCGGGTCGAGGTGGCCGGGGCCGTGGTGGTCAGGGGCGTGCCGAACGCGGCGGCGATCTCGCGGCGGATCGCCACGGGGTCGACGATGTTCACGTGCTGGCCGTTGATCATGGCGTAACGCAGCACCGGCAGGGTCCGGAATTCGATCTGCGGGTCCTCGGCGCTGCCGAGCGTGCGAACGAACTCGGTCATGTCCCAGCCGTCGGAGAGCACGATATTGCGGTGCGCCACATCCATCAGCGCCGAGAGCTTACCCGGATCGGTGAGGGTTCCCGCCTGACGCAGCTGCCACGCCACCGAAGTGAGGAACGCCTGCTGGCGGTGGGTGCGATCCAGATCGCCGTGCTCTAGTCCGTGCCGTTGCCGCACGAACGCCAGCGCCTGCGCCGGGTCGAGATGCTGGCGGCCCGCCGGGAAGTCCGCGCCGGAGAACTCCAGGTCGCGCACCGGATTGTTCAGGCACACCTGCACGCCGCCGAGCGCCGCGGCCAGATCGTAGAAGCCGGCCAGGGTGACCTCGGCGAACCGGTCGATCGGCACCCCGGTCAGCTCACGCACCGCCGCGACGATCGAGGCGCGACCGGCTTCGCGACTCTGCTGCTCGAGCTGCCGGCGGTCGGTGACCCCACGGGCGATCAGCTGCTCCTGCACCGCCGCCTTCTTCAAACCGTAGGCTTCCTTGATCTTGGCGTGGGTGTAGCCGGGGATGCCACGAACCCGGACATAGTCGTCGCGTGGGATCGACACCGCGACGATCTTGTCCAGGTCGGCCGGAATATGCACCAGGATCAAGGTATTGGCGTTGTAGCCACCCTCGTCGCCGTCACCGGCGTGCAGTTGCTCGAGAATCCGGCGGGGCAGTTCCTCGCCGTTCTGGTCACGGCGGGTGTCCAGGCCGATCAGCAGGATGTTGAGGTCACCGCCGAGCGAGTGTGGCGCGTCCTCACCCAGGGCGTCCGAACGCAGGAACCCCGCGTCGAAACTGCCCGCGGTGGCCCATCCGTAGGCGGTGACAGCCACGATCGCCGCCGACAACCCCGCGGTGAACCACTTGATCAGCGTTCGCGCCGCACGCCGCAGGGAACCCCGGGCGCGTCGATGTCGTCCGCGCTCGCCGGCCGCAGCACTGGTCGGCTCATCCATGTCACGATCAACTCTGCCAGCTGCGATAGCGGACAGACATCGCGATTCGGTCCCGATTGGGTGGTGGCGAACCGGGTACTCCCGGTGCTTCGGTTGGAATCAGCTGGGGTCAGCTGGGGTCAGCTGGGAACAAGCCCGGCCGAACAATGCCTCTGCTTCAGCAGCCAGCGCGACGGGCCCGGGAGTCAGCTGGGGCCAGCTGGGGAGTTGGCCGGGCGCGACTCGGGTGCTGCGCGCGTTCTCGGGTCAGCCGGAAGCCCGGCCTGGGGTCAGCCCGCGGCGCGGAGGTCGAGAATGCGTGACAACGCGTGTTCGACGGCGTAGGTGGCGTCCGCCGCGCCGCCCTTGACGTCGGCGTTGAGGGTGGCGACCACACCCAGGGCGGTGCCGATCGTGGCCGGGTTCCAGCCCCGGGCCTGGGCCTGGGCCTTCTTCACCTTCCACGGCGGCATACCGAGTTGCTGGGCGAGTTTGAACGGGTCACCGCGTCCCGCCGAACCGACTTTGGCGATGGTGTGCACCGAGTCGGCCAGAGCATCGGCGAGCAGCACGTGCGGTACACCCCGATCAGTGGCCCAGCGCAGGGCTTCCATCGCCGCGGGCCGGTCACCGCTGACGGCGAGTTCGGCGACATCGAAACCGGTCACCTCGGCCCGGCCGGAGTAGTAACGGCGAATCGCCGTCACGTCGACCTTGCCGCCGGTGTCGGACACCAGTTGTGAACAGGCGGCGGCCAATTCGCGCAGATCGAAGCCGACGGACTCGATGAGGACCTGCATCGCCTCACCGCCCACCTTGACACCGGCGGCCCGGAATTCCCCGCGCACGAACTCCATGCGTTCGGCGGGCTTGGTGAGTTTCGCGCATTCGTGCACGATCGCGCCCCGCTTCTGCAGCGTGGGCACCAGCGCTTTGGCGCGGCCACCACCGGAGTGCAGCACCATCAGCACCACGCCGTCCGGCGGGTCGGCGGCGGCCTCGGTGATCACCGCGACCGCGTCCTTGCCCGCCTCGGCCGCTGATTCGAGCACGATCACCCGATCCTCGGCGAACAGCGACGGGCTCAACAGTTCCGCCAGTTCGGCAGTGCTCGCGTCACCGGCACGCAGCCGGTCGATGGGCACAGCGTCCGGATCGGGCACACCGGCACGGACCTCACTCATCACCCGCGCCACCGCGCGTTCGACCAGCAGCTCCTCGTCACCGAGAACCAGATGCACCGCGGCAGGGCGTTCGCTCACGAGGCGATCCTACGTAGGCGCACCGACAGTGGCCCGGCCCGCCCTTCGGCCTCCTTCCGCGCCCACATCAATCGGCCTACCCTGGGTTTCATGCCTGTCGATATCCCCGCACCGAACTGGGCGCCTACCTCGTGCACTCTGCCCAGCACCGACGTCCCGCTGCGTTTGGCCGAGTTCGATCAGCTCTTCGCCCAGTCGGTACGTTCGGCCGCCCGCCCCGATCCGGCGGTCCTCGAACTCACTCTCGCCCCCGAAGCCGAAGCGACCGCCCGCGACCTGACGGCTCGGGAATCGAACTGCTGCTCGTTCTTCGTCTTCTCCTTCGCGGCTCGCCCAGACGGCGTGGTGCTGCGCATCGAGGTCCCCACCGACCGGGTGGACATCCTGCAGGCCATCGCCGAGCGGGTACACCTGCACGACGACGACGCGAAGTAGCGGTACGCAGGTCGGCGACCGTACCGAAGACCACCACGTCACCGTGATGATCGGTACGCGCGATCGTGGTGCCGAGCGCCGCCAGCGCGGTGACGACACTCGCATGCGGGTGCCCGAAACTGTTGTCCGCGCCCGCGCTCACCAATGCCAGCCGCGGACCGACCGCGCGCAGGAACTCCGGAGTGGTGGTACGTGAACCGTGGTGCGGCACTTTGAGAATGTCGGTTCGAATATCTCTGCCGCGCATCACCTCTCCCTGCGCTTGCGCCTCGATGTCACCGGTGAACAGCACCGTCCCCACCGGCGTCCGAGCCCGCACCACCAGTGATCGATCATTGGCGCCCTCCGCCCCCACCGACGCCGACCGCCCCGGAGCAAGAACGGTCAGCTCGACACTCCCGAAACTCAGCACCTGCCCCGCAGACAATTCCAGCAACGGAATCCCCGCTGCCTCCGCGGCATCGATCACCTCCACCACTCCCCCGCTCCTGCCCGCATCATCATGGGTTTCCGAGTGTCCGGCACCGACCTCCGCCCGCGGATGTTCGCGGCCACTGGTGGATATCCCGGGGCAGGAGGCGAGCAGTTCCACTGATCGCCCAACGGACATCGTCGGCGGAGTGAATGGCAGCACGGGTGTGGTAACAGTCGGCACGCGCCGGGCGACAGTCGGCACGCCTGGGCCATCAGTCGGCACCCCTGGGGCAACAGTCGGCACCCCTGGGCCATCAGTCGGCACCCCTGGGGCAACAGTCACCACGCCTGGGGCAACAGTCACCACGCCTGGGGCAACAGTCACCACGCCTGGGGCAACAGTCGGCACACCTGAGCCATCAGTCAGCACCCCTGGGCCATCAGTCACCACGCCTGGGGCAACAGTCGGCACCCCTGGGCCATCAGTCACCACGCCTGGGCCATCAGTCACCACGCCTGGGGCAACAGTCACCACGCCTGGGGCAACAGTCGGCACACCTGAGCCATCAGTCAGCACCCCTGGGCCATCGGTCACCACGCCTGGGGTGACAGTCGGCGCCCCTGGGGCAACAGTCGGTGCGGGGTTGACCGGTCGGCCCGTGTTGGTCGGTCGGTGCAGTGGTGTTGCAGTCGGGCAGCGGCCGCCGGTAGTGGGACGGAGTTCTCCCGGGGCGGTGGCGATGGCGTCGACAGTGCGGCCGCGGATCGCCCCGGAAAGGCCGCCGATGTGGTCGGCGTGGGGGTGAGTGAGGACGAGCAGCGGGACGTGGGTGATCCGGAGACGGTCCAGGCAGCGGCGGATCGAGCGGGGATCGGGACCGGTGTCGATGACCACCGCGGAGCCGGGGCCGACCGCCAGCGCGAGGCCGTCACCCTGGCCGACATCGCACATCGCCAGCACCCAACCGGCGGGTGGCCACTCGGGCTGCCAGAGCCGCGTCGGCACGAGCACCAGCGCGATGCCCAGCACCGCCACGGTGAGTAGCCGGCGAGGCCGTGGCCAGCGCAGCACCGCCACCAGCAGGATCACGATCGCGGCGGTGATCAGGCCACCTACGAGACCGGATCGCACCGTCACCGTGGCGCCGGGGATGGCGGCGAGATGGTCGGCCACTCCGAGCAACCACCACAGCGGCGGCCGCGCGCACCACAACACCCACACCGCCGCGTCGATCCACACGCAGGCCAGAACCGCGCCTACCGCACCGATCACGGTGATCACCCCGACCACGGGTGCCACCAGAGCGTTTGCCACGATCGCCACCGAGCTCACCCGCCCCGACAATGCGACCATCAGCGGCAGCGTGACGACGAAGGCGCCCGCCGAGACCGCCACGATCTCGGCGGGAGCACGCCACCATCCCCGCGCTCGCAACCAATCCGCCCAGCTCGGCGCGAGCAGGATCAGCCCCGCCGTGGCGACCACCGACAGGGCGAACCCCGCACTCACCGCCAATTGCGGTGCGACAGCGAGCAATCCGATCACCGCCGCGCACAAGGCCGGCAGGGCCTGTTTGCGCCGACCGGTGAGCAGTGCCAACACCGTCACCGATCCCATCGCTGCTGCCCGGAGAACGCTGGGGTCGGGACGGGCGAGAACAATGAACACGACAACCGCCCCCACCGCAGCTGCGGCGCTGGTCCGCGGTCCGGCGGTGAGCACCCGTGTCAGGGCGAGCAGAGCGGTCAGCAGAATGGTGAAGTTCGCACCGCTCACCACGCACAGATGCTGGAGCCCGGCGATTTCGAACGAGTCCCGTACGTCCGTGGACAGCGCGCTGGTGTCACCGACTACCAGTGCGGGCAGCAGTCCCGCCGCAGCGGGTGGCAGCGCCCGCGCGGCGGCTTCTGACAGATCACCGCGCACGTCGGCGGCCAGTCGCTGCCACCACGGCGGCACTCCGATGGGCTCCGGTGCCGAGATCGCCCGGAGGGCGGCCACGGTCAGGTCTGACCGGGTCGGTTCCATCACCTTCGCCCGCAACCGAACCACCTGGCCAGGGATCAGTTCCGCCCATTGCTCTCCGGCCGCGAGGATGATGAGCGCACCACCGGCCCGTACTCGGCTCGGTCTGCTCTCGAACTCCTGCAAACTCGCCCGGACCACCCACCGCCGCTGCTCACCGAACGAACCGGCCCGAATCTGCTTGGCGTCGTCGTCGATCACCGCCACCACGGTGGCGGTGCGCCCGAAGAAATCTCGTAACGGGTGCGCCTGCACGTGGTGCTCGCGCCACGCGGCCGCCGCCGCGAACCCCGCCGTGAGCACCATGGTCGCCAATGCCGCGACGGCCACCACCCGCCACCGTTCCCGCCGGTGCGCAGCGGCCCACAACAGCACGACCCACGAACCGATCGCCACCACCACCGCGGCGACAGCTATCGCCACCCCCGCCAACCATCCGAGTGTCAAAGCGACCAGGGTGGCCGCCCAGCACCCCAGCGCCGCCGGCACCAACCGCATATCGAGAACCTGGTGTTCGGGTTGGTCCTGCTCGATCGCATCGGCACTGTGCACGGTCCTCATCCGTGGACCATCCGAATACCGTCGCCTGACCGCACGAGTACAGATCGGCCCCCACGCCACCACTTCCGGCGCTGCTCGAATCCCGCGACAAGGCGATCAGCTCTGCCGGGATCACCAGAGAAGGTCACGTGGTGACCAGGTCACGCAGCCGAGCCAGCCGGGCCGGACCGATGCCGTCCACTTCGCTGAGCTGAGTCACCTCGGTGAACCGGCCGTTCGTGGCGCGCCAGGCGAGGATCGCTTTCGCGGTGACCGGTCCGACGCCCGGCAGCGCGTCGAGTTCGGCTTCGGTCGCGGTGTTCAGGTCGACGCGGCCGGCGCCACCGGTGATGTTGGTATCCGGACCGGCGCCGACCGAATTCCGGCCCGGCCCGGAGCCGGCGGCGCTGATCATGGCACTACCCAGTCGGGGCTGCCCTGATTGCGGGTCGGAAGCCCCGACAACGACCTGGTCGCCGTCGGTGAGCCGTTGCGCGAGATTCAAGCCGACCAGATCGGCCCCAGCCCTGGCTCCACCGGCGATCTCGATGGCATCGGCGACACGGGCCCCGCCGGGCACCCGGTGCAGCCCTGCCCGCTCGACCAAACCGACCACGCTGACGACGAGTTCGATGTTCTCGCTCGGGCCCGAATTGGCCACCGCGGCGACCACGGCGGTCGGATCCGAGCGCGGAGTGGGAGCTTCGGCCCGCACCGCGGGTACCGACGGCACCGACTGCGCCACCGGCCGATCGCGGACCACCATCACCGCCGTCAACACCATCGCGACCAGTCCCACCACCCCCAGTGCCAGCGCGCCACGCCGGCCCGGATCCAGCCGAGCCTGCCGAAACCGAGCCGGTACCAGTGAATTCCGGCCACGCGCATCGGCTCCATCATCGAGCCAGCCAGGCTTTCCCACCTGTCCTGGCGGTACCTCCCCCACCGGAAGCTCATCATCGCCCCAGCGCCCCGCGCCGACTCTGGCGTGCTGATCGGTCATCACAGCGCCGTCGCCCGCCTCCTCTCGCTCCAGTGCGTTCGACCGTGGTGCGTCGTGCACCGCCAGCCCGCCCAGCCGCTGCCGTACCCGCTCGTGCTCTTCGTGTCGTGACATGGCAGCGACGCTAAATCACCACAGAAGTCCGAAACCCCTAGCAACCAGCGCTTTCAACTAACCTGTGGATAACCTCGCCCCTGTGGACAACTCCGCCTGATCGGCTCGTCGGCCGCGAAATCCAGCAGACGCACCGAATACGGTGCGCCCATGGCCGATTCCCTGTACGCAGATACCCATGACCCTGGCGCATCGATTTCGCGACTTCGCCATTCGAGAGGCCCGAGACAACTCGCCGCTCTACCACCGGCGTGCGCTCGAGATCGCGGACGATCCAGCGGTTTTGGCGTTGATAGCCCAATTGCCCACGGACAAACAACAACCCAACCTGGTGCTGGCAGCCGCACGCATACATGGAGTGGATGCGCCGTCCTACGGCGAGTTCCGCGAGCAGCTCTGCCGGAACTGGGCTGCCATCTCGGCGACCGCATTGGCTCGCCGCACACAGACCAACGAGGTCGGGCGCATGGCGGCGCTGCTGCCCGCCCTGGCCGAACTGCCAGGCCCGCTCTCGCTCATCGAGGTGGGGGCCTCCGCGGGATTGTGCCTGTATCCGGACCGTTTCAGCTATCGATACGGCGAGGTCGCGCTGGACCCGCCGGACGGCGAATCACCGGTGTTGTTGGCGTGCCAGATGACCGGGCCGGTGCCCATTCCGGCGGCAATGCCCCGAGTGGTGCATCGCGCAGGCGTGGACTTACACCCGCTCGATGCCACCGACCGGGGAGACCGAGACTGGTTGACCGCGCTGATCTGGCCGGGGCAAGACCACCGTGTGGCGAGATTGCGCGCCGCCTGCGACATCGCGGCAACGGACCCGCCGAGGCTGGTGACCGGCGATCTGACTCAGCGGGTCACCGAACTCGTGTCCGCCGCTCCCACCGACAGCACGGTGGTGATCTTCCACAGTGCGGTGCTGGCCTACCTGCCGATCAGCGCACGGCACGAGTTCCGGGCGATGGTGCGGGGGTTACCGTGCAGGTGGATTTCACAGGAAGGGGCGGGGGTGCTTCCGTGGCTGATCGGCGCGCTCCCCGAAGTGGATTCGGGGAGCGCTCGGATGGTGGTGGCGATGGACGAGGTGCCGCTCGCGTATGCCGGTCCGCACGGGCAGACGCTGGACTGGTTCGGATAGGAACAGGACGGGCAACCTCAGAGCCGGCGCATGACCGAGACCACCTTGCCGATGACTGTCGCTTCGTCGCCGTCGATCACCGAGTAGGCGGGGTTGCACGGTTCGAGACGGATGTGGCCGTTGCGGCGGCGGTACACCTTGACGGTGGCCTCGTCGCCGATCATGGCGGCGACGATGTCACCGGAGTTCGCCTCGCGCTGGCTGCGGACCACCACGAGGTCGCCGTCGCAGATGGCAGCATCGATCATCGAGTCGCCCCGCACACGCAGACCGAAAACCTCACCGCGACCGACCAGTTCACGCGGCAGGGTGAGGACGTCGTCGGTGTGCTGGTCGGCGGTGATCGGGGCGCCTGCCGCGATGTCGCCGACAACGGGCACCGTGACCGCGGAATCGGAGTCGGGGCCGGATGCGCCGCGCAGGAACATGCGCACGTCGATGGGCCGGGTCATCGAGGCGCTGCGGCGCAGGAAACCGTCGTCCTCGAGCGCTCTGAGGTGTTTGGACACCGTGGAGGTGGAACGCAGACCCACCGCGTCGGCTATCTCTCTGGCACTGGGCGGGTAGCCGTGGGCGAGCACCGAATCCCTGATCACGGCGAGGATGTGTTGTCTGCGCGGGGGCAGGTTCGCGGTGTCGAGGTAGTCGAGGTCGTCGTATGCGGTCACCGGTGCATCGTAGAGCCCGGTTCAGCGACACTCGCCGGGCAGCACCACCACACCGAGCGCGCCCACACCCAGATGCACACCGAGGGTGGGCCCGAATTCGACGACGTGCAGTTCGGCCACCTCGCGCGCTTGCTCACGCACCTGCGCCGCAATGGTTTCCGCCACTTCGGGCGCGCCAAGATGCTGGATACCCAGCGTCGCCCCGCCGTCGCCTGCCGCCTCCACCGCGGCGGCGACCAGCTTGCTGTACGCGCGCGATCGGGTCCGCACCTTCTCGCGCAGTTCGAGCTTGCCTTCTACCAACTGCAGCAGCGGTTTCGACACCAGCTCGCTGCCGAAGAACGCCGCTGCGCTGCTCAGTCTGCCGCCTTTGCGCAGTTGCTCGGTGCGGTTGACCAGGATGAAGGTGCGAGCGCGGGCGGCCGCGCTCACGGCGCACTCGTAGACCACGTCCAGTGCCTGCCCCGCTCGTGCCCGGCGGGCGGCAGCGAGGACAGGCAGTCCCGTCGCCAACCCGGCACCGAGCGAATCGACCAGGCGCACCTGATCTTCGCCACCCATGTCCTGCACGGCCTGCCGCCCGGCCTCCCAGGTCGCCGACAGTCGGCGCGACAGGTGCACGGCCACCACACCGTCACCACCGCTGCGGGCCATGGCCCGTTCGTAGACTTCGCGCAGTTCGCCCGGCGAGGCCGCCGAGGTCGTGACGGAGTCCGCGCTGTAGTCGATCTCGACCGGTTCGACACCCTCACGGATCTGCCGGTCGCCGACGAGCACATGCAGCGGCACCACTTCGA
Source organism: Nocardia halotolerans (assembly GCF_042650145.1). NCBI lineage: Bacteria > Bacillati > Actinomycetota > Actinomycetes > Mycobacteriales > Nocardiaceae > Nocardia > Nocardia halotolerans. Next base: position 11,877 of record NZ_JBHSDL010000001.1, on the reverse strand, counting down.
TGCCGAGGTCGGCGACGAGGTCGGCGGACAACCCGGCCGCCGAATCGGTGACCACCACAACGGCCACGGACTACCGGACCTCCTGCAGCGCCTTGGTCATCGCCGTGGCGACCGCCGTGTGCCCGGCCCAGCCCCAGTGGATGCCGTCCGGGTTCGCCGAGTCCGACTCGATGTCATCGCGCACGGCGGCACCGAGGTCGACCAGCGGCACCGAGGTACGTCCCGACCACGCCTGCAACGCCTTCACCGCGCGGGCCCGCCCCCGGTGCACGCGACCGTAGGCCGCACACCGGTGCACAGACGGCAGAACCGCCACCACGGGCAACTCCGGACGCAGATGTGCCAGGGCCGCACGCGACTGCTCGAGGTAGTCGACGCTCACCCGCGGCGGAAGGGCAACGGGGCGACCGAGTTTCGACAGTTTCGGCTGCAACCAGTTGTAGGAGGCACGCACACCGCGACGCAACCGGGGCGGCCGGATGTAGCGGATCATCTCCCGCAGCGCGGTGGGCAGCGGAGAGGGCAGCGTGTCCATGCCGCCGACCGCGAAGACCACCGCGCCGGCGCGCGGGACCGCGGCCCACACCCGCGGGTCACCGATCAGCGCCCAGTAGGCGTCGCGGCAGGTCCACCCGATCCGGGCGACGAGTTCGACATCCCAATCCAGTTCGGCCGCCACCAGGTTCGGCCAGATCCGTGGATCATCTGCGGGCAGGCCGCCCTTCGGGCCGAAGTAGGCCAGGGAGTCCGCGATCACCAGCAACACCGGTCGCGGCGACGCCGGTTCCACTGTTGCCGATCCCGCCTGGGGCTCGATCGACGCGCTGTCGGCTTCGGCCACGGTGAACGAGTCCGCCTGTGTGACAGCGTTGTCGACGAGAGTGGCGGTGGCATCAGGTTTCGCGTCGCCGATCCCGGGCACGGCCGGCGCAGGAGCGAGTCCAGTGGGGGCGGCAGCCGACTCCGTATCGGGCGCGGTGCTCCCGGAGGTAGCTGCCTGTGCGTCGCTGACCCCATACTCCACCGTCGACGCATCGGGCATTGTAGGTGCGGCCACAGCCGCATCGGGCGTGGCCTGCTCGACGGGATGGGCCACCGGAGGCGTGGAGTCAGGGCTGGAAATCACGGAGGTGACTGCGCTGTGCACGGCAGCCGACGGCGCAGCCGCAGAGGTACTCGCGTCCAGAACGGCAGCGGCCGCCGAGTCGGACTCCTGCACGGGCGGCACTTTTGCGCCGGCAGCCGCGCTATCAGCGTCCGACACGGTCGAATCCGATGTGACACCCGAAGTCCCCGCGCCGACGGACGCCGTGCGGGCAACGTCCACACCGCTGGTAGCCGCGCCGACACCGTCCACACCGTCAGCAACCGCGCCGACCCTTTTCACGCCGTCAGCAACCGCGCCGACACTGTCCACGCCGCTCACAGCCGCACCGACACTGTCCACACCGTCAGTAACCGCGCCGACACTGTCAGCGTCCACGCCCTCAGCAGCCGCATCGACACTGTCCACGCCGTCGGCAACCGCCGGCGCGACGGCATCAGCATCGCCGGATACCGCTTCGGCATCGGAATCGCCTGCCGCCGAACCGGATCCGATGGCGACGGCCGGCGAGTCGATCGGCGCGGCAGGGATCACGGCCGGTTCGGGGGGCGGGCCGAACAGGGCATCGGGCAGCGATCGGGTGCTGCGCGCGGTGACACGTTTGAAGAGTTCGTCCGGTACCGAACGGATCGGCTCCTCACGCTCGGGGCGCTGGGGCCGGGCCGGTGGCGGGCCGAACAGCGCGTCCGGCAATTGCCGTCCGGGCTTGGCCGTCACCTGCTCGAACAGTTCGTCCGGTACCGATCGGACGGGCTCTTCAGAGGACATCGGGAGCTACCTTCGCCGCTGCGTTCCAAACATCGAGGCGCCAGCCGGGCCGATCGACATCCGGGCCGTGGCTGGACAACTGCACCCAGCTGGTATTGGCCAAACCGCCGAGGGCGGGCCAATTCTCCGGAGGCAGATCCAGCAACGCGGCTGTCAGGGCCGCGATCAGCCCGCCGTGCGCAACCAGGATGATAGTCCGACCGGGCCAATCCTGCCGGTCGTTGTACAGTTCGCGCACCACCGGCAGCGAGCGCGCCCCCACCTCGAGCTTGCTCTCGCCACCGGGAGGTGTGTACGTGGCGTCCAGGCGCCACTGCACGCGCGCACCGGGGTAGTCGGCGTCGACTTCGAGGTGGGTCAAGCCCTCCCAGTCGCCCAGGCTGGTCTCCCGCAGCCGCTGATCGGTGACGACCGGCAGATCGCTGAGGTCGCCGAGTGCCTGCGCGGTCTCCTTGGCACGACGCAGATCGGATGCGTGGATGGCGATGGCGTTACGCGAAACCAGTTCGCGCGCAGCTTCTTTGGCCTGTTGACGACCGAGCTCGGTGAGGTCGGTGTCGATCTGGCCCTGCATCCGGTCGGCGGCGTTCCATTCGGTCTGCCCGTGCCGCAGCAGGATCAGCGTGCGCACATGGGCGTACTTGCTCACTCGCTGTCTGCCTCTGCCTGCGCGTCGTCGTCGGCGGCCGGAGCAGTAGGTGCGGCGATGCCGTCGACGGGGACCGTCGGGCAGTCGCGCCACAGGCGCTCGAGTGCGTAGAAATTGCGCTCGTCGTTGTGCTGGATGTGGACGACGACGTCGACGTAGTCGAGCAGTGCCCAACGGCCCTCACGGGTTCCCTCGCGACGCACCGGCTTGTGCCCGGCTTCGCGCAGCTTGTCCTCGACGTTGTCGACGATCGCGGTGACCTGGCGCTCGTTGGGCGCGGAGGCGATCACGAAGCAGTCGGTGATCACCAGCTGTTCGGACACGTCGAGGACGACTACATCGGTGGCGAGCTTGTCGTCGGCCGCGAGTGCGGCGACTCTGGCGATCTCGACCGCTTCGGCGGTGGCGCTCATGCCTTACCTTCCGTTCCTGCGGGCACGTAGAGGTGCCGCTTCGATATGTACTGCACCACGCCATCGGGGACGAGGTACCAGACCGGCCGACCCTCCGCGGCGCGGCGGCGGCATTCGCTCGACGAGATGGCCAGCGCGGGGATCTCGATCATCGTGACGGCATCGGCGGGAAGATCCCGCAGATGCTCCTCGAGATGGTCGGTGTTCAGCTCGTACCCCGGACGGCTCACCCCGACGAACTTCGCCAGTTCGAACAGTTCGGTCCAATCCTGCCATGTCAGGATGTTGGCCAACGCGTCCGCACCGGTGATGAAGTACAGCTCGGCATCGGGATGGGCGCTCTGCATCTCACGCAGGGTGTCGACGGTGTAGGTGACCTTGTTGCGTTCGATGTCGGCGCGGCTGACCGAGAACCGCGGATTGGACGCGGTGGCGACGACGGTCATCAGGTAGCGGTCCTCGGCCGGGCTGACCTCTTTGCCGACCTTCTGCCAAGGCTGACCGGTGGGTACGAAGATCACTTCGTCGAGGTGGAAGCGGTTCGCGACCTCACTCGCCGCGACGAGGTGGCCGTGGTGGATGGGATCGAAGGTTCCGCCCATCACGCCGAGTTTGCGTCGCGGCCGAGCTGTCTCGTGCATGGGGTCCGAGCTTAACGGGCCGACCACCACTGCGGCGGACCGGACCGCTCCATGCCCGCGTGACCCGGGCCGGACCCAGAGGCCTGGGCACACATCTGGGCGAGCTGGGCACGGGTCCGGCGCAGCTCCTGGGTGACGTGAGCCGCCGGGTCGGCGGCGACATGCCGGTGCAGTTCGGCCAGCAGTACATCCAGCGTCATCCACCACGGTCCCCGTGTCCGGCCCCGCGGCCCGCGCAGCTGCAACCAGGCGGCCGCGCGCAGGCAGCGGGCCCGCGCCACGATCTTGCCCTGTTCACCCCACAGGGCCGCGGCCCGCAGATAACCGCCAAGGGCCTCGGGTTCCTGTCCGCAGCACTCGCGGGCGACCGCCGCCGACCACACCAGGTCGGCGTGGCGGTGACGATCGGCGGTCGGGGACGCGAGCAGTCGCGCGGCCTCGGTGAACTGCCAGGCGGCCTGACGGTAGCGACCCAGGTGGTTCAGCGATTCCGCGTACTCGGCGCGGACCTGCGCGAGCTCACCGGGTGGGTAGTTGCTGTGCCCGCCCAGCAGCGGGCGGTCGAACGCGCTCACCGCCTCCGCGTGCTCGCCGGCCCGATGCCACGCGCGCCCCGCGACGATCCACAGATGCGCCGAGTCCGCCGCCGAAATCGGGTGCCAGCAGGTGGCGGCCGATACGGCGGCACGGGCGAGGTCCGGGTCGCGTCGTGGTTGCGCCGCGATCGCGGTGACCAATTGGGTACGCATCGCCGCGAGTTCACGGTCGCCGAGCGCACCGAGACCGATGACCAGCGCACGCCGCAACTGTTCCTCCGCCGCGACCGGAGCGTCGGCCAGCCGGGCGGCCGCCAACCTCGCCAATCGTCGTGCAGCGTGGGCGCCCGCGCCCGGTGTGAATTGCCGTGCAGGCGATGTCTGTCGATCGGATCGCTCGTCGTCACGCGACGCCCCTGCCAGCATGGCGATGATCTTGGTCGTGCGTACCTGTGACGGGCTTAACGTCTGCTGAAGTGGTCCACCTCGGCCCACCCGGGGGCCCTCATCAGACGGGCAGCAACCGCGAGACCACCTCGGTCAGTTGGCGAGCCGATCGGCATTCGTGCATCTCGATCACCGATGCGTAGTCGTGGGCCGCTGAATCACCGGTCCCCCACAGCTTTTTCGGCTCCGGGTTCAGCCAGTGGGCGTGGCGGGCGGTCTCGGCCAGTTCACGCAGGGTGTCCAGGCGAGGGTTGCGGTAGTTGGTGCGCCCGTCCCCGAGGACCAGCAGGGAGCTGCGGCTGGTGACGGCGTCGGCGAAATTGTCGGCGAAGCTGGTGAAAGCCTGGCCGTAGTCGGAGTGGCCGTCGGCGTCGATGATGCGGGATTCGGTGAAGATCCTGGTCAGCACGTCGTCGAGGCCGGCATGTGGGTCGAAGAATCCGGTGACCTCGTCGGTACGGTCGACGAAGGCGAAGATCCGTACCCGGGAGAACTGTTCGCGCAGTGCGCTCACCAGCAACAGGGTGAAATTGCTGAACCCGGCCACCGAACCCGAGATATCGCACAGCAGAACCAGTTCCGGGCGACCCGGGCGGGGTTTGCGGTTCACCAGGTCGATCGGGACACCGCCGGTGGACATCGAGGCGCGCAAGGTCTTGCGCAGGTCGATCTCACCGCGGCGGGAGCGTTTGCGCCGCACCGCCAGTCGTGCGGCGAGGATGCGGGCCAAGCGCTGGGTCCCGCGACGCAGTTCGGCCAGCTCACGCTCGGAGGCGCGCAGAAAGTCGGCGTCCTCGGCTTGGCGGGCCACCCCGTAGGAGGCGACCCGGTCGCGGCCGATCTGTTCGGCGACGCGCCGGTTGGTCTCGGCTTCCACACTGGCCCGGAACCCGGCGATCCGTTCACGCGCGAGCCGCCGCGCGACCTCGGTATCGCGGTCACCGGCATCCGGCGGCAGGGCCAGCCCCGCGAGCACCCGCGAGAGCAAGGTCTGGGGCGCGAGATCTTTCATGGCTTGATAGGCGGAGAACGAAGGTCCGCGGGCCGACTGGTACTGCCCGAGCTGCTCGACCACCTGCCCGGCCAGCAGTTGCAGCTGGGTGTCGCTCTCCTCGCTCGCGAGCAGTTCGGCGAGCTGTTCGCGCAGGGCGGCCATGTCCACCTGGCCTTCGGGCGTGCGCGGCAGCTCCGGTGTTTCGGCGCTGCGCTGCCCCACCGCGACGGGAAACCACAGGTCGAACAGTCCGTCGAAGGTGGCGCGGTGAGTGGGCCTACGCAGCAGCGCACACGCCAGCCCTTCTCGCACCGCTTCGCGGTCGAGCAGGTCGAGCACGGTGAGCACCCGGCCCGCGTCGACGGTTTCCGACGGCCCGACCGGTACCCCACGGGCCCGCAGCGCCGTCACGAAACCGGCGAGGTGGCCGCCGAGGCCGTGGGGTGGCGGCGCGGTCATGATCAGCTCAGTTTCAGCTCGGCCAGTGCCCGCTGATGGTCGCTGCGGTGCTTGAGTACCACGCCGAGGGTGGCGCGCACAGTGGCGTCGTCGAGGTCCTCGGCGCCCAACGCGAGCAGGGTGTTGCCCCAGTCGATCGATTCCGCCACCGAGGGAAACTTCTTGAGCTGCATCCCGCGCAGCACGTGCACGATCCGCACCAGCTGCTCGGCGACCGTTGCCGAGAGCTGCGGTACCCGGCTGGCCAGGATGCGGCGCTCGAGGTCTTCGTCGGGGAAGTCCAGGTGCAGGTACAGGCAGCGGCGCTTGAGCGCCTCCGACAGTTCCCTGGTCGCGTTGGAGGTGAGTACCACGAACGGCTTGCGGGTGGCGGTGATGGTCCCGAGCTCGGGGACGGTGACCGCGAAGTCGCTGAGCACCTCCAGCAGCAGGCCCTCGATCTCGACGTCGGCCTTGTCGGTCTCGTCGATCAGCAGCACCGTCGGCTCGGTGCGGCGGATCGCGGTGAGCAGCGGGCGCGAGAGCAGGAATTCCTCGGTGAAGACGTCGGCTTTTGTTTCGGCCCAGTCGTTTTCGCTCGACGCCTGGATCCGCAGGATCTGCTTGGCGTGGTTCCACTCGTAGAGTGCGCGGGCCTCGTCGACGCCCTCGTAGCACTGCAACCGGACCAGTTCGGCGCCGGCGACCTCGGCCACCGCGCGCGACAGCTCGGTCTTGCCGACACCGGCCGGACCCTCGATGAGCAATGGTTTACCCAGCCGGTCGGCCAGGAACACCGAGGTGGCGGTGGCCTTGTCGGCCAGGTAGCCGGTGGTGGCGAGCCGTTCGACGACATCGTCGACGGAGGTGAAGATCGGATCCTGTACCAGCGTCACGACTACACCGGCCGAGTCTGGCCGTCGCCCCACACGATCCACTTGGTGGAGGTGAGTTCGGGCAGTGCCATCGGGCCGCGGGCATGCAGTTTCTGGGTGGAGATGCCGATCTCGGCGCCGAACCCGAACTGCTCGCCGTCGGTGAACGCGGTCGAGGCGTTCACCATCACCGCGGCCGCATCGACCCGGCCGGTGAACTCGCGCGCGGCCGCCAGGTCGGCGGTGACGATGGCCTCGGTGTGGCCGGTACCCCAGGTGTTGATGTGCTCGACGGCGGCATCGAGATCGTCGACCACCTTCAGCGCGATGTCGAGGGTGAGGTACTCCTCGCCCCAGTCGGCGTCGGTGGCCGGGACCTGGCCGGGCAGGTCACCGTGGATGGTGACACCCGCGTCCTCGAGCGCCTTGCTCAGTCGCGGCAGCGCGGCCTCGGCGACGGCGGCGTCGATCAGGACGGTCTCGGCGGCATTGCAGACGCTGGGGCGGCGGGTCTTGGCATTGAGCACGATGGCCTCGGCCATGTCCAGGTCGGCGGCCGAGTGCACGTAGACATGGCAGTTGCCGGTGCCGGTTTCGATGGTGGGCACCTGCGCGTCGCGGACGACGGCGTTGATCAGGCCCGCGCCGCCGCGCGGAATCACCACGTCGACCAGGCCGCGCGCCTGGATCAGGTGGGTGACGCTGGAACGGTCGTGGCTGGGCAGCAGCTGCACCGCGTCGGCCGGGACGCCTTGGGCCACGAGGGCTTCGCGCAGCACTTCGACGAGAGTGGCGTTGGAGTTCGCGGCCGAGGACGAGCCGCGCAGCAGCGCCGCGTTACCCGATTTGAGCGCGAGACCGAACGCGTCGACGGTGACATTGGGACGAGCTTCGTAGACCATGCCGACCACGCCGAGCGGCACGCGGGTCTGCCGGATCTCGAGACCGTTGGGCAGCGTGGAGCCGCGCACCACGACGCCGACCGGGTCGGGCAGCCCGGCGACCTGCCGCAGTCCCGACGCGATCCCATCGATGCGGGCTTTGGTGAGACGCAGCCGGTCGAGCAGGTTCGCCTCGGTGCCCGCGGCCTGCGCGGTCGCGATGTCCTCGGCATTGGCCGCGAGAATCCGATCGGCGGCGGCGAGCAGGGCGTCGGCCGCCGCGTGCAGTGCGTCGTTCTTCTGCGCCGTGGTCAGCTGAGCCAGCACCCGGGACGCGACGCGAGCCCTGCGGGCGGCGTCGTGCACCGCGGCGCGGATGTCGAGCTCGGGGGTCACTTCTACCGTCATGGGTATCAGCGTACGCAGTGCGGTCGAGCCGTTTGCCGCCACCCGCACCCCGGAATACGGCTCCGACCGGCGGCGGGACAGAGTTGTCCACAGGGTCTTGCGCCGCACACGAAGTCGTTCATCGAGCACTGCTCCGAACCCACGCCAGGCTCGCGCAGCCCGACCGCCCGGCCCGCCGATCAGCTTCGCGACCTCCCGAAACCGGACGAATCTCATCCGCCACGGTGGCTCGGACCCGGCCGCGGTCGCGCGGTCGCAACTAGGTTGGCCGGTATGAATTCCGATGCGCCGACCGTGGTCGTGCTGGGCAGCGTCAACATGGATCTGGTGACCAGCACCGAGCGCAGGCCGACGCGGGGTGAGACCGTGCTGGGGTCCGGGTTCGCGACGGTTCCCGGCGGGAAGGGCGCGAATCAGGCGATCGCGGCGGCACGGTCGGGTGCGCGGGTCCGATTCCTCGGGGCGACCGGCGACGACGCGTTCGGGGAGACGCTGCGTACCACCCTGTCGGAGGCAGGCGTCGACATCACCTTGCTGCGCCGCGTCGACGGTGCCAGCGGAGTCGCGACCATCGTCGTCGACGAATCCGGGGACAACAGCATCATCGTGGTCACGGGCGCCAACGGGCGCATGACCGAACTGACGCCCACCGAACTCGCGACGATCGCGGCGGCCGACATTCTGCTGTGCCAGTTGGAGATTCCGGTCGACACCGTGGTCGAGGCCGCCCGCCGTGCCCGTGCGTCGGGCACTGTCGTCGCGCTGAACCCGTCGCCGGTCCGGCCACTTCCGGGCGAACTCTGGGCGGCCGTGGACGTCGCGATCGTGAACACCCTGGAGTTCGAACAGTTTCGCACCGAGCTGGCACAGGTACCGCACGTGGTGCGCACGCTGGGCGAGGAGGGAGCGTTGTATCGCGGCGCCGACGGGACCGAGCTCGCCGTGGCCGGGCTACCCGTCGACGTGGTCGACACGACCGGTGCGGGTGACGCCTTCACCGGCGCACTGCTCGCCACCTGGCGGCAGGGCGTCGACACGGCCGTGAAATGGGCGAACATCGCTGGAGCCTTGGCCACGACACGACCCGGCGCGAGCGCCTCCATTCCCGGCTGGGAAGAGATCGAGACGATCCGCCGCTCTTCATGAGCGGAGGCCCGACGCTGCCGACCGCCTCGGCCCGCGACCGACGCGAAGGCGACGGGGCCTGCGCGTCCGAGCATCGCCGCCGCACCCAGCGATGCTGCGGCACCACGTCGTCATCGGCTTCTGTACCGCCCGTCGAACTTGTCGGTGGGGCAAGGCACCATGGGGCGCATGACCACAGCGGCAGGCAACGATGTGCTCGACCTGACGGCTCCTGACCTGCGCGATCGAGCCGAGGAGCTGCTCACCGAGCTGGCCGGCCCCGACGCGCGGTTGCGGGAGGATCAGTGGATCGCGATCGAGGCGCTGGTGGTGCAGCGCAAGCGCGCGCTGGTGGTGCAGCGCACCGGCTGGGGTAAATCGGCGGTGTACTTCATCGCCGCGAAGCTGTTGCGCCGGGCGGGGCGCGGTCCCACGGTGATCGTGTCGCCGCTGCTCGCGCTGATGCGCAACCAGGTGGCCGCCGCCGAACGGGCGGGTGTGGTGGCCGCGACGATCAACTCGGGCAACGTCACCGAATGGGACGAGATCCATCAGCGGGTGGCCGACGGTGAGGTCGACGTGCTGCTCGTGAGCCCGGAACGGCTGAACAACCCGGACTTCCGCGATCAGGTGCTGCCGCGCTTGGCCGCCGACGCCGGGCTGGTCGTCATCGACGAGGCGCACTGCGTGTCGGACTGGGGCCACGACTTCCGGCCCGACTACCGGCGCATCCGCACCCTGATCGCCGATCTCGGGTCCGAGGTGCCCGTGCTGGCGACCACGGCCACCGCCAACGACCGGGTGGTCACCGATGTGGCCGGGCAGATCGGTACCGACACGCTGGTGTTGCGTGGCACCCTCGACCGCGAGTCGCTGCACCTGTCGGTGGTCCGGTTCGACGATGCGGTGCAACGCACGGCCTGGCTCGGCGCGCAACTGAACCGGATGCCCGGCTCCGGCATCATCTACTGCCTCACCGTGGCGGCGGCCAACGATCTGGCCGACGTGCTGAATTCGCACGGCCACACCGTGGCCGCCTACACCGGTCAAACCGATCCGGCCGAACGGGAGGCGCTGGAAACGGCGTTGCTGGACAACGAGGTGAAGGCGCTGATCGCGACGTCGGCGCTCGGGATGGGGTTCGACAAGCCCGACCTGGGGTTCGTGGTGCACGTCGGGGCGCCGTCCTCGCCGATCGCCTACTACCAGCAGGTGGGGCGCGCCGGGCGCGGCACCGCGCGTGCCGAGGTCGTGCTGCTGCCCGGGCCCGAGGACGCGCGAATCTGGAGTTACTTCGCTTCCGTGGCCTTCCCCCGCGAGCACATCGTGCGCTCGGTGCTCGACGCGCTCGACACCGACCGGCCGATGTCGACAGTGGCGCTCGAACCACTGGTCGAGTTGAACCGGTCGCGGCTGGAAATGGTGCTCAAGGTGCTCGATGTCGACGGTGCGGTGCGGCGGGTACGCGGCGGCTGGCTCTCGACCGGGCAGCACTGGACTTACGACACCGAACGCTACGAGCGTCTGGCCGAGGCCCGCGCGACCGAGCAGCAGGCGATGATCGACTACCAGTCGACGTCGACGTGCCGGATGGCCTTCCTGCGCCGCCAGCTCGACGATCCCGGGCTCGAGGGACTCGCGACCGCGGAGGCCGACTGCGGGCGCTGCGACAACTGCACCGGCACCAGCCCCGACACCACCGTCGACGCCGACGCCGTGGCCGCCACCCGAGCCCGCCTCGACCGGCCAGGGCTCGATCTGGCACCACGTAAACAGTGGCCCAGTGGCATGGCGAAGTTGGGAATCCCGTTGTCGGGCAAGATCACCGGCGGTGCCGAGACCGGCCGAGTCCTCGGCCGACTCACCGACCTGGGTTGGGGTCAGCGCCTGCGCGCCCTGCTCGACGGCCCCGACGCCCCCGTCCCCGATGCCGTGTTCGATGCCTGCGTCGCAGTGCTGCGCGACTGGAACTGGACCACCCGCCCGAGCGCGGTGCTGGCCCTGGAATCACCCCGCTACCCCCAGCTGACCACCAGCCTCGCGGCCCGCCTGGCCCAGATCGGCAAGCTCGACAACCTCGGCACCCTGCACAACCGCCCCGACCGCCCCCCGGTCTCGGCCGCGAACTCGGCCCACCGAGTAGCCGGCCTCTTCGACTCCTGGGAAATTCCCGACCTCGCGGACGTGCACGGCCCGATCCTGCTGGTCGACACCCTCACCGACACCGGCTGGACGATGACCGTAGCCGCCCACGCCCTGCGCACCAGCGGCGCCGACGCCGTCCTCCCCTTCGCCCTGGCAACCCCCACCTGACCGGACAAAGCCCAACGTCATCCCGCACCACCGGCTCCACACGACCGCACCCGAGCCCGGCCCCGCCGCGCAGCAGCGCTTCGCGGCCGACCCGCCACCCTGCGCTCGAAACGCACCTGGCAACGCGAGCCTCGAACACAGGCCCACCACCCTGGACCCACAAACCCCAGGCACCAGCACGGAAAACCAACCCCGCACAACCCGCCCCCGAAGAGGGTCCCGCCGCGAAGCAGCGCTTCGCGGCCGAGCTGCCAGCCAGCGCTCAAAACGCACCCACGCAACGC